>CBETBW010000008.1:0-118889 GCA_965534715.1 uncultured Parasphingorhabdus sp.
TATTTGTTGGTGAGGAACAGTTTAAAGCATGGGCCGGAAATTTGATGCGTCCTGAAGCCTTTGGTGTGGAGGATGTCGATAAGATTTTTGATCCGTTTGGTCATGATCGAAAGCTGTCTGCAGAAAATGCCCCGATGGACCAGCATGGTGACAGCAACCCAAACCCAAACTCAAACTCAAACCAAACCATATCAAACGATCCGCCAGGCGTTGGGCCGAAATTGCTCAAGCTGCCTGCCGTTAAGAATATGGTCAGCCTCAGCAGGTCATCGATATATAGCAAAATTGACCAGAAAACATTTCCCGAACAAACGAAAATCGGCGGTGGATCCTTTTGGCTGGAATCCGAAATCGTGCAATGGATCGAGGAAAATTACAATAAGCGGCAAGCCTAATCTCGCTGTTAGCGCCGGGGACTATTGATAATCTCACTTGAAGGCACGGCACCTTCCATAATCATATCAGCCCAAATTCCGGCTATTTCTCTTCTTCGTGCCATGTATCGAGCTCTATTATAGACAAGCTCGGTCGCTGACATTCCTGATGGCGTGTGGGCAAGCATCAAATCGATGATGAACCGGTCAGCTAGCAACCGTGCGTCCTGACCCAGTTCCCGTTCAGCCAATTCGTTCATGATGGTAGAGAAGCTGCTGCGCCAACCATGAGGCACATGCTTTCCTTGATACCCCTCCCGGTTATAAAGAAAGCCAATCGCATTTTCGCTCATTGGCTTTAAACCGGATAGTGAATTCGGAAACACATATTGATCGCGTCCGGTGAGCCACCTTACTGCCCGCAGCGTCTCAACAGCCTGCGGTGCAAGCGGAACACTGTGATCATATTCGGCATTCACTCGCAGCTTCAGTTCCATTTTTAGCTTCGCTGCTGGAACGGTCCACAAAGCCTCCGAGATGTCCGCATCAGCATTACCCCAATCAATTCCGCTGACGTCGTGCCATTCCAGTTGCCTCACCATACCCGGTCTTTGACAGGTGAGTGCCAGAAACCGCGCGCCCAATCTTGTGATGGGAGAAGCGCCAGCCTGATCTGTGTCAGACATCAACTTGCGTATACCATCCACTGAAAGAATTGCCGGAAATTTGCGTGATGGGGGCACCGGTTGCAGCGCCTGACCAATATGGGTTGCAGGGTTATCTACCTTGATGCCTATCGACCGGGCATAGACAAACACTGCGTTTATCCTTTGCCTAAGCCGGTGGGCTGTCTCGATCGCTCCGCGGTTTTCGACCTTTCGCAATACGACCAGCAATAGTTGCTCATCAATTTCAGTGAGCGGCATCGGACCCAGTATAGGAAATATATCTCGTTCGAGACTTCTAATGACATCTTTGGCGTGGATAGGCTTCCAACGCGGCTGCCTGAGATCATACCATTCACGAGCCAGCGCCTCGAAGCTTTTGGAGCCGGTCGTATCGCCGACCAGTTGCAAGCGAATAAACGAATGTCGCGGATCACGACCTGCGCGCAGCAATTTACGCGCTTCGTTGCGCCTTTCTCGGGCGTCGGCCAAGGATATATCGGGATAGGTCCCTAGTATCAGCAATTGTTCCTTTTTCTCGAATCGGAACTTGAACCGCCACGTCTTGCGCCCTTTTTTAGAAACATGAAGGGACAGGCTGTTTCCATCGCTTATTTTATACGGCTTTTCCTTTGCAACCGCAGCTCTTACCGCTTTGTCCGTCAGCATTTTTATACCCCCTTTTTGGTAGACCCTTACCCCCAATATACCCCTATTTTGCTCTGGATGAGCTCGGATCGGACTGGACGGAATCTATAAGAAATCGCTGAAAAAACTTAGATTTTCAAGCGTTTCTGGACGGTAGAGGATTTGGCTGGAAAAGCAAATGGAGGACACGGAGGGATTCGAACCCTCGAAGGACCGTGAGGCCCTTGCCTCCTTAGCAGGGAGGTGGTTTCAGCCGCTCACCCACGTGTCCTCATGGTTTGGCTAAGCGTCGCGCTATAACCAAGCATTCATCTGGCTGCAACGGGTAAAGTGGACCGCTTGAAAACCCGCCCACAGACTGGAAAATCTCCCAATCCTGGCGAAGGAACTCGCACTGCCGCAGAATCGACTCATTTCGTCGTCCGTTCATTGCGCGGTCATGTCCAACAGCCGAGAGCCCTTGGTGGCTGGTAATGGGAAGGAGTTTACCCATGTTACCGTTGTGTGTGAAGAAATCTTTGGGCCTGTTTGCTGTTGTGGCCCTTGCCATTGCACCGGTGGCGTCGCCCGCTTTTGCTCAGGTTGAAACCGTCGATCCCAATGACGTGATCGATGCGGATCTGGCAGCGCCCGACTATGACGGCAATTTCGAATCCAGCGCTTCAGGCCCCACGATGGTCGAGGACGCACCGGTCGACAGCGATATCAATGCGGATATTCTTGCACCTGCGGGCTCGGCAACCGGCGCCGCTCAAACCGGCAGTCAAGCGAATGGCGCTGTTCCCACCGCAGTCGCAGATGACACCACCTACCAGGACGATGATCTGATCGGAGCGGCGGAAGGCGTATTCGGCAAAGGCGCGAAGGGCCTGGCCGAAGTCATCGAGGATATTCTCAAGAAACAGGGCCGGCCAAACGCCTATATCGCCGGTCGCGAAGCCAGCGGGGCATTCGTTGTCGGGCTGCGCTACGGTTCCGGCAAGCTTTTCCACAAGATCGAAGGCGAGCGTCCGGTCTATTGGACAGGGCCGTCAATTGGCTTTGATTTTGGCGGAAATGCAGCCAATACCTTTGTCCTGGTCTACAATCTCTATGACAGCGAAGACCTGTATCAGCGGTTCCCGGCCGGCGAAGGCGCGGCCTATTTCATCGGCGGCTTTCACGTCAGCTATCTGCGCAGCGGCGACAAGGTCCTGATCCCGGTGCGGCTCGGAGCGGGCCTGCGGCTCGGGGCGAATGTCGGCTATATGAAGTTCAGCAAGAAGCAGCAGTGGCTGCCATTCTGACCAGCTGATTGCTTGACCGTTTACCGGTCAACTGTCTCCAGATCAGGTCGCCGACCGCACCTTTTCCATCCGCGCCAGATAGCGCGCCAATATGTCAATCTCCAGATTGACCGCACGACCGGGCTCCAGTTCTCCTAGCGTGGTCACCTGCGCGGTATGGGGAATGATATTGAGCGTGAACAGCGCGCCCTTTTCATCGTCGGTGATCGCATTCACGGTGAGCGAGACGCCGTCGACCGTGATTGATCCCTTGGCGGCAATGAAGGGCGCCAGATCTTTCGATACCCGGATGACAACCTCCCGGGAATCCCCGGCGGGCGTGGTGGAAACCACTTCGCCGACGCCATCGACATGACCGGTTACAATATGGCCGCCCAGTTCATCGCCGACCTTCAGCGCGCGCTCCAGATTGATCCGGCGTCCGGCGGTAAACTGTCCTTGCGCGGTGCAAGAGAGTGTCTCGCTGGATATATCAACCGCAAACCAGTCGGGCCCTTTGTCGACCACCGTCAGGCATATGCCCGAACAAGCGATCGAAGCCCCCAGATCGACGCTGTCCATGGCGTAGCTACAGGTGATTTTGGCGCGGAGATCGCCGCGCTGATCGAGCGAATCTATGGTCCCGATATCTGAAACTATGCCTGTGAACATGGGCGATCCTATTTGCTATATGCTGATCGGAACCTAGGCGGCGCGTTCATATATCTCAAGCACATCCTGCCCCAGTTCGCGCTGGTCGGTGCGCCGCCACTGGCCATGCGCATCACCGAGCTTTTCAAGACCGATGTCGCCAATGCCGGCAAGTCCGCCGCCGATGATGATCGGCGCACGATAGAGCAACAGCCGGTCAACCAGACCCGCTGCCAGGAAAGACGCAGCCGTCTTTGCACCGCCTTCAACGAGCAGCCAGTTGATATCGACGAGATTGGCGATCGCGTCGGGTCCGGCAATTTGCAACCAATGATCCGGCGTTTCGGGATCATTGCCGAGAATGACCGGTTGCGGCGAACGGTCGGTCAATCCATCCAGCCGGACATCGAGCCCGGGCCTGTCCGTTCTGGCCGTGCCCGCTCCCACCAGAATCGCATCGCTGCGCGCGCGCTCGAGATGGGCGTGCGCCCGGGCCCGTTCGCCGGTGATCCATTGGCTGGTGCCATCGGCCATAGCAATACAACCATCCAGCGACATCGCGAGTTTGAGGGTGACAAAGGGACGCGCTTTTTCGACGCGGCACAGGAAGCCGGCCATCGCGCTGCGCGCCTCGGGTTCGCGGATGCCGACCGACACAGTTATGCCCGCATCACCCAGCCGGTCAATCCCTCGACGCCTTGTGCGTTCATCCGCATCGAGGGTCGCGACAATCACCCGCTTGGGTTTTGCGTCGATGATCGCATTGCTGCAGGTCGGGCCCCGGCTGCTTTTATGGGCGCAGGGTTCCATCGTCACATAGATGTCCGAGCCCTTGGCAGACGACCCGGCCTGAGCCAGCGCCATTTCTTCGGCATGCGGTCGTCCGCCCGGCTGGGTCCAGCCGCGACCAATAATGACGCCTTGCTTGACAATGACACAACCGACATTGGGATTGGCACCGGTCCGGCCGCGCCCCCGTTCCGACAACGCCAGTGCTGCAGCCATGAATTGTGCGTCGCCGGGAGGATTCAACATTCTAATCCGGCAGGCCGTTCCACCTCTACCTCGCCGCGCGCCAGACGGGCCGCGATGGCTTCGCGTTCAATTTCGTCAACATCCATGCCGGACATCCGGCCCAGTTCTTTCACTGCATTGCGTCGCTTCAATTCCAGTTTGTCCTTCAAACACTGGATTTGCCAGCGATCCTGCAAAATTTCTTCATCGGTCCGGTCAACCGTCCAGTTTTCGACATAAATGACTTCTGCTGGCACATAAGTATAAGTGTTTACCTTGGGATCGAGCCAGAAAAGGAAAAGAATGAACGTCGTGCAGGCAATTGCCAGTACTGCCGGGAGCAAACGCTCCCCCGGTTCATTCTGGCGGACAAAGGCGATCAGGTCGCCAAAGCCGCCGGTTAAAGATGCATCTTTTATCAGGCCCATTTCCCCCAAATAGTCACGATATGCGCGGATGACCAGCCTTTCCCGCAAAAATTGATCGGTAAAATTCAGCCCGGCCATCCGGGACAGCGATCAGTTGTTGATTTCAAAGCGGACTTTTAATGTCATCCAGCTTTCAATCGGCTTCCCGTCTTTGGTCGCAGCTGTGAAGCGCCATTTTTTCAGCGCCTGTTTGCGCGTTGCGGACCAGAAATCCACGTGCGGCGAATCGATCAGTTCAATGCGCTTCACGCGGCCATCGGTGCCAACCAGCACCCGGACGCTGACCTCGCCCTCCCGTTCGAGCCGCAATTGACCGACCGGGTAGGTGGGCTGGAACTCGTCTGCATGGCGTGTATTGAGGCGCGCGGGGACCATGACAGGATCGGGTATGATCTTGATAGGTTCAAAGGAGATGGCATCTCCGGTTCCACCCGACCCGGTCTTGATTTCGACCTCTCCATAATTGTTGACGGGAACCACCGGGTCCGAAGGCAAATCGACAATCGACCGATCCGGTGCTCTTTGCCGCGTTTGCGGCACCGCTTTGACTTCCGGTTTTTTGTCTTCGATCACCGGGTCGGGCGGCGGTGGGTTTGGCACATGCGTTGCGACAAACGGCCCGTTCAATATCTCCGGAACCTCGATCCCGGGCATCGCAATCACAGCAGCAATAATCACCGCGTGAACGGCGCCGGCCAGCACCACACCTTTGGAACGCGGTGTCTTGTTCTCGTAAACGGAAACATAGCTCATAATCATATCCTCTCAACCATCCTCAGAAGTGGCGGAGCGGCCGGTGCCTGTTTGACTATCTGACCTCATCACCTGTTGTGATGTTATACTATATCATATAACATTGCAAACGCGCGGCTGCAGTGCCGGAAAATCGTTTTTATAGAGGTGGTTAGGCGGAGGCTTTGGTCAGCCTCGCCAGCGCGGCTTCACGACCGATCAAGGGCAACAAGGCGTTCATATCCGGGCCGTGATCGAGACCGGTCAGCGCCTGACGCAAGGGCATGAATAGCGGCTTGCCTTTGCGTCCAGTCGCCGCTTTGAGTGCTCCGGTAAGATCTTTCCAGAGGTCAGAAGATGCTTCCATTTCTTCCAATTTATCATGAGCGATAGACAGAAATTCCCGGTCTTCCGGCGAAAATTCGAGCAAGGAAATCGGTCCCGTCACCACCTGCCACCATTGGTCGACATCGCCCATGTCATGCAGATTCGGTCGGATGACCGCCCAAGCAGCGGCATCCATTGCCTCCGGCAGACGGCCCTTGACGTCGGCATAGTCCAGCAGATGTACGATCTTCTGATTGAGCTGAGCCAGCTCTTCGTCGTCAAACCGGGCTGGTGCGCGGCCAAAACGGGCAAAGTCGAAACTCGCAATCAGTTGCTGCACATCGGCAATCGGTTCGACCGGGTCGCTGGTCCCGATACGCGCCAGCAGGGCGACAATGGCTTGCGGTTCGATATTTTTCTCGCGAAAACTGCTGACGCCAAGCGAACCGAGCCGTTTGGAAAGCTTGCCTTCGGTACCAACGAGCAGCGCTTCATGGGCAAATTCCGGCGGCTGCGCGCCAAGAGCGTGGAACATCTGGATTTGCACCGCAGTATTGGCGACATGATCCTCGCCGCGCACAACATGGGTGATCCCCATTTCAATATCGTCGATCGCCGAGGGCAGCATATATAGCCAGCTACCGTCTTCGCGCAGGATGACGGGATCGGACAATAGCGCCGGATCGAAATGCTGGTCACCCCTTATCCGGTCGGTCCAGGTGATCGGCGTCCCGTGATCCAGCTTGAAGCGCCAGTGCGGTTTGCGCCCCTCCGCTTCAAAGGCAGAAATCTGTTCCGCCGTCAGGTCCAGCGCTGCGCGATCATAGATCGGCGGCTTGCCCCGGCCCAGCTGAATCTTGCGCTTCAGGTCCAGTTCCTGCGCAGTCTCATAGGCGGGATAAACCCGCTCGTCGGCCTTCAGCTTCGCGAGACGCTCTTCATACCGGTCAAAGCGGGCCGACTGCCTTTGCTCCTCGTCCGGTGTCAGACCCAGCCACACCAGATCGGCCCGGATCGCCTCGACATACTCATCCTTCGACCTTTCTGAGTCGGTATCATCCAGCCGCAGCAGGAATGTGCCGCCCTCTTTCTGCGCGAACATCCAATTGTGGAGCGCGGTCCGGATATTACCGACATGAAGGTGGCCCGTGGGCGACGGGGCAAAGCGGGTTTTTATGGTCATACGGTCCTAAATGCGTTGGTTATCGGATAGCGCCGATCACGGCCAAAATTTCGGGTGCCGAGTTTGACGCCGGGCGGTGCCTGTCGCCGCTTATACTCGGCGATATAGAGCAGCCGCTCGATCCGCACCACCGTTTCCCGGTCGAATCCCCGTCCGACCAGATCATTGACCGACAATTCTTCCTCGATCAGTCCATGCAACAGCGGGTCAAGAATTTCATAGTCCGGCAGGCTGTCACTGTCTTTCTGGTCCTCGCGCAATTCTGCGCTCGGCGGCTTGCTGATCACCCGCTCCGGCATAACCGGGCCGTCCGGGCCAAGACCAAGGCTCGGTTTATTGCGGTTGCGCCATGCCGACAATTTGAACACCGTCAGCTTATAGGCGTCTTTGAGCACCGAATAGCCGCCTGCCATATCGCCATAGATCGTGGCATAGCCGACGCTCATCTCGCTCTTGTTGCCGGTGGTGAGCAGCATATGACCGAACTTGTTCGAGAGCGCCATCAGCGTAACCCCGCGAATCCGTGACTGGATATTTTCCTCGGTGATGTCGACATTGCTGTCGGAAAAACTGTCCTCGAGCATCGCATCAAAGCCTTCGATTGCCGGGCCAATGGGGATAGTGTCCAGTCTGGTACCCAGCATGTCTGCGCAGCCCTCGGCATCGTCGAGACTCTCCTGAGAGGTGAAACGCGATGGCATCATCACGTTCCACACCCGGTCGGCGCCCAGCGCATCGACGGCGACCGCGGCCGACAAGGCGCTGTCAATACCGCCGGATAGACCGAGCAAAACCCCGGGAAACCGGTTTCGGTTCACATAGTCACGCAGGCCAACGATCATCGCGTTATAGATATCCGCAGGATGGTCATCGAGCTGATGGATTTCGCCGGGAGCGCAGGTCCACTCACCGTCCTGGCGCGACCAATGGGTATCGACAATCGCCTCGTCCCAGTCGGGCAGCTGGTGCATCACGCCGGTGTCGCCGTTGAGCACAAAACTTGCCCCATCAAACACAATCTCGTCCTGTCCGCCGACCCGGTTCAGGAACACCAGCGGGATTCCCGTTTCCCGCACCCGCTGCGTCGCCACCTGTCCCAGACGCAAATCGTCCTTCTCAATTTCATAGGGGCTGCCGTGCACCGAAATGAATATTTCCGCACCTTGTGATTTCAGATGATCGCAGACAGTCGGGAACCAGACGTCCTCGCAGATCGGCAGACCGATTTTGCAGCCCTTGAAATCAATCGGCTCCGGCAAGGGGCCGGAGGCGAAGAGGCGCTTTTCGTCAAACGTGCCGTAATTGGGTAACTCTACCTTGTAGCGGATATCCCGGATATGCCCGTCGGCGAGCAGCGCGATGCCATTATAGAGCCTGCCTTCTTCGCGAAAAACTGACCCGACCAGCACCGCCGGTCCCGGTCCTGCGGTCGCCGCCGCCAACCGGTTGAGCTCCGCCTCCGCGCGCTCCCACAATGCCGGTTTCAACACCAGATCCTCCGGCGGATAGCCGATCAGCTGCAGCTCCGGAAACACGATCAGGTCGCTTTCCGGCCGCGCTCCGTGGGCCGCGATCATCGCATCGGCGTTACCGCGCAAATCGCCAACACTCTGGGTCAATTGCGCCATGGTGATGATTAGCTTTTCCGACATCGGGCCCTGATAGAAAGCGGCACTGTGCGGAGCAATCGAAATAAACGCAAATACGGACTTTTGATTTCCCGGCCATCTGTCTAACAGGGTCTCAAAATTATCATGGGTGCCGCTGGCGATTCTTGCGGGCCGCTGGATCGGGGAACGCAACTATGAAACTTATGTCGGGCAACAGCAATCTGCCGCTTGCTACAGAAATAGCCGAATATCTGGGTATTCCGCTCACCGACGCGAGCGTCAAGCGCTTTGCCGATGACGAGATTTTCATAGAAATCCACGAGAATGTCCGCGGCGAGGATGTCTTTGTTGTCCAGTCGACCAGTCATCCGGCCAATGACAATCTGATGGAACTGCTGATCAGCATTGATGCCTTGCGTCGGGCTTCGGCCAAACGCATCACCGCCGTCATTCCCTATTTCGGATATGCCCGGCAAGACCGTAAACCGGGACCGCGCACGCCGATTTCAGCCAAGCTGGTAGCAAATCTGATTACCGAAGCGGGCGCAGACCGGGTACTGACCGTTGATCTTCATGCCGGACAGATCCAGGGCTTTTTCGATATCCCGACCGACAACCTTTATGGCGCGCCGGTGATCAGCGAAGACATCAAAGCCCGCCATGGTGACAAGAATATTACGGTAGTCTCGCCCGATGTCGGCGGGGTGGTTCGCGCCCGGGTGCTAGCCAAGCGGCTTGACAACGCGCCTCTTGCTATCGTCGACAAACGCCGTGAAAAGGCCGGGGTGTCCGAAGTCATGAACATTATCGGCGATGTCAAAGACCAGTTCTGCATCATGATCGATGATATTGCGGACAGCGCCGGGACCTTGTGCAACGCTGCAGAGGCCCTGAAAGACGCCGGTGCTACCGATGTCGTCGCCTATATCACCCACGGCGTTTTATCAGGCAAGGCGGTGGAGCGGGTCAACGCCTCCCAGCTGCGCAAGCTGATCATCACTGATACCATCCGGGCACCCCAATCGGCGCTCGATTCCGATAAAATCCGGGTGCTTCCGATTGCGCCCTTGATGGGCGAAGCGATTAAGCGGATCGCGGATGAAAGCTCGGTGAGCAGCCTGTGGGACTAGTCACGATCGGAATTTCTAATATCGGGAGACGCCAATGCCCAGTTTTGAACTTTTGCTGAAATATCGCATTCATATCGCATTATTGGCGATTTTCATTTCGCTATTTGCATGGATAACCGAATGGGCGGACTGGGTTTACATCTGTCCTTATTGTCGTGCTCAAAGGACGGTTATCGGACTCCTGGGCTTGCTTCTGCTCGCCAATCCTCTGCATTGGCTGAACCGATGGATATCGTCGACTCTTGCCGTGCTGGGCCTGGTCGTCGCCGGGATGCAGCATTTCAACGGCTGGAAAAAGATCATGTCAGGCGAATTTTCCTGGGGTGAATATTGGTACGCCAACGCCTGGATGCTGTCCGGCTGCGCTCTTTTCATCATCACCGGTCTGATCCTGTACCTATGGGCTTGGCGACCAACCGAGTCGGAAACTGACGATCCATGACGCCTAAAGACATCGATCTTGCGCAAAAACTGGCCGAAGCCGCTGGTGAAGCGATCCGCCCGTTCTTTCGGGCAAGATTTGATCAAGAAACCAAAGATGATTCAACTCCGGTAACCGAAGCAGACCGCTCGGCCGAGGCGGCGATGCGGGCGATCATCGAAGCCGAGCGGCCCGATGACGGGATTATCGGCGAGGAATATGGCACCCGCAACGAAGGCGCGTCGCGCCAATGGGTGCTCGATCCGATTGACGGCACGACTAGCTTCATCGCCGGCCGCCCGATATTCGGTACCCTGATCGCGTTGATGCAGGATGGCTTTCCGCTGATCGGGATCATCGACCAGCCGATTTCAAAAGAACGCTGGGTCGGAGTTATCGGTCGCGGGACAACATTCAATGGCCAGCCAGCAAAATCTGCGCGCTGCCGGGAGCTCAAAGACGCCGTCCTCGCGACGACCACTCCGCACCAGTTTGACGAGCATGATGCCGAGCATTTCATGGGTCTGGCCAGCAAGGTCGCGCCGCGCAAGATCATCTATGGCGGTGATTGCTATAATTACGGCCTGGTCGCCAGCGGTCATGTCGATGTGGTCTGCGAAGCGGGCCTGAAAATCCACGACTTCGCCGCCCTCGCCCCGATTGTCGATGGCGCAGGCGGGATGATGTGCGACTGGAACGGCGAACCGCTCCACGCGGAATCAGGCGGCCATGTGCTGGCGATTGGCGATCAGGCACGGGTTGATGATGTGCTGGAAGCTATTGCTTGCCATCATTGACGGCATTCGCATCGTAATTCAGCTTGCATTTCGGGCGAATCTAGCTATTGCCGCCATTCCGATGTGATGCTCTGGCCAGTGTTGGGCTGCCACAAGTATCCGTAACGGTAACTTCTAGAGGAGACCAAAATGCCCAAGTTGAAGACCAAAAGTGGTGTGAAGAAACGCTTCAAAATCACCGCTACCGGCAAGGTGTTGCACGGCGTAGCTGGCAAACGCCACCGTTTGATGAGCCATAACAGCAAATATATCCGTCAGAACCGCGGCACCAAGAAATTGTGCGCAGCGGACGCGAAAACAGTCAAGAAATGGGCGCCCTACGGTCTGGGTTAACTCCGCCGCAGCGACATTCAAACTTACAGGATATAGAAAATGGCACGTGTAAAACGGGGTACGACCACTCGTACAAAACATAAGAGATTATTGGTACAGGCAAAAGGCTATTATGGCCGCCGCAAAAATACCATCCGCATCGCGCGGCAGGCTGTCGAAAAAGCCGGCCAATATGCGTATCGCGACCGCAAGGTCAAAAAGCGGACATTCCGTGCTCTCTGGATCCAGCGGATCAACGCTGCGGTTCGTGCAGAAGGCATGACCTACGGCACGTTCATTCACGGCACCAAGCTGGCCGGGATTGAACTGGACCGTAAAGTGATGGCCGATCTGGCGATGAACGAACCGGCTATGTTTAGCGGCATCATCAAACAGGCGCAGGATGCTCTAACGAAAGCTTAAGCATTTTCAGAAATCCAAAGAAGCGCCGGAGAGCAATCTCGCGGCGCTTTTTTTATTGGGTTTTTCGCCGCAGCCTGCTTTAGACGGTCGACAGGGAAATTAGGGTAAAGTCATGAGTGCCAGTGAAGCAATTATAGAGAAATATCTCGGACAGATAGCAGCGGCTGGTGATGGCGACGCTCTGGAAGCTATTCGCGTCGCTGCCTTGGGCAAGAAAGGCGAGATTTCGCTGATGCTCAAGACGCTCGGCAAAATGACGCCCGAACAACGGCAAACCGAAGGCCCGAAAATCAACGGGGCGCGGCAAGCCGTGGCCGACGCGATAGCCTCGCGCAAAGACGCGATGGAAAGCGAAGCGCTGAACGCACGCCTCGCCACCGAAAAACTCGACATGACCCTGCCACCGCCCAGCGCGCCGAAAGGCAGCATCCATCCGGTCAGCCAGGTGATGGACGAGCTTGCCGAGATATTTGCTGATCTCGGCTTCTCGGTCGCCACCGGGCCCGAAATCGAGGATGACTGGCATAATTTCACTGCGCTCAACATTCCCGAAACCCACCCGGCCCGCGCGATGCACGATACGTTCTATTTCCCGCAAACTGACGATCAGGGCATGCCCAAATTGCTGCGCACGCACACATCACCGGTACAGATCCGCACGATGATGGATGTTGCCAGGCAGACAGACGGTGCCGGCGAGCCGATTTACCTTATTGCACCGGGCCGCACCTATCGCAGCGACAGCGATGCGACCCACACACCCATGTTCCATCAGGTCGAAGGGCTGGTGATCGACAAGGGCATTCACATGGGTCATCTCAAATGGACGCTGGAGACTTTCATCCGCGCCTTTTTCGAGCGCGACGATATCGAATTGCGCCTGCGCCCGAGCTATTTCCCGTTCACCGAACCGAGCGCCGAAGTCGATGTCGGCTTTTCGGTCGAAAAAGGCCGGCGGATTATCGGCGGTGACCCGCGTGGCGATAATGGTGGCTGGATGGAAATATTGGGAAGCGGAATGGTCCATCCCAATGTTATCCGCAATTGTGGACTGGACCCCGAAGTCTGGCGGGGTTTTGCCTTTGGCTGCGGCATCGACCGGCTGGCGATGCTGAAATATGGCATGGACGATTTGCGTGCCTTTTTCGACGGCGATTTGCGCTGGACCGAACATTATGGCTTTGACGCCCTCGACGTCCCCACATTGAGCGGAGGAGTCGGCGCATGAAGTTCTCTTTAAGCTGGCTCAAGGCCCATCTTGATACGGATGCAAGCCTCATCGAAATTACCGACAAGCTGACCGCGATTGGGCTCGAGCTGGAGGGGCTGGAAAATCCCGCCGATGCCTTGAGGCCCTTTCGTATCGCCAAGGTGATCGAAGCGGGGCCGCATCCCAATGCGGACAAGCTGCAATTGCTGAAGGTTGACGATGGCTCGGATGAGCCATGGCAAGTCGTGTGCGGCGCGCCCAATGCAAAAGCAGGGATGATCGGCGTCTTTGGCCCTCCCGGCACCTATATTCCGGGTAGTGATTTCACGCTGAAACCCGCCAAGATTCGGGATGTCGAGAGCTTCGGGATGATGTGCTCGGCGCGCGAACTGGAATTGGGTGATGACCATGACGGCATCATTGAGCTACCGGAGGATGCGGCCAGTGAAGTTGGCAGCAGCTACGCCGAATATGCCCAACTGGATGATCCAGTCCTTGATGTAGCGATCACGCCAAACCGGCAGGACTGCATGGGCGTGCGCGGCATTGCCCGCGATCTGGCGGCCGCAGGTATCGGCACATTGAAATCACTGGGCTCGGCCTATCACGATGCACAGCTGGACATCACCGGAGAGGGCTTAGGGCCCGATGTCCGCACAGAAGATCCTGAAGGTTGCCCCGCATTCTACGCTCGCACCGTCAGCGGCGTGACCAACGGTGCCTCGCCGGACTGGATGCAGCGTCATTTGAAATCTGCCGGACAAAAGCCGATCAGCCTGCTGGTCGATATTACCAATTTCATCATGCTCGATCTCGGTCGCCCGCTGCATGTCTATGATGTCGCGAAATTGAGCGGCGGCTTGGTTGCCCGCAAAGCCAATGCAGGTGAGAAACTCACCGCGCTAAACGACAAGGAATATAGTCTCGACGAAACCATGACCGTTATCGCCGATGATCAAGGCGCGCATGATATTGGCGGCATCATGGGCGGCGCAGCAACCGGCGCCGGGGACGAGACAACAGAAGTCCTGATCGAATGCGCCTATTTCACTCCGGAAAATATCGCCAGAACGGGCCAGAAGCTGATGCTGACCAGCGATGCCCGCCAGCGTTTCGAGCGCGGCGTTGATCCAGCCTTTCTTGATCAGGGACTGGCGATCGCAACCTGGCTGATAACCGAGCATTGTGGTGGTACCCCGAGCGAAGTGACGCGCGCGGGAGCACCGCCAATCGATCAACGCACAATCGCTTATGATCCTCGCCAAAGCGCCTCTCTGGGCGGAATGGATGTCACAGCGGATAGACAGAAAGCAATTTTGGAATCGCTGGGCTTTACCGTCGCCGACAATTGGCAGATCACTGTCCCCACTTGGCGTCGTGACGTCGCTGGATGGCAGGATCTGGTCGAGGAAATCATTCGGATCAAAGGGCTGGACAATATTCCTTCCACGCCGCTTCCCCGCCAACCGGGCGTCGCCAAACCGACTGCCTCGCCAGAACAGTTGGCCGAGCGCAAGGCGCGACGGGCAGCGGCCGCACGCGGGCTGAACGAAGTCGTCAACTGGAGCTTTATTTCGGAGAAAGAAGCTGCGCCTTTCGGCGGTGGTTCCTGGAGCCTCTCCAATCCGATCAGCGAAGACATGAAGGTCATGCGGCCTTCCATGGTCCCCGGCCTGATCGCAGCAGCCCAGCGCAACGCGGCGCGCGGCGCATCGTCTATCCGCCTGTTCGAAGTCGGGCGGCGCTATCTGGAAAGCAGTGAACATCCGACCATCGGTCTGGTGCTTGCCGGTGAAAACCGCGCCCGCAGCTGGCAGGCTGGTCCGGCAACGAAGTTCGACGCTTATGACGCCAAGGCGGAAGTACTTGCCATATTGGATGCCGCGGGCGCACCAGTCGACAAACTGATGGATTTTGCCGAAGCAGGCGATCATTATCACCCCGGTCAGTCGGGCACATTGCGACTGGGGCCGAAGAAGGTACTGGCCGCTTATGGCGTGCTCCATCCATCCGTGACCAAGGCAATGGGCTTCAAAGGCTCTGCCGTTGCCGCCGAGATATTCCTCGACGCAATCCCGCTGAAGAAGAAATCGGGCCATATGCGCGATGCCTTTGCGCCCCCTGCCTTGCAAAGCGTGACACGTGATTTTGCGTTTATCGTTGAAGCGGATTTGCCTGCGGGTGATCTGGTGCGCGCAGTCAAGGGCGCGGACAAGAAACTGATCACCGGTGCGCAGATTTTCGATCTGTTCGAGGGACCAAGCGTCGGCGAAGGCAAGAAGTCGCTTGCGGTGGAAGTGACTTTGCAACCGACCGACGCAACGTTGACCGAAGAAGATCTGAAGGCGCTCTCGGACAAGGTTGTGGCGAACGCCGTGAAATTGGGCGCGGAGCTTCGCGGCTAGCGTGTTTCACAGGGCCAATATCACATTCCTGATGATTATCACATTAGCTGGATGCAGTTCGCAACAAGCTGCTTATCAAAAGCATAATTTGCTATGCCAGATCGACGAAAACCCCGCTCAATTCGAGGGCAAATCTGTAACCGTTGAAGTCGCGATAAAAAGCAACTCGCCGCATGGTTACATGTTTGAAGGACCTGACTGTATGGATTCTGTTTCTATTGTATTAGACAGAATTGCTGGCATCGATAGCATGAAACCTCTGTATGTGGCTGAAGGCGAAGCGACAAAAACTTTCGGAGAACCTGATCAGAAAATTCCGGTAGCGGTCTTTCAAGGTGATGTGATTGTAAAACCGAATGGCGAATGGTTCATATTTGCATCTGAATTAAATAGTGTCCGGCTTGAGTTACAATCGGAATATCTCAAACCGGATGCCAGATACCGGATAAGTGAAACCCAATAATATGACAAAACCCCGCCGTACATTCGCGATCATCTCCCACCCCGATGCGGGTAAGACGACGCTGACCGAGAAGCTGCTGCTGAAAGGCGGCGCTATTCACCTGGCCGGCGAGGTAAAGGCGCGCGGCGACAACCGGCGGGCGCGATCCGACTGGATGAAGATCGAGCAGCAACGCGGGATTTCGGTGACCAGCTCGGTGATGACCTTCGAGCGCAACGGCATTGTCTTCAACCTGCTCGACACGCCGGGCCATGAGGATTTTTCCGAAGACACCTATCGCACGCTGACCGCGGTCGACAGCGCGATCATGGTGATCGATGCGGCCAGCGGAATCGAGGCGCAAACGCTGAAGCTGTTTGAAGTTTGCCGGATGCGTAGCGTGCCGATCATCACCTTCATCAACAAGGTCGACCGCGAAGGACGCGATCCGTTTGATCTGCTCGACGAGGTCGCCGACAAACTGGCGCTCGACGTCTGTCCGATGAACTGGCCGACGGGGATGGGCGGGCAGTTTGAAGGCGTTTATGACCTGGTCAACAACCAGCTGCACCAGCCGACCGGCGACAGCAAACAATATGACGGCGTGACCCAGCAGTTTTCCGGTCTCGATGATCCGAAGCTGGCCGAAGTGCTGAGCGAAAGCGCACTCGAACGGCTGACCAGCGAGGGCGAACTGGCTCAGGGCGGCTATAGCAGCTTTGATCTCGAGGCTTATCGAAACGGTGATCTAACGCCTGTCTATTTCGGCTCCGCACTAAAGCAATTTGGCGTCGAAGAGCTGATCGAGGCGATCGCCGACTATGCACCGCCACCCCGGCCGCAACCCGCTGAACCGGCTCCGATTGACCCGGAGAGCGACGATGTCACCGGCTTTATTTTCAAGATTCAGGCCAATATGGACCCGCAGCACCGCGACCGGATTGCCTTCATGCGGCTGTGCTCGGGCGAGTTCAAGCGTGGGATGAAGCTGACGCCGTCGGGGCTCGGCAAACCTATTGCGATCCACTCACCGATCCTGTTTTTCGCGCAGGACCGTGAAATTGCCGATACGGCGGAACCGGGCGATATCATCGGTATCCCCAATCACGGCACGTTGCGGGTCGGCGATACTTTGTCGGAAAAAAACCAGGTACGGATCACCGGCCTGCCGAATTTTGCCCCCGAAATTCTCCGCCGCGTAATTCTGCGCGATCCGACGAAGACCAAGCAATTACGCAAGGCGCTGGATGATCTCAGCGAAGAAGGCGTAGTGCAGGTTTTCTATCCCGAACTGGGTGCCAACTGGATCATCGGCGTGGTCGGTCAATTGCAGCTCGAGGTGCTGGTGTCCCGGCTGGAGGCGGAATATAAGGTAGATGCCTATCTCGAAGCGGCACCTTTTGACACCGCCCGCTGGATCATCGGCGACGAGGCGGTTGTCGACGCATTTGCCAATATCAACCAGAGCGCGCTGGCCAAGGACCGCGATGACAATCTGGTGTTTCTGGCGAGAAGCGCATGGGATGTCGGCTATCAAGAAGAGCGTAACCCCGACCTAAAGTTCAGCACGACACGCGAGCGTTAATCCGGTAAATCCCGATCATGGCCAGCAGATCAACGACAGAAAAAGCCTTTCAGGCGATCGTTATCGATGACGAAGGCCGCGTGTGCGCGGATATTCCGGAAAGCGCGTGCAAACAGGAGCCGGGCAATTTCTTCACCCATGTCGGCTCGCTCGCCCTGACCAAGATTGCCGACGGCCTGATCGATCCAAAATTGGTGCTAAGCTGGCTGATGACATCACTGGGCGCGCCGATCGCCCTCATCGGTCTGTTGGTGCCGGTAAGAGAAGCCGGAGCGTTGTTGCCGCAGCTTCTGACCTCCGGATTTTTACGGCGGCTCCCACGCCGCAAATGGGCCTGGGTAGGCGGCTCGGTCGCCCAAGGCCTGGCCGCAATCAGTATCGGGTTTGTCGCCCTGACCATGACAGGAGCTGCCGCAGGCTGGGCCATTGTCATCGCGCTGGCGATATTGGCGCTGGCGCGCAGTGTCTGTTCGGTTTGCTACAAAGACGTGCTTGGCAAGACGATCGACAGGTCCCGCCGCGGCACCGCAACCGGGCTGGCGGGTTCGATTGGATCGGTCGGCGTTATAATTTTTGCCCTCTCCTTATCCTCCAATCTCTTTGATCGCATGATGCTGGTCACCGGGGCCCTGTTTCTCGCTGGCGGGGCATGGATCTTGAGCGCGCTGCTGTTCGCGACGTTGAAAGAAGAGGCCGGCGCGACGGAAGGCGGAAAATCCGCGCTGAAAGAGGCGGTCACCCATCTCACCTATCTCCGGGATGACCCACAACTCATCCGCTTCATCCTCACGCGCGGCCTGTTGACGGCCACCGCTCTGGCACCACCATTCATGATCGCCGTCGGCAGCCGGGCGGGAGAAGGTTATGACAAGCTGGGCTTTCTGGTGCTCGCATCCGCCTTCGCCAGCCTGTGCAGCAGCTTTGTCTGGGGCCGCCTGTCAGACCGATCCAGCCGCAAGGTACTGACTTTCTCCGCCATGGTCGCGGCTGTCATTCTGGCGATCACAAGCTGGCTCGCCTACGCAGGGACTTTGCGCGGCGGCTATATATTGCCGGTCCTGCTGTTCGGACTGATGATCGCCTATCAGGGCGTACGCCTTGGCCGCGCCACCCATCTGGTAGACATGGCAGATCAAGACACCCGCGCAGCCTACACCGCGCTGTCGAACACGATCCTCGGATTGCTGTTGCTCGCCGGCGGGATATTCAGCCTGGTTGCGAATATGTTCGGCGGGGAAGTAGTGCTGGCTATGATGGCCGGAATGAGCGGGCTGGCTATTTTGGCAGCATGGGGGTTGGAAGAGGTGCAGCAAGGGTGAGGTGGCAGGGGATTTGTTGAAACAATTCGACCTGACCGCGCAGATACAAGGCCGATAACTAAAGCGCGTCTGGATAGAGGAATAGATACGAAATTAATCCGCAAACTCCGAAGGGCGTCACCACTTGGAAGACCACTGACTGATCGCTTAGATGAGCTAATCGCATCCCCCATATTAGCATAAGGATCATGCTGGAAAAGGTTACCAGAATCGCCGCGATCGATATTACTGGGTTTAGAAAGCTGGCCAGATAGAAATGCGATCCGCAAAGCAGCCAATAGATTATCACTATCCGATTCCAGTTGTTCATCGGCTTAATAATGATACCGGCACTGCGCGATATCCAAAACCTGTGCATCCTCTTCGCCCCGAACGCGATAGACCAGCCGGTGTTCCTGCGTGATCCGGCGAGACCACCAGCCCTTCAATTGACCGCGCAGAGGCTCCGGTTTGCCGGTTCCTTTGAATGGATGGCGACGGCATTCTTCGATTAGTGTGTTTACACGATCAAGCAGCTTGCGATCATTATCCTGCCAGTAACGATAGTGCTCCCAGCCTTCGTCGGAGAAGACGATCTTCACGGATAGATCAATTCCCGTTCGGTGCCTTCACCGGCGTCCAGCTGCTTTATCGCCTCCATCAAACGGCGCGCATTTTCCGGCGAAGAGAGCAGGTGGATAGTTTCCTCCATACCGGCCCATTCACTCTCCGAGATCATGACCACCGCCTCACCATTTTGGCGGGTGATTTTCACTGGTACTTTGTCGGCAACCACACGATCCATCAACGCCTTGAGATTGGCGCGGGCTTTCGAGAAGTTTTCCATCAACATAAGCGATATGTGTACCAGTTTCTGTACAATGTCAATATGGCTGTCGCCCCAGCGAAGGCTGGGGTCTAAACGAATGAAGCAGGATCACATAGATTGGGTTGGATGCCAGCCTGCGCTGGCATGACGGGGTGCTTCGGAATTCAACCCCTCAACAAAAACACTGCATGTTCCGCCCGCAAATTGGCCAGGCCGCGCCCGGTCTGCTTGTCGCCGCTTAGGAACCACTGTCCTTCCTGCGCATATTTGCCATCCTGCACCAGCGCGCGGAAATCGTCGATCGTGACATGATGGATATTGGGCGTGTCGTACCAGCTCTGCGGAATCAGCCGCGTCACCGGCATCCGGCCGCCGACGAGCAAGGACATGCGCACCCGCCAGTGGGCGAAATTGGGGAAGCTGACAAACGCCTGCTGGCCGATCCGCAGCAGCTGGTCGAGCATCGCATCGGGCCGGTGGGTGGTCTGCAACGTCTGACTGAGCACAGCATAATCGAAACTGCCGTCGGGATAGGCGGCGAGATCGGTATCGGCATCGCCCTGCACCACCGAAAGACCCTTGGCGACCGCGCTTGAGACGTTAGCGGGATCAATCTCCAGCCCACGCGCGTCGCAGCCCTTCTCATCGCGCAACGCCGCCATCAGCGCACCATCGCCGCAACCGATATCGAGCACCCGGCTGCCGGGAGCGATATTGTCGGCGATGATCTGCAGGTCTGGGCGGAGTTTGTTCATAGGGCAATAGCCTCCCGTTCGCCCTGAGCCTGTCGAAGGGTGTGTTGAGCGGATGGTGCTTCGACAAGCTCAGCACGAACGGTGACTGCCGTGTTCATCGTCCTTCCCCCGCCTTCAGAAAGCCGTCAACAATCCGGTTCATTTCGGGGTTTTTGAGCAGAAAGCTGTCATGGCCAAAGGGGCTCGACAATTCCATGAAGCTGACTTCGGCTCCCGCGGCGTTGAGCGCGTGGACCATCGTCCGGCTCTCGCTGGTCGGGTAAAGCCAGTCACTGTCGAAGCTGATCAGACAGAAGCGTGTCTTCGACTCCTTGAACGCATTGGCAAGCACCCCGCCATGCACCTCGGCGAGATCGAAATAGTCCATCGCCCGGGTGATGTAGAGATAGCTGTTGGCATCGAACCGGTCGACAAAGCTGATCCCCTGGTGGCGGAGATAGGATTCGACCTGGAAATCGGCGTCGAAACCGAACGTCTTGGCCTCCCGGTCCTGCAGCCGCCGGCCGAATTTCTCGGTCAGACCTGCTTCCGAGAGATAGGTGATATGCGCCGCCATACGCGCGACCGCGAGGCCGCTGCTCGGCGGATCATCGTCGGCATAATAAGCGCCGCCGCGCCAGCGCGGATCGGCCATGATCGCCTGGCGTCCGACTTCGTGAAAGGCGATATTCTGGGCACTGTGCCGCGCTGCCGAGGCAATGATCACCGCCGACTTGACCCGATCGGGATAGAGCGCTGCCCAGCTTACCGCCTGCATTCCGCCCATCGAGCCGCCGATAACCGCATGGAGCCGCTCGATCCCGAGATGGTCGAGCAGCATCGCTTGCGCCCGCACCATATCGGCAATAGTCAGCACCGGAAAATCCATCCCCCACGGCTCGTCGGTTGCCGGATTGATCGTCGCGGGGCCGGAACTGCCCAGACAGCTGCCAATCACATTGGCGCAGATGACAAAATGGCGGTCCGTGTCGACCGGCTTGCCTGGCCCCACCATCCGCACCCACCAGCCGTCCTTGCCGGTGATCGGATGGGTCGAAGCAACATATTGGTCACCGGTCAATGCATGACAGATCAGGATGACATTGCTGGCGTCGGCATTAAGCGTACCGTAGCTTTCATAGGCGAGATCGACGGGCGCAAGCTCGGCTCCGCTGTCCAGCAGCAGCGGTCCAAGCAGGCGGACACCCCGGTCCAATCCAAAACGCGTATCTTCACTCATGATCACAGGGAGCTAAGCGGCGAAATCCCGACCGTCAAATGATAATGCTGTTGACTGACAGGCCGCAAAGGTTAGTCCGGCGACAGGGATTATCTCCAGACAAGCGGGCCAAGCCAATGAGCACACCAAAACCAAAAGACTGGATCATGGGAATCGCACCCTATGTTCCCGGCAAATCCAGCGGCGATGACGGGCGCAAGCTGGTCAAGCTGTCGGCCAACGAGAACCCGCTGGGTTGCAGTCCGGAAGCGACCGAGGCACTGACCGCCGCTGCGGCCTCGGTCGACCGCTATCCCGATCCCGGCTCGACCAAGTTGCGCGAAGCCATTGCCGCCAAATATGATCTCGATCCGGCGCGGATCATCTGTGGCACCGGTTCCGACGACGTGCTCCACCTCGCCGCCAATGCGTTCAGCGGGCCGGGCGACGAGATCATCTATGTCCGCTATGGCTTTGCGGTCTATGATATTGCCGCGCGGCGCTATGGCGGCACTCCGGTGGTCGCCGATGATGGTGACTATGGCACCGACGTCGATGCGATATTGGCGAAGGTCACTGACCAGACGCGGGTCGTGTTTGTCGCCAATCCCAACAATCCGACCGGCACCTTCTCCAGCCGCGAGGAGATAGCGCGTCTGCAGGCGGAGCTTCCGGGCCATGTCCTGCTGGTGCTCGACGGCGCCTATGCCGAATATCTCGAAACCGGCGAGGATGACGGCGCGCTGGGACTGGCCGAGACCAAGGATAATGTCCTGGTCACCCGCACCTTTTCCAAGATCCATGGCCTCGCCGCCGAACGCATCGGCTGGGGCTATGCTTCGGCCGAGATTATCGATGCGATGAACCGGATAAGACTGCCGTTCAATGTCACGACCGCAGGCCAGCAAGCAGCCCTCGCCGCTCTGGCCGCCGATGATTTTGTCGCCTCAAGCCGTGACCATAACCGGCGATGGCGGCAATGGCTCAGCGAAGAAGTCAGCGGGCTTGGCAATTATGGCCTCAAGGCCGTCCCGAGCCATACCAATTTCCTGCTGGTTTTGTTCGAAGGCAAGGTCACCGCAGAACAGGCCAATGCGGCGCTGATGGAGAAAGGCTATGCCGTGCGCTGGCTACCCGGACAGGGGCTGGTCAACGGCTTGCGTATGACCATCGGCACCGAAATCGAAACGCGCGGTCTGGCAAAAGCCCTGCGCGAAATATTGGCCGCTGCCGACTGATGCTGCCGTTTGCCAATATCGCGATCATCGGGCTCGGACTAATCGGTTCCTCCATCGCCCATGGGGTGCGGCAGAGCATGCCGTCGGCCCGGATCACCGGCTTTGACAGCGATCCGGCGGTGCGGGCGCGAGTCATCGAACTCGGCTTTTGCGACGATGTCAGCGATCATGCCGGAGCGGCGGTGATCGACGCCGATCTCGTCATGCTCTGCGTCCCTGTCGGAGTGATCGCAGAAGTTGCCGCCGAAATCGCGGCCGACCTGCCTGATGATGCCATCATCAGCGATGTCGGGTCGTCCAAGGAAAATGTGCTGGCCGCTCTGACCACCGCGCTTCCCGGTGCCCGGATCATTCCTGCCCACCCCGTCGCCGGCACCGAGCATAGCGGTCCCGATGCCGGGTTTGCGACGCTGTTCCACGAACGCTGGTGCATCCTGACCCCGCCCGAGGGTGCTGCAGAAGGCGATATCGAGAAAGTGAAAGCCTTCTGGCAAAAGCTCGGCGCCAATGTCGAGATCATGGACGCCAAACATCATGATCTTGTCCTCGCCGTGACCAGCCATCTGCCGCATCTGATCGCCTATACGATCGTCGGCACCGCGTCCGACCTCGAAGACGTGACCCGCGGCGAAGTGATCAAATATTCCGCTGGCGGTTTTCGCGATTTCACCCGGATCGCAGCGTCCGACCCGACGATGTGGCGCGATGTCTTCCTGTCCAACAAGGAAGCGGTGCTGGAAATGCTCCAGCGCTTTTCCGAGGACCTCACCGCGCTGCAACGCGCCATCCGCTGGGACAAAGGCGACGAACTGTTCGACCTGTTCACCAAGACCCGCGCCATCCGCCGCCGGATTATCGAAGAGGGACAGGACGATGCGGCTCCAGATTTCGGGCGTACGCACGATTAGGGGCCGCTTGTCGCACTCATAACAGCGGATCGATCAGACTCGCACAAAGCCACGAAGTCGCAAAGCGGTCGCGGGAATATTTCCATCCTTCGCGCGAGTCTGACCATTGCTGTGCCCAAAAAAACTTTACAGCGGAGGCCGGTTTTATTTTCCGTGACCTTTGCCCCCAAGTCGCAGATTTCTGGTCTTTATTGGCGGCCGGTTGGCGGTCGAGTGTGACCTTCCAAATTGTCAAAGAGCCAGTCCCGCGTCTGTCGCAGAATCCTCGGCGATGATAAGCGATTGGGTTGGCTGTAGGACAGCGCTATTTAGATTGCGGTGGCCGGTGCAATAGCCCCCGGTCTCCCTGCAAATTCACCGGCCATTGGTCGATTGCCTTGGCAACCCACTCCATGCCATAGAAGTTTCTTTCGGTATCATATAGGAGAATCGCTATTTTCAGCCGGATGTCCGCTTGGGTCAAAGCCCATCCCGTCATATCGGTCCTGATAGCCGTCGCCGTAATTGCGGTGCTTTTTCGCATTTTGATTCCGTCGTCGCCGACATATGAATATGTCACCGAACCTGTCACCCAAGGAAAGGTGGACAGGATAGTGACGGCTAGCGGGAAGCTGCGGGCGCTCAACACCATAAAGGTTGGTTCCGAAATTTCCGGACAGGTCACCGCCGTATATGTTGATTTCAATTCACCGGTAACGGCGGGACAGGTTCTGGCGCGGATTGACCCGACCCGGCCGCAGGCAAGGGTTGCTCAGACGCGGGCGCAGGTTGATGTGGCGAGAGCATCATTGGCACAGGCAGAAGCATCGATCATCCGGGCGCAAACCGACTATGAAGTACAATCGCGCGAATTTGCCCGGCGCAAGGAGCTGGCGGAAAAGGGATTTGTCTCCAAAGCGGGGATTGACCAGGCGGAAAACGCTTTCGCCAATGCCCGCGCTTCACGAAGCACCGCGCAGGCGCAGGCTGCGAGTGCCCGGGCACAGATTGCCCAGAGTTCTGCCGAACTATCCTCCGCTTTGCTGGATTTGAGACGGACGACAATTACCGCGCCAACGAGCGGAGTGGTGATCAACAAGCTTGTCGAACCAGGCACCACCGTCGCCGCCAGCTTTCAGACCCCCAATCTGTTCGAAATTGCCGCCGATACCAGCCAGATGCAGGTTGAGGCTTCGGTGGATGAGGCCGATATCGGTCAGGTTCGCGTAAACCAGACCGTACGTTTCACCGTCGACAGCTACCCCGACGAGACCTTTGTGGCCAAGGTGCAGCAAATCCGCAAATCCGCAACCGAGGGTCAGAATGTGGTTAGCTATCTGGTGATTCTGGACGTCGACAACAAGCAGGGCAAGCTGCTCACCGGGATGACCGCCAATGTCGAGATCGTGACCGGCAGCAAGGCCAAGGTGCTCCGCGTGCCCGCTGCCGCCATCCGTTTCCGACCACGCAAGGATGACCGCCCGGACGAAGAAAAAGACGACAGGAAATCAGATACTTCAGCCGCGGGCAAGAAGATCGCCACTTTATGGCTGGCGGGTGATGATCCTTTCAAGCCAGTGCGCCGGACAGTCACCCTCGGACTGGTGGGCGAGGATTATGTCGAGATCGTCAAGGGAGTGAAAAAGGGCGAAAAAGTATTGGTGCGGTCCCGCAATCTGGAAACCGACGATGGCGATGACGAGGAAGATTTTGCAGACGAGGAGCAATAATGGCTGCGCTCGTCGAAACGCGGGATCTCGTCAAGACCTACGAGCTTGGCGGTGAAACGGTAAAAGCCGTTGACGGGGTTTCGCTGTCGATTGATCATGGCGAATATGTCGCGATCATGGGGGCCAGCGGTTCCGGAAAATCGACATTCATGAATATGATCGGCTGCCTTGATGTGCCGACTTCGGGTGAGGTCCGCATCGACGGCATCGCCACGGGAGACATGGACAGCGACGCGCTGGCAAAGCTGCGCAACGAGAAAATCGGTTTTGTCTTCCAGCAGTTCAACCTGCTCGCCCGGACGACCGCGCTGGACAATGTCGCAGTGCCGTTGATTTATGCAGGTCTGGGGAGCACGGAGCGGCGCGAAAAGGCGCGCTTGAAGCTGGAAGAAATGGGTCTCGGTGACCGGCTCGACCATAGTCCGGCAAAACTCTCGGGCGGTCAGCAGCAACGCGTTGCGATCGCGCGGGCGTTGGTTACCAATCCCCTGATTCTGCTTGCGGATGAACCGACCGGTGCGCTGGATACCAAGACATCGGAAGACATCATGGACATTTTCCAACAGCTGAACGATGCCGGAATCACCATCATCGTCGTCACCCATGAAGCGGATATTGCCAGCCATGCCAAACGCCGGATCCAGTTTCGCGATGGCAAGATACTCGATGACCGGGCAACAATGAATCGCCGGATTCCGGTGTCCTGATGGAGGGCCTCGCTCAGCAAGCCTCGGCATGGCTGGTCAATGTCGCCATCGCAATGACCGCGCTGCGCACAAATCTGATGCGCTCGATCCTGACCGCGCTCGGCGTGATGATCGGGGTGTTTGCGGTCACGCTTGCCGTGGCCGTGGGATCAGGTGCGCAGGTCTCGGTGATGCAGTCTATCAATGCACTGGGTTCCAATATGGCGATCATTTTTGCACAGCCCGATAGTGAAGGCAGCCGCAGTACATTTGACCGCGGACGACTGACGATGCGCGATGCGAAGGCGATAGAAAAACAGGTCAGCGGGGTAGCCAATATTGCCCCGCAACTACGCACCAATATCCAGCTGATTGTTGCCGGTCGAAACGCCACAACCAGTGCCGTCGGCGCAACCGCCGACTATGCCGTTGTCGCCAACATCAACGCCGAATATGGCCGCTTCATCAGCGATGCCGATGTCCGCTCGGCGGCCCGGGTGGTAGTTCTGGGTCCGACCGTCGCGAGAAAGCTATTCGGCGATTATGATCCGATTGGCGAGTCCGTGCGGATCAACCGGGCGCCTTTTACCGTCATCGGGATCCTGGAATCGAAGGGCTCCAGCTTTGGCAATGACAATGATGACATCGCGATCATGCCGCTCTCCACTGTCCGGCAGCGCTTCTCTGGTGACACTCTGGCCGGACCGGATGACCTGCAGGTGCTTTTCGTCGGTTTCGAGGACGGCATTTCGTTGCCGCAGGCGAAGCGCGAAATGAGGCGGCTGTTGCGGGACCGATACAAGGTACGGGGCAAGGATGTCGAACCTTTCACGATCCGCACGACAGAGGAATTCATGAAACAGTCGGCCGAGGTGACCGGCATTTTCCAGATCGTGCTGGTCGCGATTGCCTCCATCTCCTTACTGGTCGGCGGAATCGGAATCATGAACATCATGCTGGTCAGCGTAACCGAACGCACCCGCGAGATCGGTCTGCGCATGGCGCTCGGCGCGCGCCGGAGCGATATCCGCAACCAGTTTCTGGTAGAAGCGGCCGTGCTGTGCGTGATCGGCGGCGCGATGGGACTGTTTCTGGCCATCGCAGGTGGCACAGCGCTCACCGTCTATGCTGATTTTCCCGTTCCGATAGGCATTGATGTTGCTATCGGAGCGATCATATTTTCGGCTGTGGTGGGTCTTGTATTTGGTGGATATCCTGCCATCCGGGCCTCGCGCTTGTCACCTATCGAGGCGTTGCGCAGCGAATAGGCGGTTTTCGCGATTTTACCCGGATCGCGGCGTCCGATCCATTGGGACAAGGGCGACGAACTGTTCAACCTGTTCACCAAGACCTGCGCGATCCGCCGCCGGATTATCGAGGAAGGCCAGGACGATGCCGCGCCAGATTTCGGGCGCGCCCACGACTGAAGATGCGCTTGTAGCGGAAAATTTTCCGCGGAGAATTACCTCGGGTCACACGGGTCATACCCCCTAAAGCGGGAAATCCGGTGCGGGCAGGCACGGGCCAATGGCTGGTCACAAGATCAACGCTCTCCTTCTGGATAGAGAAGGCGCACAGCGGCCAGAAAGCGTGGAGGCGAGGCGCTGGCGCGTGAAACAGAGCATGGTGCGGCATGATCATGGTGCCGGTTTATCAGAAGGCGCAAGCTGTAGGAAAGGGGGAATCCGGTCGATGATGGCGGGTGTTTTACGATATGTGTTTTTACAGTCCCGGCACGCAGCCAACTATTCGGGAACTATTTCACTGGCCAAGGTAATTCGGCAACAGGCATGACAAGTGCCTGTGGTAAACGGTCACCTCAACCCGATAATGGAATATACAATATGAAAAACTTCGGTATCGTGTAAAAAATTGCCATCCGTGACAGTCGGCTGGGAAAAGTATGGGAGTTTGAATTTGGCCGAAGCTACAGTGACCAGCGTCTCGCATTCCGACCATTCCGGAAGTCCCGAAACGGGCTATGGCAGTAAAAACTACCGCAAATATATTCTCGGGATTTTGCTCACGGTCTATATTTTCAATTTCATAGACCGCACTATCATCAACATATTGACCGAGCCGATCAAGGAATCATTCGGAGTCGAAGATTGGCAAATGGGGCTGCTTGGCGGCCCGGCTTTTGCGATCCTATATACTTTTGTCGGCATTCCCATTGCGCGCTTCTCCGAGAAACACCATCGGGTGTGGATCATTGCCGGATCGGTGGCCTTGTGGAGCCTGATGACGGCTTTGTGCGGCTTTGCGACCAGCTTTATCGCCCTGTTCATTTTCCGCATCGGTGTCAGCATTGGTGAAGCAGGGTGCTCGCCACCTGCCAATTCCCTCATCGCCGATTATTTTGTGCCCGCAGAACGTTCCACCGCAGTCTCCGTCTATGCGCTCGGCATCCCGTTGGGCGGCATGGTGGCCTATGTTTTCGGCGGCTATATCGTCGGAAACCTGGATGGTCCCATCGTGGGCGCGATGCTCGATAGCTGGAACTGGACCTGGGCCGTCAATGCGCTGGACTGGCAAAATATAGAAGGCTGGCGTGTCGCTTTCGTGATTGTCGGGGTGCCCGGCCTCATTGTCGCGACGATCGTGAAATTGACGGTCAAGGAACCGCCCCGCGGATATACGGATCCACCCGAAATGCAGAATAAGGACCAAGTCGGGTTTCGGGAAGTTCTAAAGATCCTGTCGACAAAGCCGGCATATTGGCACGTTACCATGGGTGTAACCATTGCGTCGTTCGTGAACTACGGCGTGGGTCAGTTCTTCGTATCCTTCCTGATCCGCACTCACGAATTATCCCTGTTCGACGCGTCCGTAAAAATCGCAATGGCATTGGCCGTCATGGCCGCCATCGGAACCTATATGTCGGGTTATCTGGCGGACAAATATGCACAGCGCTTTCCAAAAGCATTGGCATTGATACCGATGTTTGCGCTGATTGGCGTTATACCCATGCATGTCACCGGCTATCTGGCGGAATCCTTGTGGGTGGCTGTCCCGCTGATAATGATTGGTCAAATGCTGCTCTATACCTATCTCTGTCCGCTCTATGCCGTTCCCAGCGGTGTGGTCGACAGCCGGATGAGAGCGACGTCCGTAGCGGTTAGCTTGTTCATCCTGAACTTGCTCGGCTATGGCCTTGGGCCACCGTTGATCGGCGGGCTATCGACGATATTGAATGCAACATTCCTGTCGGGACTGGACCCCGCCCTGACCCTCGAGGCGTGCAAGGCAACCGATCTCGCTGCAGCGGCTCAAATCGCTTGTGATTCGGCCAATGCTGACGGGCTGCAATGGTCGATGATCATATTCAAGTGCCTATATTTATGGGCAGTTTTTCACTTCTATATGGCCAGCCGAACCATTCAGCGCGACATGGGGCGCTAACGGCAGGCTGAAGGACGGTATGGAATTGAATCCGGTCAACAATGTCCACTTTTGCGCTCCAATCAACGATTCTTCGAATCTGGCAAGGACCGGCAGCGCCTAATCGTTCAGCACATTGATCGCCGCGTGCACCCGGTCGCGGATATCGTCGCGGTCGAGGCCCGGTTCGATCTCGGGCTGCACCGCATAGGTGATCACGCCGCTTTTCTGGACAAATGTATCACGCGGCGAAACAATCCCGCTGTTCAGGGCGACCGGCACCAGGGGGATGCCCATCAGCTTGTAGATGCCCGCAAAGCCGGTCTGCAGTTCAGGGCGTTCGCCATGATGGGCGCGGCTGCCTTCGGCGAAGATGACGATCGGGCGGCCTTCCGCAACGGCTTTCTTGGCTTGCTTGATGATTTGCCGCATCGCCGCGCCGCCGCCGTCGCGGTCAATGCCCAGCAGGCCGTGTCTGGTCGCGATCCATCCCCAAACCGGGATAACCAGCAACTCTTTCTTGGCAATGACCACCGGCTTGTCGAAATGCCTGAGCAGATCAATCGTTTCAAACATGCTTTCATGCTTGAAGACATAGAGCAGGGGCTCGTTGCGGATCTCGCCCTTGACCTCGACCCGGATGCCGAGAATGAGGCGGGCGCACAGATAGTGATAGCGGCTCCAATATTGCGCCATGTAGTAAATGGTTTTTGGCCAGAAAAACGCACCGATGAAAGTGGCGATAATGATCGGGACGGAGCCGATATAAAAGGCCGCCATGAAGATCAGGGATCGGATGAAAGCCAGCATCTCAGACGCCGGCCAGACTGGCCAGGCGGCGCATCAGATATTTGTTATATTCGGTAAATAGCGTCCGCAGCGTCGGTTGTGTCTGCACTGCGTCGGACAATATGCGGACATCTGGCGGCATCGCCCTTTCCAGTTCCAGCCGGGCACGCCGCATATGCCAGTCGGACGTCACCAGCCGCACCGATTTGTCGCCCCGTCGCGCCGCCCAGCGGGCAATTTCGAGGGCGTTTGAGCGCGTGTCCACCGCCTGAAAACCGAGATCAATGCAGCAATCGAACAACGCGCCGGGACGGTCATATTCCGCTGCGAGTTCCGTCGGCTTCACATCGCGGTCGACACCGGAAATCAGCAACCTGCCCGCTGTTTTTGCCGCGACAATGTCCAGCGCGCGATCGATACGGCCAGCGCCGCCGGTCAGCACGACGACAGAGCCGGTATGGGCATCATCGGCTGCGGGGCGCGGCAGATCGATGGCGAACCAGGCAAAACCGATGATCCACAACAGGAGCAGGAAAGAGAACAGGCGCAAAATCATCCAGCGGGGCTACAATATCTTTTTCAAAGCGCCGATGACCGTCAATTTGGCGGTCACCATGGCAAGGAACATTCCCAATATCGGAATGACAGCAATTATCAACCAGCTCCACCAGTCGAGACCGACCGACTGCACCAGGCCGGAGCCGAGGGCGGACAATTGATCGCTGATCAGCCAGATGATCACGGCACCCCCGACCAGTCCGATCAATCCGCCGAGCAGCGCATCCAGAGCAATACGCCGCTGGAACAAACGGCTGATTTGCTCGTCCGTGCCACCCAGCAGATGGACGACAGCGATGGTTTCGGTGTGGGTATTGAGCGCCGATCGCGCCGAAATGATAACGGCTGCGGCTGTCGCCAGGGCAAGCAGGGCCACCAGTCCAAAGGCAATCCACTGAAAGGAACGGACCAAGGATATCACCGGAGCGATATATCCGCTGCTCGGTTCGATGCGGGCTCCCGGCGCGATGGATTGAAGAGTGCTCCGCAGCGATTGATATTCTGCTTCGGTCGCGACCCGGGCCAGTTTCACATCGATCAACGCGGGAAGCGGAATATCGTCCGCCAGATCCTGCGTGCCCAGCCAGGGCTCGATGAGAGCCTGTATCTCTTCAGGTGGTAACACACGGACCTCTTCGATGAGCGGCAAGGCGCGCAAACGTTCGGCAACCGCTCCCGCCTGGCGGCTTCGGATTTGGGGATTGGCTTCAACGATCTGCACCGTCGCCCGGCTGGATAGTTCATCCGACACATCGCCCATCGCTCGCGTCATGGAAAGCCCGGCCGCTGCCGCCAGGACCGTGAGAAAGATCATGATCGCGATGACCCAGGGCATGGGGCCGGACAAGCGTCCTTCGGGTATCAAGCGCCGGTCATGTCCGGGAATGACAAAGAATTTGAACATGTCCCTGGCGACCTATTGCTTCTGGTCTTGGGGAATCGGCGGATGGCGCAGCGACCCGGTCGGATCGGCGAGCATGCCTTTTTCCAGTCGCATCATCTGGGCGCCCGGTATCTTGCTGAGCAAATGAATGTCATGGGTTGCCACGACAATTGTCGTACCGAGCGTATTCAGCGCCTCGAACAGTTGCAGCAACCGGATGGCCATTTCGGGATCGACATTGCCGGTCGGCTCGTCGGCGACCAATATCTCCGGTCTGCCGATCACCGCTCGGGCAATCGCCACACGCTGTTGCTCACCGCCCGAAAGCGTCGCCGGCCGGGCAGACGCCCGGTCCCCGAGACCAACCCATTCGAGCATCTCTGCCACCGGCGTTTCAAGATCTTTTTCACGGACCCCGGCAACCCGCAGCGGCAGCGCGATATTGTCGAACGCCGACAGGTGCGGGACGAGACGAAAATCCTGGAAAACCACACCGATCCGGCGCCGAAATCCGGGCAGGCGCTCGCGCGCCATGGTGACCGCATCTTCCCCGAAAAGCCGAATGACACCGCGGCTGGGACGTTGCGAGAGATAAAGCAGTTTCAGCAGCGAAGTTTTGCCCGCTCCCGACGCGCCGGTGAGGAAATAGAAGCTGCCCGGGTAGAGGGTGAAATTGAGATCGGCGAGAGTCTCTGCTCCCGCACCATAGCGCAGGCCGACATTTTCAAATCGAACAATCTCGTCCATTTATGTGTTACATTCCAATATCGTGGCCTCATATTGCCCGGCCCCGCGACCAATAGGCCGGGAAGGCCCTCCAAATCAACTCCGCTATCCTCCGCCGAGACTCTATTTTGCGGGAAAACGCGAAAAAAAAGGCTTCGGTCTCAAATCGACCAAGCAGCCACTTGCAGTTTGCCGTCATGGCGTGTTTAGAGGGGACGTCATGATTTTGAATTGCCCCGCTTGCAAAACCCGTTATCTCGTACCCGACAGCGCCATTGGGCTCAATGGCCGTTCGGTGCGTTGTGCGTCCTGTCGCCATAGCTGGTTTCAGGAAGCGGCGATTCCGGAAAAAGAACTGGTCACGGCGGACGCCGCTGGCCAAACGCCGCCGGTCACCAAACCGGCACCCGCTTCGGATGGGGATTGGCAGCCGACACCACCCGCCTCTCCGGTCAGTCGTTCGGCACCGCCACCGCCCATTTCCGTCACGCCCGACTATCCCGCCGAGACCAGCAGTTTCGCGCACGAGCCACCGTTCAAACCGCGCCGCAATCCGGCAAAATTGTGGACGATCGCCGCCATTGCCTTCGCCGCCATCGTGCTCGCGTCGGGTGCCACGCTTTATCTGTTCGGACCGCCGCAATGGATTTCAGATTATCAATTCGCCGCCGCCGAAGAAACGCCGCTGCTTATCGAACTGAGCCAGAAACAGGACCGCAGGACGCTGCCGGACGGCACCGAATATTTTGCTGCCAGCGGCACGATCATAAACCCCACCAGAAGCGACCAGACGGTCCCGGCCATGCTGGTGATCTTGCGCGATGCCGGTGGCCGGATTGTCTATAGCTGGAAAATGAAAGCACCCGCGCAATCGCTTGCTCCCGGGGCAAAGATAAATTTCAACGAAGCCAAGCTTGATGTACCGCGTGCGGCCAGCCAGCTCGAAGTTGGCTGGGCGGACAAGGCCAGAGAATAGCCGAACCGTTCAATCGGATCAGTGAAATTCCTGCAATTGGATTTTCTGCCCATCAGAACTGCCGGTCTCACCCGCAGACCGTATCGGGGCGATCTGGAAGCCGTTGCCGCTATCCTTTGCGGCTTCCCGGCGGTTCGCTTCCCCGAAATGGATCACCTCTCCCCGCAGGATTGTGGCGCTCGCCATGGCATGCGCGCGGGACGGGGAGCGCGGCGCTTCCATCGGTGACCCGTCGGGCGCAGCACCGAGAAGAAGGAAAACGAGAAGCAGGCTGTCCATAGAGCGGAGTAGAGCGGAATAGGGCCCGCCCCGACAAGGTAAATAAAAGGTTAACGACCGCATTCGCCGCCACTTTCACGGGCCAAAGCGTACAGTATCGAATGTTGTGCGGTTACGGGACAAAATCGCTGCGCCGGTTAACAGCAAAGCCGCCCGGCAACGAATATCTGTTGCGGCTGGTTACCCCCTTTGCTAAGGGCTCGCGCCTACCCGGGACTCTGCTGTCCCAAGCTAGTGACAGTGCGGTCGTGGCGGAATTGGTAGACGCGCAGCGTTGAGGTCGCTGTGGGATTAATATCCCGTGGAAGTTCGAGTCTTCTCGACCGCACCAGTCAGTCTTTTTACGGAAAACCACCATTCTTGTGCAGGCAAAGCGGTCAAAGACAGGCACCGATTTTGGATCAGTGGACCTCAGAAAGCAAATTTCAGGAGCCAAGGGCGGGCCCAATTGCTGTTTTCACCGCTCCATCAGAGTCCGGACTTCCTCGCCAGCATAGGCTTTGACGAGCATTGCCTTGATATTGGCGTCAGCCATGGCCTGACCGAACTCTGCCATATGCGGCGTTGCGAAATGGGCTGTAAGCGCGGCCTCGTCAGTCCAGCGTTCAATGACACGCAAGAGGTTGTGCTCGGCCAGATCGATTGCATAAGCATATTCGAGGCAGCCGGTTTCGGCCATTTTGGTGGCATCCATCATTTTGATCGCAGCCGCACGTAGTCGCTCAATTTCGGCGGCCGAACCAAGCCGTACCCAGCCTTCGACGAGAATCATCCTTCGGTCTCCTTCTTCCAAATTGCAGCGCGTGCGGTAACACGGGAGAGTCGGTGGACCGCATCGCGGTAAGCGTCTTCGATGCGTATTTCATGCTTGAGTCCGGCGCCCGCTGTGGCCAAAAACTGTGCAAACCCGACAGGTCCACCAAAAGCATCCAGATCGGCACCGCGCCGCTCTGCATCCTGTCCGTAACGCGTCAGCAAGTGAGTGTATCCTTCATCGAGGCGCGCAACATGACGCGCGGTGAGATCCGCATCGACCGCCAGCAGTTCGGCGCCGTGCGGGGTGGTATTGATAAGCTGGAAAAAATCCATTTCCTTGGCAAGGACGACGGCTTCAATACCTTGTGCCAGATCAAGGTCAGCGTCCCACGCAGCTTCCGCTTCAGCGAGCGCCCGATCAACCAGCGAAGCTGCCAGCGCCTCGAATAGGGCACGCTTGTCAGCGAAACGCAGATAGAGTGTAGCGCGTGCAATCCCTGCTTCGCGCGCGATATCAGCCATGCTGGTGCGCTGGAAACCGTGACGCCCAAACAGCAATAGTGCAGCGGAAAGGATACGATTAATGCTGGAGTCTAACACAATGGACATATGACGTTATTATGTCTATTCCTGAACTTTATGCAAGGAGAGATTCGATGGCGGATAACGAATATGTGCTGGTCACCGGCGGTTCTGGCTATGTCGCGAGCTTCTGTATCGCGCAGCTTTTGAATGAAGGTGCCAAAGTGCGCACAACCATTCGCAATCTGGCGGGGGAGGAAGACGTTCGCGCCATCATCAGCCAGCTTGCGTCTGTGGAGCAGCTGGAAGTGGTCGCCGCTGATCTTAATTTCGATAGCGGCTGGGCTGCGGCTTGCGAGGGCTGCAACGGTGTGCTCCATATCGCCTCGCCTTTGCCGTCGAACAATCCAAAAGATGACGATGAATTGGTTCGTCCTGCGCGCGAAGGCACCCTCAGAGTGCTGACGGCGGCGCGCGATGCCGGGGTCAGACGTGTCGTGATGACGTCATCGACGGCTGCGGTCGCATATGGCCATGGCAGCCGGTCGCAGCCATGGACCGAAGCCGACTGGTCGGATCCCGCCGACCGAAGTGACAGTTCGGCCTATGAGCGCTCGAAGATGATCGCCGAGCGCGCCGCATGGGACTGGCACACACGCGAAGGTGGCGTATTGGAACTGGTCACAATCTGTCCCGGCGCGGTCATTGGCCCGGTGCTGGGCAAAAACTTTTCGGCTTCAATCGACATCGTCAAAAAGCTGATCGACGGCTCGATGCCAGGTGTCCCGCGTTTTGGCTGGCCGCTCGTCGATGTGCGCGATATTGCCGACCTGCACATCCGTGCGCTCCGGACGCCCGAAGCAAAGGGACAGCGTTTTATCGGTGCGGGTCCCTTCTACTGGATGGCTGATGTAGCGCGCGTGTTGCGAGAACGCGTGCCCGAAGTGGCTGGGAATGTGCCGAAGCGCCAATTGCCGAACTGGCTGGTGCGCTTGTCTTCTGTCTTCGATCCGGTCATTCGCGGGCGACTGTTTGAGCTTGATAAGGAACGTCCAGTCTCTGCGGAAAAAGCCATGCGCGAGCTTGGCTGGACACCTCGATCAAATGACGAAGCGATTGTAGCGACAGCAAAAAGCCTCGTCCGGCAAGGGCTGGTTTAGCGTTAAACTGCATAACGCTCACTGGCACAATAGACCGATAGCCGAGTATCGTTCACATAAAGCGGAGTAAATCTGTGCCCTCGGAACCCAAAACCAGACGTTCCGCCTGCCACCCACTTGTTGCCGTTCGAGCGCGAGTAAATTGTGCACCGACGGCTCAAGCGACTGTGCGCATTGGGCCACATGAGGTCACCCAACACCCCTTTCAGGATATGTATAGCGCGAAACGCGCGCGCCGTTGAGCGATCGGTCAGCTGATCAGGCGCTGACGGTTTCGGTTCGGAGCACCATCTCTGTGCCATCGGCGACAGGAGGATCGCAGTTCGGGGCCAAGGCATCGAAGAACCAGCGTGGGTCTACCGCCTGCTCGGGCGCGTGAACGCCAGGGCGGCCCTTCTGCTCAAGGATGAAGCGCAGGCCGATGCTCATTGGAATACCCGTGGCTTTGGCCATACCTCCGGGCATGGACACCGGGCGGCAAGCGGAAACTACCGACATTCCATTGCGGCGGCCGGTCGCCAGAGCAAAGAAGTGCGGCAGAGGCCCGGGTTCGCGCAACGGTGGCAGAGCTTCCGCGATGCGGGCCTGGCGTGCCTCGTCGGCCGCGAACAGGGCTCGCGCTCCATCCTCAACAGTCAGCTGACCCGCCAGGATGTCCTCGCGCACAGTGGTTATTGCTGCAATCACCGTGGTCGGCATAACCATAGCGTTCAGGATCCGACCCTTGGCCTTGACGGTGTTGATCAGGGTGACAGGCTCGGGATGACCCACCGTATAGACGCTGCCGGCGCCTAATTCGGGATAATCCAGGCGAATGTCTTCAAGCGGGGCGGTGTCAATCAACACACCGCCACTGGCTATGCGGATATCGCCAGCCAGTTGATGGATCCAGTGAACGGTCGCGGCGGAAACGGGATGATGCTGGTCGTCATCATTCAATTCGACACCCCAGCAGGTGTACAGGTTTTCGACCTCGTCCAGTCCCTCGACCGCCAGCATCGCCAGAAGGTTCGAGGCGCCGGGGCTTGCACCCATGCCGATAAGGGCGACTACACCGGCCTCGCGCGCGGCGACGTCCAGCTCAAGCATCGCCAGGGTCGGCTCCCAGTCATCGCAGATGTCGACATAGTGAGTCTTTGTGTCAATGGCGGCGCGGAGAACTCTATCGCCGAAGTGGTAGAAGGGTCCTACTGCGTTCATCACAACATCTACCTCGGCCATGGCGGCGCGCAGGCTATCGGACTTGCTGGCGTCGACCGAACGCGCGTTGATCGGCACACCGGCGACGTTGGCCTCAGACAGTCTTTTCGCTAGCGCTGCGGCGCGAGGCTCGTCGCGGTCCGCGATCGTCACGGCTGATAAGCCTGTCATGTTCATTGACGCAACAGCCGCCGCCGCTCCCATTTCGCCTGCACCCAAAAATAGAACCCGCATAATCATGTCCTCATATCTGAAACCGAAAGTCTCGCAATGTTTACATCATAACAGTTGTTATGTCAAAGCTGTTTCGCCTATCATAGCGGTTTGGGAGGCCGTCCGATTGACGCCAGCGTGAATAACGAATTACCGACGGGCCATAATATGCCTTTGATTGATCTGAACGGGCGCTTCGTATGTTTCGAGTATATCGGCATTAATAGCTTGCCCGTCGCCCGCGAGATTGCCTAGGGTATGGCAATCCACGCATCGGCTATTATCGGAAAATCGCCGGCCCGGATTGCATTGAGCGAGAGGACAAATTTGGTGGCGGTAACCCGTAGCAAGACGGATATTGGGCAGGACAGGCGGTCGGACGTGATTGCCGCTACCCTGCGCGTAATCGCGCGCGACGGTCTGGACAAAACGTCGATGCGCGCCATTTCTCATGAGCTTGGCTGCTCCACCGGCGTGCTGACCCACTATTTCCGCGACAAGGAGGAAATGCTGGATGTCGTCCTCGCGGAACTGATGGCTGTGATCGAGGAGCAAAGAAGCCATTTCCACCTGAGCGAAACAGGTCTGGACCAGTATGTTGACTATATATGCGAGCTGCTGCCCAATTCTGAACCTCAGATATTATGGTGGAAGGTCTGGTTCGCCTTCACCATTGCCTCTTTTGTCCAGCACCAGCAGTTCGACCACAATCATCGCTTTTATGAATCGATCCGCGCGAATTGGAGCGAGACTTTCCGGGACCTGATTTCAAATGGCAGCATTCGCAGCGACCTCGACCCTGTGAACGAGGCGGACGCGCTTCTCGCTGTTATCGACGGCTTGGGTGTGCAGGTGCTCATCTCACCCGCTTATCTGACGATCGAACGTCAGCGCCGCCTCTTGCAAACCCACTTCAACCGGCTGCGACCTTAAGGCAGCACGCATGCAGACAGCCCGTCGCTAAATCTGAATTTTAGTCGTCAATCGTGCGGGCCGCTACGGTAGCAAGATTCATCGAACGCAGTTGCTATATATCCCGCCAAATGCTTCCCGCAAAAATCTTGATCGATCACAAAGCATCAATTTACCGACGTTCGAGGCGATTATTTGTCTTAACCGGCCAACTGGCAGGATCGCAGTTGTGTTTGTTAACCAGCTTTGCCCGAAATGGCCTCGAATTACGGGACCAGCAAGAGGGACGGACAATGAAATCGATATTTTTCGTCGGCGCCCGCGGCATCCCGGATGTGATGGGCGGCGTGGAAAAAATGGCGGAACGCTTGTTCCCTCTCATCGTCAAACGCGGTTGGAAGATGTGCGTCGCTGGCTGGAAACCAAATATGCAAGCCGGCCAGTATCGAGGCGTTTCCTTGTGGTTTGCTCCGGTACCCGGCTTCCTTAAAAACGCTGAACCGCTCTACTCGATCTTGACGCTGTTCAAAGCGTTTCGGATGCGTCCGGATATTGTCCAACTTGCGGGACTGGGCCCGGCATTCTGGCTTTGGGCCTATAAGTTGACCGGTTGCAAAATCGTCGTGCGCCTGGGCGCTGATTGTCACCGACCCCCACGGAGCAGAGCCGGGAATTGGGCCATGCGTTGCGCCAAATATCAATTGCGATGGGCAGATAGTATCATCACCGTCACGCCTGCTTTGGCAAAAACATTGCGCGCTTCCGGGATTGGGCACAATATCCATGTGATCGGCAACGCACTCGACCGAGCAGAGAATCACCCGGATCGCTTGAGCCCGCCGGTCCGCGGGGACTATATTCTGATCGCCGGCGAGATATCTCAACAGCAAAATATCCACGGCCTGATTGCTGCCTTTCGCGTGTTTGTTAGAAGCTATCCTCAAATGCAGCTGGTGATTGTCGGCGAATGGGACAAAAGTGCGGGTCGCAAACAAATAGAGGCCTTGGGCGACAACCGAATAGTGACACTTGACAGTCTGCCGCAATCGCACTTGGCCCCGCTCTATCGCGGTGCGCGATTTTTCGTGCACCCGTCCATCCGTGAAGGACATTCCCATACTCTGCTCGAAGCGATAAGCTTTGGCTGTCCTGTGCTGTTGAGCGATCTCCCGGAAAACCGGGATTTGCGGCTCAATGCCAAGCATTATTTTGATCCGGAGGATATACGGAGCATGGTCAGCGCACTCCACCGGGCCCACGCCAATCCGTACGTATTCCGCGTAAACTCCGATCGATTTCCGCAATGGGAAGAAATCGCGGAGCAGACAATGGAGGTTTATGAGAAATTGTTCGCCGATGATGCAGCCCATCGAGCTTTGGAAAGCGAACCGTCGCGAATCTAGGTTTGTCGGTTGACGGCAATCAATAGCACTGTTCCATTGTGACAAAATCGGAGCGCTATCAACTCGTGCAACCGGCTATTTTCCGCAACCAACGACATAGTCCTGCACGGCGCGATACAGGCGCCGGCTCAAGTGCGCGATGGGTTTCGCACCATCGACGTTCATCGAAAGGCGGTCCAATTTGGTCGAAAGTGGCTCATCAAGTTACTTTTGTTACCTTAAGCCGCCCCTCACAGCGGATTTACCGGTCTTGGGACGGAGGGATGCCTGCATGAGGGACGGCAAACAGAAATATATTTTCGGGATATTGACCGCGGGATTCTGGCGATGACGCTCACCAATATTGCGCTGCGCTATCCCGCTGCTATCGCCGCCGGATTGGCCCTGATTGCTTTGATCGGGATCGTTTCGGCCTTTACCACACCGATCCAGCTCTTCCCCAATATCGAACGGCCACAGCTTTCGATGCAGGCCAACTGGCGCGCGGCCAGCCCCAAGGAAATGGAATCGGAAATCACGATTCCCATCGAAGAACAGCTGCGCGGAATTCCCGGGCTGGAAACAATCAACAGCTGGTCCAACAATGGCAATGTCTGGTTCAATCTCGAATTTGCGCTCGGAACGAATATGGACAAGGCCTTTGCCGAAGTATCGAGCCGAGCGCAGCAAGTGCGCAACTGGCCGCTTGATGCGGACCGGCCGATCGTCGGCGGGGGCAATGGTCAGCAGGGGGAATCGCTGATCTATCTTTTCCTGCAGGCTCTTCCGGACAGCAATATGGACAGCGAAGCGCTTGCCAGATTTGCCCGCGACACGATCATCCCCAAACTGGAAACCATAGATGGCGTGCAAGGCGTGGATCTGGATGCGCCGACCGGTGAACGGATATTGCGCATCCGCTTTGATCCCTGGCGGCTCGCCCAGCTTAATCTCTCGATTGAAGAATTGTCCCGCGCGGTTGGCCGCTTTCAGGATGTCGGCGGCGGAACCGTCGATGTTGGCCGCCGTGGCTACGCCTTGCGTTTCCAAGGCAATTTCACCGCCGAGCAGATCGGAAACCTGACCGTCGCACAACGCGGAACGACGGTCATCCGCATGCGCGATGTTGCCGATATCAATGTCGGCCCGGACAAGGCCTTCGGGGCAACCTATCAGAATGGAAATCCGGCAATCGGCATGCGGGTTCTCCGTGAGCCGGGCAGCAACACGCTGGACGCGATCGACGCGGTGCTCACCGAAGTCGAGACATTCAACCAGAACGAGCTAAAGAGCATCGGCGCAAGGATCGAAAAAAGCTTCGACCCGTCGGTTTTCATCAAGCGGGCGCTGTCCTTCCTGGGCGGTAATCTGCTTCTCGGCACCTTGTTGGCCGTCGGCCTGCTGTGGATATTCGTCCGGCGGGCCAGAGCAACGGTCATTATCGCCGCCACGGTGCCGATCTGCCTGCTCGCCACGCTCGCCGTTCTGGGGATGGCCGGGCGATCGATCAACGTCATCTCCCTCGCAGGCCTGGCTTTTGCGACAGGCATGGTGCTCGACGCCGCCATCGTGGTGATGGAAAATTTTGTTCGCATCAGAAAACGCGGAACACCGCCCGGACCGGCAGCGCTGGAAGCCGTCTCTCAAGTCTGGCCAGCCTTGTTCGCATCAACCGCCACGACCGTGGCAATCTTCATCCCGATCATGTTCATCGAAGATGTCGAAGGACAATTGTTCGCCGATCTGGCCCTGACGATTGCCATTTCGGTTATCGCCAGTCTGATTGTGGCCGTAACCGTTTTGCCCGCGGCAGCCCGCCATTTCGCTGGTGATCTTGAGATGGATGACAATGAACGGCGCTGGGACGGCTATGCTGACAGGCTTTTCAGCCTGATCGATACCGACCGCAAACGCAAAATATGGATTCCGTCGCTGATCCTTGCACCCATCGTGATCTCCTATTTTCTCTGGCCTCAGACCGACTATCTGCCCGACGTGAAACGTGATGCCGTCGACGCCTGGGTCGGCCTTCCCTCGGGCCAGACGCTGGAGGCGGCGCGCTCGGAAATAGCAGAAGAGGTTGTCCTGCGACTGGATCCCTATCTCAAAGGCGAGAAGCAGCCCGAATTGCTGAACTACTATCTGTTCGTCAATCCCTGGGGCCTGAACACAGGTATCCGGATCAAGGACCAGTCCCGGATCGAAGAGATGACCGAAATCGTGAACAATGAAATTCTCGCCGGTTTCCCTGATGTCCAGGCCTTCGCCCAGCAGGGTAGTCTGTTCGGAAATTTTGGTGGCAATGGGAATATCGAACTTTATCTTCAGGCGGAAGACGACGAAGCATTGAGACAGGCAGCACTGGTAGCGACGGATTCGATCAACGCTGCCATTCCCGGTGCGATGGTGCGGCCCAATCCCGATCCCAATGTCGTCGTTCCCGAATTGCGTCTCACCCCGAATGACCGGCGGATTGCCGAACTGGGCATGACTCGCGAGCAAGTCGGACGCGCGGTGCGCGCGATGGGCGACGGGCTCTATCTGGGGGAATATGTATCGGACGGCGAGCGGATGCGGGTGATCATGCGCGGTCTGGAAGCAGTCGATCCGGAAGCGATTGAAAGCGCTCCCATCGTGACCCCGAACGGCGGAGCCGTGCCGCTTGGTGAAGTCGCAACCCTGTTGCGCGGCGTCGGTCCGACACAAATCGCCCATGTCGATGGCCGCAAAACCCTGACGATCAATGTCACGCCACCGCCGGGCGTAGCCCTCGGCGTTGCGCTCGAGAAGATTGAAGCTTCAGCCGAAGGGCCAATCCGGAATGCCCTGCCTGCTGGCGGCACCCTGCGTTACGGCGGCGATGCCGATGCATTGCTAAAGGCGATATCGTCGCTCAGCAGCAATTTCGTTTTGGCGGCGGCACTGTTGTTCGTCATCATGGCCTCGGTGTTCCGGTCCGCCCGGGATTCTGCACTGGTCATCATTGCTCTGCCGCTGGCCACCGTCGGCGGGGTGATTGGCATCCAGATCCTGAACCTGTTCAAACCCACGCCGCTCGATCTTCTGGGTATGATCGGTTTCGTTATCCTGCTCGGAATAGTAGTCAACAACGCGATTCTGCTCATGGCCCAAGCTCGCGACAGCGAGGCAGAGGGCATGACCCGTTCGGAAGCGGCCCATGCGGCGCTCAGGCTTCGTCTGCGGCCAATCCTGATGACCACCGGCACGTCCGTCATGGGTATGTTGCCGCTGGCGCTGGTTCCCGGTCCGGGCAGCGCCATCTACCGCGGTCTCGCCGTTATCATTGTCGGCGGGGTGCTTGTCTCAACCATATTCACATTGGTCCTGCTCCCCGCGCTGATCCAGCTGGGCGGAGCGAAGGAAGCCCGTCCGGACAAGCGCGGGCGGCAACCGGATATTGCCGGTGGACCTGTTCTGGAGCCTGCCGAATGAATCTTGCCCTGCCAGAGTTTGTCAAAGAAAATGCCCGCTGGATTGTGATCGGCGGCGTGTTGCTGCTCGCCGCACTGGCCTATTTTCTGTTTGTTTCTCCAGACCCCGCTGACGGACAGCCGGGAGGTCCGGGTCAGGGAGGACCACCGCCTGCTATTGTGACTTTGGCCAGAGTGGAGAAGACTGCTCTGACTCCAAATTTCACCGCGCCGGGAGATATTGTGGCTGACCGCGATTCGATCGTCGCATCAGAAGTGGCCGGGCGCATTCAATCGACTCTCAACATTGGCGCCCGCGTGCGCAGGGGCACGGTCATTGCGGTGATCGACAACCGCAGCGCGCGGCTCGCTCGCAATCAGGCGGCGGCTGAAGTCCGGCGCCTGCAGGCCGATTTGAAATATCAGGACCGATTGGTGGCAAGACTGCAGCAATTGCTCAAGGAAGAGGCGGAATCCGAAGCGTCACTGGACGAAGCGCTTTCTGCCCGCGACCAGACTCGTGCCCGATTGGCGGCGGCAAGGGTTGCCCTCGAGACGGCCAATTTCGATCTTTCACGCACGCGGATTCTCAGTCCCTTCGACGGACAGCTTGTCGAGCGCAAGATCGAAGTGGGTGAATATGCGACGCCGGGTCGCGAAATTGCTCGTATCATCGGCCGGACCGGGTCGGAGGCCAGAGTGCGCATTCCGATCGCCTCCGCCGGTTCGCTGGCCGAAGGTCAGGAAATTACGATTCTCGCCAATGCGGAAACCCGGACTTCGCGCATACGCTCGGTCATCGAAACCGGTGACGAGGTCAGCCGGACACTGGAAGTGCGCGCGCCGATGGGCACCCACAATATGAAAATGGGCAGTGCGATCTCGATCACCGTACCGACGGGGGTCGAACGCGAAGTGCTCACCGCGCCGCGTGATGCGCTGGTGCTGCGTGACAGCGGAATATTTGTCTATGTTGTCAATCGCAAGAACAAGACCGCCAAACGGGTCGACGTGCAGGTCGGCGAACCCAATGGTGACCGGGTAGCGATTTCCGGAAAGATTGCAGATGGCGATCTTATCGTCGTGCGCGGTGGCGAACGGCTCCGCGATGGCCAGCAGGTGACCTGGGATGACAAGGATAAAGAAAACGCCGCCGCCACCTCCAGAAAATCTGCAGGATAAGATCGCGTGAACCGGTCTTTTGCATCATTTTCCATGCTGCTGCTGTTGTCGGCCTGTGCCATTCGCGGTGGACCGGAACTGGATCGGACTGTCGTGCCCGATGCCCCCGATCAATGGTCATCGCGCCCGGATATTACTGCGGCGGGCGTTGACGATACCGGTGCAACTCCCGTGTATCCCCATGGCTGGATCCGCACGTTCGCTGACGAAACACTCGAACAGACGGTTCGGGAGGCCTTCGCCAACAATCGCAATCTGCAATCGGTACTGGCGCAATTGCGGGCAGCGCGTGCCGCGATGCGGGTGTCGCGGGCCGGTCTTTTTCCGCGGGTCGATCTGTCGGCTTCGGCCACCGATGCGGAAAATGCCGCGACGGTCTATGATGGTGCTCTGGCTGCGAGTTGGGAAGCCGATATCTGGGGTCGCAATCTGGCGCTTGCCCGCGCTGGCAATGCCGATGCCCGGGCGGCAGAGGCTGACTTTGCGGCAGCCCGGCAGGCGCTCGCCGCTGCGCTTGTGCAAGCCTGGTATGATCGCAGTGCTGCCGCGCTCACCTTCGATCTGGCGAACCGCGATCTGGACCGGCGCCGGGATACGTTGCGCATCACGAACGCCCGTTTCCGCGCCGGCCTTGCATCCCGACTGGACGTGCGGCTGGCACAGGTCGCGCTGTCGAACAGCGAAGACCGGCTCGAAGCCGCAATCCGCGCGTCTGCCAATAGCGCTCGCGCACTGGAGGTGCTGACCGGCCGCTACCCCGCAGGCGAAGCTCGTGGAGCATCCGACCTCGTCTCGCCAGCTGCGCTCCCGTCCGTCACCGCGCCGGTGTCGGTACTCGCCGGCCGGCCCGACCTGATTGCCGCCGAAATGCGGGTGGAAGCGGCCGGATTGCGGGCAACGGAAGCGCGCCATGCGATGTTTCCGCAGTTGAACTTGCAGTTCGATGCCAATGTAAGGTCGGGCAGTTTTGGCGATATTTTTGACCCGGGCACTTATATCAACGCGATCACCGGCGGCTTGCTGCAGCCGTTGTTTCGGGGCGGAGCCTTGCTCGCCGAAGCAGACCGGCAGGGGGAGCAGGCGCGGTCTGCCCTGCTGGATTATGCCCAGGCAACATTGACCGCCTTTCGCGAGGTCGAAGACCGGCTCGACGCTGAAGCCACACTCGCCCGACAAGTTGGTGCCACAGCGACCGCTGCCGAAGAAGCTCGAGCGGCGGTAACTCTAACCCGCAGCCGTTATATAAACGGACGTTCGACAATATTCGACCTGATCAATTCGCAGACCACCGCGATTGCAGCAGAGACCCGGGCGATCGAGGCCAGACGCGCGCGCATAGAAAATCGCATCAACCTGCATCTCGCTCTCGGAAACGAGCCCTTCAGCGCCTAGACATTGCTCTCGAAGATACGCAGATATTCCGCTATCTCGGCGTCGGGAACAACGTCACCATATTTGGCCTGCATATCGAAAAGATTGGCCTCATGCGGACCGTCGTGACGATCGCCGACAGACTGCCGTGCAACAATCGGAATGAAACCATGGGAACAGCAGTCCACACAAGTGGCACGAACGCAACCGCTGGTCGTCAGGCCGGTGATGATCAAACTGTCATTGCCATTTGCCGTCAGGGTCGATGCCAGCGAAGTGCCGAAAAAGGCGCTGGGATATTGTTTGGAGATCACCAGCTCGTTCTCCGCCGGTGCCAGTCCCTCCGGCCACGCGCCCATCGGATGGCCGGCGACGAAATTGGCCAGCGGCGCCAGTTTTTGCGCAAACCTGCCCCCGTCGATCAGCGATGGCGCATAGGCAACATTGGTGTAGATAATCAAAATCCCGGCTCGCCGCGCGGCATCACGCAGCGCGATGGCATTCGCCAGCACTTTCTCGACGCCGGCATATAGATCGCAGCTTTCATCGAAATAGGCTTCGACAAAATCGATCAGGATCAAGGCCGGTTTGCTACCGAAGCCAAGGCCGCCATCAAAGATCCCGCCGTAATTCTTCCGTGCATCATCCGTCATGATGGCAACGATATACGCCGCCGCAGGACGGCGCAATCATCAGAATTTATATCCGACTTCGACCCCGAAGCGCCGCAAGTTGCCGGGCGAGATAAAGGAACCGCCAAATTCAATCGCCGTGATCACCTCGTTGAGATAGCGCTCGTCGAGCAGATTGTCGGCGAAGGCGGTGATGTTCCAGTTTTCCCCTTCCAGACCGATGCGCAGATCGAGGACGCCAAAGGCCTTGCGCTGGGTAACCGACATATCCGCGTCGCCGACAAACGCGGGCAGCATCAGGGCCGAACCGGGCAGCAGGCCGCTGAACAATGTCGGGCCGATGTCATCCTGAACGCTGTGGAACCAGGTCGGGCCGGTCAGGCGATAGTCGGCGCGCATCACCAGATCAAAGCTTGTCGCGATTGGCGCGACCACCTGTGATCCGACGTTGATCGTATAGTCGGCGGTGTGGGGCGATTTGTTCCCGACCGTGTACGGACGGGACGCATTGGCCTTGATCTCGCTTTCGGTGACATTGATGGATCCGAAGATATTCCAGCCTTCGACAATCTCTGCATTGGCATTGAATTCCAGACCGTAGATATCGACCTTGTCGATATTGGAAACCACCCGCAGCAGACCGAATGCCCCGACATAAAATTCGAAGAGCTGCATGTCGTCCACTTTGGTATAATAGCCCGCCAGATCGAAGGTGATCGCGCCACCCGCCGCAGACCCCTTGAACCCGGCTTCGAACGCGCTCGATGTTTCCTTGCGGAAAATGTCGTTGACCAGAACATTGGTGCCAATGAACTGGTTGAAATTCTGGTCGACAATGGCGGCTGATCCCTGATTGTTGAAACCGCCCGATTTGAAACCGATACCCCAGTTGGCATAGAAATTCAGATTATCGGTCAGACCGTAGCGCAGGGACAGTTTCGGCTGGAGTTGCTTGAACGTTTTCTGCTGGTCGGGGATCGCTCCGAAAGCCTGTCCCGGATTGATCGGAGTGCCGGTGATCGGATCTGTTGCCAGAGGCACCAGGCTGGACACCTCGCGTTCTTCGATATCGTAACGCAGCGCCAGACCGACATCGAAATTGTCGGTGATTTCATAATCGATGGAAGCAAAGGCTGCATAGACATTGGTGTTGAAATTATCGGCAAAAAGCTGCGAAGTCGGGTTGCTGCTATTGGCGTCGTTGAACAATTGCGAGGTGACACCCTGTCCGAGATCGGCACCGAGACTCACTCCCACATCCCGGTCGATGTTGAGGAAATAGGCACCGACCTGCCATGCCAGCGGGCCGTCTCCATTGGAAGCAAGCCGGATCTCGCCACTGATATCGGTCTGTTCGCGAATCTGATACTGGGTGCCGTCGCAGGTGGTCGGACCAAAGGCCCCGAAGGTCGAACCATTGGCCGGATCAAAAATGAACGGGATCGGGTTGTTGCCGATAAAAGCAGGCTGATTCAGCGGAAAGCCGGTTAATTGCGCGGTGGTCGCGAAACAGCTGTTGGATACCGCCACCGATGCAGGCGTCGCGCCAGGAAAAGTGTAACGCGCGAAATCGGCCGACGTACCGTCGGCCGTCAGCGCCTGGTCAACATCACTATATAGCGCCCAGGCAGTGAGCGTCGCTGATTCAAACTCATGGGTCAGTTTGACCGATGCTTCGAACGTGGTCTGGTCGTTAGTCGGACGGATATTCGAATAATAGTTAAACGGATGGGCGTTCACATCTTCAAAAAAAGCGGGATTAGCCGCCGCAAAATTGGGCAGATGGAAAGACGTGTTAAAATTGATCGAGGCGCCCGAAAGATCGGCATAGCGCGCCTTTGCATCGATTTCTGTGGAGTCCCCCAGTTGGGCGACGAAGCGGCCATCGACCGACCAGACTTCCTGATCGTCAACCACCTTGCGATTCCCGAGGAAGCTGTTGCGGTAAAAACCGTCGGTGGTGTTGTAGGACCCGGCAAGCACCAGGCCGGCGCTGTCGCCGACGGGTACGGAAATATAGCCGGACGCCTTGTAAGTCTTGTCTTCCGCAGCGCTGACCTTGATGCCGCCTTCCATGATATCACTTGGTTTGAGTGTCTGGATGACAATCGCCCCCGCCGCAGCGTTGCGGCCGTAAAGCGCGCCTTGCGGGCCTTTCAGGATTTCGATCTGGCGCAGCGTGCCCTGGTCCTGATTGAGCTGAGCTGTGTTTGTTTTGAGAATCCCATCGACCACGAGTGCAACCGAACTTTCGGCATCGCGCGCACCATTGATCCCGCGGATGTTGATCTGGGTGTCGCCCGCCTCTGCAGTCCCACTGACAATTGTCACACCAGCGGTCAGCTGGACAAATTCATCAGCCTGCTGGACACCGGTACGATTCAGCATATCTTCGGTAAACACCGTGACCGATGCAGGAACTTCAGCGAGCAATTCGTCCTGACGCCGTGCGGTCACGATGATGACATTGCTGTCCCGGGTTTCACCCGCCGATTGTTCGCCACCGACCTGGGCAAAAGCCGGGTTGAAACCGACCAGCGCGGCGAAACCGGCTGAAAGTGAAAGAGCTGTTCTGATGCGACGCATTTTTTTCCTCCCTGAATAGAATGGTTTGCGGGCCTTTTTTGACCCATCAAACAGTATTTGGACGAGCACATTGGCTCCACTCATATTGACATAGACTTCCTGAAATTTGCCGTCCCGGACCCGCCAGAAATTGGTGTTGTAGAGATGGATGACGCCGCCATCGGGATTGGAACGATGACTGTTATCCGTTTCATAGCAAACCCCGCTCGGCCATGGTGGTGAAAACTCCCTGACATCATACTATTGTATACAATTGCAGTCCGTCAAGCGGAAACTGGCAATATGGTCAGGACTTGCCCATCACCCGTTATTGCGCCAATAGCCTGATGATGAGCCGAGCGTCCGATACTGCCTATAGAAAAATCCGCAGCTTCATACTGTCCGGAGATGCGCATCCCGGTATGCAATTGACCGAAGAACAATTGGCGGAAATTTCCGGCGTATCGCGAACACCGGTGCGCGACGCGGTCCAGCGGCTGGAAAATGAAATGCTGCTGGTGCGCAGCGCCTCAAAACGGCTTTCGGTCGCCGATTGGTCGGATGATGAAATAGACGAAATGTTCACGCTGCGGGCAATGCTCGAATCCCACGCCGCCGAACGGGCCGCACAACGCATGGATGCAGACGGCCTGAACCGGTTGCGTGAAATCAATGAAATGCTGACAAAAGCGGTGAATCGGAAGACGCCCGATATTGCAACTTTCTTGACCGCCAACCGGCAATTCCACGACTTGATCCTCGCATGCGCGCAATCGCCAAGGCTGAGCAAACTGCTTCCGGCACTGGTTGAACAGCCTGTAGTCCGCCGGACCGCCCATCAATATTCACAGGACGATCTGATGCAATCGGGTGCAGATCATGAAGAACTGATCGCCGCCTTCGCCGCAAAGGATCAAAATTGGGCGGGTGCAGTCATGACCAGCCATATCCGTCGCGCGTTCCATACTTTCAAGGTTGCCACGAGGAGCACGGTCAAAGATTGATCTTCAGATGATGCCGCGATCCCGCAGGTCGCTCATTTTCTTACTGTTCATGCCTAGCAATTCGCCATAAATTGCGTCATTATGCGCCCCCAGATCCGGGCCAACGCTGTTGATATGGCCGGGGGTTTTTGACAGTTTCGGTGCGACATTCTGCATGACGAAATGCTTGTGCTGGGGATGGTCAATTTCCACCAGAGCTTCGCGCGCCTTGAAATGGGGATCCTCGAGCATTTCAGGCGCGCGATAGATATTGCCCGCTGGCACGCCATGCTCCTCGCACATGTCGAGCAGTTCCTTGCTCTTTATGGTTCTGGTCCATTCCATAATCAGCGCATCCAGTTCTGCCTGGTTTTCGCCGCGGGCGATATGGGTCGCATAGCGCGGGTCCTCACCAAGCTCCGGCCGTCCCATCATCGCCGCCATCCGCTTCCAGACACTGTCCTGATTGCCGCCGATCAATATGCTGCCATCGCTGGTTGGATAGACATTGGACGGAGCGATTTTGGGCAGGATCGAACCGGTCCGTTCCCTGATGTGCCCTGCAACCGTATATTCCGCGACGGTCGATTCCATATTGGCCAGCACCGCCTCATAGATTGCGGAATCGACGACCTGCCCCTCGCCGGTCTTGTGGCGATGTTCCAGCGCCATTAGCGCGCCAAGACAGGCATAGGTCGCGGCCAGCGAATCGCCGATCGAAAGCCCTGCACGGCTCGGTGGTCGGTCGGGCTCGCCCATGATATAGCGCATGCCGCCCATCGCTTCACCGATTCCGCCATAGCCTGCACGATGTGAATAGGGGCCGGTCTGGCCATAGCCGGACACGCGAATCATGATCAGGCCCTTGTTGATGGCACTGAGTGTTTCGTAATCCAGACCCCATTTTTCCAGTGTCCCGGCACGGAAATTCTCGAGCAGGAAGTCCGACTTTTCAACCAGCCGCTTGACAATTTCCTGACCTTCTTTTTCGCGCAAATTGAGCGTGATGGACTTTTTGTTGCGGCCGACAACGGAAAACCAGAGAGGGATGCCCTGACCCCAGCTGCGCATCGCATCGCCGACTTTGGGGGGTTCGATCTTGATCACTTCGGCACCATGATCGCCCATCAGCTGGCCACAGAACGGGCCCGCGATCAGCTGGCCCATCTCGATCAGCCGCAACCCTGTCAATGCCCCTTGCGTCATGAAAAATACTCCCGCATCATCCTTTCTTCTATACAAAGGAGGATCATAATTGTATACAAATTTTATGGCACAAAAAACTCCGGCCTTTATTAATATTCTCGAAGTCGGCCCGCGCGACGGCCTGCAGAATGAATCGGAAATTATTTCCACAGCAGACAAGCTGGGCCTGATCAATCACCTGCTGGATGCGGGGGTGCGGCGGATTGAAGTGGCGAGCTTTGTCCATCCGGGACGCGTTCCGCAGATGGCCGACGCCGAAGCGGTGATTGCCGGCCTGCCCGACCGGGACGATGTTTCCTATATCGGCCTGTGTCTGAACAAGCGCGGCGTCCTCCGCGGCCTGGCAACGCGAGAAGGCAACAAGCGCGGGATTGACGAAGTCGGCTGTGTGGTCGTGGCAAGCGACACTTTCGGCCAGAAAAATCAGGGGCAGACCATAAAGCAGGGTATTGAAGAGAATCGCGAGATGATCCGCTTTGCCAAGGCGGAGGGGTTGAAAGCGCAGGTCACCATCTCGGCGGCCTTTGGCTGTCCGTTCGAAGGCGCGGTCAAGCCGGAGACAATATTCCGGATTGCCGAGGAAATGGCAGCAGAAGACCCGCTGGAAATCGCGCTCGCCGATACAATCGGTGTCGGTGTGCCCGCCCAGGTGACCGACCTGTTCGGCCGGCTCAGGGAATTGCTCCCCGACCATATCTCTATGCGCGCCCATTTTCACGACACCCGCAATACAGGCATCGCCAACGCATGGGCCGCCGTTCAGGCTGGCGTGGAGACGCTGGATTCCAGCCTCGGCGGACTGGGCGGCTGCCCGTTTGCACCCAATGCCACGGGCAATATTGCGACGGAAGATCTGGTGAATCTGCTCGACCGCTCCGGCGTCGAACATGATCTCGATCTTCGCAAAACCATATCCACCAACCAATGGTTCGAAGGCATACTCGGCCGCCCGCTACCGTCTCTGGTCGCAAGAGCCGAAGCCTGAATGACAGTTAAACAGGGAAGAGATTGAAATATGGGGTATCGATTGGGCGTCGACGTCGGCGGGACATTTACAGATCTTCTGCTGGTCGAAGAAGCCACCGGGAAGACGTTCCGGGACAAGGTTCCATCGACCCCGAGCGATCCTTCACAAGCGGTAATCAGTGGCGCACGAGCGCTTTGCGAGCGCCGGAATATTGCCCCGGGCGATATCGATCTGTTCCTGCACGGCACGACGGTCGCAACCAATGCGGTGCTCGAAAAGAAAATCGCAAAAGTAGGCTTGGTGGTTTCCGAGGGCCATCGGCATCTGATGCAGATTGCGCGCAGCCTTGTACCCGGTGGCCTCGCAGCCTGGATCATCTGGCCCAAGCCCGAACCGATGGCAGCACTGCAACGGACAATTGAAGCGCCGGAGCGGATGGATGCCAAAGGACAAACCGTGCGCGAACTGGATGCGACAGAGATGCGCGCCCGGCTGGAGCGGCTGAAGGCGACAGAAGAGATTGAAGCGCTGACCATCTGCCTGATGAACAGCTATGTCGATGACCGGCATGAAAAGGCCGTCGCCGCCATTTGTGCAGAGGTCTTTCCCGATATTCCGATTTCCATTTCCTCGGACATATTACCCGAGATGCAGGAATATGAACGCGCGCTCACGACCGTTGCCAATAGTGCGGTGCGCCCGACCGTGGCGCGCTATGTCGGCAATCTGGAAAAGGAGCTGAAGGCCTGGGGCACCAAAGCCAAGCTCAATCTGCTGCGCTCCGATGGCGGTTTGATGTCTGCCCAGAAAAGCGCGGAGGCTCCGGTCAATCTGCTGATGTCAGGACCGGCCGGCGGTGTGGCCGGCGCGGTCTGGGTGGCAAAAAGTGCCGCTGTGAAAAATATTCTGACCCTCGATATGGGAGGCACTTCGACCGATGTAGCGCTGATAGAAAATGGCGAAGCGCGGCTCCAGCGGGAAACATCGGTGGGCGATCTCAATGTCCGCGCTTCGTCGATTGACGTCAAAACCGTCGGCGCAGGCGGCGGTTCTATCGCTTTCGTTCCGGAATTGACCAAGGCCCTGCGCGTCGGACCGGAAAGTGCGGGAGCGGAGCCCGGTCCGGTTGCCTATGGCAAGGGCGGGGAACTGCCGACGGTGACCGATGCCAATGTCGTGCTCGGCTATCTGCCCGAGTCTCTGCTGGGCGGCAGTTTCAGTCTCGATCGGGAAGGCGCGCGGAAAGCGGTACAGACGATCGCGGATGCGCTCGATATTGACCTGATGGCCGCCGCCGCCGGCATCGTTGACATTGTAAACGAGAATATGTTCGGCGCACTCCGTCTGGTTTCTGTGCAACAGGGCTATGACCCGCGCGAATTTGCCCTGATGGGCTTTGGGGGTGCAGGGCCGCTGCATGCCAATGCGATGGGCAAGCTGATGAACAGCTGGCCGGTGATCATCCCGCCATCGCCCGGCGTGCTCTGCGCGTATGGCGATGCGACCACGAGGCAACGTGTCGAAACCCAGCGCAGTTTCAACGAGATGGTTCAAAACACCAGCGACCGGGAACTCACCGTCTATCTCGACAGTCTTGGCGCGCAGGTGAAACAGGAATTGCAGGATGAAGATGTTGCGCCTGAGGATGTCGAGCTGCTCTACGAGATTGATATCCGATATGCCGGACAGGCCTTCGAAATCCCCTTGTCGGTGGAACCCGACGGCCTTTCGATTGATAGCCTGATTGCGCGTTTTGATGCCGAACACGAGCGGTTGTTCACCTTCAATCTCGATGAGACGCCGCACGAGATCGTCAATGTCCGCGCCGTCGCGCTGGGCAAGACCGCCGACATCATGCCGCCGATAATCGAAAAGGGAGGGCCTGATCCATCAAGCGCCAAAACCCGCGATCACCAGCTGTATATGAACGGCAGGATGCAGGACGCCGTCATTTATGACCGCGCCCTGTTAAAGGCCGACAATCGCATTCCGGGGCCTGCCATCGTTACCGAAATGGATAGCACCACACTCGTGCACAGCGGCTGCGAAGCGCTGGTCGACGAACATGGCAATCTGATCATCAACCTGGTGGAAGGAGCGTAAGATGCCCGCACGGATTATTGAAACCAACAGCGCTCCGTTCAACAAGGCCGATGTCGATCCGGTGACGCTCGACATCATGGAAAATGCCTTGCGTAACGCCCGCGTCGAGATGGATGCAACGCTCGTTCGCACCGCCATGTCGCCCGGCATAAGAGAACAGGGCGACGCCTTTCCCCTGATCGCCGACCGTGGTGGGAAAATGATCGTAGGCCAGTTTGGCAGTTTCATAGACGGTTTTCTGCGCGCCTATCCCGGCACGATCGAGGAAGGGGACATGATCTTTCTCAGCGATCCCTATAGCTGCGAAGGTGCGGTCAGCCACAATAATGACTGGCTGATATTGTTGCCGGTCTATCGTGGCGGCAGGCTTGTCGCCTGGACCGCCATGTTCGGCCACCAGTCCGACATCGGCGGCAAGGTGGCCGGTTCCATTCCGATCGACAGCAAAAGCGTCTTTGAAGAGGGCGTCAGAATTCCCCCAGTCAAAATCTACCAGAAGGGCGTGTATAACGACGAGATGGTCAAGGTCATCCTGCACCAGAGCCGCAAGCCGGACTGGTGCGCCGCCGATCTGAACGCTTTGATCGCTTCCTGCCGTGTCGCAGCGCGCCGGGTAGAGGAAATGTGCGGACGGTTTGGCGAAGATGAATTTGCCAGCGCCACCGATCTGCTGCTGGCGCGCAACCATCGCGCGATGAAGCACCTTATTGAAACCAGTATCGGTGAGGAACCGGTGAGCTTTACCGACTTTATCTGTGACGATGGCGTTGGGTACGGGCCTTACAAGATCACCTGCAAGATGTGGCGCGAAGGCGGCAAGGTCATCCTCGACTTTGAAGGCACCGATCCGCAGGCGCCCAGCTCGATCAACTTCTATCTCAACGAGAATATGTTCAAGATGTTTTTCGGCATCTACATGATCATGGTGTTCGACCCGCAGATCCTGTTCAACGACGGGTTCTATGATCTCGTTGATGTGCGTATTCCTGAAGGTTCGCTGCTCAAGCCCAAATATCCGGCAGCGCTTGCCGGACGCACCCACGCGCTTGGCCGTATTTTCGACATTTTGGGCGGCCTGCTGGGCCAGCGTCAGCCGGAGTTCCTGAACGGCGCCGGATTCTCGTCCAGCCCGCATTTGATGTATTCCGGTTTCGACAAATCCGGCGAATGGTTCCAGCTGTTCCAGATCGGCTTTGGCGGAATTCCCGGCCGACCCTTTGGCGATGGCCCGGACGGCCATTCCCTGTGGCCGGGCTTCACCAATGTCCCGAACGAGTTTCTCGAGAAATATTTTCCGCTGCGGATCGAACGCTATGAAGCCAAGCCCGACAGCGGCGGCGCCGGACTGTTCCGCGGCGGCAACGGCATCCATATGACCTATTGCTTCCTCGAACCCGGCACGGTGGCGATTCACGACGACCGCTGGTTCACCTATCCCTGGGGCGTCAATGGCGGCCAGCCGGGCGACCGCGCCACCAAGATACTGGAACGCGCCGATGGCTCGAAAGAGGTAGTCGGCAACAAGCAGGATGGCATCGAGGTGTGTGAAGGCGATCTGCTCCATTTCATCACCTGGGGCGGCGGCGGCTGGGGCAACCCGCTCGAGCGCGATCCCGAACTGGTCGCTCTGGAAATCCGCCAGGGACTGGTGACCGTAAAAGGTGCCCGCGATTATGGTGTGGTCATTGCCAAAGACGGCAGCGTCGATAGCAAAGCAACAGAAAGCCTGCGCGCGGAAATGGCGCAGAATGTCGTGGAGACAGACGGACCGTTCAACTTTGGCCCCGATATCGACACCCTGCGGGCCAATTGTCTGGAAGAAACCGGACTGCCGGCACCGGTGCAACCCGGGAGCGTTGCCGCCTAAGCCATCGCATTGATCCGCGTGACCGGGGTTTCAGCCCGGTCTGCGCATCAGAGCGATTGCCCGTCATCTACGATGATATCCGACCCTGTCACCATGCGCGACGCGTCGGAAGAAAAATAGAGCATCATCGGATCCAGCGATTCGATATCCTGCAAGCGGCGGCGGTGGAATCCGGCAATTTGCGCCTCGCCTCCCGCGGTCTGATACCAGTCGCCCTGAATTTCGGTCGGGATATAGCCGGGATGGATGGTGTTGACGTTCACTCCCTGCCGCACCCATTCGCGCGCAAGATTGCGGCCGAGATGGGTCACGCCTGCCTTGCTTGCGGCATAGGCACTGTCGCCTTCGCCGGTCAGGCGCGAGGTGATTGATCCGATGATCACGATCCGTCCGTTTTCCTTTTCCCGGCTGCCGGATGCAATCAGGCGTTTCGCGCCTTCGCGTGCCACCAGATAGACGCCCTTGAAATTGGTATCGAGCAGGATCTGCAGCCGGTCCGCCGACACCTCGGTTGATCGCCCGGTTGCGGCCACACCCGCATTGGCAATAATCGTATCGACCGTGCCAAACGCCGCCTCTGCTGCATCATAAGCTGCGATGATCGACGCTTCGTCGGTGACATCCAGCGGCACCGCCAGGGCATTGCCGCCGATCTCTTTTGCCAGTTCGGCGGTGCGGTCGGTTCGCCGGGCCCCCAGCACAACATTGGCTCCCGCCGTTGCAAATAATCGAGCGAACCGCGCACCAAAGCCTGATGAGGCACCAGCGATCAACGCAGTGCGACCCTCGAGGGAAAAGGGGATATCCATGACGTCATTGCTCCGGCTAGAGGAAACAACAGACTCTAGACGATCGGGAAATGCTCGGCCAATAGTCAATTGCACAGGAGATAGATAAAATGATCGACCCATCCCTCAATTACACCGGCAAGACCGTTTGCATCATCGGCGGATCCAGCGGCATCGGCAATGCCACCGCGCAGGCCTTTCGGTCACGCGGCGCCGAGGTGCATGTCACCGGGACGCGGGCCGGTGCGGCGGACTATGATCCTGACGAAGGTTCCGATCTGGAAGGCCTGACCTTTCATCAGCTTGATGCTGCCGATGATGCTGCGATCATCGCTCTGCGACAGAAATTCGAGAAGCTGGACATACTCGTCTGTTCGCAGGGCATGGTGATGTACAAACGCGCAGAATTTGAGCCGGAAAATTTCGCCAAGGTGGTCCAGGTCAATCTCAACAGCCTGATGACCTGTGCCGGGCAATTTTATGATTTGCTGAAACAGGCCAAGGGCTCGCTGATCATCATCAGTTCGACGGCTGCCTTTCACGCCACCGTCGGCAATCCCGGCTATAATGCCTCCAAGGCGGGCGCGGCCGGCTTGACCCGGACTTTGGGCAAGGCCTGGGCGGCCGATGGCATCCGCGTCAACGGCATCGCCCCGGGTTTGATCGCGACCAAGATGACCAAGGTCACGACCGACAATCCCAAACGCCGGGAAGCCACCATCCGGTCCATTCCGGTGGGCAGGATCGGCGATCCGGATGACATGGCGGGACTGGCCCTGTTCCTCGCGTCTCCGCTGGCAGGCTATATTGTCGGACAGACAATTATCGCCGATGGCGGATTATTGCTGTAATTTGGGTGAGGGAAATGGGCAAAAAAGGGAGCAGAACCAAGCCGGTTCTGCTACCTTTTTTGACAGGATCAAAGCTCATGCAGACCCACGCCGTTTGTGCTGAACTAGTCGAAGCACATTTGCACCCGCGCTCTTTGTCCCATTCATCCTTCGACAGGCTCAGGACGAACGGGTTTTGTCCCGCTAACCGGCAGTCAGAGCAATATGCCGCCGCATATGATGATCGACGCTGCCAAATTCGCTTTCGATAATCGACAGGCGCTTGAAATAGCTGCCCACCGCAAGCTCGTCGGTCATGCCCATGCCGCCATGGGTCTGGATCGCTGACTGGCCGATGAAACGCGCCGACTGGCCGATGCGGACCTTGGCCGCAGAGACATTCTTCTTGCGCGTCGCATCGTCTTCATCAAGCTTGATCGTGGCAAGATAGCACATTGATACCGACTGCTCATATTCCATCAGCATGTCCGCCATGCGGTGCTGGAGCACCTGAAAGGACCCGATCGGCACGCCGAATTGCTTGCGCTGACGCGAATAGTCAAGCGTGGTCTCGTTGGTCACCTTCATCGCGCCGACCGCTTCCGCGCAGGTCGCGGCAGTCGCTTCGTCGACAACTTTCTCGATCAGTGGCAACCCTTTGCCGGCTTCGCCAATCAGGGCATCGCCGGAGACTTTCACATTCTCGAAATAGACCTCGGAAGCGCGGCGGCCATCGACCGTAGCATAGTCGCGTGTGCTTACGCCCTGCGCTGCCTTGTCGACGACAAAGACGGACACGCCGTCCTTGTCGGTCTGCCCGCCCGATGTACGCGCCGTCACGACAAAATGCGTCGCCCAGGGCGCACCAATCACGACCGCCTTGTGGCCATTGAGGATATAATCACCACCATCGGCCTTTGCGGTTGTTTCCAGATTGGCCAGATCATAGCGCCCGCGCGGTTCGGCATAGGCAAAAGCGAAAATCATTTCTCCGCTGATGATGCCGCCGATATATTCTTCGCGCTGCGCTGCGCTGCCGCCATGTTTCAGAAAACCGCCAGCGCAGACGACGCTCGGAACAAAGGGTTCGACCGCAAGTCCTTTGCCAAATTCTTCCATGATGATCATCGCTTCGGTCGCGCCGCCAAAACCGCCATCTTCCTCCGAAAAAGGCGCGGCGAGCATACCGAGCTCGGCCAGTTGCGCCCAAAGCTCCGGCCGCCAGCCGCTATCGCTTTCAATCACACTGCGCCGTGTATCAAAATCATATTGCTCACGGATCAGGCGCGAAATTCCGTCGCGCACCATATTTTGTTCGTCGGTAAAATCGAAATCCATATTGGTTCCCCTTGTCGGTCCGTTAAAGGCCGAGGATCATTTTGGTGATGATATTGCGCTGGATCTCGTTGGATCCGCCATAGATCGATGTCTTGCGCATATTGTAATAGGTCGGCGCCGCATGATGGGCATAGTCCGGACCGATCGGAAAGTCGTTCGAACCATCATCGGGAAAGCTGCGGAAATCGGGTGCGCCATAATGGCCTACCGCTTCCAGGGTCAGCTCGGTCAGGCGCTGCTGGATTTCCGTGCCCTTGACCTTCAGCAAAGAGCTCTCCGGTCCCGGTCCCTTGCCCGCCTGTTCGCCGGCCAAGGTGCGCAATTCCGTTATTTCGAGCGCCGAGAGGTCGATCTCCAACTGACTGATCTTGCGGGCAAAGCCCATGTCTTCGATCAGTGGTTTGCCATCTAGCATTTCGGCTGCCGCAATTTGCTTGAGCTGTTCAACACCACGCTTGGAGCGCGCCACTCCGGCAATGCCGGAGCGTTCGTGCGCCAGCAGGAACTTGGCATAGGTCCAGCCTTTATTCTCTTCGCCTATCAGATTGGTCGCGGGAACCCGGACATCGGTAAGCCACACTTCGTTGACTTCATAGCCACCGTCGATCAGCTTGATCGGGCGTACTTCGATCCCCGGTGTTTTCATGTCGACGAGAATGAAGCTGATGCCCATCTGTGGTTTGGGTGCGTCCGGATCGGTGCGGCACAGAAAGAAACCCCAGTCGGCATATTGCGCGAGCGTCGTCCAGGTTTTCTGACCGTTGAGGATATAGTCATCGCCGTCACGCACAGCCGTGGTTTTCAGCGACGCCAGATCGGAGCCCGCACCGGGTTCCGAATAGCCCTGACACCACCACACGTCACCCGACCGGATACCGGGCAGATGCTGGGCTTTCTGTTCTTCATTGCCGAACGTGTAGATCACCGGCCCGACCATCGCGACGCCGAAGGGCAGCGGCATCACGGTGTTTTTCCGCGCATTTTCTTCCGACCAGATATAGCGCTGCGTCGGAGTCCAGTCGGTGCCGCCATATTCCGTCGGCCAGGCGGGAACCGACCAACCCTTTTTGCCCAGAATCTTGTGCCAGGCGGGCATGTCCTCAGGATTCAGATCATCCTGCACGCCGCGAGTCCCGATATTTTGCGGATAATTATTCTCAATAAATTCACGCACTTCGGCGCGAAAGGCCTTTTCTTCTTCGGTGAATTCCAGATTCATGGGAGTGCTCCTTGCTCAGAATTTGGCCGGACTATAAGCTGAAAACCGCCGGAAACAAGCAATTAACCGAGCAATTAAGGTGACGCTACGGCAATGGTGGATCGACACCATCCCACCTTCTATTCATGCGGGGAAAACTTGTCCTTGCGCCGCTTGCCAAATTTCATGCTCCGCTCCAGACGGGCGCGCAGCGCGGTATAATAGGCCTCCAGGAACGCACGCTCGTCGCCGCTGCCCGGTTCCCAGCCGATTTTCTGGCAGATAGAGGCCGCGACCTTTTGCAGAGCTTCATCCTGATCGGTGCGCAGGACATTTTCCAGGGTCTGCAATTCATATTCCCCATAGACCGACAGGTCCTCATCGGAAAATTGATAACGGGCGACCGGCGCTGCTCCGTCGAGCGATATCTTCGCCGCCGAAGGCGCAACGATAGCTCCGAGATTCTTTTTCACATTCTGGATCACCCAGGTCCCGGCAATCACGTCGCCACCGCGCAGCCGATCCTTGTTGAACAGCGGAAAGAGCAGAAACATCAGCAACCAGAGAAACCCGGCCCAGGCGGTCAAATCCGTCATCGTCCCGCTGGCTTCGCCGGAGGTCAGGAACACCAGCGGCAGGAAAAGTTCAACATCGCGAACAATGTTGCGCGCGATAACCGCTTCTGCGGTCAGCCGCCCGCCATCTCTCGCCGCAACCCGGATGCCGACAGCCCGCTTTCCCCATGTTGCTGCACGATCGCCCAGTTCGAAATAGAGGAAATAAGCGTTGCGGAACAGAAAGACGGAAATGATCCAGATAACAGCCAGCAGTTGCAAAGGACCGCTGGCATTTTCCAGAGCACCGCCGAACGCCACCCCGAACCCCCACAACAGCAACATTCCGGCGATCGTGACCAGCACGATGAGCCCGAGAATGATGACAATATCGAGCGCAAGCGCCGCCGCCCTGGCACCCGTTGCGGCAATTGTGACATTGAGCGATACGCCTTCCGGCGTGACCATGATCCTGTCGAGTTTCGGATTGGCGGATCGCCGGATCCATGGCTCGGCGGCTTTGCTGTCACTCATGCACCGGGCCTCCGCCGTTCCCGGCCAAAGCCGATGAAATAGAGGAGCCACAGCAGCAACATGCCGCCGCCGACACCAAAGCGGCCGGCGGTATTGTCGATCAGCTGACGGGCAAAGCCCTCGAGCAGGCCGGCGCAGATCAGCATGACAATGACTCCCGCCATGACCAGCGCGGCCCGCTTGCCCGCATCGCTGGCCGCCTTGAGATGCGATCGTGCGCCCGGGAAGGCGATCGAACGGCCGACATGAATCCCCGCAGCTCCGGCGAGCAGGATCGCGAAAAGTTCGGTTGTGCCGTGGATCGATAGCCAGCCAATGAAATCGACGGTCAGGCCGCGTTGCGCAAACACCCAGAGCATCGCACCGAGCAGCGCCATATTGTGGATCAGCAGCAATATGCTGGGAATGGCAAAAGCAAAACCAAGCGCAAAGGCGAGAATCGCGACCTGGGCGTTGTTGCTGAACAGGAAAGCCGCGAACATCCCCAGCCCGTCCCCATCCTGCCCGCCAAAAAGCGTGCCGCGTAACGCTGCTTCACTGGCGCCCGGCACCCGGACTTCGGCGAAACTTCCCGGCACCAGCGCGTAGAACCAGTCGCTATCCCCCGCGACCAGTATATAGCCAATCAGGGTACCCGCGATCATCACCAACAAGGCAATCCAGATATCAAACTGGATTGCCCGGACCGCCCGGCTCCAGCCGCCGCCGAAAAAACTGCCAAGCCAGCGACCGAAACTGGTTTGGGTGCCGTAGACCAGAAAATAGGAGCGCAGCGCCAGCCCTTCGAGATAGTCGATCAGGCCGGCGTCGAGCGAATTTTCGCGGGCGATGGACAGGCTGGACAACAAAGTCCGGTATAGCGTCGGAAGGGCCAGCACATCATCATCTGACAGGCGGCGGCGCTTGCCCTTCTCCATCTTTGTGACAATGTCTTCCAGCCGAATCCAGTCCGCTTCGCGCTCCAGCCGGAAGCGGTCGCTGTGTAGCACCGCTGCGCTTAAAGCTTGCTCCGTGCTCACAGGGCGCCCCGCCTTTTTATATTGAGATAGCCATTGATCAGGCGCGTGCCGATATCCTGGTGCGCGCCTTCGATCACATCAATTCCCATATGCCGGAGTTTGGTCAGGACCAGTTTTTTCTGATCGAGCAGATTCTGTGCCGTCACCGCCCGCGCAACATCCTCGGCGCTTTGGGGGGCCTTGTCGATAATCGCTGTCAGTTCCCGATCCTCCATAACCACGAACAGCACCAGATGCTTGTCGATCAGCCGTCCCGCCGCCTCGAGCATCAGGTCGGCCGCGGTCGGATCGGTAAAGTCGGTAAAGACGATGATCAGCGAGCGCCGCTGGAGCCGGTTCTGCAAGGTCGACAGCGCCAATGTGTAATTGCTCTCCTGATGACGATAGTCGATGGTCGCCGCTTCCTGCTGCAGCCGGAAAAAATTGCGGCTACCGGAAAGAAAGGGCGTCGACAATTCGGGTTTGGCGGCAAAGCTGAACAAGCTGGTCCGGTCGCCCGCCTTCAGCGTGATATAAGCGGTCAGCAGCGCCGCCGACACCGCCCGGTCGATCCGCGGAAGGCCGTCGACCGGCTCGCACATCGCCGAACCGCAATCCAGCGCGAAAACAATCTGGTTATTCCGCTCGGTGTCATATTCCTTGGCCAGCAATTTGCTGTGTCGGGCTGATCCCTTCCAGTCGATGCTGCGCCGGTCCATGCCCGGCTGATATTCGGCCAGCGCTTCAAATTCGCTCCCTTCGCCCCGGATTTTCCGGGCAAGCAATCCGAACAGGGAATCGCGCAGAAACATTTGCACGGTCGGACTGCGCACCGCCGAGATATTCGGCATCACGGCAACGCTCTGACCGCTCTGCTTTTGAATCTGTCGCCAGGCCAGACCAAGCGGCCCTGTCCATCTCAGCCATAGCTTGCCGATTTCCCCGATTCCGCGTCTGGTAGGAACCGTGGTGGCTTGGCCGGAATAGGCACCATTGTCGGCAACCCTCCGCTTCAGGGAAAATGCGGCCGTTCCGTCATCCGCCAGCCGCTCGTCCAGCCCGAGATTACCGAACAGTTTCCGCGGCGCTATCATTCCGGAGAAATCCGCCTCCAGTCCGAGCACCAGCGGCGCGCCAATCTCGGTGCTGCTGGACACCGCCAGCCGCACCTCGTTCGCCTTGGCCGCTACCAGGCCGTCGAGCAGGAGAAGGAGCAAAAGCATCACCGCCCATGCCGCGCCGATTGCCCAAAGCGACGGCATTATCGCCGCCAGCACCGCTGCCAGCGGCGCGCCGAGCGCAATGAGCCCGATGGCCCGCCCGGTGGGGTAAAAATTCAACGCGGCGCTTCCGTTCGTTCGACCAGCCCGGTGATGATGCTGTCGACCTGCCGGCCTTCGATCTCGGCTGCCGGGGAAAGCATTGTCCGATGGCGGAGCACCGATGGCGCAAGCGCTTTCACATCATCGGGAATGACATAGTCCCGGCCGGAAATCGCCGCCCGCGCCCGCGCGGCATTGGCCAGCATGATCGCGGCGCGTGGACTGGCACCATTTTCCAGATCCGCTGTCTCGCGGGTCGCCCGGATCAGGCGGACAACATAATCAACCACGTCTTCGACCAGCTTCACCGACTTCACGACCTCAGTCGCAGCGGTCAGCGTCGCGCCATCGGCCTGTTTCTCAATGCCGAAATCGCCCGGCACCGGCGCGCCGATGCGCTCGCCATATTGTGTGACGATCTTCTTTTCTTCCTCGGCATCGGGATATTCGACGAGCAGCTTGAACAGGAACCGGTCGAGCTGGGCTTCGGGGAGCGGATAGACGCCCTGCTGCTCGATCGGATTCTGAGTAGCGACAACCATGAATCGCGAACCGAGTGCGTGGGTCTCGCCATCGATCGTCACCGATCGTTCCTGCATCGCTTCCAGCATCGCCGCCTGCGTCTTCGGCGGGGTGCGGTTGATTTCGTCGGCGAGCAACAGGTCACAGAAGATCGGTCCGCGGGTAAGGGTGAAACTGCTGGTCTGGAAGTTGAAAAGATTGGACCCGATAATGTCACCCGGCATCAGATCGGGGGTGAACTGGATGCGCCCGAAATCGAGGCCAAGGGTGGCGGAGAAACATTGCGCCAGAAAGGTCTTGGCGGTCCCCGGTGGTCCTTCGAGCAGCACATGACCGGAGGAAAAAAGCGCGATCAGCAGGTGGTCGACGATGTCTTCCTGCCCGATGATCGCCTTGGCCACCTGACCGCGGATATTGTCTGCCAGAGTCTTGAGTTCGTCGATATTCATCCGATAATTTCCTTTTTCCAGGCGTGGAGGGCTGCGGCCCCGTCGGCGATTTCTTGCGGCTTGCGCGCGCGAACGAGCTGATGGAACAAGGCGGAGAAACGATTGCCGCTACTTTCCCCCAGCACATCCAGTTTTTGGTGAATTTCCCGTTCAGGCGCCTGCGGGTTGATGCCGACCGCCTCGGCAGACTGCGTACGGATCATCTCGGCATAGCGATCGGAGACCAGATATTCGCGCTGCATCCGGCTGATGAAAGCGGCGCTGTTGTTGACCAGCGCGGCCTTGCCAAAATTAATGCTGCGTTTTTCCCTGACCGGTGGTCCAAAGCGGTTGAACGCCATCCACGCCGCCGCCAGTGCGGCGGTGATCAGGCAAATCGTGGCGGACAGGAACGGCGGCGCAAAAGCCAGGGTCAGCAGGTTTTCCGCGCTCCCCAGCCCATTGAACGTGAGATCGAATGTCACACCTCCTTCGCTGGCCGTTGACGCGGCTTTGACCAATGCAAGGGCATGGCGGGCGGTCGGCTTGTCGGCCATGCCCGCATTGTTGAGCAGGTCGGCGTCGGCGACGATCACCACCGGATAGAAGGATTCATCTATCTCTTCTTCATCGGTAATGTGCGATTCATCCAGACTATCCAGTTGCGCATAAACACCGCCATCATCGAGATAGGCAACCAGCGCACCCTTTGATGACGGCCCCCGCACGATAGCGCGTACCGTATCGCCCTTGATTGTTACCGGCATTTCCGGCGTTTTCAGTCCGGTACCAACCGCCGATGCCACGGGTTGCCCGGCCGGGGCTTTGTCGTTGACGATAACCCTGATCTTGGCCAGTTCCTTGAGTATTTGTGCGCCGGGCTCTTCGCCCCACAGGTCACCGCGTGACACCCATCCCTTCTGCAGTTCCGGATTTCTGGCAACCTGCCATTTCGGTAGAATGATCATGGTGGGTCCGACATAGGCACGCTGCTGGACCACGGCGTCGATATCTTCGGTCGGCGTAAACGGCCCCGGTGTCAAAATCAGCAGGCCGGCATTGTCCATACCCGCCTGAGTGCGAGAATATTGCACCGGCACGCCGGTTTTTTCGAGCAGATTGGCGAACGCCTTGTACCCGACAACGCTGTTGGATGCGCCGTGCGCTTCGCCATTTTTGCCGGAGGCCAGGGGATCACCCGTGCCCAGTCCGTAGAGCAGGGCCGCGAAAGCCGCAAAGCTGATCGTGAACATGATCACGATCGTCGTTCGCTGGAAGGGATTGGCCTGAACGCTCATCCTTTGCGCACTCTCCGCCAGGTTTCCTTGAGCGCAAAACCGGCATAGGCGTCCCGCGATACCCGCCATCCGTTTTCGTCAATCGGCAAAGCCGCAAATATGCCGCGCTCGACCTGACCGGCGATCACCGCAAACATCGCCCGCGCGGTTTCGGGCAGACTGTCAAAACGCTCGATCTCGCGCGACGTGCTCGATGGACGCAGCAAATCCGGGCGGCGTTGCTCAATGTCGGCGATGCTGCGATGGAGCAGCAGACGGACGGCCTGATCGAACTGGCCCGTGGCCGCCAGCGCTTCGGCTTGTGCCAGCAGCTCGCGGGCTGCCGCCGGTTGCGGTTGCCAGATGTCCTCCGGCGGGCGTTTTCGGCCCCGCCATTGTTCGACATAGGGCGCCAGAATTACCCAGAATAGCATCAGCACACCTGCAGCCAGCAGGACCAGCAACAGGATGCGCAATATCGGCCATGCCGCCGCGATCGCCTCGAACAGGGGCGTCAGCAATTCACCAAGCCAGCCGAGAAAATCCAGCCACCATTGCGGTAATTCCGGCGGCTTGGGTGCAGGGGAAGGTGTGAACTGGATATTCGCATCGGCGCGTACGTCATCCCACGCACCGTCAAAAGAAGCGCTCACTTCATTGCCCTTGCCTTGCGCTGCTTTTACCACCGCCATGGTGTTGCAGAATCCAAATGATCGAGCAAGAGCGAAGATAAGCCAGCCGTTCAACTTTACCCGACACAGGAAATATGCCAGCCTGTTGATCACGCGATAAAGGGGGAAACGAAAGCATGGCAGAACCACAAGGTAAAATCGATATCAGCCGGGTGCTCAACAATACATTCGGGGTCATCGCGCGACACCCGGTGATTTATCTCGGCCTGTCCTTCCTGATCGTCGGTCTTCCGAACGCGCTTTTGCAAACCGCGCAAGGGAGCTTTACCAGTGGCCCCGGCGGATTCAACGTTTCAACCAGCTATTCATCGCAAGGCTTTGGCTTCGTTGCGCTGATGCTGCTTTCGATCCTGTTGCAAGCGACCCTGATTGTCGCAACGCTCAATGATCTTGGCGGCAAGCCGCTCAGTCTGGCGGATTGCTTTGCAAAGGCACTGAAAAAACTGCTGCCCTTGATCGGTCTGGGAATATTAATGGGCCTCGGTATCGGGTTCGGCCTGATGCTGCTCATCGTCCCCGGTATCATCCTCTATCTCATGTGGATTGTTGCCACGCCAGTGATGATGGCCGAAGATCGCGGGATCATCGACTCTCTCAAGCGCAGTGCAGAATTGACCTCCGGATCGAAAGGGATGATCTTCTTGCTGTTGCTGATCTTCTTTGTGCTTGCAATCGTCTTCGGATTGTTCGTTGCCATGGTCGGCTCGATCAGCACAATATTTTTGGCGATTATCACATTGGTCAGCAATACGATCACCGGAGCGCTGCAAGGAGCAGGGGTCGCGTCAATCTATGTCGATCTGCGCACCGCGAAAGAAGGCACCGATACCAGCGCGCTTGCCGAGATTTTCGCCTGATTCCTGTCTATCGAGCCGGTCGAGATAGCGGATGGGCACCCTGCCCCAAAGGCCACTTGGCTTGAAGCGGCCGCTCCGCTACAAGTTGCATATTGCCATTCAATCATCCGGGTGAAACTTCCATGATCAAGCTTAACGTCAACGGTAAGTCCCAGGAGGTCGATGTCGACCCGGCAACACCGATATTGTGGGTCGTGCGCGAGAATCTGAAAATGCCCGGCACCAAATTCGGCTGCGGCATCGCCCAATGCGGCGCCTGCACCGTGCATCTGGATGGCAAACCGGTCCGCAGCTGTTCGACGCCGATTTCCGCCGCCGAGGGCAAGGCGATCACGACCATCGAAGGCATAAAGAGCGAAGACGGCACGCTACACAAGGTCCAGCAAGCCTGGATAGCAGAGCAAGTGCCACAATGCGGCTATTGCCAGTCGGGCCAGATCATGGCGGCGACCGCCCTGCTCGAGAAAACTCCCCGGCCGACCGACGCGCAAATTGACAGCGCGATGGCGGGCAATGTCTGCCGCTGCGGCATGTATGGCCGGATTCGCAAGGCGATCAAGGCCGCTGCGGACATCGGACAGCCCGCGAAAGTGGAGGCGTAGAACATGGGTAAATGGTCAAGACGCGCGTTTATCGGAGCCGGCGTGGCAGCCAGCGGTGCTCTGGTTGTCGGGATCGCGGTCCGTCCGGGCAATCCCACCGGCAAGCTCAAGGATTTTGTCGCGACTGGCGATGGCGAGCAGCTGATCAACAGCTGGGTCAAGATCGCCCCCGACAATACGGTCACCGCGATCGTTCCCCATGCCGAAATGGGTCAGGGCGCGCATAGCGTGCTGGCGCAGATGCTGGCCGACGAACTGGATGCGGACTGGGACAAGGTCGAGATACTCGAAGCCCCAGGTCTGCCCTCCTATGCCGGCGCTGATATCGGACGCGAATTTCTGGCGCCGACGCTCGAGGTTCCCAATCTTCTCGAACCGACGGTGCAGGGTACGTTCCTGAAACTGGCCGACATGATGTCGATCAGCTTTACCGGCGGGAGCTTTTCCATTCGCGGAGCAGGGCAGCGCAGTATTCGCATGGCCGGTGCAGCGGCGCGGCAGATGCTGATCGCTGCGGCTGCCGAAAAATGGGGCGTTGCGGCAAGCGAAATCACGACCGCAAACAGCATGTTGACCCACGCCCCCTCAGGCCAGTCGGCGACCTATGGCGCCTTTGCCGCTGCCGCTGCCGAACAGTCGCTGCCGGTCAAACCGCAGCGCAAGGCGGTCAGCGATTTCAAGCTGATGGGCAAACCGATCCCGCGCAAGGATATCCCGTCCAAGGTCGATGGTACTGCCGGTTTCGGGATTGACATCGACATCGAGGGCATGAAATATGCAGCGGTCAAGGCACCGCCGGTGATTGGCGCGAGCGTGGAAAAGATAAACGCGGAGACCGCCAAATCCATGCCCGGCGTTTTGCAGATTTTGAATATGGGCAATTTTGTCGCGGTCATTGCCGATGGTTACTGGCAGGCGCAACAGGCGCTGAACACCATTGAAGCAACCTATGCCGAAGCCGAGGGTGGAAAACTGGACCAGGCCGCAATATTCGCGCGCTATACCAAGGCTCTTGATGACGCAGGGCAGGACGGCGGAGATATCGAGACCGATCAGGGCGACGCTGTGGACGCGATGGCCAAGGCATCCAAAACCGTAACGGCAGAATATAAGGTGCCCTTTCTGGCCCACGCCACCATGGAGCCAATGAACTGTACCGCCCGGGTCGCGGACGGTCGGTGCGACCTGTGGCTGGGCACTCAGAATCCTCTGGCCGTGCGCCGCGAGGTGGCCGCCGCGCTGGGACTCGACGAAGAGAAGGTGAATCTCGAAAACCAGTATCTGGGCGGCGGTTTTGGCCGTCGCTCGGCCACCGATGTACCGATTATGGCCGCGCGGCTTGCCAAGGCAGCCGGCTATCCGGTCAAGATGATCTGGTCGCGCGAGGAAGACACCGCGCAGGATCTCTACCGCCCCTCGGCCACCAGCCGGTTCGAGGCGGGGCTTGATGCGGATGGCAATCTGGTCAGCTGGAACAATATCCACGTCCATATGTTCGACCCCGCGGAAGCACCAACCGTGCCGCATTACGCGATCCCCAATCAACTGATCCGCAAGGTCGATGTTCCGATGCATTTGCGCTTTGGCGCGTGGCGATCCGTGGATCACAGCCATCAGGCCTGGTTTATCGAGAGCTTTGTCGACGAGATTGCGTCCGAAGCGGGCCAGGATCCGTTCGCCTTGCGCCAGACCTTGCTGGCGAACGCGCCGCGTCATCTGGCGGTGCTCAACAAGGCCGCCGAAATGGCCAATTGGGGCAGTCCTCTGCCCGAAGGTCATGGCCGCGGTATCGCGCTGGTGCCGTCCTTCGGATCGATCGTCGCGCAAGTGGCCGAGGTCGACATGACCGGCAAGAAGCCGCGCGTGACAAAGGTGTTCTGTTGCACCGATGTCGGTTTTGCGATGAATCCCGACGGGGTTGCCGCGCAAATGGAAAGCGCGATTGTCTATGGCCTTACCGCTGCGCTCTATGGCGAGATCACGATCAAGGATGGTGCGGTCCAGCAGAGCAATTTCCACAACTATCCCATGCTCCGGATCAACGAGATGCCAGAGGTCGAAGTGGCCCTGATCAACGGCGATCACGAACGGATTGGCGGAGCCGGCGAGCCCGGACTGCCGCCGATTGCGCCCGCCGTGACCAATGCGATTTTCGCGGCCACGGGCAAGCGAATCCGCGAACTGCCCGTTGCCAAGCATGATTTTGCCTGATCGGAGTCCTGAGATGCTGAAAAAGATTCGTGCGGTCGCCCTGTCTTCCCTGCTTGTCCTGACCGCCTGTGGAGCCGATCCCGCGCCCGAACCGGTCGAGCAGATCATCGTCCGCGAACCCGGTGCAGCACCGGTCGCAACCGCGGTCGCCGCCGTCGCTACCGCTGGCGACCCAGCCAGCGCGCTGATCGCCGAAGGGAAAGCGGTTTTTGCCAATTGCGCTGCCTGCCACACGCTGGATAAAGGCGCCGCCAGTGGCGCTGGTCCCAATCTCTTCGGGATTGTCGGCAAAGCGGCGGGGGCGGTGGACGGTTTTGCCTATTCCGACGCGTTAAAGACATCCGGCATCACCTGGACCGTCGCCGAACTGGATAGCTATATTTCCGATCCGGCCGCAAGGGTCCCCGGCACGACGATGGTCGCCGGAGCGATCGCGGATTCGGCTAAACGACGGGCGGTCATTGCCTATATCGAAAGCGCTACCGCCAATTGAACGGGGGCTCTGGCATCATGCTGGCACTGCTGGCTGCCGGACAATCCCGCAGATTTGGCGATTCCGACAAGCTGAGTGCATTGCTGGGCGAAAAGATGCTCGGCCTGCATGCAGCAGAGACCGGTGCGGATATGCCCTTCGCCCGAAAACTGGTGATCGGTTCGCCAAAGCATGACTGTGCGACACATTGGAGCGCTCTGGGTTTTGAGGTGATCACCAATGAAGACGCCGCGCTGGGTCAGGCGACATCTGTCCGGCTAGCCGCGGCCCACGCCATCGAATCCGGGGGCACCGCGCTGTGCATCATGCTAGCCGACATGCCCTTTGTCACGCGCGATCATGTCGGCAGGCTGATGGCGGCGTTCGAACGATCGGGCGGTAAAAGCACCGTGGCGTCCTCCCGCAGCGGGCAAGCCATGCCGCCAGTAATTTTTTCTATCGACGCGCTGGAATCGCTGATCGCCCTGGAAGGCGATTCCGGCGCGCGGACGTTGCTGGCAGATGCCCTACTGATTGCGGGTGACGATAATCTTCTGATGGATATCGATACCAAGGCGGATCTCGCTGACGCAAACACACTCTATCGCAATAGCATATAGTTTTTCCTAGAGTTTCTTCAGCGAAACCGGCCCGACGGCGCTCGAAAAAATGCAAGATGGTTCGCCCAGCGTACATTTCCATATTGGTTAGTTTGGTGAGTATTTATAACCATAAATATTTCCGTTCAGATTGCGCGTTTCGCCATTCAAAATATTTGTCAGTTCATGCTAAGGCAACCCCAAGCCAAGTCGTGGATGGGAATAGCAGATGGGTGATATGACGGACAATCCTATACTCGTGACCGGGGCCGCCGGATTTATCGGCCATGCCGTCTCGGTGCGGCTGGTGGAGCGCGGTGAATCGGTGATCGGAATAGATAATCTGAATGATTATTACGATCCGGCGTTAAAGGCCGCCCGGCTCACGAATCTAAAGGCGCTGAATGGCTTTCGCTTTGAACAGATGGATGTGTCCGATGCCGATGACGTCAAGGCGCTGGTTCAAGCCAATGGCGTGCACCGGATCATCCATCTCGCGGCGCAGGCCGGGGTCCGCTACAGTATCGAAAACCCGTTCGCCTATCAGAAATCCAACCTGCAGGGTCATTTGTCGCTGCTCGAAGCCAGCCGCCATGCGGACAATTTCCAGCATCTTGTCTATGCTTCCTCCAGTTCCGTCTATGGCGACAAGCCGATGGGCGGAGAAGGGTTTACCGAAGAAGAGCCCGCCACCGATCCGGTCTCGCTCTATGCCGCGACCAAGCGCTCGGGCGAGTTGATGAGCCAGTCCTATGCCAAACTATATGGTTTCCCGCTGACCGGCTTGCGCTTCTTCACGGTTTACGGTCCCTGGGGCCGTCCGGACATGGCCTATTTCGGCTTCACCCGGAAGATTTTGGCCGGCAAACCGATCGAGGTTTATGGTGAAGGCAGGATGGCGCGCGACTTCACCTATATCGATGATATTGTCGACGGTATATTGGGCGCGCTGGACCATCCGCCGGAGCCGCATGCCCATCGCATCCTCAATATCGGCGATAGCCGCACGGTCGGCCTGATGGATATGATCAGCGCGCTGGAATCCGCGCTCGGCATGGAGGCGAGAAAGATCATGCGCCCGATGCAGCCAGGCGATGTGACATCAACCTACGCGGATATCTCGAAACTCCAGGCGCTCACCGGATATGCGCCCAAGGTCATGCTGGAAGACGGGCTAAAACGCTTTGTCAGCTGGTACCGGGATTTTTACGGCAATTTGCCGCCGGAATGATTCAGCGTGTTTCGGCGCGCTGCATGACTTGCCGGGCAACCAGTTCGAGCTGCGTGCTAACGCCTTGGTCCGCGCATATGCCCTTGCTGAACATGCCGCCCGACGCATTGATTCCCACTCCAAGCGGTGTCGGCCAGCCGCGCAGCGAATGAACGATCGAGCGCAGCGCCGCAAGGGTACTGCCGACCGCTTGCCAGCCATGGGCGGTCACGATCAGACCAACCGGCAGGCCATCAAGATAGATGCGCTCGTCAGTCGATGTCTCTTCGATATAATCAATGGCATTCTTGACCAGCCCGGAGACGGTGCCGTGATAGCCGGGGCTCGATAGCAGCATACCATCGGCTCGGCGAACCAGCGCGACCAGATCCTTGCCGGTTTCATTGAGGCCGGCCGGGTCCGACCGATAATGCGGCAGCGCCATCAGGCGGTCCGATCCGAACAATTCGGTTTCCGCTCCGGCGGCGGCAGCAGCCTGCAACGCAATTGCCAAAGCCTGTTCGGTCGAAGATTCCGGATTGGTCGTGCCGCCAAGACCGAGAATGAAGGGTTTTTTCGTCTGTTTCACCCTGTCGCCATACCGATGGTCGGACGGTAATTGCAACGACCTTGATTCTTAATTGACCGATTAAATCTCGCGCATTAGAACCGGCAATAAATGGGCGGGCTTTCAGCGCGCTTCTCTCCCCCGTCAGACGAAGGATAGTCCCATGCGAAAATTTACCGAAGAACAGCATATGTTCCGGGATGCCTATCGCCGCTTTCTCGCCGACGAAGTTGCACCGCATATGCCAAAATTTCGCGAAGCCGGGATTGTCGATCGGGAGATTTTCAAAAAGGCCGGTGACCAGGGCTTCCTGATGGTCTGGCCGGACGAAAAATATGGCGGCATGGGCGATAATGATTTCCGCTATGAACAAGTGATCATTGAAGAAACGACGCGGGCGGGCTGCTCCGAATGGTATAACACCCTGCACAGCCGGTTGGTCGGCCCCTATCTCAAGAATATTGGAAATGAAGAACAGCGCGAGCGGTTCCTGCCCAAATGTGTGAGTGGCGAAACCATCCTTGCCGTTGCTATGACCGAGTCCGGCGCGGGCAGTGACCTGTCCGGCATGAAAAGTATGGCACAAGACATGGGGGACCATTGGCTGCTCAACGGATCAAAAACCTACATCTCCAACGGCATCAACGCCGACGTCGTGATCGTCGCTGCGAAGATTGACGGTGTCGATGACAAACATGCCATGGTATTATTGATCGTCGAACGCGGGATGGAAGGTTTTGAACGCGGCCAGAATCTCGAGAAAATCGGCCTTCATGCGCAGGATACAGCCGAGCTGTTCTTCAATGACGTCAAGATACCGAAGGAAAATACGCTGGGCACGCCCGGCAAGGGTTTCGTCCATCTGATGGAGGGGCTGGCCGAGGAACGCCTGATCGCGATGGTCGGCTATGCCGCGTCCGCACGGCGGGCCTTTGACGTCACCCGCGAATTTGTGATGAATCGCGACGTGTTTGGAAAGAAGCTATCCGACATGCAGAACACCCAATTCAAAATGGCTGAAATGGACGCCAAACTCGATATGCTGCAAGTCTATGTCGATCATTGTGTCGAGATTCACAACCAGGGCGGGCTCAACGCCAATATCGCCGCCAAGGGCAAGATGCTGGGCAGCGAGATCGAATGGGAAATGGCAGACCTCGGGCTGCAGCTGCATGGCGGTGCCGGCTATATGAAGGAATATGAGATCAGCCGAATATTCACCGACGCCCGGATGAGCCGGATCTATGCCGGATCGAGTGAAATCATGCGCTATATCGTCGGACGCGATGTGTTCAGCCAGAAATATCAATCGATCCTCGAATAGCCTATGGTGAAAGCGGAAAAAGGGAAAGGCGAGTCGCCTCGCCCTTTGATTGACGTTTACGTAAACTGCTTGACTATGCTGCAGTGCAGCATTAGCATCCCCCGATATCCTTCCAATTCTTCCAATGAGAGGAGCCCCGAATGACCGAAGCTTTTATCTATGACGCAGTGCGATCCCCGCGCGGCAAGGGCCGTAGCGATGGCAGCCTGCATGAAATTACCGCTCTCGACCTTTCCGCCCAAGTTCTGGCATCGGTCAATGACCGCAATGGTCTGCAGGGCCATGAAGTCGAAGATATCGCCTTTGGCTGTGTCTCCCCGGTGGGCGAACAGGGCGCGGTGATCAGCCGCATGGCAGCGCTCAAGGCGGGCTATGCCGACACGACGTCGGCGATCCAGGTCAACCGCTTCTGCGGTTCGGGTCTCGAAGCGGTGAACATCGCGGCTGGCAAGATCGCTTCCGGCGAGGCCGACCTCGCAATTGGCGGCGGTATCGAATCCATGTCCCGCATCCCGATGGGCAGCGATGGTCTCGGCGGCATGGCCGACCCGACTCTCGTGTTTCAGGAATATTTTGTGCCGCAGGGCATTTCCGCCGACCTGATCGCCACCAAATATGGCTATAGCCGTGATGATGTCGATGCTTATGCGGTCGAAAGCCAGAAGCGCGCCGCCGCTGCTTGGGACGAAAAACGGTTTGCGAAATCCATCCTTCCGATCCGCGATGTGATTGGCGAAGTCGTGCTCGATCGTGACGAATTGATGCGCCCCGAAACGAATATGCAGTCGCTCGGCGCGCTCGGCCCCGCGTTCAAGATGATGGGCGAGCAGATGCCGGGCTTCAACGATGTCGCGATCCTCAAACATCCAGAGATCGAGAAAATGAACCATGTCCACCATGCCGGCAACAGCTCCGGCATCGTCGACGGTTCGGCAGCGGTGCTCGTCGGCAACGAGATGGCAGCCGAGAAATACGGTCTGAAACCGCGGGCGCGGATTGTGTCGATGGCGGCGATCGGTTCGGAACCCACGATCATGCTGACCGGTCCGGAACTTGCCGCCAAGAAGGCACTGGATCGTGCTGGAATGACAGCAAATGATATCGATCTGTGGGAACTGAACGAGGCTTTTGCCGCCGTGGTTCTGCGCTTCATGGACGCGATGAATGTTGACCATAGCGTAATGAACGTCAACGGCGGCGCGATTGCCATGGGCCATCCGCTCGGCGCGACCGGAGCGATGATCCTCGGCACGGCGCTCGACGAGCTCGAGCGTTCCGGCACGTCGACCGCTCTCGCGACGCTGTGCATCGGCGGCGGCATGGGTATCGCCACGATTATTGAACGGGTGAACTAATTGGCTGTGCCCCGGCCAAGGCCGGGGTCCAGACTCCCTTTTTGAACTGGATTCCGGCCTTCGCCGGAAAACGAATACAGGACAGAACACATGACCTACGAAACATTCACAGTCGATATTGACAGCGACGGCATTGCCCTGGTCACCATCGATCTTCCCGGCCAGTCGATGAACGTCTGGAACCAGGACCTGATCTCCGATTTCAAAACCTTTGTCGAAGACCTGATCAGCAAGGACGAGATCAAGGGCGCGGTTATTACATCGGGCAAAAAATCCGGCTTCCTTGCCGGTGCCGACCTCAATATGCTGGGCGGTTCGAAAGCCGCCAGCATGGCCGAGGCGTTTGAAAGCGCGTGGGAACTGAACGGCATATTGCGCCGCATGGAAACCGGCGGAAACAGCGCCAAGGACCTTCTCAAGGGCACGGCTCACGCAAAACCGGTAGCGTGCGCCTTGAACGGTCTCGCTCTCGGCGGCGGTCTCGAACTGGCGCTGGCGTGCCATTATCGTGTCTGCGCCGACAATCCGAAGATTCAGCTCGGCCTGCCCGAAGTGCAGGTTGGTCTGCTCCCCGGCGGTGGCGGAACCCAGCGCTTGCCGCGCCTTGCCGGCCTCCAGGCCGCAGGCATGGCGATCATGACCGGCCAGCCGATGAATCCGCAGGCTGCGCTCGCACAGAAAATTGTCGATGAAGTCGTCCCCGCAGACGAAGTCGTTGCCAAGGCCAAAGCATGGGTGAAAGCCAATCCCAAGGCGTCCGCGCCGTGGGACAAGAAGGGCTATAAATTCCCCGGCGGCGCAGGATCAATGGATCCCCGCGCTGTACCGCTGTATCTCGGTTCCTCCGCGATCGCGCTGAAACAGAGCAAGGGCAATTACGAAGCGGTCAAGGCGATCCTGTCTTGCCTTTATGAAGGCTCGATGCTGCCAATCGACACCGCGCTGCGCGTCGAGAGCAAATATTTCACCAAGCTGCTTTCCGGCCCGCAATCCAAGAATATGATCCGCACCCTGTTCATCAACAAACAGGCAGCGGAAAAAGGCGCAGCCCGCCCAAAGGATGTTCCGGCATCCGATATCAAGACGGTGGGCGTTCTCGGCGCTGGCCTGATGGGCTCCGGTATCACCCATGTGACGGCCAAGGGCGGCATGAATGTTATCGTTCTCGACCGCAATATGGAAGAAGCGCAAAAAGCCATCGCCTATAGCCAAAAGATCGTCGACAAGGGCGTACAGCGTGGCAAGATGACCAAAGAAAAGGCCGAGGCCTTTATGGCGCGGATCACCCCGACCGACAATTATGATGATCTGAAAAATGTCGACCTAATCATCGAGGCGGTATTTGAACGCCCCGACGTCAAAGCTGACGTGATCAAGAAAACCGAAGCGGTCATTCGCGATGATGTTATTTTTGCGTCCAATACCTCGACCTTGCCAATCACCGGTCTCGCGAAGAATAGCACGCGTCCTGATCAGTTTATCGGAATGCACTTTTTCTCGCCGGTTGAAAAAATGCCGCTGCTGGAAATCATCCCCGGCGCCGAAACCGGTGACAAGGCCCTGGCCGTAGCACTCGATTACAACGCCAAGATCCGCAAGACCCCGATTGTCGTCAAGGATGTCCGCGGCTTCTACACCAACCGCGTGTTCCCGCCTTATGCCAATGAAGCGATGCTGATGGTCGCCGAAGGCGTGAAGCCGGCACTGATCGAAAATGCCGCAACCGCCATGGGCATGCCGATCGGGCCGCTCGCTGTCGTCGATGAAACAACCTTGCAACTGGGCTATGACATTATGACGTCAACCAAGGAAGAATTGGGCGATGCCTATGTTTCCAGCGGAACCGAAGAGCTGATGGACATCATGGTCAAGCAAATCGACCGGCGCGGCCGGCGGTTTGGCGGCGGGTTCTATGAATATGCCGATGACGGATCGAAAAAACTGTGGCCCGGGCTGGCCGATCACTTCCCGCTGGCCGAAGACCAGCCAGATGTCGAAGAGGTCAAACAGCGGCTGATGTTCATCCAGCTGATCGCCACCGCGCAGTGTTTCGAAGAGGGCGTAGTGTCCGATCCGCAATCCGCCGACCTCGGCGCGATCTTTGGCTGGGGCTTCCCGCCGTGGACCGGCGGTCCGATGAGCCACATCGATACGATGGGTGTCGATAATTTCGTCCGCATCGCCGACAATCTCGCGCAAAAATATGGCGAGCGGTTCAAACCACCGATGAGCTTCCGTGAAAAGGCCGATGCCGGAGAGACATTTTACCAGGCTGCCTAGAATGAAAATTCAGGCCTGTACTTCAGCCTGAAAATGATAGTGATATCGGGGGTCGTTTGTTTCGTGCAAACGGCCCCTTTTTATTGCGTGACGTTCAATGTAGAGCAGAGGTAAAGAGAAGGCTGATAAAGAGAGCATATGCCCCAATTCAAATCGAAAATTGCCGCCGGTTCGGAAAGCTTTGCCCAAAATCGCAAAGATATGCTGACACTGATTGATCATCTTCGCAGTCTGGAAAGGCGCGCGGTCGATGCATCGGAAAAACGCCGCCCAACCTTTGAAAAACGCGGTCAACTGACCCCGCACGAGCGACTGACCCGGCTGCTTGATCCCGGCATGCCATTTTTGCGGCTCTATAATATGGCCAATTATCTGGTCGAGGATAGCAACCCCGACACCAGCATTCCCGGCGGTAGCGTGATACTGGGTATCGGCTTTGTCAAAGGCGTGCGCTGCATGGTCTGGGTTGATGACAGCGGCATCCGCGCGGGCGCAGCGACAACGGGCGGCTGGGATGCCAGCAAAGGCGCGCAGACAATAGCCCAGGATCTCAAATTGCCGTTCATCCATCTGGTCGAAAGCGCGGGCGCGAACCTGATGGAATATAAGGTCGAGCTATGGGCCTATGGCGGGATGCTGTTCCGCAATCTCGCGTGGCTCAGCGCAGCGGGCATCCCAACTATGGTTATTCTCCACGGACCATCAACTGCAGGCGGCGCCTATATGCCCGGCATGTCGGACTATGTGATCGGCGTTCGCAACAATGGCATGGCAGCGCTTGGCGGCGCGGCGCTTGTGCATGCGGCAACCGGTGAGGTTGCCGACGACCGCGAACTGGGCGGCACGGAAATGCACGCTTCGACGACGGGAACCGTTGAATATCTGGCTGACGACGATGCCCATGGCATTGCCATCGCGCGCGAAACCATAGGGCGTCTCGACTGGAACAAGAATACCGCGCCGATAAGACGCAATGATTATGAAGAACCCATTTATGATATCGACGAGATCGCGGGAATCGTGCCGACCGACTATACCATTCCCTATGACGTGCGCGAAGTCGCGGCTCGGATCGTCGATGGTTCCGATTTCGAAGAGTTCAAGGCGCGCTACGGTCCCGGGACGGTCTGCATGCAGGCAAGCATCATGGGCCATGCGGTCGGGCTGATCGGCAACAATGGTCCGTTCGATCCCGAAGCGGCGGCCAAGGCCACCCATTTCTTCCAGCTGTGCGACCAGTCGGAACTGCCGATCATCTTCCTCAACAATACCACCGGTTATATTGTCGGCACCGAGTCCGAGCACAAGGGCATGATCAAGCTCGGCAGCAAGATGATCCAGGCCGTTTCCAATGTCAGGGTCCCGAAACTGTCGCTCTATATCGGCGCAAGCTTTGGCGCGGGCAATTACGGGATGAGCGGCGTGGCGTTCGAACCCGACTTCCTGTTCAGCTGGCCCAATGCAAAAACTGGCGTCATGGCGGGCGCATCCGCCGCCAACACGATGAGCCATGTCGCCCGGGTGCAGGCGAAACGCAAAGGCGTGGAGCCCGACGAGGAAGCCATTGCCAAGCAGGAACAGCGGATCAAGGATATTTTTGAAGCGCAGGAAAGCGCGTTCTTTACCTCCGGTCGGGTGCTCGACAATGGCGTGATCGATCCGCGCGACAGCCGCAAGGTTCTGGGCTTTGCGCTGGAGACCATTTTCGAGGCGCAAAACCGGACCTTGCATCCCAATGCCTTCGGGGTGGCGCGGATATGACTGATTTTCCCGTAACAGAGACACTGGAGCTTGAACTCCGGAACGGTTGGCTCACGATCTGGTTCAACCAGCCGGAAAACCGCAATGCCCTGAGTGACGCCTTGGTTGCGGAACTGGCGGCCGTACTGAAAAGCGTCCGCGATAATCGCAGCGTGCGCGGAATCACCCTGAGAGGCCGCGGCGGCGTCTTCTGTGCCGGTGCGGATCTCAAAAATTTCAAGGAAAATTTCCAGCAAAGCGGCGACCGCGCGGCTATTATCAAGATGTCGAGCGGCGCGGCGGAGATTTTTGACCTGGTCAACACCGCACCGCAGGTGGTGATCGTGCTGATCGAGGGCGCGGCGATGGCGGGCGGATTTGGACTGGCCTGCTGCGCCGATGTCGTGATTTGCGAGCGCGGCGCACGCTTCGCGATGACCGAGACCGCGATTGGTGTATCGCCAGCGCAGATTTCTCCCTTTGTGATCCAGAAACTCGGCTATGCCACCGGTCGCCGGCTGATGCTGACCGCCGCACGCTTTGATGGAACCGAGGCGCATGAACTGGGCTTTGCCGATTTCATCGCTGACGATGTAGCGGGCCTCGAAACGATCGAAATGCAGATCCGCAAACAGGTGCTCGGCGCGGCGCCTGGTGCCGTGGCCGCAACCAAAGAACTGCTCGGACAGATTGCCGACAAACCGCGCGACGAGGTGATCCGTCTGGCGGCGGAGAATTTTGCCGATCGCATGGTTAGCGAGGAAGCCAAGGAAGGCGTCGCCAGCTTCTTTGAAAAGCGCAAACCCAATTGGGTGGTGAAGCCATAATGGAAATTTTGAACATATTCTGCCCGTTCGTGCTGAGCTTGTCGAAGCATGAACTTGCACCATCTGTCCTTCGACAAGCTCAGGACGAACGGCATGAGAGACTGAACACATGACCAGAATCAACACCCTCCTTGTCGCCAATCGCGGAGAAATTGCCTGCCGCGTGATGCGCACGGCCAAAGCACAGGGCATCCGCACGGTAGCGGTCTATTCCGACGCGGATGCGCAGGCCCCGCATGTCAAAATGGCCGATGATGCGGTGCGAATTGGCCCCGCTCCGGTCAATGAATCCTATCTGCTGATCGACAAGATCATCCAGGCGGCCAAGGACACGGGCGCGGATGCGATCCATCCAGGCTATGGCTTTCTCTCGGAGAATGCAGCCTTTTCCAAGGCCTGCGCGGATGCCGATATCATCTTTGTCGGACCGCCGGAAAAAGCGATCGACGTGATGGGCGACAAGGCGCGCTCGAAACGCGCAATGATTGCCGCCGGCGTACCGTGCGTGCCCGGCTATCAGGGCGACGATCAGGCAGACGCGGTGCTGATCGCCGAAGCGAAGAAAATTGGCGTGCCGCTGATGGTCAAGGCAGCGGCGGGCGGCGGCGGTCGCGGCATGCGGCTGGTCCATGATCTTGGCGACGTTGCCAATGCGGTCAAGCTGGCGCGGTCCGAGGCCGAAAACGCCTTCGGCAATGGCGAGCTGATCCTCGAAAAGGCGATCATCAAGCCGCGCCATGTCGAAATCCAGGTCTTTGCCGACAGCCACGGCAACACCATCCATCTCGGCGAACGCGACTGCTCGGTCCAGCGGCGGCACCAGAAGGTGATCGAGGAAGCGCCTTGCCCAGTCATGACGCCAGAATTGCGGGAGCAAATGGGCGCGGCTGCGGTAGAGGCGGCGAAAGCCGTAGATTATATCGGTGCCGGCACGGTTGAATTTCTGCTCGACCAGTCGGGCTCTTTCTATTTTCTGGAAATGAACACACGGCTGCAGGTCGAACATCCGGTGACCGAGGAAGTCACCGGCCTTGATCTGGTCGCGCTGCAACTCAAAGTCGCGTCAGGCGACTTGTTGGGTCTCGAACAGCAGGACATCACGCTGAGCGGCCATGCGATGGAAGTCCGGCTTTATGCCGAAGATCCGGCGGATGATTTTCTGCCCAGCACCGGCCCGGTCCATTTGTGGAAGCCCTCCGATCTATCGCGGGTCGATAGCGGGATTGAAAGTGGCGGCGAAGTGTCGCCCTTTTACGATTCGATGGTCGCCAAGATCATCACCCACGGCGCCACCCGCGACGAAGCCCGGCGGCGGATGATCAAGGCCTTGTCGGAAACCGCCCTGTTCGGTCCCAGGACCAATCGCGATTTTCTGATCAATGCGCTTGATAGACCGGATTTTGTGAAAGGCGAGGCAACCACCGCCTTCATTGCCGAAAATTACGGCGAAGGCGGTGTCGATCTTGGCGCGCATGATTTCGCATCCTATGCCATCGCCGCCGTCATCCATCACAAGCTGCGGCAACAGGCTGCGCATAGGCTGGCGCTCAACGTCAATCCGGAAATGCTCGACTGGTCGAACACCGGCACGCTGGAAACCGTGGCGCAATATGCCGACGGCGAGGATGCCCAGACCATCCATGTCCATGTCGACAGGCCCGGCCATTATCGGGTCAGCTCCGGCGAAGTGGGCGTCGAAATTGTCTTGATCTCCCTGACCGCCGAGCATGCGAAATTGCGGGTCGACGGGCGGACTATCGAAGCCATCTATTATGACGATCATCGCACTCTCTATCTGGCGCTGCCCAGCCGCTCGCTGACCGTGACCGATCTGACGGGACTCAGCGCGATGGAAGATGCCGGCGGCGGTGGCACCGTGGTCGCACCGATGCACGGGCTGTTGCTCGAGATACTGGTCGAAGCCGGAGCGCGGGTCGCCAAGGGCGACAAGCTGGCAGTGCTCGAGGCGATGAAGATGCAGCATGAAATAGTCGCGGAAATCGACGGGACGGTCGAAACCATCGCGGCCACAGCGGGCAAACAGATCGCGGCTGATGATTTGATCCTCGAGATCGTGGCCGATGAGGAAGAAGAACCGGAGGCGTAATTGCTCCTGTTCGCTGAGCTTGTCGAAGCGTCAGTTGCACCATATGCTTCAACCGGCTCTGTCTGAACGGAGTGGGAATTTGAGGATCGCATGACAGACGCAACGCCGACGCAGCCACTGGCCGGAATCAGGGTCATCGAATTTTCCACCATGGTCACCGCCTCGCTGGCGACGATGATGTTTGCCCAGCAGGGCGCGGATGTCATCAAGGTCGAACCACCCGGAATCGGCGACCCGATGCGCTGGCTCGGCAGCCAGAAAGCCGGTATTTCAGGCCTCTTCCACAATTGCAATCGCGCCAAGCGATCGATCACTCTTGATCTCAAATCGACAGAAGACGTCGCTCATGCACGCCAGCTCTGTCTGTCGGCGGATGTGGTAATCCACAATTACCGGCCGGGGGTGATGGACCGGCTGGGGCTGGGCAGCGACGCTCTACGTGCGGAAAAACCGGAACTCATCTATTGCGCCGTTACCGGCTTTGGCCATGAAGGGCCGCTTTCGGATCGCCCGGCCTATGATCATGTGATGCAGGCCATGGCAGGGTTTATGACCCTGCAGGGCCATCCCGATGGCTTCGCCTATGTCAAAACCCTGATCTGCGACAAGATCACGGCCTATACCGCTGCGCAGGCAATCACCGCAGCCCTGTTCGCCCGCGAACGCATGGGCAGCGGCCAGCATATCGATCTCTCTATGCTCGAAAGCTGCATTGCCTTTCTCTGGCCCGATGGTGGCATGCATCTCACCCTGAAGGAGGAGGATGTCACGCATGGCGCGCCATTCGCCGATTATTACCAGCTACCATTGCGGACAACCGATGGCGCTATCGCCTATGCGGCGATGACCGATGCCCATTGGCATGCGATATTCGATATCGTCGGTCGCGCCGATCTCAAGACCGAAGAGAAGTATAAGGGCATGGCCAACCGCAGCATCCACATGGCGGAGCTGGCGACAATCATTGCCAGCCAAACACCCGACCTGACGAGCGCCGAGATGGTCGCCGGACTCGCCAAGCGAGACGTCCCCGCAGCAGCCTGTCTCGCACTCGAGGATCTGCCCGACCACCAGCAGGCGCTAGCAATCGGGGTCTTTGAACAGGTCGAGCATCCGCTGCTCGGCGCGGTTCAGCATGTCACGCCGCCCGCACGCTTTGGCGGAGAGAAAATGACGCCTTGCGGCCCCAGTCCCGCGCTCGGCGAACATAGCGACGCCATCCTCGCCGAACTCGTGGCCCTCGCACAACCATAGATCGCTTCAATCGAATCCCTGCATCGCCATCTGGTTGCGTAAACCTGTGATCTGGCTATTCTTCTGGAAAAAATAAGGAGAGAATCGCATGACTTGGCAGATGGCTGATATCTGGGAGAATATCGCAGCAGCGATTCCCGACAAGCCTGCGATCATCGATGGCGACAAACGCTATAGCTGGGCTGAATATGAAAATCGGGCTGCCCGCGTCGCGCAAATACTTGCCGACCACGGTCTCGAACCCGGCGCGAAACTCTCGATCTATTCCTATAATGCGGCGGAATATATGGAGACCCAGTTCGGGGCCTTCAAAGCGCGCATCTGCCCGGTCAACGTCAACTATCGCTATCTCGAGGCGGAACTGACTCACGTCATCAACAACAGCGATAGCGAAGCCCTGGTCTTTCAGGCGCAATTTGCCCCGCGCGTGGCGGCAATTCGGGATCAGCTTGAACAGGTCAAGCTCTTCCTCGAAATCGACGACGGATCGGGCGAGCATCTGGAAGGCGCGGTATCCTATGAAGAGGCGTTGCAAAGCACGGCTCCGATGCCGGTGATCGAACGATCGGATGATGACTTGTACATGCTTTACACCGGCGGCACGACCGGCATGCCCAAGGGCGTAATGTATGATCACAAGAATTTTTCCAGCGCACTGCTCGCCAAAGGGTTTGAAATGCGGCAGATGGAACCGCCAACCGATGCCTCCGGTTTTGGCCCGCTGGTGCAGCAACTGCACGCTTTAAACGCAACGCCGCGCGCCATTCCTGCCTGCCCGCTGATGCACGGTACCGGGATGTGGATCGGCGCTATGATGCCGCACGGCCTGGGCGGTTGCGTGGTGCTGTTCGACAACAGCCATTTCGATCCGGTAGCGCTCTGGCAATTGGCCGAAGACGAGAAAGTCACCGATATCACCATCGTCGGTGATGTCTTTGCCAAGCCGATGCTGGCAACCCTCGATGATGCTAAGGCGGCAGGACAAGACTTTGATTTATCAGCGCTTTTGATGATGGGATCGTCGGGCGTGATGTGGTCAACCGAGGTCAAACGCGGCCTATTGGGGCATTTGCCGCAGATAGCCATCGTCGACAGCATGGGTTCGACCGAAGGCAGCATGGGGGTTTCGATCACGACGGTGGAAAATGTCGATATTGACCAGACCGCCAAGTTCGACATGAATCCGACGACCAAAGTGTTGACCGAAGACGGCAAACCAGTAGCGCCGGGTTCCGGTGAAATGGGCCTGATCTGCAACGGCGGGATGGTGCCGCTGGGCTATTACAAGGATGAAACCAAAAGCGCGGCAACCTTCAAGAGTTTTGACGGGATTCGCTATTCTATCCCCGGTGACTTCGCGACCGTCGAGGCCGACGGTTCGATCACATTGCTTGGACGGGGGTCTGCCTGCATCAATAGCGGTGGCGAGAAAATATTCCCGGAAGAAGTCGAAGAAGCGCTCAAGACGCATGAATCGGTATACGACTGTCTGGTTGTCGGATTAGCCGATGACCGCTTTGGCCAGAAAGTCACCGCGGTCCTGTCGCTCGTGCCAGGCGCCCGGTTCGATGAAGCCGGGCTGAGTGACTATGTCCGTTCGAAACTGGCCGCTTACAAAGCCCCGCGCGCAATTGTCGTGGTCGATGAAGTTCCGCGCGCTGCCAATGGCAAAGCGGGGTACAAGGTGGCAAGGGAAATTGCACTGGAGCGGTTGCAGGTGTCGGCCTAGTTTCGACAGGCGGACGATGATCGTCGAACTCATCCACAATCCGGCCTCCGGTACCTTTAATGAAGTGCGGCTGGACGTCCTCTCGCAGGCGTTTCAGGCGTGCGGCGCGCAAGTGCGACTCGGCCGGACGGAGAAAGACGGACTATTCGAGATCTATCCCGATTGCGACCTCGTCTGTGTGTCCGGCGGTGACGGAGCCTTGCAGCTGGTTGTCGCGTCAATGGCCCGGGCAGAAATATCGAAACCGCTTTGCGTGTTTCCCGCCGGCACGGTCAACCTGATCGCGAAGGAACTCGGCTATTCCAGCGATCCGGAAATATTTGCCCACGAGATTATGGCTGGATTTCTTGACAGGGACACGGCTCGACTGGAAGCCCCGCTGGCAACATTGGACGGTCAGCCCTTCGTGGCCTGCGTCAGTGCCGGCCCGGATGGGCAAGCGGTGGCCCGGCACAATCCTGCGCTGAAGAAACGCATCGGGGGGGCCGCTTACGCCTGGTCGTTAATCCGGCTGCTCGGCAACTGGCCACAGGTGCGCTTTTCCCTGGCGGTGGAAGCGCCCGATGGAACGACAAATCACCTGAACAGCAGTGCCTTTTACGTGATCAAGGCCCGTTATTATGCCGGAAACTGGGTATTGGCCCCGTCAGCCGGACTGGTATCGACCCATTTCCATGTCATATTGCTGACCCGGGCCCGGCGCAGGGATTTTTTCCGGTTCCTTTTCCAGATTGCTGTTGGCCGCAACCCCGCACGGCTCGATTTCGTCCAGTCCCTGCCGGCTTGTCGCCTCACCATAATAGCGAAAGACAAAATCTCCAGATTGGCCGCGTTCCAGGCGGACGGGGATACGCTCGCGGCGCAACCGCACGAGATCAGGATGACGGACCGGACGGTCACATATTGCTTGCCGCTACCCGAATAACCCCCGGTTGTTCAGGCTGCCCGGCAATGAGCGGTGATAAGATCGACCATCTTGGGTAATTTGCTGGGCGGCAGATCGTGGCCCATGCCCTCGACCAGCTCGAAGCTCGCGCCCTCGACATTGGCAGCGATATCCTGCCCGCAAACCGACGGGATAAGCGGATCGTCGGCGCCGTGGATGACCATCGTCGGAACCGTGATCCGGTTGGCCACCGGCCGTAAATTCCCGGTGTCGATGATCGCCGCCATCTGGCGCTTCGGCCCGGGCGGATAGAAGGCGCGTTCCTGAGCCAGCTTCATCATTGCCTTGCGTTCCTCCGGCCGGTTCCGTCCTTCTTCCGATGCGATGAGCGACGAGAAGGCCAGTCCCAGCTCCAGAGCCTCATCCGGCGTCCGCGCTTTTGCGCGCGCCGTCTGCATCAATACCTTGCGCACTTCGGCATTGGCACCGGGGAGGCCCGGACCATTGGTCGATGACATGACCGGTGTGAACGAAAGCACCCGATCGGCGTGATCCGCAGCAATCAGCTGTCCGATCATGCCGCCCATCGAAGCGCCGACAATATGCGCCCGGTCAATCTTGAGCGCATCGAGCACACCGACAGAATCCCGCGCCATATCGCTCAGATCATAGGGCGCCATTTGCCGCCGGGGGAAGAAGCGCTTGGCGATCATCTGGCGGATCGGATGGGGGGCCCGCACACCATCAAATTTGTAGGACAGCCCGACATCACGATTGTCAAACCTGATGACCCGAAATCCTTTTTCCACCAGACCGTTGACGAAGTCGATCGGCCAGTAGACCAGCTGGGCGGTGTAGCCCATGACCAGCAATATAGCGGGATCCCCGGGATTGCCGTAATCTTCTGCTTCGATATTGATGCCATTGGCGATGACTTGCATGGATTGTTCCTGATCTGGACGAAAACAGAATCAGTAACAGAAAGCGCAGGCGTTACAAGAACGGCGGCGCTGCAAAGCTAGGGCGCGTTTTTCCGGTCCGGCTCGATGTTCGCCATGTTGACATTCGGAACGACGGTCACGGTGCCGATGCGTGCAACCTGATTTTCCTCATCGACCACCGCGCGCGCCGGCAGGATTGGCGAAACCTGGATGGCCTGGGCCGACAGTTTCGCGATCTGGATCGTGTAGCTGCCATAGGGGACGCCGTCGAACAGGAAGAAACCGTCAAATTCCGTCTGGGTCTCGCGTATGATGCGGCCTTCGAGGTCGACCAGTTCCATGCCGACACCGGCAATCGTGCCACCACCATTGCGAATCAATATACCCTCGACCTCGCCGGCGCTGACCAGCGGCAGTTCGACCGTCACCGCCAAGCCGGGTCGCGGCGTAATCACGACACCCGGCAAGGCAGGCTGCACATAGGGGTTGGAGAGGCTACTGCTATCTATCCCGATCAACACCGGCCGGAAGGGTTGCAGATTGTCGATGATCGCGCGCCCGTTGGCATCAGTTGCCGTCAGTGCCACCGTCCGGCCGGCGGTCAGTTCGACATTCTCCACCAATGGCTCTCCGGCCTGGCGGATACCGTCCCGGTTCTCGTCGCGATACACAATCGCCAGAGCCTGCCCGTGATTGGCGAGCTTGTTGTTGGAGAAACGGAATTTACCGGTCCGCGGATCGGGTCCGAGACTGAATGCAAGATTGAGACCGGCTGCCACCGAACCGTCGGTTGCTGCCTCGGCGCTTGCGGTGAGCGAAAAGCGGTCAAAACGGCGAATAATCCCGATTCCCGCACGCCCACGGTCGAGTCCGGCATCATAGCCAAGCTCCGCGCGCCAGTCTGAACGCTCCCCGGCGCGCCATTCGCCGGTGAAATTAACCCTTTCGAAACGTTTTTCCGGCGCAAGACGGTAAACCGCTTCACCGCGCAGTCGAACCTTGCCGATCCGTCCGTTGGCGAGCAGCCGTGCATCCAGACGATCTGGCGGATCGGGCCCGAAATCACTGAACCGTTTTTCCCAATTTAGCTCCCCGGTTAGAGATAAGCGCTTGAGATTAAATGACATTCTACCAGTCATGTCGAGACTGTCCCGCCCGTCTGTTCGCGTTTCATATTGCGCATCGACATGAAAGGGCACCAGACGACTGCCAATCTTGAAACTATGGTCAACCGCCAGACTGTGGCGCGATTCTACATTTTTTTCGACCTGGTCGGAGATGAAACCGCCTTTGGCCCAGATCGATTCAGCAGTGATATAGCTGTTTCCCAGCTGACCGAGCAGCTGGCCGCGGAACGCCATCCCTCGCCCGAGGTTCGAGGAGGCCGAAAGCTCGACCAGCGTGGGGCCCACCGCCCGGCGGACCGATCCTTCAAGATAGTTGTGGCGATCGCCGTCGATTTGCAGGCTGAACAATGATGCAGCGACCGATGTTCTGGTATTGAGTCCACGTTCGACACCAACGCCGCCACGCCAACCGGCCTGGCGGATCGGTATAAACTCGCCGAGCCGGATCAGATCCTCGCCCGCCTCGTGAATCCCGGCCCAATAATAGGTTTGCCTGGGGGGAATCGAATCGAGCCCCACCGGAATGACCTTGGTATCGCGCCGAACCTGCCCCTGCGGTCCGTATAACACGACTTCGATGCGATTCTGGCCGTAAAGCAACGGGACATCGAGAAATTCATAGCGGCCATCGGTGCGATTTTCGGCGAAGGCCAGCAATTGGCCGTTGCGATATAGTTCCGCATCCCAGCCGCTGGGCAATTCCCCCCGGAAACTGGTGCGATCAAAACTGTCCGGCCGCTCCACCGGACGGTTTGTCACCAATGCGCCGCGGCCTGCAATGGACTGGGAGACCAGCGGAGTGGATATCGTCGATACATCACCCAGAGCGAAGTGGGTTGCCTTCAATGGCCCGAGAAGATTGCCCTTGGGATCGGTGCGATAGGCCCGAAGCCTGAGATTTTCCGGCACGCCATTGTTATTGGAGGAAAGCCGTGCATCAAAGCTGGCTTTGCCGACTTCACCCGATGCATAAAGTTCATAGCGCAGGTCAAACTGCTGTCCTGAACGCTTGTCCTTCAGGCCGCCAGCCGAAACTACTGCATCCACCGACGGGGTGCGCCAGAATTTATAGGGCTCCGTCGATTGCGGGAGACCGGACAGGTCAAAACTCTTGCGAGGACGGATTTTGGCGGCTTGTTGCTTACGCTCCAGCGCTCTTTCGAAGGGCAATTGGCTATCGGACTTGACCGTCAGCAGCGCATTGGACAGATCGGGCACAAATTTGACATCGAACCATTCCGACAGGCTTTTCACATCGACGCACCAGCCCTCCGGCACATCATGGATTTGCCCGGCCAACAGTTTTTTGCTATTGTTCACCTTTTGTACCATATTACTGTCGCGATCGATGGTCAGCGTCTGGTCCTCCGTGAAGATCCAGCCAGTTGCGCGGCGCGACTTTTTGTCGAGGCGTAGCGGAATATCCATGGCCATGATGATATCGGCGAGATCGACGCACACGCCGGAATTGGTCTGATAGCCTCTAACGCCATCGCCGAGCCGATAGTTGCCCGAACGCAGGTCAAATAGCAGCGCATCGTCGTCGCTCGCCGTCCAGTCGCTGGCCGCATGGGCGGGTGGCGCCAGAAACAGCGAAGCCGCCGAGATCGCTGTGATCCCCGCGGCTTTGACCAGGGCATCAAAGCTCCGGCCGATTATATTATGTCGCTGTTTCATCATCTGCATCAGGATTTGGCGGTGGTATGACGCCACACTAAATCATTGATACTAAATGCTTATCTTAGAACCATGTCGGTTTTCGCGATGAGTCCGCCCCCGGCATTGGCCGGCTCGTAATATTCAACCGATACAGCGCCCTTGAGTTGAGCGGCTACTTCCGGCGGTACCGGCAGGACAACCTTGCGTTGATTGACTTCGGGATAGACGGCAATGCCGCGCGCGACCATGACCGGTTCGCTCAATCCCGCCTTGGTAACCCGGATCTCGCCATATGTGGACCGGTCCCCGGATCGGCTGAGGTCAAAGGTCAGCGCCTGGCCATCCGGATCCTGTTCCAGCTTGCCATTGGCGATAGCAGCAGTCGCGTGCAGATTTCCCTGACGGATGATTACCGGGATGGTTACGCCGTAAATCGGCGTCAGGGCTATCGAAAAACCTCCCTCGGGAACTTTTTGTTCGGTTACCGAACGTGCGGCGGGAATGGCGCGGAATAGAAGGTGCGCGCGATATTCTCCATCCGGCAGACCTTCAGGCGCCCGCACACCAAGGCGGATCGCCTGCGGCTGGTTCGGTGGCAACGTGACTCTGCGCGGCGCGTATCTAATCATCGCCTTGGCCGCCTGCTCGATCTCGTTTTCCTGTTCTTCGCTGACATCCTCCAGACGACCTTCAGCGGTCATCCGGCGCAGCTCTAACGAAATCCGGTAAGTTGCTGTTTCCGAACCGATATTGTTCAATATGACTTCGGTCCCGCGCTGGCCGTCCAGGACAACGCGGGTCGGTGCAACCAGCAAGTCACCCGCGGCTTGTGCCGGCAGCGCTATTGCTGACGCCATGGCGCCCAGCCCGATACAACATTTCTTCAACAATCTGAATCTCTGGATGGTCATGATATTCTCCGGCTTTAACTGGTCATTCGGAGAGGCTGGTCTCGACGCCTTTCCCCACGCAGCCCTTATGGGCAAAGAGGGTTACCAAAGCGCTAACCATGGATGATATTTGCCAGCAGCCCGCGTGAGAATCGGGTGTGGGGCGGATCATGAAAAAACCCGTCCGCGACCTTAGGTCGCGGACGGGCTCTCATTCAGTAGCGATCGACGGCCATTCTTAGGCCGCCGGTTTGATTCTTACTGGTAGTTAACGGTTACGTTGAAGTTACCAACATAAGCGCCATCAGCCTGGTTAGCCGCAACGCTCAGCGTTCCACCTACCGAGAAAGCATCGGTTCCGTCGAGAACGATGGTTGCTACGCTGGTTGACAGCGAAGCGGTCATCGTGTCGGTCGGGCCGGTCAGCGTAACAGTTGCGTCAGACGACACATCAACGGTTTCACCGGTTGTGCCGGTGACATCGAAACCAGCAGCCGTGGTCGTGCCGGAACAAACAAGTCCACCACCACAAGTTACCGCGCCGGCAGTACTCACGGCAACGGTATCGGCAGCGGCACCGCTCACGATCGTTCCAAAGTCAAGATCACTACCATCGGAGGTGACGGTTACCTGTTGCAGGATGTTTGCACGTGCATCGGCAGAAGCGGTTGCAGCATTGGCTGCATTTGCGCCCATGACAGATGCCGCAAGTACGGAAGAAGCCACAGCGGCTTTCATAAATTTAGACATAGATCTGGTCCCTATTTTTTTTCAACATTGAAAGAGCACTTGCGGTGCGCTCAGGCCAAACCCACTGGCCTGAACGTCGCCATTGCCAACATTCAACCTGGCTTATCCAAGAGAAAGAATAAGGCTTTGCTGCCAGTCATGGTTAATTTTGTAATAACTAGCTAAGTTATTGATGTTTAGTTATTTTTTACTGTTTCGGACGTGTCGCGCAGCCGGTTTTTCGCCACTGTTGGCGGTGGGCTCAGCCTTGTTCGGCGGACAATCCTAGATATGCTCGCCGGTGAGGCGCTGACAAATCAGGTCGAGTTGATCGAGATTGGCATATTCGATCGACATTGCGCCGCCCTGCCCGTTCGACTGGATGCTCACCTTCAACCCGAGCAAATCCCCCAGATGCGTTTCCAGCGCCTGAATATCAGCATCGGTCTCCGACATCGCAGCCTGTTTCTTTGCCGACAAGGGCTTGTCACCCGCCAGCGACTTGCGGACCAGGCGCTCAACGTCCCGCACCGACAGTCCCTGTTTGGCAATTTGAGACGCCAGTTCTTCTGCGTTGGGCGCATTGATCAGCGCGCGCGCATGACCCATGGACAGTTTTTCGTCCACGACAAGAGCCTTCACACTGTCCGGCAATTCAAGCAAGCGCATCAGATTGGCGATGTGACTCCGCGATTTCCCGACAATCTCGGCCAGCCTCGACTGACTATGTCCGAAATCCACATTCAGCCTCGCATAGGCTTCTGCTTCTTCGATGGCATTGAGGTCCTTCCGCTGGACATTCTCGACAATCGCGATTTCAAGCGTTTCTTCATCATTGAGATTGCGGACCACGGCAGGAATCTGGTGCAGGCGGGCGCGCTGAGCGGCTCTCCACCGGCGTTCACCGGCAACGATCTGGAAATTCTTGCCATGGGGACGGACAACAATCGGCTGGATGACGCCGCGCTGTCTCATACTGTCCGCCAGCTCGTCGAGCGCATCGGTATTGAAAGTCTGCCGCGGCTGATCGGGATTCGGCCGGATATTGGAAACCGCAATCGAGCGCAGGCCGTCAATGACGGGCGCGGGAGCTTGCGCAGCACCGCCGCCATCGGTGGCGGCAGATCCGGTGGTTTCGATCGGCTCTTCCCGCTGGATATCGCCAAACAGGCTGTTGAGGCCCCTGCCCAGGCCGGTTACGCGCTTTGGCGCTTTCTTGCTGGTGTCATTCACGGTCGTGTCTTCAGCCATCATGCAGCTACCTTTCTGTCCGGCAAGCGTCCGATCAACTCGCGGGCAAGGTCGATATAGGCGACGGAACCGCTGCACCGATAATCATAGATCAGGGCGGGAAGACCATGGCTGGGCGCTTCAGAGAGCCGCACATTGCGCGGAATCACGGTTTCAAAAACCACATCACCCAAACAGGCCCGCACATCATCGGACACCTGTTCGGTCAGCTTGTTGCGACGATCATACATGGTCAGGACTACGCCCATGACCGAAAGTTGCCGATTGAACCGCGCGCGAATGCGCTCCACGGTTTGCAACAACTGGCTCAGGCCCTCGAGAGCAAAAAACTCGCACTGCAGCGGCACCAGCAGGGATTCCACGGCAACCATGGCGTTGAGTGTGAGCAGGCCCAAAGATGGTGGACAGTCGATCAGGCAGATATCCCAACGGCCATTGTCCGCAACATCGAGGGCCTTTTTAAGACGATGGGTGCGTTCTTCAAACCCGACCAGTTCGACCTCGGCACCGGAAAGATCCACGGTAGCCGGGACAATTTCCAGTCCGGGAACCCGCGTCTGATTAATGCAGTCGGCTAATGGCACGTCATTGATCAGCAAATCATAGCTGCTGTTGACCCGGTCGCCTTGCGACAGCCCGAGGCCGGTTGAAGCATTGCCCTGCGGATCGAGATCGATCAGGAGCACTTTCCAGCCGCTAGCAGCCAGTGCGGTGGCCATATTGATTGCTGTTGTTGTCTTGCCGACGCCGCCTTTTTGATTGGCTATTGCGATACGAACCATATTCAGTTCAGCCCTAAAAATAGGTTTCTAGCCCTTTCCCACCAATATTCCGGCTTTCGGATCGGTCAAACTATGTTCCACGTGGAACATTTTTTGCCTTTTTGGCGACAGGCCTTTAAGCTCTCTTACCGCATTTTTTCCCTTTGGTAAGAGCCAAACCGTGTTTTCTGTGGAAAACCGGTGTGAAAGTGCGATGAGCCGATCGAGCGGCGCGAACGCACGGGCACTAATCACGTCCGCCGGGAAGCTCTCCATATTCTCCAGCCGGTCGGCAACAACAATCGCGTGATCCGCGATACCGGTCTGCTTGACCACCTCGTTCAGAAACTCCGCGCGGCGCTTGCGGGATTCGACCATCTGCACCTGATAGGGCGTCAGTATCGCAATCACGATACCCGGGAAGCCGGCGCCGGTTCCGAGATCAAGCCAGATCTTTCCGGCATCCGGCACGGGTGCGTGCAGCAATAATTGCGCGCTGTCGATAATATGTCGGGACCACAGGCTATCGGCGCTGGCCCTGGAAATCAGGTTCTGGCGCTGCATCTCATCGCGCAACAACGCGCTGAACGTTTCGAGCTGTTGCCATGTTTCACGTGAAACATCATATTCTGCACGAAGCCAGGCCTGCGCTTCCTCTTCCGTCATGCGGCCAGATTCCTGGTATCCCGACGGCGCGCGTGGACCAGAATGGCGGCGAGCGCAGCGGGGGTTATGCCTCTTATTCGCGATGCTGCAGCCAAAGTCTCCGGCTGTGCTGTTGCCAACCGCTCGACCATTTCATTGGAAAGCCCCGCGATGACCACATAGTCCATATCGTCACCGAGAGTGATTTGCTCATTGGCCCGAAGGTCGCGCAGTTCCGATTCCTGGCGCTCCAGATAGGGCGCATAACGCGCATCTTCTTCAATCTCTGCTATCAGGTCAGGATTGCCGTGTACCAAACATGCTTCCATATCTTCCAATGATGCGATCGTGATGTTGGGGAAGCGCAGCCATTGAAACAGACTTTGCCTGGTACCGTCGCGACGGACGTTAATACCAAGTTTCGCGAGATTTTCGCTGGAATAGACTTTTTCCAGCGCTGTGAAAATATCATCCCGCGCCCGCTGGCGCTTGCTAAACCAGTTTCTTCTTTCCACATTCACACATCCAACGGCCATGGCAATCGGAGTCAAACGGGTAGAGGCATTGTCTGCCCGCAGTCGCAACCGATATTCCGCGCGCGCGGTCAGCATACGATAAGGCTCGGTGACACCTTGCAGGACCAGATCATCGATCATCACCGCCATATAGCTGGTACCGCGGTCCAGTATCGGCGCTTCCTTGCCATGGACCGCACTAGCCGCTCCGATTCCGGCGATCAGGCCCTGGGCCGCCGCTTCCTCATAACCGGTCGTTCCGTTGATCTGGCCGGCGCAATAAAGACCTTCCAGATCGCGCACTCTAAGTGACCGGTCGAGAGCACGGGGATCGATATGATCATATTCCACTGCATAGCCGGGTACGAGAATTTCTGCTTTCTCGAGTCCCTCCATGGTGCGCACAAACGCGAGCTGGACATCGGCGGGCAGCGAGGTGCTGATCCCGTTGGGATAGACCAGATTGGTATCGAGCCCTTCTGGCTCGAGAAACACCTGATGCGAATCGCGATCGGCAAAGCGATGGATCTTGTCCTCGATCGACGGGCAATAACGCGGCCCCTGCGCATCAATAGCGCCGCTGAACAAAGGAGACCGATCAAGGGAGCCGCGAATGATCTCGTGTGTCTCGGCGTTGGTCCGGGTGACCGCACAGAATGTCTGCGGCACCGTGCGCCGTTGCGATAGCGGCGACATTGTCCATCCGTCATCATCCGATGGCTGCTCGGGCAGCACCGCCCAATTGATCGTCCGGCCGTCAAGGCGCGGCGGCGTTCCGGTTTTCAAACGGGCTATCGGCAATCCAGCGTCGCGGATTTGCTGTCCCAGTGACACCGACGCAGCCTCCCCTGTCCGTCCACCTGCCAGGCTTTCTTCGCCGCGAAATAATTTGCCGTTCAGAAAAGTTCCGGTCGCCAAGATGATGGCCCGGGCATTGATAGAGGATCCATCGGCCATGCGAATTCCTGTGACCCGCGATTCGGACATCATCAGGCCGGCAACTTCGCCCTCCACGATGGTCAGATTGTCCTGCGCGTCGAGCATGCGCTGGATCGCCGCCTTGTAGAGTTTGCGGTCGGCCTGAACCCGTGGCCCTTGCACCGCCGTGCCCTTGGAAAGATTGAGCATGCGATAGTGGATTGCTGCAGCATCGGCCGCGCGACCGATCAGCCCGTCAAAGGCATCCACTTCACGCACCAGATGGCCCTTTCCGAGACCGCCGATCGCCGGATTGCACGACATCGCCCCGATGCTTTCCCGGGTGAAACTGACCAATGCGGTGGGCACACCCATGCGCGCCGCTACAGCAGCTGCCTCACAGCCGGCATGGCCTCCGCCGACAACAATGATGTCAAATTCATGGCTCATGCCGCGGCCCATAGCTCAAGCGGGTTAGCAGGTCAAAATCTACCGGTGGAGCGCCGTTGTTCCACGTGGAACAATCATTTCCCGATACAGAATTTTCCGAACAAGCCGTCGAGCATATCTTCCGTGCTGGCCTTGCCGGTGATTTCGTCGAGCGCCTTGCGGGCCATCCGCAGATGTTCCGCTACAATCAGATAATCCGCTTCATCAAACATTGCTGCCAGATTGTCGCAAGCGTCAGCGAGCAGTTTCGCCTGGCGTGTATTGACGGTGACCTGATCTCCATCAGGGAGAATGTCGTTCGCCCGTGTGACCAGATAGTCGACCAGAGCATCCATGCCCTGCCCGCTCACCGGTGACAGAGTGAAGGCGCCGCTGGCTTTCGGACTGTGATCCGGATGATCGCAACGCGAACTGATCTCGACGAGACTTTCAAAGTGCGGCCCCTGCCCCTCATCACCAAGCCACAATATGATATCTGCCGCGGCAAATTGTTGACGGGCACGATCGATGCCGATCTGTTCGATAGTCTCGGCGCCACTCTCGCGTACGCCGGCTGTATCGATGAAAAGAAACGGTATACCGCCCAAGGCAATCGGCACTTCGATTACGTCGCGGGTGGTTCCGGCAATATCCGACACAATAGCCGCTTCGCGTTCAACCAATGCGTTGAGCAGAGTCGACTTGCCGCTATTGGGCGGACCACCGAGCACCACCCTGATACCATCGCGCAATTTTTCCGCGCGCGGACGCTGCAACAGATTTTGCATTTCTTCCACCAGCGGACGAGCGGCCTGCTGGACCATCGCCGCTTGCGCCGGTGCGACATCATCTTCATCGGAAAAATCCAGCTCGGCTTCGACGAGCGCCGACAGTTGCAAGATCTGCTGCTGCCAATCGTCCACTTTACGCGACAGCGCGCCACCCGCATTGCGGACGGCGGCTTTGCGCTGCAGCTCGGTTTCGGCAAACAGCAGATCGGACAGGCCTTCGGCTTCCGCCAGATCCATTTTGCCATGGGTGAAGGCCCGCCGGGTAAATTCACCCGGCTCCGCCCTGCGCAGACCATCGATCTGGTCCAGCGCCGCTTCGATCGCCCGGATTACCGCCCGCCCACCATGACAATGAATCTCGACCAGATCTTCTCCGGTCGCACTATTAGGCCCCGGAAACCACAGGCACAAAGCTGAATCAAGCAGTTCCTTGTTAACCATGTTGGTGATATTGCGGAGCACTGCAACACGTGGTTCTGGTAAATTCCCTGTGAGCACTTCCAGCGCGTTCCCGGCCTGAGGCCCGCAAATCCGCAGGACTCCGATCGCCGCCGGTGGTTGCCCGCTGGACAGAGCGAAAATGGTATCATCAGCGGGCAACATGTCGAAAAGCGGCTGCTAGTCGTTCTTTTTCTTGGTGGATGAAGATTTTCCACCACCCGATGCGGCGCCCATTGCTCCGGTCATGAAGGACGAAAACATCTTCAGGCCCGCTTCACCCATTGGTGCGATGATCTTGGTGAAATTCTGCAACTGCTCGACCGAATTGGCACCCTGCAGGAATTTCGACATTTCCTGGACGTAGCTTTCGTTGAGTTTCGCAACATCGGGCAGGCCGATCAATCGGCGCGCCTCTTCCGGCGTGCAGTCCAGTTCAACGCTGACTTTCATTATATATTCCTCTGTTTGGCCATTGAAGCGAAGTTCCCCCTTCACTCAACAGGTTGATGTTCGACCTTGCCTGCCTCTGATATGGGGATATTGTGGTCAAAGAATCAAGACATGATGCAAAGGAGCTGAAAGATGGGCGCGATCGAACAAGTGAAAACACTGAGCGGAGAGGCAGAATTTTCCTGCTATGTTGCAAGACCCGAGGGCAAAGCCAGCGCAGCGATTATCGTCATTCAGGAAATATTTGGCGTCAACAAGGGCATCCGCGCAAAATGCGACCATTGGGCGGGTCTTGGCTATCTGGCGATTGCGCCGGATCTGTTCTGGCGGATCAACGAGGGAACCGACCTCGACGCCGATGTGCCGGAGGAATTCCAGACCGCACTCGATCTGATGGGGAAATTCAATCAGGATCAGGGTATCCGCGACATCGAGGCGGCAATCCACTTTGCCCAGAGCGAGATCGGCAGTCACAAGGTCGGCTGCGTCGGCTATTGCCTCGGCGGGCGGCTTGCCTTCATGACTGCGGCACGGACTGATATCAGAGCGTCCGTCGGCTATTACGGGGTGGGCATTGATGGGTTGCTGGGAGAAAAAGGCGCGATTGCGCATGAAGTGATGCTGCACATTCCCACCAACGACGGATTTGTTGACACCGATGCGCAAGCCGCGATGCACGCCGGACTGGACGACCATCCGAAGGTGACTTTGCATGATTATGACGGGCTCGATCACGGCTTTGCCGCCGAGTTCGGCGAGCGCCGCGACGAAAAGGCCGCAACATTGGCCGACAGCCGCACCGAAGCCTTTTTCAAGGAGCATCTGGCATGAGCGCACGTGATAATCTGAAAGTCTGGCACGCCCGGATGGAGAGCAAAAGCCGGGAAGAACTGAGCGCACAACTGGCTGACGATGCCGTGTTCCACTCCCCCGTCGTGCACACCCCGCAACAGGGCAAGCCAATTGTCATGGCCTATTTGTCAGCGGCGGATGAAGTGCTCGGCAATGACAGCTTCCGCTATGTCCGCGAAATAGTCGACGACAGCGTCAATATGGCGATGCTCGAATTTGAACTCGAACTCGACGGCATCCACGTTAACGGCGTGGATATCATAAGCTGGAATGACGAAGGCAAAATTCAGGATTTCAAGGTGATGGTCCGTCCGCTCAAAGCGATCAACAAGGTCTGGGAAGAAATGGGCAAGATGCTGGAGACGATGAAGGGTTGAATCACGCGAACAGCGTCAAAATACCGATCGTCTGCTCGTCACCGACCAGGCCCGAATAGATCATCTTGCCCGCGACATAGATGATGACCGCAAGGCCCAGATAAGCAATCCACTTGTAGCGCTCGATATATTTGGCGATGACATTGGCAGCTAGACCCATCAGAGCGACCGAAAGCAGCAGCCCTATCACCAGAATTCCTGGATGGTCCCGCGCGGCACCGGCTACGCCCAGGACATTGTCGAGGCTCATCGATACATCGGCTGCGGTTACAGCCCAGACGGCTGCCCAGAAGCTTCTCTGAGCCTTCACGCCGCTATGTTCGTCGCCGACGATTTCTGCCGAACCCGGTGACTCGCCCTTGTGGAAAATTTCGCGGTAAAAACTCCAGCCGACCCACAGCAGCAGCAAGCCACCGGCCAGAACCAGACCGACAATCTGCAAAAGCTGCACCACGATCAGCGCGAACAATATCCGCAATATCAAAGCGGCGGCGATTCCGATCAATATGACCTTGCGCCGTTGCTCGGCTGGCAGGCCACCGGCCAATGCCCCGACGACAATCGCATTGTCGGCCGCGAATACGAGATCGATCAGAACGACTTGCCCGAACGCCGCGAGGGCCGCCGGTGATCCGATGATCGAAAAATCATGGACAATCGCCGCCCAGATTTCGGTAATCGAACCAAGGCCGGTTGCGGCAACGGAGAAAATGGTAAGAAGTTCAATCATGGAAAATACAGGGTCCGTAATAGTTCGCAACCGGCATAGGGTCATAAAAATCGTGAAGCAAGATGCGCCATTGTTGATAATCGTCCGACTGCCGAAATCGTTCCCGATGGGACTCTATCCGGTCCCACTGGATCAGCAGCAGATAGCGCTCCAGATCATCTGACGATGGACGAATTTCGATAGACTGAAAACCGGGCTGACGGGCAACAAGCGATCTGGCTTTCGCCATTACCACTTCAAATTCAGCCGACTGCCCTGGCCGGACCTGCAATATCGCATGTTCGACAATCATCAGGGCAGTCTAACGGGTTTACTGATTCATGCTGTCGAAAAAGTCGTCGTTGGATTTGCTATCCTTCATCTTGTCGAGTAGGAATTCCATCGCGTCGATTGTGCCCATCTGCATGAGAATACGGCGGAGTACCCACATTTTCTTGAGCTTCTCGTCTTCGACCAGCAGCTCTTCCTTGCGGGTGCCGGATTTGCCGACGTCAAGCGCCGGGAAGATCCGTTTGTCGGAAACCTTGCGATCGAGCACGATTTCCGAGTTACCGGTGCCCTTGAATTCCTCGAAGATTACTTCGTCCATCCGGCTGCCGGTATCGATCAGCGCGGTCGCAATGATCGACAGCGAACCGCCTTCTTCAATATTCCGCGCGGCACCGAAAAAGCGTTTCGGGCGTTGCAGTGCGTTGGCGTCGACGCCGCCGGTCAGCACCTTGCCGGAGCTTGGTACCACGGTGTTATAGGCACGGCCGAGACGGGTGATCGAGTCGAGCAGGATGACAACATCATGCTTGTGCTCGACCAGACGCTTGGCTTTTTCGATCACCATTTCGGCAACCTGTACGTGACGGGTGGCGGGCTCGTCAAAGGTCGAGCTGATCACTTCGCCCTTCACCGAACGCTGCATGTCGGTCACTTCTTCCGGCCGCTCGTCGATCAGTAATACCAGCAGATAGACTTCCGGATGATTGTCGGTGATCGCCTTGGCGATATTCTGCAGCAACACGGTTTTACCGGTGCGCGGCGGCGCCACGATCAATGCGCGCTGGCCCTTGCCCTGCGGTGCGATGATATCGATCACCCGGGCAGACTTATCTTTTTCGGTCGGATCGAGACTGTCCAGCGTCAGTTTTTCATCCGGATAAAGCGGCGTAAGATTGTCGAAATTGACCCGGTGACGGACGGCATCGGGCTCGTCAAAATTGATCGCTGTCAACTTGGTCAGCGCAAAATAACGCTCGCCATCCCGCGGTGCGCGGATTTCGCCTTCGACGGTATCGCCGGTGCGCAGACCGAATTTGCGGACCTGATTGGGCGAGACATAAATATCGTCAGGGCCGGCAAGATAATTGGCTTCGGGCGACCGCAAAAAACCAAATCCATCGGTCAGCACTTCGATCGTGCCGAGGCCCATGATCAGTTCGTCCTGATCCGCGAGCTCTTTCAAAATAGCGAACATCAGATCCTGTTTGCGCAGCGTTGATGCGCTTTCAACACCCAGTTCTTCCGCCATCGAGACGAGACCGGCGGGCGATTTTTCTTTTAATTCTTTTAAATGCATGGAGGTTTATCCAGATAAATTAGGAAGTTATGTTATGTTTTGCATGTGTGCAGCCAATGGCTGTCTACGATTTACATGAAAATTTCGCCCGGACGGGCTTTGGCGGTTAATTACGCCTTTGTTATTTGAGTGTCAACTAGCGCCGATCAGAATGGCTTGATGACTACCAGAATGACAATGATCGCCGCAGCAATGCCGGGCACTTCATTGATCAGCCGCAAGCCTTTGTCCGACATCGTGCGCTCGCCCTTCGCCAGTTTCTTGCCATAGCCTATCATCCAGCCATGATAGCCCGATAGCGCCAGTACCATCAGCAATTTGGCGTGAAACCAGCCCTGGCTGAACGCGCCGATATTATAAGCGAGCAGCAATCCGACAACCCAGGTGATGATCAGCGACGGATTGAGAATGATTTTCCGGAGCCTGCCCTCGCGCTCGATCCATTTGGCGTCTTCTTCCGAACCGACCGCCGTTTCCTGATGATAGACGAAGAAACGCGGCATCATGAACAGCCCCGCCATCCAGAAAATGACGAAGATAAGATGGGCTGATTTCAACCAGAGATAGAGCATGGAGAGAATTTCATTCATTGCCTGACAAGTGTAAGCAGCTTTTCAACATGTTCAATGGGCGTGTCGGGTAAAATTCCGTGGCCAAGATTGAAAATATGCGGGCGATCTTCAAACACTTGCAAGATATGGCGCACGGCTTTTTCCAGCGCTTCGCCGCCGGCAATCAGCGCCAGTGGATCGAGATTGCCTTGCAACGGAAGGTCGGCGGGCAGGTTTTTATGGGCCCAGACCGGATCAACCGTTTCATCCAGACCAATCGCGCTGGCTCCGGTTTCATTGGCATAGGTGACCAGTTTGGCGCCAGCGCCCTTGGGAAAACCGATAATCGGCAGATCGGGATGAACCGCCTTTAACCTTGAAATGATTTCCGCATTGGGCGCAATCACCCATCTTTCAAATTGCGCGGGGGATAGCGAACCTGCCCAGCTGTCGAAAAGCTGCACCGCATCGACGCCTGCTGCAATCTGGCCATGCAGATATTCTACCGTATTTTCGATGATTGCATTGATTAGCTCGGAGAATGCCGCTTCGTCCTTGTAGGCATAGCGACGGGTGACTCCCTGATCCTTGCTGCCCTGTCCGTGGACCATATAGGTCGCGACGGTCCAGGGACTGCCGGCAAAGCCCATGAAGGTTGTTTTGTCGTCGAGCCGTTCGGCGACCCGGCGCACGGTGGCGTAAATAGCTTCAAAATGCTCGGGAGCAGTCTCTAGAGACGACAAAGCCGCATCGACCAACCTTGGTGCCAGCCGGGGTCCTTCTCCGGTCTCGAACCATAGTCTCTGGCCCATCGCATGCGGGACGATCAAAATGTCGGAAAACAGGATTGCGCCGTCGAAGCCAAAGCGCTTGATCGGCTGCAAGGTGACTTCGGCAGCCGCCTCGGCATCATAGCAAAGTTCCAGAAATCCGCCTTTTTGCGCACGCAAATCGCGATATTCCGGCAAATAGCGGCCTGCCTGACGCATCAGCCAGACCGGGGTTTGATCGTTCTTCCTGCCGAGCAATGTCTGAAGGAGAATTTTCTGGGAGTCGGTTCCGTTCGGCATAGAAAGACGGTCATCCATTATATTATATAAGTATTAATTACAAATTGTTGTTGATGATAGGGCGTGGAAAATGCGGTAACCCGCCAGAGCCGCAAATACAAACAGATTGACAGGCAGGCGTTAACGAAAAATTAACCGATTCCGAAATTCGATCCCCGCTATCCACAGACTGTGGATGGAATCGATCAATGTTGGTTCGCTGTGGATGGATTTGCGGGAGTCGGGGAAGAATATTCCGGAACCGGTTATCCCCGACTTCATCCCTTGCTTTATCCACCGTGAAATCACAAAGCTTAGAGAATGAATCGGCTCCACCTCCATTTGCTATCGGATTCCACCGGCGAGACGCTGGAAAATATTGCCAAGGCCGCGCTTGCCCAGTTTGACGGTGTAGAGATCATCAAGCATTTCTGGCCCATGGTCCGTTCGGAGAAGCATCTCAACCGGATTTTGGTGGAAGTAGCGGATAATCCCGGGCTGGTCATATTCACCATCGTCAACCGCGATATCAGGGCTAAGCTCGAACGCGAATGCCGGCATCTGGGACTGCCGTCAGTCCCTGCGCTGGATACTGTGACCGATGCGCTTTCCAATATGCTCGGCCAGGAAGCAAAGGCAAGACCGGGTCGCCAGCATATATTGGATGCCGCCTATTTCGCCCGGGTCGAAGCGATTCAATTCACCATTGCCCATGATGACGGTGTCGGCTGGGAAAATTGGGAGGCAGCTGATATTGTGCTCGCCGGTGTGTCCCGAACCTCCAAAACACCGACATCCATCTATCTGGCCAATCGCGGCTACAAGACCGCGAATATTCCGATTGTCCCGGAATCACCGCCGCCGGATGCTCTGTTTCACTTGAAAAATCCGCTGGTGGTTGGCCTGATCACCGGCGCCTCGCGGCTGGTCCAGGTGCGCCGCAACCGTTTGCTGTCGCTGAACCAGGCGCCGGAAACCGACTATGTCAATGAAGAGAAGGTCAAGGCCGAAACCCAGTATGCCCGGAGAATGTTCGCTGACAATGGCTGGTCGATGATCGATGTGACCCGGCGTTCTATCGAGGAATCGGCGGCGGCCATTATCAACCTCTATAACGAGCGTCATGTTGCCGCCGAAGACAGTCAGAAAGCAAGTACCAGTGAATCAAGCGCCAGTGAAACAAACAGCAGTGAATGATATGCCCCTGATTCTGGCTTCAAGAAGTCAGGCGCGACGCGCAATGCTGGTGGCCGCTGGCGTTGCGGTCGAGGCGATTGCGCCCAATGTCGATGAAGAGGCCCTCAAAGAAGGGCTGAAGAGCGAGGGCGTGACCGCTCGCAATCTCGCCGATGCGCTTGCCGAAGCCAAGGCGGTCCGGCTGTCGCAGCGGATGGAAACCGGGATGGTTTTGGGCGCCGACCAGGTTCTCGCGCTCGAAGACGGCATGATACTCGACAAGCCGGCCGACCCAGCCGATGCCATAGCACATCTGAAATTGCTGTCCGGCAAGAAGCACAAGCTGTTCAGCGCTGCGGTGATTGCCGAACAGGGGATTCCGGTGTGGCGTCATATTGATATTGCGACGCTTTCGGTGCGGACGTTGACCGACGCTTTCATCGAGCAATATGTCGAATCGGAATGGGACAATATCCGCCACTGCGTTGGCTGCTACGAGATTGAGGGCAGGGGAGTTCAGCTTTTCTCGGCCATTAGCGGCAGTCAATTCACGATCATGGGGCTGCCTTTATTGCACCTGCTCGACTATCTTCGCATCCGGGGTATTCTGACGTCATGACCACATCTGTTCCTTATGCCGAAGTGATCGGTGATCCGATTGCCCAAAGCAAATCTCCGCTGATCCACAAATATTGGCTCGAACGGCTGGCCATTAAGGCGGACTATCGCGCCCACCATGTCGTCCCCGCCGAGTTGGCGGATTATATCGAGCAGCGTCGCGCTGACCCGGCCTGGCGCGGCTGCAATGTGACCATACCGCATAAAATAGACATTATGGATCTGGTGAGCGATCCGGGCGGCGTTCGCGAGAAAATCGGAGCGATGAACACCATCGTGCGTCAGGCAGATGGCAGTCTGATCGGTACAAACACGGATGCGGCCGGCTTTATGGCACCGATTGCGGACATCAATTGGGCGGGAAAGCATGCCGTCATTATCGGCGCCGGGGGTGCCGCGCGGGCTGTCGTGTTTGCGCTGAAGCAGGTCGGTATTGGTGAAATAACCATCGTCGCTCGCAGCGGCTTGAAAGCGACGGGCCTTCTGATGCAAGCATCCGTGAAGGGCAGTGTCCTGCCAATGGACGCGCTTTTGCCCAAAGCGGACCTTCTGATCAATGCAAGCCCGCTCGGCATGACGGGAAAGCCGCCGCTCGAAGTGGATCTCGATCCCCTGCCAGCCGACGCACTGGTCTATGATCTGGTCTACGCGCCGCTCAAGACCGGCCTTTTGCGGGCGGCCAAGCAGCGTGATCTGGCGGTGGTCGATGGCCTCGACATGCTGATCGGTCAGGCAGCACTGGCGTTCGAGCTGTTTTTCGGTGCCACGCCGCCGATGGAACATGATGATGAACTCAGGAAGCTGTTGACGGCATGACGGCACGGGAGGGACCATATATTATCGGTCTGACGGGTTCCATCGGCATGGGAAAGTCCACGGTGGCCCAAATGTTCGTCGACGAAGGCGTCCCCCTGTTCGACGCCGATGCCGCCGTGCACCGGTTGCAAGGACCCGGGGGTGCTCTGGTGGATGCGATTGAAGCCCTGTTCTCAGGCAGCACGACTAGCGAAGGAGTGGACAGGCAGAAGCTGGGAGCGGCAGTGCTCGGCGATCCCACGGCTTTACAGCAGCTGGAACAACTGATTCATCCCGCGGTGGGCGAAATGCGTCTGGCTTTTCTCGAAGAAAATAGGGATCGCCCGATGATCCTGTTCGACATTCCGCTGCTCTTTGAAAAATCCGGTGCCGAGGGCGTCGACCATATCGTCGTGGTATCGGCTGGAACGGAGGACCAGCGTGCCCGCGTTCTCGCTCGCCCCGGCATGACGGAAGAGCGGTTCGAACAGATAAAAGCGCTGCAAATGCCGGATGCGGAAAAACGGAAAAGAGCTGATTCGGTGATCGATACATCGCTGCCAAAGGAGGAAACACGACAGCAGGTTCAGAAACTTGTTCAAAAACTGAAAGCATCCCTTGCGTAACCCAGAATTCAGTCCGATATTGCCCTTATGCGAGAAATAATTTTCGACACTGAAACCACCGGCTTTGATCCACAAAATGGCGACCGGATGGTGGAAATCGGCTGTATTGAAATGATCGACCGGATCGAAACCGGGCAGACTTTTCATTGCTATTATAATCCCGAACGGGCGATGCCAAAAGCCGCCGAGAATGTGCACGGTCTCTCTGACATGTTTCTGTCCGACAAAAAGCTTTTCGCGGCCGGTGCGGAAGAGCTTCTGGATTTTCTGGAGGACTCGAATCTAGTCGCCCATAACGCGCAGTTTGATTTCAGTTTTCTCAACGCCGAGCTAGTTCTATGTGGCCACCAGCCGATTTCGCGGTTTCGCATGGTCGACACATTGGCGATTGCCAAGTCCAAGCATCCTGGCGCCAAATTGTCGCTCGACGCTTTATGCTCGCGCTATGGCATCGATCGCAGCCACCGGGTGAAGCACGGCGCCCTGCTTGATGCGGAATTGCTGACCCAGCTCTATATTGAATTGACGGGTGGGCGCCAAATCGGCCTTGGCCTGGCAGAGGACATTAACCGGCGCACGGCCGTTGCCAACATGCAACCAGCATTACAGCGCGCGGAGCGCAGACCGTTTATAGCAGCGCGTGAGCATCATGCGACTGCAGAAGAACTGGCGCGGCACAAGATATTTATCGAGGGTATTGAAAGCCCTCTCTGGACAGAGATTTAATTGTATCGCCAATTGGGTGACGATACAGAATGAAAAGGAGAATAAATATGGAAGTTCGTGTTTCGGGACACCAGGTTGATACCGGTGATGCGCTGCAAACCCACGCCGAGGATCGGATGAACGCGATCGCCAGCAAATATTTTGCCAAGGCCATTTCGGCCAATGTCACCATAAGCAAAGCGCCCCACGCGCATTTCCGGTGCGATATCGTGAATCATGTGATGCAGGGCCTGATGCTGAAGGCCGATGCCGAAGCGGGTGATGCCCATCAGGCTTTTGACAAAGCTGCCGACAAGATTGAAAAACAGCTGCGCCGCTATATGCGCCGGCTCAACGACCATCATGTTCAGGCACAATATGCTGCGAAACAGGAAGAGGCGGCATACCGGGTGTTTGAGTCCCTCGAAGAGGAAGATGAGAGCGAGTTCAATGGTGATTCTCCCCCGATCATTGCAGAAACCAGCACCGATATTCCTGAAGCCAGCGTGTCCAATGCCGTGATGATGATGGATCTGCGCAATACCGGCGCGCTATTGTTCAAAAACTCTGGCACTGGTGCCCATAATATGGTCTATCGCCGCTCCGACGGCACAATTGGCTGGGTCGAACCGCATAGCTGATAGGGCCGCATCGCCGTCAATTTGCAGATGACTGGTGTTTCTACGATTGGCTCAAAGCGCTCCGGCGTCCAAATTCTGGAATATTTGCAGATTTGGCCGAATATTGCCGGGACAAAAGGAATGAATGATGACTGTTTTGTCCGTTCGATTGGATATCGCTGCCGTTCGGGATTGTCCCGGCGACGGCGGCAAGGACCAAATTTTGCGTATAATCGGTGAAATCGGGCACGAATGCTATCGTCTTGATGCCGAAGCCGTACGGACGGGATTGGTGGCCCGGGAAGCCCTCGGGTCGACTGGCTTTGGAAGAAAGATCGCCATACCGCATACGAAATTGGCCGACCTCGATCGCTGCACCGGCATTTTTCTGCGTCTTGCCGAACCGATTGCGTTCAATGCGCACGATGGCAAACCGGTCGACCTGATATTCACGCTGCTGTCTCCGGAAAAAGGAGGGGTCGAGCATTTACAGGCCTTGGCCGAGATTTCCCGTTTTTTACGGGATGACAATATGGTTGCGAAGCTCCGGGGTGCGGCGGGCCAGGATGCCCTTTATGCTTTGTTGAGCAAGCAGCGCGAGCAGCGGGCTGCCTGATCCCTGCCATGACAGATGAACCGGAATATGGTACGGAAAGAGGCGGTGCGCAGGGACATTTCCGGGCCCTGGAACGGCTGTATGCGGAAGCGCCTATAAATCGGCTGTTCCAATCCCGTCTGGAAATTGGCGAAGCCGGCACGGCAAAAATATTGTTTGATGTCGACGAACGATATTATCACGCAGCCGGCGCTGTGCACGGCACGGCCTATTTCAAGATGCTCGACGATGCGGCCTTTTATGCCGCGAACAGTCTGGTCTCCGACCGCTTTCTCCTGACCACCGCCTTCAACCTGCTCTTTACCAAGCCGCTCAAGACCGGACCGGTAACTGCCGAAGGTCGTTGGGTTAGCGGGAAACGCCGGGTATTTGTAGCCGATTCACGGCTGATCGATAGCGAAGGTGACGAAATAGCGCGTGGCACCGGGACATTCATGCGTTCACATATCCCTTTGGCATCACTGCCCGGGTATAGAAAAGATGATTGAACCGCGGCTTTCTGCGGAAATGAAAGTCCAATCTCTCCTCAGACTGGTCAGTCAAAATGGTGGATTCGGCGCCGTTCTGAAAAAAGGTGACCGGATATCCGGGGCCATCCTTATCCAATGCGTAGAAAAGGGCGAAAACCCTAAGCTCCTGGAGAATATGCCATCCCTTGACGGCTTGCCCAACTGGCAGCAAATATGGCCGCAAGACATTGATAACAATAAAGAATTACGCGATTATATCAGCCAAAGATTCCGTTTTGACCCCGATATGTGGTTAATTGAACTGGACATCCCGGATGCGGAACGGCTCATCGCCCAAATGGGTCAGTAAACTTGACTTTATTTCCCAGAACCATATTTGGCGCTCTACTTCGATGCGTAGGTTGCTGCTCTAATGGTCGTGAATGACAGGCAGAAAACACGCAGACGGGGAGAACAGAAACAGACCTTCGCCGTGATTTTTGGGTCTGTTTTTGGCAGTTTTGACGGGAATGTCATGAATTGCTCTGGTCTCACCGCATAAAAAAACAGGTTTATGAGCAAAATTTTTCGTTCCGCAAGCGTCTTGTCGCTTGCTATTACCACGGTTGTGGCCTTGTCGGTTACCGATGTATCCTTCGCTTTGGAAGCATCCGACGAGACGCCCGAAACCGAGATTTTCGTCGATCCGGCCCTGCTGGAAGAGGACGAATCGAATCAGGCTATTATATTTGGCGAGCAACAGGAAGTTGTCGCCGAAATTCCCCAAGACGTTATCGAATCAGACAAGATTGCCAATGAGAGCGCAGAGCGTGACATCGGTGCGGACGTCGATTTCGTAAATGATGATGCATCGTCCCTGCGTCAGCTGGTGCGCCAGCAATCGGTAGATGGTGCGCTTGATGCCGAAATGCAGTGCCTCGCCGGTACCGTCTATTTTGAATCCAAGGGCGAATCGTTGCAAGGCCAGCTGGCTGTGGCTCGTGTTGTTCTGGCCCGCGTCGAATCTTCCCGCTTTCCCGACACCATTTGCGGTGTTGTTTATCAACGCAGTCAGTTTTCCTTCGTGCGCGGCGGCAAGATGCCTCATATAAGAACCGGGCGCCAGACTTGGCGCAATGCAGTGGCGATTGCCAAGATTGCAGTGAACGATGGCTGGGAAAGCTCGGTCGAAGGCGCATTATTCTTTCACGCCCGTTATGTTTCTCCGGGCTGGCGGCTCAAACGACTGGCGATGATCGACAATCATATCTTCTATCGCTAGTGCTTCCGGAAATATTGAATTCATAAAGGCTCCCTCACGGGGGCCTTTATTTTGTTCTTTTTATGTTCTAGCCAAGTCCGATGACGACAATGGATGATTCGCTTGGTTTGTTGACCACTATCGACGAACTGACCGCCGCACAGGCCGTCGCCCGCGGTGTGGCTCGGATGTTTTTACGACATGATATCATGGTGTTACCAGAGGTCAGTTTGCGGAACAGACGCCGAGCGGATCTGATGGGGATTGACGCGAAGGGGCAGATTGTCATCGTCGAGATCAAGGTTGCGCGGAGCGATTTGCTGGGCGACGCCAAATGGACGGAATATCTGGATTATTGTGACCGGTTTTACTGGGCCTTGCCGATGCCTATGATGCGGAAATGGTGCGACCGGCCGCGACCAACGCGCTTGCACCGGCGCGGCGCAAGACAGAGACCATGCGGCTGGCCCGCCGTGCCATGCGCCGCGCAGCAATCTCCGATGGCTGGATCAGTCCCGCCGCCTCGCTACACGAACCTGGCGGTTATTAATCGACGCCTAGTCTTCCGGCCCAAAGAACCGCCCTTCGATTTCAGGCTCTTTGTTACTGTCCGCTTTTTCAATCTCTGCCAATATGGCGGCAGTCCGGCGATCCTGTTTCGCGTAATCACGCGCAGACTTGCCGGCGAGCGTGTCGGTCCGATCCGGGTCGGCACCGTTTGCAAGAAGCAGGCGGACCAGTTCCGCATCACGGATATGGACTGCTAGAATGAGTGCGGTCTCGCCTTGTTTATTCGTTTCATCCACCTTTGTTTTCTCGCGCCCATTCTGCGGTGCCAACAGGGTTCTGACGCCATCCACAAATCGAAGCTGGGTAGCGAGAATGAGCGGCGTGGTGCCTTCTTTGTCCGAGAGATTGGGATTGGCACCTTTTTGCAGCAGGAAAGCCAGCCAGGTATTGTCGCGGCGCTCTACCACGATGTGCAGGGCAGTCTGGCCTGTGGAATGGTCGCGCGTATTGATGATCACTGACCCCGGGCTGCTGAGAAACTTGGTCGCTTCGTCGCCATCACGGTCTTTGACCGCTTTCAGAAAATTATAGCTGTCCGAAAATTGTGCCGCGGCGGGTGCCGACAAAGACATAGCTGCGGCCGCTAAACCCGCAAAGCGCAAGAAAAGACTGAATTTACCGGCCCAAAGTGCGCCTGAAGGATTTCTATTGAACATATTTGGCCCCATTTCGTTAACCGGCGGCTTTTTCCCCGATCCGCTATAATTGCTGCATATCAATTATCTGTTGAATTTGATCAAGTAGCAGACCATGTCTGGCTGCGTAATGAACAATATCGCAAACGTCGTAAAAATGATCCTGAGTGCGGGATTGCTGACCCTCATGGCAGCCTGTAACCCTGCTCCCGATGGAAGCGTGTCAGCGGACATGGAGCCGCCGCTCGCCGGGGCGAAAGTTGGCGGCGCCTTTACGTTGACAAACCAGGATGGCGGCAGAACCTCGGAGGATCAGTTCAAGGGGCAATATCGGATAATTTATTTCGGCTACAGCTATTGCCCCGATGTTTGTCCGGTTGATCTTGCCAATATCATGCTCGGATTGAAGCAGGCTGAAAAAGCCGACCCGGCTCTGATCAAGAAAATCCAGCCGATTTTCATTTCTGTCGATCCCGAGCGCGACACACCTGCGGTCTTGAAACAATATGTTTCCGCATTCCACCCGCGACTGATCGGTCTCACCGGCAGCCCGGAGGAGATCGCCGCCGTGGCGAAAAAATATCTGATAATCTATGATATCCGGAAGGACGATGGAGCGAGCGAATATCTCGTCGATCATAGCCGCCAGGCCTATTTGTTCGGACCGGAGGGAGAGCCGCTGGCGCTGTTGCCCTATGATGGCACGCCGCAGGACGTTGCGGCTGAAATTGCCCGATGGGTACATTAGAATCCGAACCGCCCTTCTGGGAATTGCCACTCGAATCGCTGGATCGTGCCCAGTGGGAAGCCTTGTGTGACGGCTGTGGCAAATGCTGTTTGCTGAAAGCGGAGGACGAGGATGACGGTCAGATATACATGACCAACATCGCCTGCAAATTGCTCGATCTCCAGCAAGCCCGGTGCGGTGACTATCGCCACCGGAAGTTTCATGTTCCCGATTGCGTCCGGCTGACCCGCAACAAGCTGGAAGAATTCGACTGGCTGCCTGACAGTTGTGCCTATAAAATGCGCGCCCGGGGCCTGCCGTTACCGGCATGGCATTATCTGGTATCCGGCGACCGCGAGTCGATCCATGCAGCAGGCCAGTCGATCCGGGGCAAGGTCATTCCCGAATCGAAAGCGGGGCCGCTTGAACAACATATCCTCGATGCTCCGCTTTAAGAGCGCACCTTCCGAAGCGTTGGCGATCCGCTTGGACGGTGTAAGCTATCCGGTCCAGTTGCGTCGATCGAAGCAGGCGCGGTCGATCATAGTTTCGGCAGATACGGTAAAGGGGGTTGTCCGTCTGACCGTGCCGGTCTTCGCGTCGAAAAGTCAGGCGCTTCGATTTGCCCAGTCCAAATCCGACTGGCTCAACGCCCGCTTTGCCGAAGCTCTGCCCCCGATACCGATCAAGGATGGCAGCCAGATCGCATTCTTGGGTGAGCCACATATCATTCGCTGGTCCCCTGCGTTTGCACGTGCCCCTTTACTAGGGGACGGCGAAATCCACCTGGGTGGCCCGCGTGAACATGTTGAGTCTCGCGTCCTGCGCTGGCTTAAAACGCAGGCGCGAGCAATTTTTGCGGAAGATTTGCCATATTATTGCACGCGGGCCGGGACAGATTTGCCCAAATTGACGGTCGGGGATGCGCGGCGACGCTGGGGCAGCTGCTCCGGCCACCAGTCTATCAGACTGAGCTGGCGGCTGGTCATGGCCCCGCCCCATGTTCGCCGGTCGGTGGTTGCGCATGAAGTGGCGCATCTCAGGCATATGGACCATAGTCAGCGCTTTTATGCGCTGCTCGACCAGATTTACGAATTGGACCGGCGAGCCGCGGATCGCTGGCTCAAGAACCATGGCCGTGGTCTGCATATGGTTGGAGTGGAACGGCAATCTCCAGTGGCTGACTGAAGCTCCAGCCTATTGCGGTTCGGATCGCAGGGCTTCCGGAAGCAGGGATTCCGGCTGCTTTTGGGGAGGCAGCGGTTTGGGTTTCTTGACCGGAGCGGGCTCCGGTTTGCGGGGAGCAGGATCTCCGCCGCGGCCGAGCACCGAATCAATCCAGTCCTGGTCCAGCCGGGGATTATCGGCAGCTTCGCCGTCTTGCAGATCATATTCGATACCGCGGCCGGTCTCGATCGGCATGCCGTTCTCGTCGACGTAGATACCGTCTTCCGGCGCGCCGAACAGCTCGTCTTCGTCCGGCTCCAATTGCCATTCCGGCAAGACCAGTTCGGTATCGAATTTTTCTACCTTGCGGTTGGCTACTGCCACTTTCATGAACTGCGCGAACGCGGAGGCCGGTGCCCGGCCTCCCTGCAGGCCGCCGACCGGCTTTGCGTCGTCCCGGCCCATCCAGACACCGGTGGTAAGGCCGCTGGAGAATCCCAGAAACCAGCCATCCTTGTTGCTGCTCGTTGTCCCGGTCTTGCCTGCAACCGGTCTGCCGATCTGGGCTGCCCGGCCAGTGCCCGTGTTCACTGCGGTCTGCATCAGATCTGTAATGCCCGCTGCCACCCAGGGGTCAACCAGAACGCGGCTGCCGTCAAATTTGCTTTGATAGAGAATATCACCTTTCATCGTCTGCACCTTGGTGATTCCGAACGGGGTGATTGCAATGCCTTTCGCACTGATTGATGCAAAGGCGCGAGTCATGTCGAGCAGTCGCACATCGGACGTGCCGAGAACCATCGAGGGGTTGGTGTTGATCGGGGTGGTGATGCCAAAGCGGCGCGCCATATTGGCAATCGTGGAGGTCCCGATATCATTGCCGATCGCCGCAGCAACGGTATTTTTGGAAAAAGCGAAAGCCGTGCGGACATCAATGTCCCCGGCATAGCGATTACCGCTGTTTCGGGGCGTCCAGTTACCAATCGTGATCGGCGCATCGGTCACCGTATCATCGGGCGCATAGCCTGCTTCCAGTGCCGCCATATAGACGAATACTTTCCAGGCCGATCCGGGTTGGCGGACGGCCTGCGTTGCGCGGTTATAATTGGATGTCACATAATCGGTTCCGCCGACCATCGCCCGAACGGCACCGTCCCGGTCGATCGCCACCAACGCACCCTGGGCACCGGCCGGTACGCGCGACTGGATAGCCGTTGCGGCTGCGCGCTGCATATCAAGATCCAGTGTTGTCCAGACTTCGACCGGCTCTATCGTTTCGTCGATCAGCAAATCCAGTTGCGGCAGAGCCCAGTCGGTAAAATATCGCACACTATTCTGCCGGGGCTCGGGTGCGAGCTTGACCGAAGCAGGCTTGGTTTGTGCAGCTTCGGCTGCGGTGATCGCTCCGGCATCCTGCATCACCTCCAGGACCACGGTTGCCCGTCCGATAGCCGCTTTGGCATCGGCTGTGGGAGAATAGCGGGACGGGGCCTTGACCAGACCGGCGATAATTGCGGCCTCGGCTAGGTCAAGCTCTCTGGCGCCATGCGCGAAAAACCGGCGAGACGCGGCATCAATGCCATAGGCACCGCCGCCATAATAAACCTTGTTCAGGTAAAGCTCGAGAATCTGTTCTTTGGAAAATTTTCGTTCCATCGCCAGCGCGAGCAATATCTCTCGGCCTTTTCGGCCGAAGGTCCGGTTGTTGTTCAGAAACACGTTCCGCGCCAGTTGCTGGGTGATGGTCGATCCGCCTTGGGCCCAATGGCCGCGCTGCATCCTTACCTGGAGCGAACGCGCGATCCCGATCGGGTCAACGCCCAAATGACTCTCGTAGCGCCGGTCCTCGACCGCGACCATCGCGGATATCATGACCTCCGGGATGTCTGCATAGCGCAGCCACTCGCCGTAGCTCGGCCCCATGGAAAACAGTTCCTTGCCGTTCACATCCAGCACCCTGATCATCTGGCCATTGGGTGAGGATTTCAGATCTTCGAAGCCGGGGAGAGAGGAACGGACGACCAATACGGCAACCACCAACGCAATCGTCGCGAAAAACCCCGCGACAAGACCGGTCCTGGCGAGTCGCCACAGCCATTTGCGCACTGGCCCCTGCTTTTTGCTGCGTTTGTTGCCACGCGCCATATTGTTCCACCCACTATACGCTAATATTCTGAATTTCAGATTTTCTAGCGTGTTGGTGCCTTACTGCAGTCTGAACAGGGAAGCACAGAAAAAAATCAGTCTTCCTTGGGTTCAAAAGCCATCGCTGCGCTATTCATGCAATAGCGCAGGCCGGTTTCTGCAGGACCATCGGGAAAGACATGACCGAGATGACCATCGCAGGTTGAACAACGCACCTCGACCCGGCGCATGCCGAGGCTATTATCTTCGATCTCGGTGACCGCTTCCGTATCGGCAGGCGCGGAGAAGCTTGGCCAGCCGCAACCGCTGTCAAATTTGCTTTGTGATTCAAATAACTTGCTGCCGCAACCGGCACAGAAGAACTCGCCATCGCGATATTCGGCGTTCAGCGCTCCTGTAAAAGCCCGTTCGGTGCCTGCTTCGCGCAGCACATGATATTGTTCCGGTGATAGCTGTTGCCGCCATTCTTCGTCGCTCAATATTGTTTTTTCCATATTGCGTAAATGGCGTCTCGATTGCGGTCGGTCAAGGGATCTGGCACCGAGGGTCCCCGCGAATTCAGGCCATTCTTAACCGGATATTCACCATATTTGGGCAAAATGTGCGGCTATGAGAATGGTGAAATTCTTGCTGATAGTGGCAGTCATGGCCGCACATCCGGCTTTCATGCCGGGTGAAGTGCGTGCGCAATGCCGCCTGTGCGCGACCAGTCCCGCGTCCGGTAACCTTTCCCCGGCGGCTGCCGATAAGCGGGAAATCCCGTTGCAGATCGAAATCACCGCCAATCTGGATTTCTCTCGGATGGCGTTGCTGGGCGGCAATGGCGGGGTGGTCAGCATCGATCCGATGTCTGGTACCAGGCAAATCAGCGGCAACATCGCCAATCTTGGCGGAATGGCGTTATATGGTGAAGGACGGCTGACCGGCGAACCGGGCCGGAATGTGAGGGTGTCCCTGCCGGACAGAATTCAGCTGAGCGCACCCAATGGTTCGACAGCGGAGCTGGAGAAACTGGAAACCAATCTACCGGCTCTGGCCCGACTGGATCAGGCCGGACGCCTGACCTTTTCTTTTGGCGGGCAATTGCGGGTGCGTGGCGATGCCAACGGGCAGTTTCGCGGCCGGATCGCGATTACCGCCGATTATGAATAGACTATCGGCTTCTCGCCGCTTTGCGCGCAATCAGCAGCAATTCTTCCTCTAACAATACCTGGTCCGGCTGACCGCTGCTTTTTAACGCGATCTCGAGCTGCAGGATCCGGTCGATCAGACGACTGATATGGGCAGAGGACCATATTCTCAGCTGGCGCTTGAAATGTTTCTGCTCTTTGAAAAAGACGCTGGGATGACCGGCAACCGAATCGATATTCCCACCCTTGTCGACCTTGCTGCGCAGTTCCGCCAGCTTGGCAAGATGGCGCAGCATGATCCGGATCAGGCCGATCTCGTTCATGCCCTGCGCGCGCGAGCCGGCAATTTCCTGGGCCAGACGAGGCGCATCACCATTGAGCGCCGCGTTGATCAGCAGGCTGATATCTTCTTCATCATTTTCGGCACCGAGCAAGAGCAGGATATCGGCTTCCGGTGCTTGCGGGTTTTCGGGCGTCGCATCCATATAGAGCGCGATCTTTTCCACTTCCAGCCGCGCCAGCACCAGATCATTGCTGGTCAGTGCTGCGATTTCCTGCGCCATTTCCCGGCTCAACTGAAGGCCTTCCTGTTTCGCCATGGTCAGGACGGCCACCGTCGCCTGTTCCGGCGTTGTTTCATAGCAGGTTGCTATCATCGCATCCGGGGCCGCGATTATCGATTTGGCCAATGCGGTCTTGTCGCCCATCCCGGGTGCGATGACAAAGACGGGGTCGCCGCCGGACGCGCTCGCCAGCAAGGTTTCGATCGCGGTGGTTGCGCGCACCGCTTCGCCGCTGTTCAGCCGCAATATGATATAGCGCTTGTCCCCGAACAGCGAGGCGGAATTGGCCTCGTCATTCAGCCGGGCGGGATGGTCGCTGACATCGGCAATGGTCATGTCCACTCGTTCTGCGGAGTGGGCCAGCGGTTGCACCAGTTCGTCGACAAGCGCCTGGCAGCGCGTGACATTCGGTCCGCATAACAGGATCAGTCGACATTGATCGGCAGCGGCATGATAGCGCCTGACAATATCTTCCGGCTTGACCTTCATGGTTCCGGTGGCGCGTTGGCCTCGTTGCGGGCGAACAATGAAAGTCGGGTCACAATCTGATTGGCAACACGGGTCGCCAGGTTTTCCAGCGCGGTATCTTCCGCAGCGAGCGTCGCAAATTCCGAAGACACCACGTCGATCCCGGCGTCCGATCCCGCCGTGGCATCGAGCACGACGACCGAATCGGCCAGGCGGACCAGCTGGTAGCGGGCGCGCAACGTCCGGCGCTCACGCGTGATCCGGTCATCACTGCGCACGCCAAATCCGGCAATCTTGTCATCCAATATAACCGTCAGCCGGTATTTTGCCTCTTGCCCCTCGAACGCTTCGAGCTGATCCTTGAGCGCGTTGCGCGTCAGCCATCCCGCCTTGCCCGCAATCGGTTCAATTTCGACGTTGCCAAGTTCTTCCGCAACAATGCCGGTAGTGCCGCCCGCATAAAGCGGCCGCAAATTGCAGCCAGCCAGCATCGCTGACAGGGTCACAACTATGGTGAGCCGGGCAATCATATCCCTCATATCACGATATTGACCAGTCGGTCGGGCACGACAATCACCTTTTTAATTTCAGCTCCGTCAATCGCACGCTGGACCTTCCCGGATGCCAGGGCAAGGCCTTCGAGATGCTCTTTGCTACCGCCCTTGGCAACGGTAATTGTATCGCGGAGTTTGCCGCGCACCTGAATCGCGATGGTCACTTCATCCTCGACCAGCAGGCTTTCGTCGACCTCCGGCCATGGTGCGTCGGCAATCAGCTCCGTTTCGCCGAACAGCGCCCATGCTTCCTCGGCGATATGCGGGACCATCGGGGCGACGATCCGGGCGAGCGATTTGATCGCCATAGTCCGGTCCGCAGACGGCTGGGATTTCTCGATCAGATTGACCAGTTCGAAAATCTTCGCGACCGCCTTGTTGAACGAGAGAGCTTCGACGTCGCCAGCAACACCGGCCACGGTCTGGTGGAGTTTGCGGCGGAGCGCCTTGTCTTCACCTGTATCATTGCTGTCGGCGACCGCGATGAACAGACGCCATAGCCGCTGGACAAAGCGCCAGCTGCCTTCAATACCCGCCTCGGACCAGGGCAGGTCGCGCTCGGGCGGGCTGTCGGAGAGCATGAAGAAGCGCACCGCGTCGGC
>CBETBW010000009.1:0-114695 GCA_965534715.1 uncultured Parasphingorhabdus sp.
GCGTGTTGATGTCTCCGCGGATATGGACTTCCGGCATATCTTCCGGTGTCATATTCTCAACCCCGCCAAAGGCTTCAATCTGGTCTTCCAGCTGTTTCACTGCCCTGGTCACCAATTCGGTGGAATCGACCGGAGTGGTGTTCCAGTACACGCGGCAATTACCGCCTGGAGTGGCTCCTGAATATTCGGGATCACCCGGGTCACGTCCTGCGGCATCCGTCGTCGTGACCGACAGCAACACATTCTCGCGCTTTGTCGTTGTCACTTCAAACGGAAGCACCGGAAGTTCGAGTTTCACGGTCTGGATAACCACCGGAACCGCGATCAGAAAAATGATCAGCAGGACCAGCATCACGTCCACGAGTGGGGTTGTATTAATGTCGGATAGAGGAGTTTCCTCCGTGCTACCGCCCCCAACATTCATCGCCATAGGATTTTATCCTCTCAAAACTAAACCATCTGAAGGGGACGAAGGCCCCCTTTTCGTGCGTTGGTCAGGTTGCCGGCCCCAGATGCGGCAAGCAACCTGACCCCCGGCTTATTTCTTTGCGGCTGGTGCGGCCGGTTTCGCAGCAGCGGTCGCTGGTGCGATTGGTTTAACGCCGCCGTCCGAAGCCATATAGCCCAGAACATCGTTGGAAAATGCAGCGAGCTGTTCGGATATCCGCTTGTTGCGGCCCTGCAGCCAGTTGTAAGCCAGAACGGCCGGAACAGCCACACCAAGACCAAGTGCGGTCATGATCAGCGCTTCACCAACCGGACCAGCAACCGCATCGATTGATGCCTGACCTGCGATACCGATTTTGATCAGCGCGCGATAGATGCCGATAACCGTACCGAACAGTCCGATAAACGGAGATGTTGCACCAACAGTAGCCAACCATGGCAGACCAGTTGCGAGCTTGGATTTGATCGCATCCTGCGAACGTTCAATCGATCCGTGCAGCCAATCATGTGCCTCAACCGGGTCGGTCAATTTGGCATGATCTTCATCAGCCTTGATCGCATCATCAACAATTTGACGGTAGGCTGAATTTTTTTCCAGCTTCGCGGCGCCCTCCTTGAGGGTTCCCGCACGCCAGAAAGTAGAGCGCATAGCTTGTCCCTGTTTCATGACTTTGTTCTGTTCGAACAATTTCGAAAACAGGATATAGAAAGATGACACGGACATAATCGTCAGAATTGCCAGAACAGACCAAGCGATAACGCCGCCCTGCTGCATGGCTTCCCAGAAACCAAAAGCATTTTGTGGTGCTGTCGAACCAGCGGCCAAAATTTCAATCAACATTTTAACATTCCCCTCAGGATAAATTAATAGCAAAAAATCTGTTGCGGGAAGGACATCATTGGATGCCCTCCCCAAGTATCATTATTTAGGTATTTCCCAACGAACAGCGTTGGAATAATAGCCGGTTGTAGGGTTTCCGTTCGCGTCCAGAGCAGGTCTGAACCGCGCACGCCGTGTCAGGTTTTTGCAAGCAGCCTGATCCAGATCAGAATGGCCGCTAGAACCGGTGATCTGACAATCGCTTACCCGGCCATCGGCGTTTACAGTCAGCCGGAAGCGCGTCGTCCCTTCACGTTCCTCGCGCAAAGCCCGCGAAGGATAGTCATTCGCATTGGCCCAGTTCCCGGGATTACCACGTGCCTCCGGGTTCGCCCTTTGTGGCGGTGGTGGAGGTGGCGGCGGAGGCGGCGGCGCTACTACCGGCCGCGGCGGCGGCGGTGCAGTCGGAACCGTCCGTATCACCGGTCGTGGCGCGACCACAGGTGCCACGATGGGCGGCGGCGAAACCACCGGCGGTGGTTCAATCGGCTTTTCAGGCGGTGGAGGCGGTTCCTCCGGTTCTTCCGGCGGCTCTTCCTCTTCAATGTCAATCATGTCCAGCTGCGATGCAACCTTCGTGACGGCTTTATAGGCTAGTCCGGTGACCAGCGCATAGCCAAGTAACAGGTGAATGATTACGACAAGAAAAATTGATACGATCTTGCTCGAACTCATCTCTTGGTCAGCATAAGCCATTCAGAAATGTAACTCCTTTTTCCCCATCAAGGTCGAATACTTCATCGCTGAAGCCCCAGTCAAAGGGCATGAGGCTTGAAAAACCATCGCGACCTTTGTTTTCCCAATGACAGCTTTTCGTTCGCTTGGAAGCCGTCTTAAATTTGTTTTAACGTGCTAGTTCCAAGCAGGCAATCGCTTTGTTGGTTCAGCATCGATTAAGCTGTCAAAGACCCACAATAGGGGTTAAAATGCACCCTCCTGAAATCCTGTCCCAGAGAAAATCATGCGCCCATTGATGATATTCGCCTTTACACTGCTTTTTACCCAAATTGCGGTGTTTCCAGCTTTTTCGCAAGTCCCGGACGAGACCGATCCGTTGCAATATGCCGACCTCGCTGACCTCAGCGCGGTCGCTCCGATTATCGTTCACGCGACGGTTAAGGAAGCGATTAAAGTCGACCCCGAACGGGCACCAAATGCACCGCCGGGAACCCAACGCTTTTATATTATTGCATCAACAAGCGCTCTGATTCGCGGTCAGGGAGGGGTTGGTGAAACGATTCGTTACGTCATCGACCTGCCACTTGATGACCGGGGACGGGCTCCGAAAATCAAGAAGAAGCCATTCATTATTTTTGCTCGTCGTCCAGCCAGCGGCGGCGACAATGTACAACTGGTCGCCAAGGATGCACAAATTGCCTGGACACCAAGTCGCGAACAAAGAGTGCGTTCGCTGGTCCGTGAACTGGTCGCTCGGGACGCGCCGCCCGCGATCTCCCGGATCGCAAGCGCTTTTCATGTACCTGGTACCATCCTCGGCGAGGGTGAAACCCAGATATTCATGGAGACCGAAACGGGATCACCCATTTCAATCACGGTGCTGAAACGGGATGGCCAGCAGAAATTCTGGGCGGTGTCGCTGGGCGAGATTGTCGACGAAGCCGCACGCGCGCCGGTCAGGAATGGCCTGCTCTGGTATCGGTTAGCGTGTTTTCTCCCCCGTCAATTGCCCGCGGCGTCTTTGGCCAGCGACACCCCGGCCAACGCCCAACAGGCGCGGAGTGATTATCAGCTGGTTCTCCGTGATCTGGGCAACTGTCCGAGATCACGGCAACCCTGAGGCCGCAGAACTAGTTCTGGCATTCGTCCGGGGCGGCGCTAAGAAGGCGCCAACAATCTCACCTGAAACGCAAAGAGGCTTATGACAATGACTGCTCCGCTTCGCATCGCGCTCGCTGGACTGGGCACCGTCGGGACCGGGGTTATCCGGCTCATCGAAGAAAATGGAGCCATGATCGCACAACGGGCCGGCCGGCCAATTGTCGTAGCCGCTATTTCTGCCCGCGACCGGAACCGCGATCGCGGTATCGATCTGACCGCATATCCCTGGTTCGACCAGCCCGAAGAGCTTGCGGCCCATGACGACATCGACTGCGTGGTCGAAATGATTGGCGGCTCTGATGGCACTGCGCTGGATCTCGCACGCAAAAGCCTGGCGGCGGGCAAGTCATTCGTCACCGCCAACAAGGCGATGATCGCCCATCACGGGATGGAACTGGCCAAGGCGGCCGAAACCGGGAATCTTTCGCTGAGATATGAAGCTGCGGTTGCCGGCGGGATACCGGTGATCAAGGGCCTGCGTGACGGTGCTTCGGCCAACCGGATCGAGCGCGTCTACGGCATCCTAAACGGCACATGTAACTATATTCTCTCGGAAATGGAAAAGCACGGACACGCCTTTGACGACGTCCTGAAGGAAGCACAGGAGATCGGCTATGCGGAAGCTGACCCCAGCTTTGACATTGATGGTGTCGATGCGGCTCACAAGCTGGCCATTCTGGCAGCACTGTCCTTCGGGAAAGCGCTCGACTTTGACGGAGTGGAAATCGATGGCATACGCCATATCATGGCGGCAGATATCGGTCAGGCCAAGGCATTGGGTTATCGCATCCGCTTGCTTGGCATGGCCCGGATCGATGACGGAAAATTATTTCAGCGGGTGAACCCCTATCTGGTGCCCGAAGGACATCCGCTGGCCCACATCGAAGGGTCGACCAATGCGGTAGTTGCCGAAGGCAATTTTTCGGGTCGCCTCATGTTCCAGGGGGCAGGTGCTGGAGAAGGACCGACGGCCTCTGCGATCGTCGCCGACCTGATCGACATTGCTCGCGGAGATACCGGCACCGTGTTTGCAACACCGGCCAGCGAAATGGAAGCGTGTGAACGCGCAGAAAGCGGCAACCGAACCGGCAAAAGCTACATACGTTTCATCGTAACTGACAAGCCCGGTGTTCTCGCTGAAATCACCGCCGCCATGCGCGATGCCGATGTGTCGATCGAGAGTCTCATCCAAACCGCTAAAACGGATGAAGGTTCGGTTCTGATCTCCATGGTCACTCACGACAGCCGCGAACGGAGTGTCTCACAGGGTCTCGCCGCCTTGGCCAGTTCGACCAGTCTGCAGGCGGTACCGTTTGTCATGCATTTGCTCAGTGAGCATGATTAAATGCTATTCAGCGGCTGGTGAAAGTGGCTTGATCATCGCCTGTTTGACGTAATCCTCGTCGGGCAGGTCGGGAGCTACTGCCTGCCAGATACGACCGACTGCGCCTCCTACCCCGCCGCTGTTTCCGCCAAAACTGACGCTCACCACTGGCAAACCTTTGAAGCAATTGCGTTCATTCATGGTGACATAGCAGCGGCCCTGCTGGATGATCCCCGGGTTGCCTTTTGGCAGCGGTTCACGAATTCTTTCACCCGCCTCTGCTGTCAATTCTGGAAACGGTAGTCTTTGCTGTCTGTCAATCTCGGGGAGGCCACAAACAACAATCTCGTCATCGGGGCGATAGAGAAGACACCCATCAGCATCAACTGCAATTAATTGTTTAGTATTTTCAATCAGTTGATTGGTCCTGTCTTCAAATGACACAACCTGCCCTGCGGCCGCAGTCGGCACCAGCAAAAGGATCAGGAAAACCTGTCTCGACATTATAATATCGCTCCCCTATCGAGAGTTGAAAATTATCCCTCATAGAAGGACTAGTCGATAATATGCCCGAAGCAAGCCACATATTGGACCGCGTACTGGTTATGGAAATGGTACGCGTCACCGAAGCAGCGGCCATATCGGCAGCAAACCTGATCGGCCGCGGCGATGAAAAAGCTGCTGATGCCGCTGCCGTAGAAGCGATGCGCGGTGCACTGAATGCTTTGGACATATGCGGCACAGTGGTTATCGGCGAAGGGGAACGCGACGAGGCTCCGATGCTTTATATCGGCGAGAAGGTCGGATGTGGCTGCGAGGGTGAAGCACCGGCCATTGATATTGCGCTGGATCCGCTGGAAGGGACAACCATTACCGCCAAGGCAGGCGCTAATGCGCTCGCCGTGCTCGCTATCGCCGAAAAGGGCAATCTGCTGAACGCGCCCGATGTCTATATGGAAAAATTGGCGGTCGGGCCTGGCTACTCACCCGGCATCATCGATCTCGACAAATCGGTTACCGAAAATGTCGAAGCCGTCGCCAAGGAAAAGGGTGTCGCACCGTCGGAAATCATCGTCTGTGTTCTCGACCGCCCCCGCCATGACAAGATTATCGCGGAATTGCGCGGTATCGGCTGCGGAATCATGCTTATTCCCGATGGCGATGTCGCCGGGGTGATCGCGACATCCGACGAAGACACGACGGTTGATATGTATATGGGCAGCGGCGGCGCGCCGGAAGGCGTGCTCGCGGCAGCCGCGCTGCGCTGTGTCGGCGGCCAGTTCAAGGGACGCCTGTTGTTCCGCAACGACGATGAACGCCAGCGCGCCTATAAATGGGGCATTAAAGATCTCGACAAAATTTATGACCTGACAGAATTGGCCAAGGGTGATGTAATTTTTGCCGCGACCGGGGTCACCCATGGGTCGCTGCTGGAAGGCGTCAAGAAACTGCGCGGCGGCAAGATGACAACGGAAAGCGTAGTGATGCGCGCCTCGTCCGGCACCGTACGCTGGGTAAAAAGCGAACATCGCAAGAATTGAATATTAGGATGGCAAGCCTTCCACTGCTGAAGTGTTTAGCGGCGAAGGCCAGATGGTCGATTCTTGCTTTGCCATGGCTGGTCGCAGGGTGCGTGACGCCGGTGGACTATGGCAAAATACCGCATTCCTCCTATGTCGCACCGGAACGATGCAATCCAGCGGCGACGACTGAGGAAGCCGGAGACAATAAGCCCTTTTTCTTTGTCACGAGCCGACTGCCGGACTGCCTCACCGAAAATATCAGTCTACTCAATCACCGGGGTGATAAAGTGCGCCACGGCCGTTTCGCGGGTCCGCAGGACTTAAAGCAGGAATCGGGAGAGGCAGCGCGCACCATTGCGCTGTCGTTCACCGAAACAAAACAATGGTGGGCGAGTCTTGCCAACCAGATGGGCGCTGCAGACGGACGGGTTCTGCTTTATGTGCACGGTTTCCGGGAAACATTTTTTACAAGTTCGCGAGATACGGACCAGATCGCACGGCTGACTGAATTCAAGGGGCCTGTCATCCAGTATAGTTGGCCTTCGCAAAATGCTTTCCTCAAATATCCGGTCGATGAAACCAACATGTATTGGGACGAACGAAATTTTCGCAAATTCCTGATGCAGCTGGCACAGCTGGAATCAACAAAGGAAATCGTCCTCGTTTCCCATTCTCTTGGTGCGAGGCTGGTTCTGCCATCGGTGGAATATGTTGACCGGAATGTTTCCAATGGAGATTCGAGCGTCATTTCGAACATCATTCTCGTCTCACCGGATGTCGATACACAGGATTTTGAGCGCGACATTGCGGAAGAGATATTGTCGGACCGGCGTGTCCGGAACGACCGAAGAATTACGGTCTACGCCTCCATGAATGACCGGGCCTTGTCGCTTTCCGACAATATTCACGGCTATCCTCGGCTGGGTTATCCCAGATGTTTCGATCCTTTTAAAGCTGCTGATCTAAAAGCCAAAAATCTTCCCGAACGATGCTATGCGGCCTATCCCAAATATGTCCAGGCAATCGGCAAGGCGGCTCTGACAATCATCGATACCACCGCGATCAGTCGGGGCAGAACCGGCCACAGCAATTACCTGTTGAGCGCGCCTGCCTGCCGGGATTTTGCCGCTGTCGTCAATGGCGAACGAAAGCCGGCGGGACGTCAGCCAACAGCTCTGAATCATGTGTTTGTGCTGCCGTCGATTCCCAAGGGCGAAAAACCTGATCATCTAGCGATTTGCCGCCGGACAGAATGACGGCGACGAATTCCGATACGCTGAAAAGCCTGCTCATCGAGGCCCGGGCCTGCACGATCTGTTCCGGCTTGCCGCTGGGGCCCAAACCGCTGCTCCAGGCCTCTTCAAATGCCAAGATCCTGATTGCGAGTCAGGCTCCGGGCAGCAAGACCCACGAGAAAGGCCGGCCGTTCGATGATGTCAGCGGCAAAAGGCTGCGGGAATGGCTGGGGGTTACTGAAGCCCAATTTTACGATCCGCATCTGTTTTCGATCATACCAATGGGTTTCTGCTTTCCCGGCACCGGTAAAGGTGGCGATATGCCACCTCGACCGGAATGTGCTCCAGCCTGGCGCAAGCCGCTTCTGCAGGCATTGCCTAACGTCGAACTGACGCTGGTACTCGGCCAATATGCTCTGGATTGGCATCTGGGGGAGAGAAAATCGAGAACACTCACGGAAACCGTCAAACGCTGGCAGGAATTCTGGCCGGACCATTTGCCCCTGCCCCATCCCAGTCCGCGCAATATCCGCTGGTTCAAGGCCAATCCATGGTTTGAAGCGGATGTGATCCCGGTCTTGCAAGAAAGGGTGCGTAAGCTGGTCTAGAAGACACCTATGGCCAGCCCGGCCGATAGCGTAGCGCCGATCTCAGCGCACCGATCACGATCGGCTTGCTGAATGGTTTTGGGGGCCAATATTGCTTCTTCGGTTTGCGCGTGAGTGCAGATAATCGGTGTATCGTTTACTTTCCTGAGCCGCCAACCCGTGGCGATACGCTCCAGCTGGGTCCGCGCATTCTCTCCATCCGATCCCGCACAGATCATCGCAGCATAGGGTCGTCCTTCGATCTTCCGCAGCAAGGGATAATAGCAGCGGTCGAAAAATGCCTTCATCACCCCGGCGATCACCGCCAGATTTTCCGGCGTCGCAAAAATATAGCCATCGGCGGACAGCATGTCCTCTGGCTGGCAATCTTCAGCGCGAATGACGTTCACCTCGGTGCCGTCTTCTACGCGCGCCGCCTCGGCAGCGGCTTCTACCATTTGAGCGGTGCCACCGGTATAGCTATAATAGACAATCAAAAGCTTTTTCATGATCCGCTCCCTAACAAACAACAGACCGATTGTCAGCGCCGCAGGTTTCACGCATAGCGCGGACCATGAATGCAGTATTGAATGTCGAGAATTCCTTGTCCGGCCAAGCATGGCGCTGGCGCAGCACCAGCGCCGACGCTCGCGATCCTGGATTTCAGCCGGACGATCTGGTGACCCAGCTGCTGCTTGCCCGCGGCGCGAGCCGGGAAACGCTTGAGATCAACCGAGAACCGACGATCCGGGGTTTCATGCCCGATCCTTCGGTTTTTCAGGATATGGATGTGGCGGCGGATCGTCTGGCCCTTGCGATCAAGAACAAGGAAAAGGTTACAATATTCGGAGACTATGATGTCGACGGCGCGACGAGCGCAGCCTTGCTTATCCGTCTGCTGAGGGACCTCGGGCTTGAGGCGGGCTATTATATCCCCGACCGTTTGATGGAGGGCTATGGCCCCTCGGGGGAGGCGCTGGTCAAGCTCGGCGAACAGGGAAGCGATCTGGTGGTGACCGTCGACTGCGGCGCAATGGCCTTTGATGCCCTCGACATGGCCCGTCAGGCAGGCCTCGACGTGATTGTGGTCGACCACCACAAATGTGCGGCGGAGCTGCCCAAAGCCCTCGCGCTGGTCAATCCCAACCGGCTCGACGAAAGCGATGCCGGCGCAGAACATGGCCATCTGGCTGCGGTCGGCATGGCCTTTCTATTGGGCGCCGCCCTTGTCAGGACCCTTCGCAAGCAAGGTTTTTTCGCGAATCGCGCGGAACCCAAATTGCTCGAGCTGCTGGATATTGTCGCCCTGGGCACGGTCGCCGATGTCGCTCAATTGCGCGGCCTCAATCGCGCGTTTGTGGCGCAGGGACTCAAGATTCTGGCCGGGCGTCAGAATATCGGCCTGTCAGCGCTGATCGACGCCAGCCGGCTCAAGCGGGCACCGATCTGCTCGGACCTCGGCTTTGCTCTGGGTCCCCGGATCAATGCCGGAGGACGGGTCGGCAAATCGGATCTGGGCGTGCGGTTGCTGACCACCCAGGACCCCGAGGAAGCCCAAGCCATTGCCGCCGAGCTCGACCATCTCAATCAGGAACGCCGCGCGATCGAGGCCCATGTCCTCGAAGAAGCGGACGCCATGTGTTCGTCGCAGCAAAATCAGGCTGTGGCCGTGCTCTCCGCCAAAGGCTGGCATCCCGGGGTCATCGGGATTGTCGCGGGGCGGATCAAGGAGAAGCTGAATCGTCCGGCAATCATCATCGCGCTGGACGATGAGGGTATCGGTAAAGGCTCGGGACGCTCGATTTCCGGCATCGACCTCGGCGCCGCGATCATCGCCGCCAAGGACAGCGGCCTGCTCATCGCCGGCGGCGGTCATGCGATGGCCGCGGGCATCACCATTGACGCGGCCAAAGTTGACGCCTTTTCGGAATTTCTCAACGACCGGCTCGCCGATAGCGTCGGCAAGGCGCAGGATGGCAAGGCGCTTTTGGTCGATGCGCTGCTGTCTCCCAAGGGCGTAAACCCGACGATCGTCGAAGCGATGGACGGTGCCGGCCCCTATGGCATGGGCTGGCCTGCTCCGCGCATCGTCACCGGCCCAGTTCGAATTATCAAATGTGATATCGTCGGGACCGATCATGTCCGGATGATTGTGGGCGGCGATGATGGTGCCTCGATCAAGACGATTGCCTTTCGCGCCGCTGAAACCGATCTCGGCCAGGCGCTGCTCAGCGCCCCGCGGGGGCGAAAATTATGGATCGCCGGCCGCGCCAAGATCGATGACTGGGGCAGCCGTCCGTCAGCGGAAATCCATCTGGAAGATGCCGCCTGGGCCGATTGAGGGAATGATCAACGCCCGCCGCGACTGGACCCTTGTTATTATCCCCGCCATTATGGTTGCGACGCGGAAGACAGCAAGCTGCGAGCGTTTGCCACAGCGCCGGCAAATAGGCCCGAAAATCCGGCGAAAAGAGGGTTGACCAAAGCCAAGCACACCCCTAATGGCCGTGGCTCGCTGACCAGCAATTGGTATGGCCCCTTCGTCTAAGGGTTAGGACGCGGCCCTTTCACGGCTGAAATACGGGTTCGAATCCCGTAGGGGTCACCACTTTTATTATCCATAAATATCAATATCATAATGCCTTGGTTGGGCGATTGATATTTGCGGACAGCTGTCGGATTTCAACTCGTTGTCACCGGTTCGGTCCGCACCTGGCACGGCTCCGATCGAGCGCGGTTGAGCGCCTATCAAACACATGGTGAACAATCTGATGATTCCATCAGACATCGGAGCCCGGTTCAGGCCATCTGCCTGCAGGATATAGCAATATGACTGATACCGGACCCTGAGCAGTGAGTCGCCAATGTCTCGACAATATGACGGCAATTCCGCTTGCGGAGCAAAGTCCTGACATTCTATTCCCCGCCCGATAGCGAATTTAACATAATACCAGCTATCGATTTTTCATATTCAAACCTCCTTTCCTATCTGCCGCCTGTGCGGGAAACGGCGCAACTGACAATGTTGACAGACATCCGAGCACAGACGAGCGTACTTGGGCGGGTGAAGATCGACGGGTGAACTTTACAAAGTTTACAATGTTATGGTTTTGAAAAACTGCCTGCCTGCTGACCGCGCTTTTTCGGCCGGAAAGGCGCGCCTGAAGCCAGTCAAAAAATGCTGATTGCAAGAAGCCAAGGCCCGCGGCACGAAGAGTGAATGGAACAGGCGATGGCCTTCCAGCGTCCGGGCGACACCCGCGCGTAGCGGCGGGACTGACGGCGTCCAGGGATGAGGTCATATTTGGGATGCAAAGCACGGGTTTGTCCTTTCCTGCACAAGCGCGGTCGTTTTGCGCGCGAGCGTATCAGAGAGCGGGGATTGTAGGACAGTGGTTAGTTTTGATGATCATTTTTGAAGTGGGGGTCGATCGAGCCTTGTCATGAGTCGATCAGATAAATCGAAATCGGTTGATCGCGCGAACGCCAATATGGTGGGGCGAGGATTGCTCAGGTTTACAGACCGCTTTACCGCGATGATCGTTGTAACGAAACTTACCGAACGGCACCATCGACGGCGATTAGGTGAGATTTCAGCGGTGCGCAGGTGTTTGTCGAGCGCAAGCTGGGAGTGGGTAGGGAATTGAAGAACGGTTAGGGCCCGAAAAGCGCGCCTATACTCCTTTCGCTGTGCCAAATATTCGCTGTAAAAGGCTGTCTTCGGCAATTCTATTTTCCCAGTCGTCATGCAAGATATGTTCTCGGATGGGATCAGCGCCTGCATAAGTGAGGAGCAGGTTTATCGTCTGTGTGCGATTGGTTTTGACGGTTTGAATTTTCCAATTGCTGACGAAGTAGAACTGCCCGTTCGATTCCGAGGCATCATAAGTCAGAAAATCGTCCCGCCCAGCCACCGATTCAAAGATGCTCATTTTACGCAGCCGTCCCTGTTCAGGCTCTGGCGTATCTTTCGTCCACAAAATATCCTCCAACGGCTCACCTTCATCCTCCAACGGGCCGCGCAAAGCAGATTGCATGACTTGAAGTATATTCAGGCTACCCGATAATTTCGATCCGCTCCAAAGGAGTGTTACTCCGTTCATTGATCGGTAAAAGTCCAGCAGTTCGTCGGGCGGCAACGCAATATCGTAATTCCCCAAGAACGCAATTTCTTCTTCAGCGCTATATCTCACTTCCTGTCGATCAATGGATATTTCATCAATCGCTTTCAATTTTGCGATGGCGGACTTCAATATTCCGTCACTAGTCATTCAATATCGCTCCTTTGCTCATCACGGCAAGGATTTGCGGACCGGTAGCACCCCGTGCCTTCATACTTGCATCAAAAGCATCCAAACTTGCATATGGCCGCCCCTGTTTTATCAAGGTGGCGATGGCCGAACTGACCCCAAAGTGACGATTCATCTCTGTACCAGAGGAAAAATTCAGTGACAATTTTCTAGTTCCCGTAAGGTTGGGCGCCGGTATGGGTGCAGTCACTTGAAGCAGAGGGCTCGCTTCCTTGAGCCATTTGGGCGAGGCGTCCTTGCCCTTCCATAAATATAGCCCCGATTTACCAGAAATTGTGGTTGGACTGGTCTTGCTTCCAGCAACCGATACCTCGACCCAGACCCGGTTATAGATGTCGTCCTTCTTTTGTTTTGACATTGATGCAGTGCTCAATTCCCAACTCCGGAATGGGCCGGTGTTCGCGCTATTCGGCGCCGGAACGAGATTTGCGAAGTTCGTCCCACTGCCGCCAAGCCCTTCGGATATGATATGCATCTGGACCCATTTATTGGTATCGGTAGTCAGGCCAGCATTAAAGATCTCCTTCCAGGGACTGACCGTTTTGGGCCATGCTCCAGTATTAGAGCCGGCCTTCGGCTTCTTCCAAATTACGTCAACTTTCGCAGGATTGCCATAACTCGGTGCGGTGTTCGCGCCATAATCCGCGTCAGTGGGAGAACTTCCTCCCAATTTGGCCAGCGCTACGCTGACCTTGGTGAATTGTGCTTTGACCTTGGCCCGGTGATCATAATCCTTGGAGGTTTTTTTAGCTCTAGTGAATATGATTGTCGACGCCGCATCAACTGTTTTACGAGCGTTTTTCCACTCGTCTTTTTTCTTGTCTTCGGCTGAAAAGCCCGCCAAATAGGTATCTACTGTCATGAGCTCAGTTTGAATCGCCAGTTTGGCGTTGTCACCGGTTCCCATGAATTTCAATGTATGCGATTCTCCGGCCTTGTTGGTGAATCCCAATTTTTCTTTCCACCAATCAACTACAGCCTGCGCACCTTCCTTGATTGCCAAACCCAATTTCTTCGCCTGGGTCACAATCCATTTGATCAGCTTGTCGATCGCTTTGTCGATCGGTTTGCGCAGCTTGTCGAGAAGGTTGGTAATCTCTTTGCCAACATTTCCGAGACCAGCAAGGCGGGCAAGGAAGCTGATCACAAGCGACAGCAGCCCAACCATCGTTTGTTCGACTTTGGCTGCCGCCGGTTCGAGTTTACCCGCGGCGATCTCGGCGATCGAATCGATAAAGGCCGCAGCGACTTGTGCAATCTGACTCAGCCGCTCGACGAAAAACATGATCGTATTGTAAATCGCAATGATCGCCTGAATCAGCGCGCCTGCTGGATTGAGGAAAGAGAGCAGTTTGATAACCGCTTGCTCGATCACCTTGTTTGTCACGAAGGAAATGATCTGCTCGATCACCATGTCCCTTAGGTTGCCGATCGATTCGATGATTTGTTGCCACGCGGCCGCCGGACCTTCGATGACCAGCGTCTTGACCAGTTCAAACCCGGTTTCGAGCGCCGCCACTCCGGTCTCGCCCAGTTCCTTGACCAACTTAGGCCGGACATTTTCCCAGGTCACGCCCAATATAGACAGGATGAATTTCAATATTTCCTGTAGACTGAACGCTTGCGGGATATGAATAGCCGCGCCCGACAATGCGCCGGTAAGCCACTGAATCAAAGCACTGCGCAAATTGGGAATGAAATTCTTGCGGAACAGCTCAAAACCCATCTTAGCCGCCTGCACCAGGTTCATGACAAAACCGATCGGGTCGTTGACGATGGTATCGAAAGCCTTGCCGGCTTTTTCCAGATATCCCATCAGTCCGGGCGCCACCACATCGATGATGATGGTCAGCAGGGTAAAGACGGTTTCCAATATCCATGCGCCGAAATCGATCACGATATTGGCGAAAACGCCCAATACCTTGAATATCGCGGCAGGTAGATCGAGGAATTCGGTAATCTCTATCGTCGCCAAAGCTTCGATGAAGCGGTCGGGAATACCCATGACCAGGGCGATCAGGCTGTCGAGCGCCGTGCCGAACCATTCCCAGATACGCTCAAGCGCGTTGGCTTCCTGAATGTTATTCCACAGCTCCTCTTGCCCGGCGAGGGTCAGCAAGCCGCCAACGATACCTTCTGCGGTGCGTTCGACTGGTTCGCCGGTAATCGGGTCGAAGCCGAGTATCTGGGTCAGTAACGCATAGCCCTCTGTTTCGGACACCAGCGCAGCAAGCGGCGACAGCACCGCCTGCTGAACAAATTCCAGAATCTGTGTGAACAGCGAACCGATGAACGTGATGACCCGGTCGATCGGCGTGGAGAATATGCTGACCGCGCGGTCCCAAACACCGCCAAGATCGAATATGTCGCTCCAGCCCAGACTGTCGAGGAATTCGTCCAGCGCCGCCTTGATCGACGTTCCGGATATGCCGAGGGTTTTCAGCTGCTCGTCAACCCACGTGCCAACCGTTTCGAAAATACCCCATTGATCAAGCACCGTGGTGATGAGCCCGCCGCCGGGAAGGAATTCGACAATCGCACGCAGGATGTTGGCGGTTGTGGCCTCCACCTCGCGCATGTTGATCGGGTTGATCCCGATCATTATCGTGAACATCCGGTATCCCGGGATATTATAGGCTGCATCAGCAAAGTAATCGAGTGCGTCGCTAATTCCCAGGCGACTGGCCTGCGTGCCAGTGGACTCGCTGACTTTCGGTCTGCTTGTCAAACCGTCATATTTGCGTTGCACCGCCGCGCGCTGCTGGATAGTGTGGGTCAGTTCATGCGCGAGCAGTTTTTGCCCCGATGGCGTGTCGGGCTGATACTGCCCGGCGTTGAAGAATATATGCCGACCGTAAGTGAATGCGCGCGCACCGATCCGCGATGACAATTTGCCCGCCTGATCATCATCATGGATTCGAACTTCGCTAAAATCGGCTCCGAACCGGGGCTCCAGAAGCGTGCGTGTCTTTTTGGATAGCGGCTTCCCGCCCACGGCAGCAGCCTTGATCTTCGCCTCTACATTATCATTTGCCGCCGCGACCGGCGGCCCCTCGCCGCCGCCATCCTTACGCAATGCCCGCATGATCGACCGGCCCACTGGCGGGCTGCTGGCCGCACGCGGAGCGGTTACCGCATCGGCAACGCGGTCGGCTTCCCGTTCACTTGCGTCCTCGGGCGAGGAGATGAAGGAAGCAGCCTGAATATTCTTGTCGGCGGCCGCGGTCTGCGCCTTCTTTTTATCCTCCAGATAGTCTTCGGGTTTGCGTTGAACCTTCTCTTCTTCAGGGACCGCTTTACGCTGAACCTGTTCCTCGTCGGCGAGCGCTGTGCGCTGGACTTGCTCCTCTTCCGGAAGCGCCTTACGCTGAACCCCGGCTCCGCCTGACAGCAGGCCGCTGCGGCGATTTGCCTCTTCATCACCCAGCGGTTTACGATGCACCGTCGCCCTGGACTGCACCGCGCTTTTGGCGCGCTTGGTCTTGGCCTGCCTGGGTTGCATGGAGGAGGCTTTCGCGTCGGTCTGTGACCGGGATATTTTCGCCGCGACGGCCATCCGATCAACCCACCGCCGAAAGCGCTGGCTTCAGCGGGCAATGATCCCCGGTTTTGCGATATTCCCGGGTCAATGCTTTTAACAAATGCTCGTCGCCAATCGCGGATTGGTCCGCCAGCGATAATAGCCGCGCATGAATAGCCACATTGTGCAACTGACCGCCCGATAACATACACCGACACGCAATATCCTGAAGCAAGGCATCGCGCACTTGATGCTCGCCAAGCTGGGCTTGCAGAATCCCGAGCCTCCTGACCTCGTCGGGCATACGGAATGTGATGATCGCGTCCATTCGGCGGCGAAAGGCGCTGTCAATCCGGTCGCCATCATTGGTGGTGACAAGAATGATACCACGAAAACTTTCCAGCCGCTGAAGCAGGAAATTCGTTTCCATATTGGCATAGCGGTCGGTCGAGCTACCCACATCCGTACGCTTGGCCATCAGCGCGTCACCCTCGTCTAGCAGCAGGACAACGTCCATCTCTTCCGCCGCAGACAGTGCTTTTTCAAGATTCTTCTCGGTTTCCCCGATATATTTATTGACTGTTGCAGACAGGTCAATCCGGTATAATTCTCTGCCCAGGCTCTCTGCTACATGGCGGGCAGCGAGCGTCTTTCCCGTGCCGCTGGGGCCGGTCATGATCGCCTTGACACCGGCGTCGCTATTTTTGCTCAGACGTTCGCGAAACTGACAACGCATAACCAGACTATCCAGTTCTTCCTGCTCGAGAGCATCGAGGAACAATGCGTCCAGTTCTGCCGCACCGTTCATTCGCGCTGCAATTGTGTCGAGACGGGGATCACGCAATGTTCGGACCGCACGCCGGACATGCGCTTCGCTTATCGTGTCCGCATTTTCCATTTGGACAAGGGCTCGTGCTGCGGCTGCCGACCGGCGGATATTCCCCGAGGTGAGCATCAAATCTTCCAAGCCATCGATATCAACTGCGCCGGTTCTCCAGTGACGTTTTCGAGCGGATAAATCGGGGCGCGCCAGTTCAATATCGAGCGGTGCCAACTCGCTTTGACACTCGATACTGCCAACTTTGGTCGCCGCTATTGCCAGTCGAGCAGGAATGGGGGCCGTTGGCGGCAGCAGCAGGCGATCTCCCGGTCCCAATTCGGCTTCAACAATCAATAGAGACCGGGTTAGCATTGCGGCAAGCAGCGCCTGCTGCCATCCCTTTCCATCGGTGAATAAATTGACGCTGCCGAGCAACACATTCAGCTTTGCCTTGCGTGCTGCCATCATCAAAAACGTCTTGCGTCCATTGTGCCGGTCACTGCGGACAATGATATCGGGACATTTTTCAGTGGCCATGATTTCACTCAATATTGCCGGACAAGTGCACCCGCTGCATGGCGCCACCCAGTTTTTCGAGTCCGGAAGCATTTCCATTTTGCGCATTTGGAGCCCTGGCAAATTTGCTCCGACGCCGGTGAGCAGTCCGAAAATCGCTGACGGCACACGCGGCTCCCATTCGATGCGCGGGGCATCGAGATTGGAGAAATTCAACAAACCAAGATTGACCAGTGTTTCGATCGCCTCCCGACCCGAAACCAGCGACCCAGGGCAAGCAGCTATATCTTCCAGAAGGACAGCGAGTCCTCCCAGTGTCGGCGCGCCGCCTTCGGGCTCGATTAACATAGTGAGCCTTGGATCCTCCTCCTGTGCTGCCACCAAAAGTAGTGTGGTGATATGCGCAGGCGCAAGCCCCGTAGGGCTGAGTTGCAAAAATGGAAGCGCCGGATTGGACTTTGCCCACTCTGTTATCGCACCGTTCCATTTTTCAGGAGTTGGCAAATCTTCTGCGCCCCAGAGTTCCAATAATCTGTCTTCATAATGGTGCAGAAACGGAAACTGCGACAGATAATCATCGTAGCTGCGCTCGCGTAGCTCGAGGTTCAGAAGTTTCAATATGATGCCAAGCACCTGCAGCCGAAAATGCTGCTGAGCGGTGCGTGGAATTTCATCTAGATGGTGAAGCACGCTCATACAAATTTGAAGGCGAGCGAGCGCCCTTCCCTCACAAGCCATCCCGGATCGCGGTCAAGTCCGGCAATCCGAACCCCGAATGGCAAATTGTCGAGAGCCATTTCTATAGAGATTGCGCCTTCGCTGATGGCAACGCGACCGGGAAGGCATAGTTGCTCGATCCGAAGGGGTTGACCGGCAATCGCCGATCCAAGCTGCCATTCCAACAAACGAGCCAATGCCGCTGTCCAGCGCCGCGCAGAACTTCGTGGCAGGCGAAGGCCCTTTTGTGAACGCACGCAACGTCCCGGCAATTTTTCAATACCGGACAGGTTTGCCACCGCGCGCAATTGACGGCGCGCCGTTGTCGCTGGCAAATCGAGAACCGGAACGCCATAGGGATGCCATAAAGTCAAATGCCGGCTGTCGCGCACCAACTTGAGTTCGCTATCAGTAAAGTTGAACATTTGCGGTCGCGGGAGCGCAAAGTGCTTGTTATGAAGGGCAGGTTGATGGGATTTCGATAGAAGGCCATGGATCGGATCAGACCGGAATTTATTCCCGAACCAATGACAGCCAAGCGCATTGATGGTGGCGAACGGCGACAAGTCCATCGCGTCATCTGCCAAAAGGCCAAAGTCCTGGCAAAAACCAAATCGGATCAGCGGATTGACGAGAAACATCAGGCCGCAATAGTTGCTGTCAAACCGCGTTTCATTGCCGGCAAATTCTTCAAGATCGACCGCCCCGTCGGAACGTGCATCTGAACGCTGTCGCTGCGCTTCTATCTCTGCGTCCGGCTCCTTATCATTCTGTGCCGGATCCAGCGGTCGGATATCGCGGTCCGGGTTCTGCTGCGCATCGAGAGAGCGGTCAGTTTCCTGTGAGCCCCGGCCAACAGCCCTGCCAGAACCGCCCGATTCCGACCCGTCAGAAAAAGCGTTTGGCGCTTTCTTCCCAAGCGGCAAATCCGGTCCATGCCCGCCATCTGGACTTGGCACCATAGCCTCTCGATGGCTGTTTCTAACGGTAGTCAGAAATTTCCGCGCAAAATCACTGAGGGGTTGGCCGCGCGATGCCGATGGCAAAAAAGCCAGAAACAGCATCGTGGCGATCAACATCTGCCTCCCCCCATCAAGCGCTAGAAGCGCAGGATCATTGGCGATTGCGGTGCGTATCGACGGCGGAAGCAGGGAGGCTTCACCCGGTATCCCGGCAATAGACGGCGGCGGCGATGAAGGAGACAAATGGGCAGAACCAAATCGAGTCGAAAAATCAGCGCGCGAGCCAGACCAGTCCCACGCCCCTGCAACCGTTGCATCGCAGCGATAGCTGGTCGCGATCGACCGTTTCACTGTTTCAATCTCTATATCCGACAATTTGCCTATCCAGCGGCCAAGCATCTTTCTTGCAAAAAACGTTGCGGCAATTTGAACCAGTAATGGCGCATCACCGAGCAACTCGCGCTGCCACCACAGCGAGATAGTCGGCGTACCTGTCACTAGCTGGATCGCGGACGGTAAAGCCGGCGTTCCGAGGCCATATTCAGCGATGAGCCAAAGCGCCATTTTCGCCTTCGTTGAAAAGCGCAGTGGCCGATCATCCAATGCGCCGCGAACGGGATCCAGTTCCGCTTTTTCCAGGTGACTGCGCAGCCGTTTCGATACTGCGGCAGCATAGCGGGTGCCGCTTTCACCATATCGCAACGGTTCGGACATGACCAATCGGGGTATGATCAGATATTCATCGCGCGCCAGCCCCAGGCCGTCCAGTGGCGCACGCGCTAACGCCGCCGTCAGGCGCCTACGACGCATCTCCCCGTGCACAACCACCCGCCCAATGGCGAGCGGTGTGCCGGAAGAGACGTTGAGAGGCGTGTGCAAGGTCACCGCCCCTTCGCTTCTGGATCAATCATGACGAAATTCGACGTCACGACACGCCGGAAAGCCAGGTTGCACCCAGCAAGATTGCGGGCACTGCTGCCGCAACCAGCAGCAGGCCGAGACAGCCACCTTTCTCGGGTTTACCGCCGTTTCCGCCGCCCTCATTGCCAAGACCCGGTTTGCCGCCGCCGGGTTTTATCGTGGGGAGGCCTTGACTATTGTCGCCTTTTGGACCGCCGCGCTCAGCAGAAAGTGTCGTCTTGAGTTTCAGGACACCGTCATGCGGGACAGATAAAATATAGGCTCCTGGAGCAAATCGGGCGATCCCGTCACCTTCAAACGACCAGCTAAGATTATCGTTCACACCTTGGTGGTGGGCGATCAAACCAAATTGACCAGGGCGATTGTCAAGAACTTCGGTTTTAATTCCCTGAACTTCAAAGTGGCGATTTGTCCGTCGAAATCCTTCGTTAATCCAGAGATACACCACACTTTCATCCCATTGGGTCTCGTCGCGTTTTCGACTCGCAGCAATGGTATTGGCCCGAGCCTTCTCGTTTGGCTCAACTTTTGGTGAGGGTACGTTTGCAGCAAAATTCAAGGCTCCGCCAACCAGTGCAACCGTTTCTGGATCGACGCCCTGTTTCTGTTCCCTTACCCTGTCGAGTAATTGCTTAACAACGATTTTGCGGCATCGGGTAAACATCACAAATTCATGCGTTTCCCCTTTTTTTGGCTTCTCATAACCCTTACCGCTGACTTCGGCTTCGTGTTCAACCCCGGATAGATCGACAAAATTCATGTTCCGCCGCGTGCTCGATCGGGCAAAATTCACACTGCCCGATGTTGAATCGAGCTGCACCCACATGCATTGATGAGTATGTACCGCATAATCAGTCGCCGCCACTGAAGCTGCGGTCCAGGTATTTACTGTATTGCCGACGCCTGGGCTAGCCAGCGTGCCAGCCGCCAGATTTATGGAGGGCGATGGATCTTGAATTCCGGGCGGCTTATTCCATGCAGCATAAACTGGCGGTCCCAACCCCCAGTTGGCCATGCGCACTTCGGCAAAGACATTGCTAGCCGCAGGGCCGGAATTTTCGATATTGGCGACAATTTCGTTGTTTTCAATACCACTTATTGTGTTGGTCAGCGGCGTTCCGTTTGGGCTTCCGGCAGCTCTGCGACCAATGCCGGCGGCACCATTGAGAATCCGCACGCCTTCCCCATTGGCAGTGGCTGCATTCATCAGTCCATGTCCAAAGCTTGCTGCTGGTATATTGGTTGTCGCATCCAATATGTCCGGTAAATCGGGAGCGGCCAGCGGAAATAGAAATTGCGTGCTGAAATAGACCCCATCGCCGAACATGGGTTCAACCATTCGTCCCGCACGAATGACATCGACGAAAAGACCAAAATCATCGTCAAGATCAATCCAGTCTGCTCCACCGGTTGCAGAATCAATGGGTATGCGGATCTCCATACTCCAAGCAAATTCCTCTGGTGATCCAGAGCCCATATCAGGTTTGTAGGACCTAACACGGATATGATAAATTGCCGGATTACTCCCAAGCGCGGGTGTATATTGAGTCCAGTTTCCCGAAGATCCGCCACGCTGATAAAATACTGGCCCGATGTGAACGGGCTTATCGGTCCTGACGTCAAAGAGCGGGTCGCCATTGGGCGGAGCAACCAAATGTGCTCCGGGATTCATTGGATCGGGATCGGCGGCGCCGTAACCTGTACCCAGATTGGTGGGATCTAGCGGGAAAGGCGCGTCACCCCAAACCGGAAAAATATCGATCCGTCTCTGCGGGCCAGCGCTTGCGCTGCCATTTGGACGTAAACCGACGACAACACCGTCAAGGTCATCGAAACTTGTATTCCCTCGGCAGGTTATCCCCAGAACAAGGGTGTTGCCGTCTTTGACGGTCTGGATAATCACAGGTGGCAAGTCACCGCTGCCAACAGTCATCCGGCCGCCATTGACATATCCGGGTTCTGCCTCAGTAGTTAGCACCCCGGGATCATGTGTCGCAAAACCATCAATTGTCGGACGGCCCGTAACTCCGTCAAAATTGTCAAAGACCATTGTATCATCTGCACTCATTTTACTTCTCCTGTAACAGCTAATTTAGTGGCAAGTTTCATCATCTAGAGACCAACAATCGGTATCCGTGCAAACGAACTAAAGTCTGTTGTCGGCCCAGTACCGGGATGGTGATTTGCGATGATAACGAGGAATGAAACTATATTGGTATCGCTCGTCGCATTGCTGCTGAGCGGCACCGCAAACGGTTGAGTTGCATTGCTGCCTATGTTCAAATCACTATCAACCGGCGAGATATTCCACCGATCATTCTGGCCTTCAACACTGACATCAAATGTATAGCGCCCACCGCCGCCATCTATCGTAGAAAGCTGCATCGGCAGTGATAGAGAACTATTGGGTGCCATTCGAAAGCCCGGAATTGTCTGACTTCCAACAACGATATTACCAAACCGCAAAGCAGTAGTGGGATTAAAAGCCCTCACACCGACAGCTGCCCGGGGATCAGAAATTAGTGGAGCCTCTCCGACTACCAGACTCAAAAGGTCAGAATCATCGGAAAAGCCGCCGTCAGGTGTGGATGCCCTCAATCCGATTCCTGCTGATTCCGCATTGTCAGGAATATCGATGACCATCCCGATGTCTCGAAAACCACCCTCTCGAAACTCTTCTGTAAGGTTGCCCGTCAGTGATATCCTGTTGCGCCAAGCAGTGGCAGTTGAACCCACAACATTCTCAACAATCGGTTCAAACTGAAGCACGGTATTGAAATTGAGCTGACTGATCACGCGCCAGTTTAGCGTAATGGTTGTGCCAGTTTCGATCTCGTCTAGAGGATCACCTTGATTCCTGACCAATATTGACCCGTTATTCGCAATAATCCGTTCAATTACGCGAATGGGTTCAACGTTCGATTCACCAAGCTGTGTCCGCACTTGTACGTTCACTGATTTGGGCAGATTATTCAGGCTCGGCGGGACAACGGCATCAATCCGAGACTCATCTGATTCACGAAAGAAATTCCGGACAGAAATATCGTCAAACAGGACTTCGGTTCCGACGGCTTCCCCGTTCAGATTCCTGCCAAAAATTGAGATTCTGGTACCGACTTCCTTATCCAATAGGGTCGGTTCAATCCGATCGATCACTGGTGCGCCATTCACGCTTTCCAACCCAGCCATACGGACCTTCAAATTGTTGATATCGCTCATTATCTGATTGAACATGCCAGCTGTAATCAAATCACCGGGTGCGACGCCATCGGCGCGGACGTCGATCAACTGACTGAGCAGCGCCTGCCGCTCTGCCTCGCTCAACACGCCCTCCAGCGCATCGAAGATCGAGGAAATGGGGATGACCGACTCTGCGGTAATTGGATTGCTAGCCATGATAGGTTTCCTTTTTCGTCAGCTCAGCCGCCCAGGGCAAAATTGGCATAGTCCCAGCGGTGGAGATTAAAGCGCGCGTCGCCGCGATAGGCGAGGTCGCCGCGTGCGTAGATCAGATAGGGGTCAGGACGATCGTCGGCAGCCGTTGCCAACTGTCCTTCAATCCGGTTTTGCGCCACCGCATAAAGCCATACGACTTCATTATCGGCGGTGCGCAGTGCGGGTGCGGACAGGCTCTCGCGCATCAACGGTTCGACTTGCGGCCCGTTAATATGGATCAACCCGCGGATCGTCATCCCGCCCAGAAAGTCGCGCGCCGCTGCTTCATCGAGATGCGGCAACACGCCAGCGGGCGGCAGATATGGGAAGTGACTGCGCGCGCGTACCCCGCCAATAAAGCCATCCGGACCGACCAGGTCGGCAAAATGGTTGCCGAACTGGCGTAGCATCGCGGCTCCGGCTGCTGTCCGGCGCGGCTGGGTCAGGCTGTCGATCTGACTGCCTTCGTCGGCGCGGACAAGCGGTCGGCGCACCGCCCACATATCCAGAAACTCCAGATCATCCGACCCGGTATAGGCAAGTAGACCCAATGGTACTTCCTGCCTGCCAAGCCCGATATGGCTCAGTTCTTCAAGTAAATCGTCACCGCGTTCAGCCTGCGAAAGAAGATGCGTGACCCAATCGGCCTTCACCCCGTCACCGAAACAGCGATAGGCTATCCGGTTTCTGAAATCATCGGCGGTAGCAGGAAGCGAGCCATATAGTTGGGGCCGGACCAGGATGAGACGAAACTGCACTGTTTCAACAATCTGATCAATATTGCAACGTGCGCCGTTACCTTCCAGCCCATTGGTTTCGGCGCGACCGGTACGCCGCTGCGCGGGTGCTATAGTCAGCACATAGACGCCCTGTCCTGCTACATAAGTCCCGCCAACAAGGGGGTCGCAATTTTCAAAACCGCTACAGCTATCATCGACACCATCACTATTTGCAGCGGGAGGGCGAGTGAGATGAAGCAATTGTCTGGTTTCCAAACGCATCGCCTGTCCAAGCGCGTTCACCGCCAGACCCGGTTCGACGATAACGGGACGGCCGGTTGTGCCCTCTCCGTCAGCAATCGCCAGCCCTTCGCGCAGTGTTAAACCATAAGCTACACCGCTCCCTATAGCCTGCCCCAGCCGCCGATCGGCGGACGCACGGGCACCTTGCTCGCGGGCGAAATCAGACCCGGTAAGCAGGCGGCCATTGAAGAAATTGGTCGATTCCAGTCCACCTTCGGTTACCGGCTGTTCGAGTTGGATAAGGTTGTCGGGCATATCAGCCTTCTCCCCTTTCGACGCGTTGGGTGACACGCCAGTCGCCCGCACCATCGGAACGCAGTGTGAGCCGGGCTGTGTCGGTTACCTCGAGATTGGCATTGCCCCCAATTGTCGCTGAATCAGCTCCGATCCTGAGATCGCCGCCCTCCGGCAACCGGATCACTAGCCGGTGGCCACGCGTGGCAGTTGCCGCCTCGACAATGCTAAGACGAACAGGGTCGCTGGTTGCAATGACGATGATTGCGTTACTGACGTCTATCTCGGCATCTGCGGTAACGAATATCACGGCGGCACTGTCGGCGTCTTCCGGTGTGGCCGGGGCAAAATCGCCAATCGCCTGCATCGCGTTGCTGGCCATTATCAATGGACGATCACTTTCGTCGATAGACAGGCGAATTCCGACCTCATCTTCGGTATTGGCGACTTGCCAAATACCCGCTGCGCGCTCGGCACCGACGTCAAGCCGCGCGAGCAGCACGCAGTCGTCACCCGGTCCGCCGCCGGTTGGACAGTTGATCACCATTACATGCGGCCTGACGACCGTAATCCAAATCTTGTTGATCTCATTATAAATATCATTGGCAAGGTTTGGAGCAACGCTTATCGGCGAGAGTTCTCCCTCGGTATCTTCATCAACCTCGAGCAGGAACAGCATGCGCATTTGTCGCTGAACATTGTCAAACAGTGCGGGCAGCGCAGCAGGATCATCCTCGCCGCCCTCTTCTACCGCTATGCTGGCGATATAGGCGGCCAGTTCACCGACTGCCTCCGCCTCAGTCATTGCCGGGCGCTCGAGTGAAAATGACAGCGAGTAATCATCCGCAATCCGTGAAGGCGTCATCAACTCTTCATCGCTGCGGCACGGTTCTCCGGGGATAGGAACAGGAGCCACCGCACAATCACGATAACAGAGGGTCAAAAAGATGGAGAATTCCGCCTGATTCGCAGGCAGCGGCGCTGCTGCCAGGGCATCGATATCGGCGGTCACTTCTTCACGCTGAAGCCATGCGTTTATCGAGGCACATTGCTCGCGCCCGACACAGATCATTTGCCCGCTAGGAGCTGCGGCTGCGCCAGCAGTGACCATTATGCGCGGCCCTTCGGTGCCGTCCATTTCCTGCCGGATAGCGAGCCCGGACAGGGTTCCATAACCATGCAGTTCGCGCATCATCCATTTGTCGCGCGCGGCATGATAGGCGAATTGTTGCCGATAATCGTCAACGCCCAGCACCATACCGGTGGTAAAGTTGACATGGCGCGACGAATCTGGCTGCGTCATGGCGTTGGTGGCGGAAAATGCACTGCAACATCCCATCATCTGTCTCCTGTCTTATTATCTGCGTTCGGTGTCAGCATGCCAGCCGCTCCCGCCCGGATTGACTATTTTGCGGTCCGCCGACAAAGGCGGCACCCGTTATGTTTCGGCCAAGAATTGCTGGCGGTATTAATTGTGGCGCGCGGCTTCCCGCTCCAATTTGCGTGTCATATCCCAGCCGCGCTTCCCCGAGCCGGTTCATCGCCCAGAAGAAGCGAACATCGAAAATTGTATGCGCTGGCTTTTCAAGCGCGATGATCCGTTTTGCCAATGCCAGTTCCCGTTCCTCACGCTGCGGGGCAAAACCGGTGTCGCGACGCGGCAAAAGCACGGAAAATCGGTGCGCGGAACGGTGCATCGGAACGACTTGTCCCTCGAACATCAACCAATCTTCCAGTGCGGTGACTGTTTCGGGCAAGACATCGGGCAAGGCAATTTTACCAAAGTCCGTCCATTTGGTGGCCCATGCCTTATTCAAAAGTTCGATTTGGTGATATTTTCCGCGCAAGAACCGCTGCCAATATTGCTGATTGCGGGACGTCAGAGCGGCAAATTCATGCCACGTACTGCCCTCTGACAAATCGCCATCGACGGGTTGCCTCAGCAACGGTTCCTTCGCCCCTGCAGAAAGCTGAAACGCGCGCCAGTTTTTTCGCTCTTGGCCACCGAGTTGAGGTACGAAACCGAATTGTTCCATCGCAAAGTTGGCCCAGTCCTCCGATTCATAATCATCCGCGACGAGCGAAAAGGAGGCCATTTGCTGCACAGGGGTTGCGCTCTTTTGTCCCAAATGGCGCGCCCAGCGCTCCACCAATCCAGATTTACCTTCTGCCGGGCTCCAGCGTGCTCCACTTATCGTTGCCAGCGGCCGCAGAGTTGAATCGATCCGGCTAGCACCAAGTTGATGACCAGAACGTCGGGTCCGGAAATTTTCGACGATACGAATGCCATTCGCCTTGGCTCCGGCACGATCGGGAAGTTCAAAATCGCAATCGGTGATGTCCGGGTCAAATGCCAAACGCAGCGCCAGACGAAGACCGGGCAATGTCCCGCGCCAACCGAGAAATTTTACCGCATATTTGATGAACATACGGCGACGACATTCATCCCAGGCAGGATCAAGAGCGATATCAAACCAGCCAGCCAGCCAATCAAGTGCCTCGGGCGGGGCAAAGCGCGGGTCCAAAAGATATTGCGCCGCGACAACTTTTGCTTCGATGACGCTGTTGACCCCTTCGATGCTGGCCAGAAAACGATCGGTAAAATTGCCGGAAATCGCATCTTCGGAATATAGAGCGGGCAGGAAACGCTCGGCATAGGAAAAGCGCGGGTACCAGATTCGCATTGCGGAAATTGACGGCGACCGGCGGCCATCACCGGCCATTGTCAAACGGAGTTGAACATAGCGACCCTCAAGTTTCTGCAGCAGCAGGTCCCAACACCCCTCGCCTCGCGCCGTCGTCTTTTGCGGAGCGCTGAGCGAAAGTTTCGGTATCTCGCCCCTGTCACCGTTCAAATAAGGCTGCGGCTGCAAAATCCAGCTATTCTCATCATCCGATTCAAAATCATCAAGATTATCGAAAGCTCGCGCTTCGACGGATACTGACGCGCCGGCCGGAATCACGGCATCCATCCGTATCCGATCCCAGACGCATGCAAATATATCGCTATCCAGCGGAGGGGTTATCAAGCTTGACGATTGCGCAAACCGGCAGCGCTTTTGCACCATCAATGGTATCCAAACAGGACCACCGACGCCGCTATCATAATATAGCCGCTTGCCGCTTGCCACGATTCCGCGCCCGCCGAAGCGGCGCATCGGGATCAGATTGGTGGAACCAGTCGCGAGCCAGCCATCTTCACTCTCCCGAAGATCAATTGCGCGCGCCTGATTGCCACCCGGCCCCCACAGCATGATGCGCCGCCGGTCAGTGCCGTCCTCTTTGGGAAGTAGAGCCAGACCGAGCGCTCCAAAACCAATCTCGATCATCGATGTGCGGCTGCCATTGTCACAATCGACCAAAAGCAGGCTGGCACTGTCTTCCGATACCCGGTCCAGAATCAGCAACTCATGGGATGATATCGCAACCATGCAAAGCGGCTGAACCAATTCTGAAAGGTCAATTTGCCATATATCGGCGGCGTTTTTGTCCGTCCGCGTTACATCGTCTTCCAGCGGTTGGAACACGCTTTCACTTTCACTCGGGGTTTCGGTCAAACACAGCTGCATATCAGTGGTCAGGCCAACCAGTCGCTCGCCTTGCCGATCAAGCAGCATCAAGCCGCCACCTGGCATCGCGGCCGTTTCCGTCAGACCCTCAGGCGCAAAGTCCGGATAATGGAATTCCTCAGGTGGTCCGCCTCCAACCAGATCGAAACGCAACATGCACATATCATCACCGTCAATTGCAATCGCGCAGAGATAATCGCACTCGGTTACGGCTAGGCTGCCGAAAGTTCGCGTATCACTTTCGGGGAGAAAATCAGCAAACTCGTTCTCATTTTCGCACGGCCGATCATCGGGCCAGTATCGGCTGCTATGGTCCTCACCTGCACCCTGCACCAGAATTGACTGCAGATCATCGGAAACGAAATAGATGTTGCCATTTCGGTCTGCGGTTAGTCCCCGGCGGTCGTCAACGCGGAGTCTTTGCTCGTTATCCGTAGGAGGTATCAATTCGAGCAAAGGCGCAATTGTCAGGCTCGCGTCGGCATCATTCCACTGTGGTGGAGCAGATTGCTCTTCAACGGGGTAATCGTTTTCCCAAATTTCTCCCAGCGATTGCAAATCCCCGTCCGCATAGGCCCGGCATGCAATCCAGTCCTCGCGCCCTAAATACAGGTGATATGATGATCCGTTGACATTCATCAGCATGTCTCCGCCACTACCGGCACTGGCAAACTGCGGAGGGAGCCTTCACCACCGCTGTTCGAAGACCCCGTGCCACGCAGCGTTTCGAGAGGTGCCGCAGCACCGTTGCTTACCGATATGCCCAAAATTTCAGGCAGCTCGATACCGCTAAGCGCGATTTGATCGCCAATTGCGCCATCGCCCCTGGCCATCAGTACCTCGTCAACGGAAAGGACGCCGGAGGCCCGCGCCGCTTCCGCAAACAGGGTGGGCGCATGCACTGCCCTGTTCAGCGGCCAACCGCGAAGTGCGGGATCAACCTCCTCACCATAAAGCATGGGTAGCATCGAAGCACCGCTAAGACCGGTGGGTGGAAGCGGGCTCAAAAAACCCTGCAAACGTGATTTTACCGCCTCCAGCGTTTCAGCAACCGAATGACCACTGGCTACCGACACACCGATAGATAACCATATCCCGATATATTTGGGTCCATGTACCGCCAGTTCCGTGGTGACCAACCGGCGCGGCTCCAGATATTGACACAGCGTATCGAGAAATTTTCGATCCGGCCGCGGAGCGCTGGGAAAGGCAGCGTCATGTGCCGGAACGACCATCAGAGTGACCGCGCCCGGCGCGGAGCCAGAGGAGATCGGAACTATATCGGGGTGGGCTGCTGCGATTATTTCAACCCGGCCAAGTGACAGGCCAGGCGTACGCCAGGCAATGGTGCGAAAGTCGTCTGCTGTGACTAAACGGTCGCGATGCGCTAGAACGCGCTGAATCTGCTTTTCTCCTTCGGAGATATTTTCGGCATCGGAGCCACCCCATGTTGGTACCGGGTTGGAACCCACGATCCCCGCGGGGAGATTAACTCCGGCTTTCAGGCTGCCGGCGCCGACATTACCTTCTGCGCCCTCGCTATATTCATAGCTGGCATAAAGCGCTTCGCTCTCCCGCGGGCGACGTCCGTTCATGCCGTCACCGAAACTGATCACACCCGATTCCGGATCCAGCGTGAATACATCCACCGGCGCATCAGTCAGCGGCGCGCCATATCCCGGCACCTCCGAGGCTGCTGCATATAAATCGTCGATTTCCGACCAGTCGCGACGCGTATCGTCCTTGACGCTCAACAGAGAGACACTGCCAGCCAGCACCGGCGCGCGTTTCAATTGTCGTTGCTGATTTGGTCGCTTGTCGCCATCAGCAAGCCGTTCGGCATTGATCCGGATATATTGCCGGACGGGTGCTGCATTGATGCCTGCCCAATCAAAGGTCAGGTCAGCGCTTCCGCTCGCGCTTACCCGCAACCAGGTTACAATCCGGCTATCGATCGCCGCATCATCGCTTTTCGGCGGAAGGTCGCCAACGCCGCCTTCCAACGGATCAAGATCACGCCAATGATCAATAAGATCGGGATCAGAGGGCAAAGTGATCTGGACGACACCCGCCTGCTTGCTAGGATCAAAATCAGCCTGGGAGACCAGTTCACGATAATCGGCAACTGGCCGGTCATTCTCGTCAAACGCAATTGCCGAACCGGCAATCGGCATTTCAAAGTCCAGACTTTGTGCGGCTTCATCGGGATTGCCGACTGGCAGCAAACTAACTTCGCTAATCTGGCTTGGAACAAGTCCAAACGAAATCGTTCGCCCTGCCAATGCAGCTCTTACGTTCGACCATGGGTCATTGCCGCCTTGGTTTGCATCTTGCGGGCGTCCCAGCAAAGCAATCCAGAGTGAGCTGTCGACAGTATCAGCAAAACGCAGCGGCGTGCCGGCTTCGCTTTCGACACTTTCGTACAGCGCCAGTTCCGCTGGAAACTCACGGTTGTAGGATGCATAAAGCAGTTCGTAATATTCCAGTAGTTCGGCGGTCGGTTCCTGAATCGGAATCTTGCGGAATATCCGTGCCTCGACCGGTAACGCATCAATTCCCAGCGTCGTGCGAAACGGTATTTTTTCGGCGGTCAGTTCGCTTCCCGCAGCAACGATCGAACTATCCAGTGGTCCGCGCTCATTGTTAAACGCCACTATGCCCCGCGCCTCCCGCGCCGATTGCAGGCCAATGCCAAGCAGTTGCAGAAATTTCGCCCGGTTGCGTTCCGGAATCTGGTTGGCACGATAGATGACGCTTTCTGCCACATGCGCGAATAATTGGACCAGCGTAATCCCCGGGTCGGACGAATTGAAGTTCGTCCATTCCGGCGTGTGCACAGGGATACGGGCGATCATTTCATCGACCAAAGCCTGGTAGTCACGATTGTCGATTTGTGGACCTGGCAATGGCATGATCAGACTCCTCCCGCCGCATCGGATTGAAGCGGGATATCCAGCGCAATTCGTTCTGCCTGACCGGTGGCGGACAGACGGTAGCTTATCGTTGCGACAGCTGTTTCTGTTTGACTCTGATGTTCTCGCACATCGACTTCTTCCAGCTTTATGCGCGGCTCCCACGCTTTTAATGATCGGTGGATGCGGTCAGCAACGCGGGCATGGGTGGAAGCGGTATTGGGATCGAACAGCAGCGGGGTCAGGCCAGCACCGAAACGCGCGAGCTGCACCCGTTCGCCCAGATCGGTTTTCAGGATGATTTCGATCGACTGACGAATGTTGGTTTCGCCCGCCGACCAGCCGATCCGGCCGTCACGGCCAACTCTGAAAGGAAAGCTGACGCCTTTTCCCAGAATATTCTGGTCCAAACGATCGGTCATGGCCCATTCCCCTTTGCTTTTAATCCAGGAACCGGAAAACAGGCGATCAACCAGGGCACCCATTTGAATATGAAATCGAGCAAAGTGACGATGATCATCAGCAAGATGAGCGCGCACAAAGTCACAATCGGAATCGACAGCGAACAGATCATACCGATATCAGCGCCATTGCCATTTTTGCACCCGCCGCCTGCGCCAACATCGATGTCTTTATGCAGCGGCCATGGTAATACTTGCCGAATAAGATCTATCAGCCCCAGCCCTTTGGCGCGCTGCACCTGACCGCACAGCATGTCGGACATCACGAACGCGGTTCCCCGCGCATGTTTGCGAAGGCCCGCCGCACTGGTGTCTTTGGGCAGCATGATCTTGATCTCGCGCGCGGGCGCATCGGGATCAAAGAAGCTCGCCATCGCGAAACGTTCACTGGGCTTTGACAAAGTCGGCGGGTGCAGTGGCCCGCAATCCTCGTTGAGATGGACAAAACGCACACAGAATAATCCGCTATCATCAGCGGTTTCAACCAGGACTTTCGAAAGCCGTTCTGCAAAAGGAAGCGCGCGTGCGTCTTCTTCGGTGGATATTGGCAGAGCGCGACCTACCAGAACCGAAATTTGATCAATTATGGTAGCCTGCTGTGCCGCATCGTCAAGGTCAATCCCTGCCGGTGACCCAATCTGGCTATCACCGTCGGCATCCGGAAGTGCAACAGGAGGCTCTTTATAGGGGCCATCAGCTTCAATCGCATCACCGCTACCGTCGCTAGAAATACCTGCGAGCAGGAAATGGAAATTGGGCCAGATGTCCAGCAATGGGCTGGTCAGGCCAGTGACATATTCGGTTGTCACCGCTTCAAGCTGACTTTCAAACACGGCTACATCGGCCATCGCTTGAGCGATATTGGGACGATAGGGTCGAGCATTGACCGCTGAACCAAATGCCCGCATCCCAGCGGCAAGGGATCCCGTTGGAAAATTTGTTCGCAACCAATCAAAAAGGTCTCGTTCATTGTCTGTCAAACCAGTTGATGAACCCAATTGCAACGCCGGTTGAAGCTTCGGCAAATGACGGCCCAGATAAAGCCAGAAATCGAGCAACAATAGCCAGCTTTGCACCTGCAACTGATGATTGCGGTCGCGCAATTGGCGTTGGCTCTGTTCCAACGTGGCAGTGCTATCGGCAGCAATATCTGCAGCTTCTTTTTCAACAGTCCGCACCATCGCCTTCCACGGCTCCGCAACATCCATGCGAAACTCGGAAAGCCTTGCCTGTTTGCTGTTCGGTTTCGCAGCAGGCACAGCGTCGGCCATCGCGGCTTTTTGCCCTTCAACCAGTGAGATCGCTGTCCGTGCAACTGGCGCGCCGACATAATCATCGCGCCGCGCAACGGGGATCATTGAACCCCACATTTTACGTTTGATTCCATTGGCTTCGCTATGCGAAATCGGGAATACAGATAATATTTCTTCGCCGGGTGCCAGATTGTCCGCTTCACCATCCGCAACCCGTTGCCAGCGTGGTTCATCACCTGGAATCCAGCCATATTCAACCAGCTGCGGATCCGATACGCCGATATTTTTCGCTCCCGCATTTTTGGCAACGGGCATCAACCGCCGGACAAGCATTCCGATCTTTTCCTGACGGCCCTCCGGCCGGCGATCAGGAAGGCCGGGTACTGCGCAAGCAAGCGTTGCGGTCGCGACATAATGCCGTTGGTGGGCAGCCTGGAATAGTTTTAACGGTGCTGGCGGCACCGGAATATTGGCATCCGGCACTTGCTTTGATTTGCGCGGCAAGCCGAACAGGGTTTTGCGGCGCGCGTCCTTGACCAGCGCGGGCAGCGGTATGCGCGTGACCAGATCAGGTTGTGCAACCTGTCCGGGCGGCGTCCGCCATGTTTCGGGACGAGCAACAAATTCATCTATCCGCTGCGGTTCATTGATCATCAAACCCATTAACTGGTCGGCAAAATCATCGCGCGCAAAACGCAATATGCCGGGTTCCAATCCGGGTCGGCCCGCGCCGCGCCACATTGGTCGGGGCGAAGCCCAGGTGAGAGGATGCTTCATCTCGCTCACCAGATATTCCCCGCTCCGGGCGTATAGGTTGCGCCGGAAATCGTCGGTGCTACGACTGTCTGCGCGTTTACCAGTCCGGAAAATGTGGCGGTCGCTGCATTCACATTGACGGCCGTCGCATCGATGGTCACTATGCTTGCTTCCAGCTTCAATAGCGAGGAGGCGGTTATCGATACGCCACTCGGCCCCATATCCACGGTGTTGCCATTGCTGTCTTCCAGGCGAATATTCCCCGGACCATCGGATAGCGTTACTTTCTGTCCGCCGGGTGTTTCGAGAATCAGTGCTTCGGATCCCGAACTGTCATCAAATGACACCATCACGCCGCTGCGCGAACGCAGTAACTTGATATTATTCTCGGCTGAATGATTTGCCGCTTCCGGCGGCCCGTCGACACCATTCCACATCCCGCCAATGATAAACGGCTGTTCAGGATTGCCGAACATGAAGGCCACGAGCACTTCGTCATCGACTTCTGGCAGGAACCAACTGCCACGGTCTGCCCCTGCAAACATCGTCGCCATGCGCGCCCATACTTCATAACTTTCACTGGCTGGATCAGGAGACCATGGAAGCTTCACCTTGACGCGGCCCATTCCTTCCGGGTCTTCAATCGATTGGACCAGAGCAGGTGCCACGCCATTCCAGAGCCCCCCGATGCCATTCGGAGTTCGTTCGCCATCAGGGATAGCCATATCTTGAAGAAGTTCGGAAATGCCGCTCATGACGGCCTCCCGATTCCGGCACGATGGCAGCGGAATTCACTCAAAGCGCCTAACTGGGGATCGAAACAATGTGTGACCTCCAGCGCGCGATATAGACCGTTGAACAGATCACCTAGACCGGAAAGCTCCAACATCGCACCGACATGGATAAGTGGATCTGTTTCGCATTCTCCTTCGCCCATGACAAAATCCCGTGCCATCCGGCGATACGCTCCATTGGCGAATTCGCGTGCTTCGGTGACCGTCGATGGCTTCAGATGCGCTAATGTTTCAATCCGTGGTTCGAAAAATTCTTCGAGCAGGGCTGCGCCGCCAGTATCGCTGCCAATTTCCGCTGACATCTCACTGGAATCCGCTTCGTGGGAAATTGCTTCTTTCGACGCCACGTCCCAGCCTGACGCAATAATTGCGTTATATTGCCGCGCCAGATCAGCGGTTACATCAAATTCACGCAACGTTCCCGACCAGCGGAGATCAACCGGGGGCGTGCCGCGATCCTCCGTAACATAAAGCGTTTGTTCGGATATATGGACCTTCGCATTAAAACGCCGGGCCAAATCGAACAGAAAGGCAAAGTCCGTCTGATTGACCTGTGTCAGCACCGGCGCGACTGCGGTCTCCACTTCAACCTGGGCGGTGAGACCATGATCGCGCGCTATAGCGTCCGCCACATCTGCCAATGATACCTGCTCAAAACTGCGCGAACGCCGGGTCATCCGAAGGTCCTGCAAACGGTCCTCGGCCAGCACCACTATCGTGGGCGGTCCAGCGCTGGGAAATCGACCATTAATGGCGCTGATACGCCCCTGGAACAGGATCTCGTTCTGCAGACTGACGACAATCTCCTTGCCGAAATCGAGGATATCCCGCGAAAAGAACTGGAAACCGGCATCTTCGCCGCCCCAATTGCCGAATTCGATCTCTGCCGACGCCATCGATTCAATCGACGCATGCAATCGATAGGACAGCATCGCCGCTTCCAGACGCGGCTGACTCTCTCCGTCGATGCGGATAGTGGGGCGCGAGGGGCGGCTCGGCAAACGGGCGACAGTTGCTGGCATGTCTGGGTCTAATTCCTCCGGAAGCGCAATTGGCGTTTGGCCAGTTTGCGAAGTTCTTTTTCGATCGCGCGTTGCCGCGACAATGGTGATTTGGCTTGAACGGAAGGAACATCAGCAGCGCCGACACTCTCCCCGGACGTTTCAAACTCATTGATGACTACGGGCATAATTTAATCCTATTCGATGCTGAATTTGGGAAGTGGCGGCGGCACGATATTCGTCTTCAAGGCAACAAGCGGCGCGTTTATTTTCAAAGAAGGGCTAGGCAATGTCCCGGCGTTGAGATCAATCAGCCTGCCCGGTGACATCCGCAGCGGATCCTCGATATTGTTCGCCGATGCGATACTCTGCCAATTTGATTGCTTGCCATTATTGCCTGCCATCTGCTGCACGCTATCGCCCTGCTTGGCCGGCGTCAGTTTCTTGCGTCCTGGCGCGTCGGCAATTTTGCCATCACCCTCAAAATACGAAACGAGTATTTTTTGCTGACCGAAGCTCAGTGCCATGCTGGCGCGCAGCGGCTTGCCTTCGGGGGAGAAAAATTCCAGATTTTCCTCAAGACTCTCGAGCATGCCATCAAACAGCAGGGATCCCCAGACAAAGCGGACTGCGGGGGGAACGAGCTTTGTTGGGTCGTCGGCAAACTCCTTGGGCGTCATGAAGTAGATGACATCCTTCGTCACCCTGCGCACGTCATCAACACGGTCCTTGACCATCGCAGTCACATCAAACCACAAGGTAATCGTCAGCGTGGTGCTGCCCGCTCCGACAAATTGCCGCCCAGCGGTTCCAGCGGCCTGATCGCCCCCTTCTGGCTGCACAATTTCATTTGCAAAAGCCAGTTTCAGAGTTTCGGGATTAAACTGGACATCAATATTTTTACCGCCATCCAGCTCGCCGCTGAAATCATCCTTCAGCTCTATTAATTTTGCCTTGGCAAGAACCGCTTCGGTCATTCTGCCGACCCTCCCGCTGCGTCTTCAACGAGTTCAAATTTCTCATATGCAAGGGCGAAATCCTCAATCGCGATTCCACCTTCTTTCGCATTCAGCGGTGGCACCTTCATTTTGATCGGAATGCAGCGCGACAGCCGGAAACGCATCTTTTCAGTCTTTCCATCCTCTGCGAACATCACCAATTCGGCATCGGCGCGCAAAAACGGGTCGGCGTTTGATTTCGTGAACCATTTCCAAAGCTCACGGTTGGCAGTCATGCCTCTTTTCAACGTCAGGTTGGAATAATTGATCACCGACGGGACACGGTATGCACGGTCATTGGCCCCGCCTTCACGGATTGTCTGGACATCCATCGTCATTTCCAGCCCATCACATTCAATGAAAGCCGCCTCTGCCAGCGGCGCGCTTGCACCATCGGGGTAAATTTCAACAGCGAAATTGAAGACTGAATATGGACGATCGGTGAGTGCCATTAACGCCCCTCCTCCACCGTTAGGCGCGATCCGGTCTGAACCAGCGAGATCTCGAGAAATTTCATGGGGTGAGAGGGCGCAATGCCCAATTCTACGAGCAAGCGGCCATTGTCGATATCATTGGCATCAAATGGCGTACGGATAAAATAGCTGTCCTCAGACCGTTTACCCGAAAACGCTCCGAGCTTTTGCAACTGGTCAAGACGGGTAACGAGTGTGCGGGAAATGGCTCGCCGCACGCCTTGGTCATTGGGCTCGAAAATATACGTCCGGCCAAGCTGCAACAGCATGCGACGTATCATGATGAATAGGCGTCGAACATTTATCTGCTGCCAATCGGTCTCGTCCGATAGCGTGCGCGCCGCAAGACACGCGAATTCCCTCGGGAAACGACGGATCAGATTGAGCCTGGCGCTATCAAGCCGCAGATGATCGTTCGCTGCAATCGTCGGATATAGTCCGATGATATCGGTCAACGGTTGGTTCGCGGGCGCTATCCACGCCCCTTCCCGATTTGCGACCGAAGCCATAATCCCGCAGACTGCACCATCCGAAGGAAGGACCAGCATTTTGTTACCGCTCCCCCCATCAATCCAGGGATGGTATACAGCTCCGAACGATAAGCCCCATGCTTCGCGGCGCGAAAATCGGGTAGGCAGCGAAGCGCCGGATGTCTGCGCCAAAAAGCCGTCCAGATAGGAACCTGCGTCATCAGAACGAAAGGATTGCGGTAACGACATTATCGCGCTCATCTCCCCCGTTCCTGCGCAGAGTCTCAACATCGCCAGATGAACCGCGCGTAGCTCGTCTGGATCCGCAGCAAGGGCTGCATATGCGCTCGAACGAACAACCACTCTGCGTGCTGCAAAGCCGGAAACATTGTCACCTGTTTCCGTGTGCAAGCGGTAGTAATAGGTGCCTTCGCTGCGCCCGGTAATGTCCCTTTGCCTGTCCGCACCGCGCCAGATTTCAACGGCATCGGCAAAGTCATGGCGAGCCGACTCTTCCAGAACAAAGGTTACATCATCGTCGCTGCTTGCAAATCGCAGCGTGAAAATGCCACCTGTGATGGCTCTACGGGGCCCGCGGATTTCCGGCTGGGCAAGCAGCTTCACACCGCTGTCGAGAAAGCTGCTCCGGCCAGGTTCCGAAAGGTTCGGTTCGACGTCGACAAGACATGCTCCGCTGTGATCAAACCAATTGCCGCGAGCTGGCGAACCGGCATCGGGAGGGGGCAATGTGATAGAGTCCGCAAGCAAACCCCAGCCAGGTTGACTGGCATCAGGGAGACTTAGCATCGACACATCCCCGACATTCTCGCCCGGCACATCAAACACGCCATGCATTCCCAGCAGTTGCTTTTCGTCAAGATCATGCATTTGGATTGCCCGTTGGAGCAGCAAGTCGGTGGAAACTGCCGCAAAAGCGGGATCAATGAAGAGCCGGCTATCAAATGGCACCAACCCGTCGCGTTCAAGCGCAGGGCGCTGTGACGTCCAGGCCGGAGTAGACGAACCGGCAAATTCGCCATCGATAGCAATTGGCAACCACGCCGAGCGCAATATTCGCCTCTGACTCGTCGAGGCTTCTCCAGCGACAAACGCTGCGGCATGTTGGTCAAACGTCAAACCGCGACCGAAGCGGGACTGGACCTGGGTCCAATTCTCGCGCAACTGTGTTTTTGCCGCCAAATTAGGCTGTTCGCGTGCATCCCGACTTTCGTCATTGGCATAAAACTGATCGACGCCGATCAGGTCCATCAGCGAATTGGGCGCTTCTGGCGTAAGGCCCAGATCGGACAATAGCTGTACTTCTCCATTCACATCGGTTTGGAAATCGACCGTCAGACGGCTCGCGGTGAAATCGTCCTCGGGAAGTGTGGACGCAATTTGTTGCCATGCTTTTCCGGTCGCGCGGCGACCATCGACACTGTCGGGGCGCAGCCAGATTGACTCGCCCTGCTGGAAAAACTGCACCCAGCGGTCGGTCATCAACAGCGGTTCATCGCCTGCCAAAACAATTTCGCTTTCGATGCCCTCTCTAAAGATCGCGGACATCCGGTTTCTGCGCCCGACCAGCCGGGCATGGCCATTTTTGACAGGCGTTTCGGCGTCTATCGCCAGGAATGATGAGCACCAGCAAGCGGAGGCCGTGCCATTTTCCAAATCAACGATTTTCGCGTATCTTATTGTTGATTTATCGGCATCTCTGAGCTCAATCAACTCACCAAGCTGCAACCGGCCATCATCCGCGAATTGAAATCCACCCGATATTGCAGCAGGCTCATTTATCGAGACTGGCGTGCGCCTCAATCTCAGGCCGACCGACATGCTGTCGGACCAGCTGCCCCGGGAGGCCGCATCAAAAACAGCCGGAACAACAACGCTATCCCCATTTGAGAGCTTGGGAAACCGGGCGAGCAAGCCGGTCAGGGGAAATTGCGCAGTTTCGATCGTCGCTTCGGGTCCGGCTTTCCCGTCCACCTCATCCCACCGGTTTGCAAGATCGGCGGTCCACGCGACTCTGATGACCCAGCATTCACGTCCGCCGTTGGAGAAAAAGGCGCGTACGCTGGACGCGAGACTGGCCGAAAGAGTTTCACCGGATTCAACGTCAAAAGCCAGTGGCATTGTACCGCCAAAAACCGTCTGATAGGCCGCGACGCTGTTGATCCGGACCGGCCGGTGGCACGGACCGCGCTCCGCAAAGCCGACAAACAGCGCCACGTCCATACGCGGGAATTCATCTGCAGCCCTCGCAGTCGGGGGCGCATCCAATATTATTCCGGGCAGACGAACCGCTGCGTACATCGCTCTATTCCATTTCCATCCGCTCGGTCGCGATGACCAGTTCTTCAACCGCAACATCAGTGCCCTTCGCGTTGAGCGCAGGCGCGGTATATTTCATGATCTGGCAACGTTGCAGTTTCCAGGTCATCACCGATTCACTGTGATCCTCATTCTGGAGCGATACCGTCAACGTGCGTAGCGCGCTGGCCGAACCGTTGCGTATCTCGTCGAGCCATTCGTAAAGGTTGAGCGAACCCATCGCACCGCGTTTGAATGTGACATCGGTCGACTTGTTCATTCCGGCGACCTTCATCACCGAGTTTTCCAAGCTGTTACCGTTGCGATATTCAGCCAGTGTTATTTCCATACCGATGCCCGAAACTTCCTGGAAACCCGCTTTGGGCCCGTCGGTATTGCCATCGCCCAGATCAACCAGAAAATTGAACTGATTATACGGACGTTCTCTTTCTACTGCCATGTTCTATTCCTCTCAGGATTTGCGGTCGGCCGTCCATTGGCCAACGCGGAAGATGACGAATTCCGCAGGACGCAGCGGTGCGACGCCGACCTGACAAACCAGTCGGCCGTTATCGAGATCGTTTTGCGTCATCGTGGAGCGGTCGCATTTTACAAAATAGCTATTCTCCGGCTTGTCGCCGAGCAGCGCACCGTTCTGGAACTCATTGAGCAGAAAATCCTCGATCGTCCGCCGGACCTGGGCCCAAAGCCGCTCGCCATTGGGCTCAAACACAGCCCATTGGGTGCCCTTGTCGATTGAGCGTTCCAGATAAGCAAAATAGCGGCGCAGATTGACATATTTCCATTCCGGATCAGAGGTCATCGTGCGCGCACCCCAAAGCCGCATGCCGCGCCCTTCAAAGAAGCGGAAGCAATTGACACCTTCGGGATTGAGAACCTCTTGCTGGCCAGTATTGAGAAATTTCTCAAAACCAATGGCAAGATTTACCACTTCGTTTGCAGGCGCCTTATACACTGCGCGCTCGACATCATTCCGGGCATAAATGCCAGATACAAATCCAGAGGGTGGATAGTGATTTTCCTGTCCGGTTACCGGATCGATAATCCGTACCCACGGATAGTAGAAGGCCGCATATTTGGAGTCGAACTTGGCGCGATAGGCTCGAACCGAGGAGATTGAAGCGTCTTTGACGCTATCGATCACTGCAATCCGGTATTTCATCCGCCGCGCATGGCTCATCAGCAGGTTAGCAACTGCTTGCCCCAATCCTTCGTTGATACTGGAACCCGGCCCCGCGATAATGGAAATGTCTTCCAGATTTTCCATTGCCTTGAGACCGGTTGCCCGATTTGTTGTCGCATCAACAGCGCCTTCATAGGCCGATGCAATTGGCATTATTCCGTCGTCACCGCCGTCGAGCGCGAAAGTAACGGTGGTTAGAGCAGGGTCCGGATCATCTGCTGTCAGCGCCGCTTCACCGATCGTAGTGACTCCGGCAGAAGCAACGACAAAATGTCTGATGAAGTCCAATCCGGTATAGGGAGTGTCATCTTCGTCCCCATCGCCATCCTGATCCTTGAAAATCTGGATCGGTAGCGAACGGGCATCAGATATATTGGCCGGATTGCGGGCAAAGACATCAAGGATGGAATCCGGGCGTCCGTTAGCGCTGTGACGTGTATCAAGCGCCAAGTCCACCATAGCAAATGTCGGCAAATCCGACGATGCCGATTCGTAAAAAATTGATGCTGTTGCACGACGAATTGTTATTTCGGCATCCAAATCAGCAAGCGTGAAACTAAATTCGTCATCGGTTGAATCGAGCGGATCTTCAGTTGGATTGGGGCGGGTGAAACTAAATTCTTCCGACGTTCCATCCCATTCAACCAGGTAGAAACCGACAAGATCATCCGGCTCGTCTGCCGCTTCGCCGGTGAAACCCAAATGCACGACGTCACCGTGCGAGATACCATTCATTTCGGCATCGCTACCATTCATGACCAACCGATTTTGCCCCAGTTGAAACTGAATGGAGACGCGTCCGTTCCCGGCCGCCCCGGGGAACCGTGCTTGTATGCGAAGATTATGCACTAGTGCGCGACTAGCCCGGCCATCATCTCCACCCGCCGTAAACGCACGGGCGACATAAAGCCGTTTGCCGCCTTCTTCAAAAAAGCCGCGCACTGCGTTCCACATATAATTGTCTTGAGCGGTACCAGCATAACTCAGCTTCGCCTGCCCGCCATAAATACGTTCAAACTCGACTAGAGATGTAATGATCTCCGGTTCCAGATCGGTGGGGCCATAGCGAGTTGCGCCGACAAAACCAGTGGTTGTGGTGCTGACGCCTTCGATCGACTTGGCACGGTAGGATACCTCCTCGACAAACACGCCCGGGGCTAAATATTCAGGCATTTCATATCTCCTTCTTCTCAGTTCGCCGCTATGTAGAGGCTGGAAAAATACTCATTCGAGTTACGCAGGGTCCGCAGCACCAGCGGCTCTCCCATTGCCATATCGACATTGTTAAGCGCGCCTGGCTGACCAAGACGTCTTATCGCCATTGTTCCCGGATCGTTCAGTTGGGACATGATATCGGACAGCAATGGCGGAGCAGGTTGTTCCACAAACTCACGAGGAAAGGGCTCTGCGGAATATTGCGGTGGCGTCGGCACTCCGGAATAATGAACCGAGATACGTATCGGCCAGATAACATTCGACCGACCGGCAACGGCTTCTGGAGCCGTCATTTGTGGTAGATCGGGATAGGAAAAACCTACTTCGACATTTCCATTCGCATCGGCAATCCCCAAGCCAACGGTGCGATTGCTTGACCGGATCCGTAAAACGGCCCAAGCCGCAGCGATGTCGCTACCGTCATCCTGCCGGATGGTTAGATGAGCCCGCACTCTGGCTCGTGGCATCGGATAGGTTCTGCCACTTCTGGAAAATAACGGAATATAGTCTGGGGTGTCCTGCCCCTCTTTGATCAGATTGCGCACCCTGGCTTGATTTAATCCTGCCCATGCACTCCAAATCACGCGCCCGCTGACCGGCAATTCAGCATCAAAACGACAGCGCTCAAACCGCCGCAATTTATCCACCACATGCACTTCATACTGGCCAAGGTTTGCAGGCCAGTTTTCGGGATCATCGGCGACATCGATCGTGAGACCCTCAATGCGATGCGATACCCAATGCCCCGTATTTACAGGCAACAACAGAAAGCGGTTTTGGCGGTTCCTGCGGTCGATCAACAGCACGGATAGACCCGCCGATACCGTTGCAAGGTCGCTGGCATCGGCGAACAGAAACCCGGCAGGGACATGATGCCGGATGACATCCGAAGATGGCAGCGCGGTCATGCGTCGACCCCAACCGGCGAATATTGAAACTCGCGTTCGATGACCGGCGCGTTCTCGGTAATCTCGACATCGCTATCGATAACCAGCATCCGCATCAAATAATTGGCGTAGGTCGGATAGCGCTTGATCCGTTCCCAAAGATTCAAATGGTCGGCCAAAGGCAACGGATCGCATACCAGTTCAATATCTTCGCTCACCGGGAATATATCGTCTTCAGCCAGATAATTGTTGAGCTGCGCCGAGGAGAACGGCCCGGCATCCTCAAGCGCGCGCATCATCCAGCCGAGCATGCGCTGCTGGCGCTCGACACTGGTCGATACAGGGATCACCAAATAGCTCAAATCAAGCGGCAATGAAGGCCTGAAACTGCCGCCCAACGGGTTTTTCCGCGGCGGTCTGGCCCGCCGTTCCGTGTTGACCATAACCCGCCACAATAGGATGGCGAAACCTTCGGCGCTTATCCCCTGATCAAGATCATTCACGTGATAGCTGTCAATTGTCAGAGAGGGACCAAATTCGTCACGCGGATAGCGTTCCCTTAGAAGTTCTCGTAGGGTGGCACTGGCCGCCGCTATTGCACGATAATTTGCCATCAGCCTTGCTCCGCCGCGCGTTTGATAGCGTCGATCAGACCTGCTTGGTCGTTGTTGATGAGAATATCATCTTTCTGGCGACAAAAAACGATTACACTTCTGCCGCGGTCTTCGACTGCGACAATACTGACTCTCGGGGCTATCGAAGCAAACGCCAGTGCAGTTGAACCTGTAAAGCTGGCAAGCCCTTCAACGAGCAGCACATCATAGCGTGCATCATCACGATGCACTCCGGAATTGTCATTCGCCAGACGCTGATGCGCGTCCACTATGCTGACATCATCACAATCGTCTATCAGCCCGGTTACCATCGACCGGAACATGCGCGAGGATGATCCGATCAAGACCCGAACAATTGACATAGGATTGAAATTGTTTCCGACATACCCGGACTGATGACGTGTTTTTGCGCACTTCGCATGAACCGCTGGTCTTAAATATGGTCCAGTTCAACGCCTAGACCATCCCCACGTCAAAGCGTGGAATAGGCTCCCAGATTACAAGTTTTGGGATTTCCTTAACCAACTCAACCCCTGAAATTTATAGATTCTTTTTTTTGGTCTGGACCGAATGGTCTGGTTATCACGGCATGGCAGGCCAATCTCGATGGACGCATTTCGATATGGGCATGTCGAAATTTTCCTATTGTCGAATCGAATCAACATATAAAAATGGCTCATCACCTCGGGACGCAGAGAACTCACCGCAGGCCAAGCATCATGTCCAAAGGATGCAACAGCGGCACATTAGAGGAACGTCGATGCAAGACCGCTCTGCTACAAAACCTGAAATTGAGGCGACAGCGCCTACATGCCTAGTGGTGGGCGATGTACTGCTCTACCGAAATGGCTTGGCAGCCGGTTTGGCCGCTCTTGAGGAAGTAGATGTGCTCGGCAGTTGTGGGGCAGACGAGGCAGCCCAAAAAGTCAGCGAGCTTCAACCGATGGTTGTTGTACTCGATATAACGCACCATGAAATTCTTCATCAGCTTGAGTCCCTGACCATGGGTGCGGCGATTCATTTCGTCGGTTTCGGCCTCCACAACCGGGACGACGCGATCCGCTGCGCCGAAGCCGGTATTTCGGCGTTTGTCGGACGCGATGAATCGATCGAAGATCTGAATAAAACAGTTTTAAAGGCAGTGCGCGGTGAAGCTGTATGCCCACCAAAGATGATGGCGGGGCTTGTCAGGCATCTGGCAGCATTAACCGGCAACCACAAAGCACAGAAAATCGGTTGCCTCACTATGCGCGAAAGCGAAGTTGCTACATTGGTGAAAGAAGGTCTGTCGAACAAGGAAATTGCAAAACTGTTATGCATCAGCCCCGCGACAGTTAAAAACCATGTCCATATGATTTTGGAAAAATTTAACGTCGGGCGGCGCGGTGTCATTGGCCGTCATCTTTCGGTTCGCCAGACAGATAACGTTTCAAGCACCCTATCGCGCGACAAATTTTAGTGGGCCATCATTTGCTGACTAAGAATGCGGCCCAATATCGGGTTGGAATTACGGCCGAAGGACCTTCGCCCCCTATACCATCTTGCCATTGCCCTCACGGTTCCCCGACCACCCAGAAATACTGCGCTGTTGTACGAATGCAAATCCCTGACACCCCTTTTAAGGAATTTGTCTTTGGAACGCCTTGATAGCTCGCGTTTGAGCCCTTCCAAATGATCGGACATGCTCATCCCCCCTGTTCATTTCCGCAGAATAGGGAAATCCCGTGCAGAGGCCGGTTCGCGCAAGACTATAACCGTCACCATTCTACAAAATCCTGTGATTTTCCTATAAGCTTGCACAATGCCTATGGTTTTTGATCGCTCTTTGGAACACAGGAGCGGTACAAAGCGCGCTGGGATATTTCTTCCCCCATGAACTGATTGTTCCACACCAGTGCTGCGGTTCGATATCAGTTTTATAACTTGACTGCACAGCGAAGAACCGGGGGCCGCCCACCAACAGGCGGCATCCGGGTCAAACAATCATGGTCAAATGGCTATTGTTCTGCATCATTCTGCTGCTTCGTTCCGTTCTGTGCCCATTTGGCGAGTGCGCCCAATGCGACACCGGCTCCGGTTGCGGCCAGAATAGTGGTGACAGGGCGACGTTGCACTTCGGCCTTTATAGCGCGTTGCCCTCGTTCACCGGCATGCCGTAACTGCTCGCCTTTTTCTTTCAGTTTCTGACCAGTCTGCTCGCTGAATTCTTGCACGCGACCTCCTGCGTCCTCGAAAAATTCTTGACGCAGTTTTCCAAAATCGCCCTGTAAGCGCTTTATGTCACGGCGCAGAACGGCAATCTGGTCGCTGTACCCATGTTCGGGGCTGGGTTGCTGAATATCGGTTTGCTTCTTCATTTTGGGAGACTCCTTTTGATAATCCGGTCAGAATAACGATCGCAGAGATATCGTCATTACGTAATATGTCGGAGGCAAAGCGGAGCTCCGAGGGTCTGCGTATTCCGATGGGCCGTGCTTTCTTAAGGGTACCGGGCGGCATCGCAATGATCTTCAGCTATTTCTATATCAAGAAACCAGAAAATATTGAGAGCGAGTGAGGCGCCCAGATCAATCTGCACCTGGAACTGGATGACGATATCCATACGGGTAGCTTTACCGACTGGCGCAATTCCATGAATATGTCGGATATTGTCTCAAGGCTTGATCAGACCGAACGCATTGGGATGTTCGGCAGCAAGTAATGGATGCGGATTATCGGTCAGGATTGGGCGCGTTTTAGCGGTAAAGTGCTGATTATACGCTAGCTGTCCAGACGCGTCGTTGCCGGAAGATACAATCTCGCGACCAGCCCAGTTGGCGCAGAAGTATCCGCCAAAAGGATTATGTCACCTCCTACGCCGCGCGCTATGTCACGGGCAATCGGCAGACCGAGGCCGGAACCGGTTTTCCCGGAATCGAATCTGGCACCAATCTCAAATGCTTTTTCCAGTTCGTGATCTTCCAGTCCGCAGCCATCATCAGCAATATCGATCATCGCCTGGCCATCAACAACCCTTGCCATGCAATGGATATTTTGACGTGCCCATTTGCCCGCATTGTCGAGCAGACATCCCATGATCTCCGACAGGTCAACCGGATCAATCGCGAGCCGAAGCGAAGATGGCAGATCATTTTCCAAATGGAAGGATTTATCAGGGTGCAATCGCTCCATAGCACTGAAGGTCGGAAGAACCGTTGCAGAAAAATCGCTGGATTGAGCAGTGCTTCCTTCACCGGCAACAGAACGGGCGCGGGCGAGTTGATACTCGATTTGCTGAGTCATCAGCCGGCATTGTTCCAAAAAAGTCTCCGCTGCTTCCGAAGCGTTTTCCTGTTCCGCCATGCGTTCGGCCTCGTCCGTCATTACCGCCAGAGGCGTGCGCAGCGCATGGGCAAGATTGCCCGCTTGTACACGCGCTTTCGTCACCAATTCATTATTGCGTGCAATATAGGCGTTTAGATCGTTCACTAACGGGGCAATCTCCCGCGGATAGTCACCTTTGATTCCATCCACCTCGCCGCGACGCAGCGACGCGATCGCAAGTCCCAGCTTGTCCAGCGGGCGCAGCCCAAACAGGATGATTGCGCCGCCGCTTGCGAGCAACAATATTGCCAATATGGCTAGCCAGATTGTCAGCTCGCGTTCGAAATCTGCAACAATCTGGTTGAGCAGGCGTTCATCTGTTGCGATCACAAAGCGGATATTGTCGCCTTGCCGAGTCTGGCGGATCAAACCGTATGTGATAGCCCTGCCGGTCGGGCCGGATTGGACTTCATGGGTGACCCGGGTTGATCTGGCAATGCTCTCGTCGAAGCTGCCGCGCGTCATCGATGATGACTTGAGCGGCAAAAACCCGTCGCGGGTTATTTGCCAGTAAAAGCCGGCATCGGGAACGGCAAAGCGCGGATCGGAAAGCGGCCTCGACAAATAGGGCTGACCGTCAGGTCTGAGCTTGGTGAGGACGTCCAGTTCCCTGACATGGACCTGCAATTCCTCGTGATATTGGTCTTCGACATGACCCTCGAAAATCCGTATCGAACTATACCAGATCGTGCCGATACCCAGCATTGTCCAAAGCAGGATGGCGATCATGAACCGCGTCCGGAGGCTGTCGGATTTGGGCATCATTTTTCGAACCTGTAGCCCAGACCACGTACGGTTGTAATCGCGTCCTTGCCGATCTTGCGGCGTAGCCTGCTGACATGCACTTCGATTGTATTGTGCTCCCGTTCCGCTTCAAGCGCATATAGATTTTCGAGAATTTCTGTCTGCGGCAGGATATGCCCGGCCCGGCGCATGAACAGATGCAGCAAACGAAATTCATTGCGGCTAACTGCAATGTTGTAACCGTTTCGTGATACGGTTTTCGCAGCGGGATCAAGCGTAAGCCCGCCTGCCGTTAAACTATTATCCGGCCTTCCGGCCTGACGGCGAATGAGCGCGTGCAACCGTGCCAGCAATTCTTCAAAGCGCACGGGCTTGACCACAAAATCATCCGCTCCGGCGTTCAGCCCTGCAACCTTGTCCTGCCAGCTGCCCCTGGCAGTCAATATCAATATCGGCACCGCCACTTTCGCCTTGCGCCAATGATCGAGCAAATCACCGCCTTCCCCGTCCGGTAAACCGAGATCAAGGATAATCGCGCATAGTTGCTCAACGTCCGGCCAGTATTTCGCTTGCTCGACTTCTGTTGCCAGATCGACAGCAAAGCCGGCCGACCTTAATCGTTCGGACAGACGCCGCGACAGTTCCGGATCATCTTCAACCAGCAGCAAGCGCATATCCGCTTCGTTCTCCCTTCTCAATTCGCCGCTCTATATCAAAAAACTGAAGCCAAGCTGACAAAATGACAGGTTCTTGTCAGGTTCAAGCCCCATCCCCTGCAAATACAAAGTTGAACGCCGGAACAGATAGGTAACTTCCCTTAATGACTGGGTTTCTCGCTTGGCCCAATCTGGAGAGAGCTTGGCTTTAAAAGTTATGGCGAAGTTTCCCTGATTATTATGCCCGATCACAATGAAAGAATGAACCGATGTCTTACTATATTGCAAAACTGGTCGACGGAAAATTCCATGAAGTTGTTGATGCTGTAAAATCAGCACTCAAAGACGAAGGTTTTGGTGTTCTGACCGAGGTTGATATTGCAAAAACTCTAGACGAGAAGCTGGGTGAAGCTTTCCGTCCCTATGTCATTCTGGGCGCTTGCAATCCATCGCTCGCACATCAGGCATTGAAGATGGAAGACAAGCTTGGGGTGATGTTGCCATGCAATGTGATCGTGCAGGAGAAAGACGGCAAAGTCGAAATTGCCGCGATCGACCCCGTCACATCGCTTGGCCGGACCGGCAATGCCGAACTCACGGACACTGCCAAAGAAGTTAAAGACCGGTTGGAGCGCGTTGTTGCGGCTGTCGCCGTTCCATGAAGCGCGAATATAAAATAGCGGCGATAGCTGCTGCGGTCTTGCTGGTTATTGGCGGGGGATATTATCTTTTTTCCGGTAGCACTGCTGAGCAGGACCAAGCGGCGATATCGGAAGATTCCGGATCAAAGCCCGGCCAGATGACCGCTGAACAGATCAAGCGACTGGGCATCAAAACGGTCTCCGCCGAAGAGGTTGGTGCCATTCCGCTCGGAACCGTCCCGGCAATGGTTAGCCTGCCCCCGGAAGCGCGGGTTGCGGTTACTGCTCCGTTTAGCGGAGCGGTGATCCGGCTCTTTGTTATCGAGGGACAGGCGGTTTCTCGCGGTGCGCCGCTGGCATCGGTAAAGGCACGTGAACCGGTTCAGATTGGCGCTGATCTGGCAAGGGCGCACGCCGAGGCGGGGCTGGCACGGGCCAATGCTGCGCGGATCAACCAGCTGGCGAAGGAAGGCATTGTCGCCGGGGCACGGGCCGATGAAGCCAATGCTGCGCTCCGCCAGGCACAGGTCAGCGTGGCCGAGAACCGGCGGATATTATCACAGGCAGGCGCCGGAACCAGTGGTGTAATGACGCTGCGAGCACCCATTGGTGGCCGCGTTTCAGCGGTAAATGTACAAACCGGGGGTCCGGTAGATGGCATGACCGCGCCTTTCGTCATCGACAACACATCATCCTACACGCTCGATATTCAGCTGCCCGAGCGGCTTGCAAGAGATGTGCGTCCCGGAATGGCTGTTGAAGTTATGATGCCCGGGGGTTCGGAAAGCGCTGAAGCTGTCCCGGTCGGCGGAACCATAATATCGGTAGCGCCCGGTCTGGACCCGATGACGCGGTCGGTAATGGCCAAGGCCCGGATCGGCGCAGCCCCGGGCATGGTTGCCGGGAAAAGCGTGATGGTAACGATCCGGGGTGCTGGCAACCGCACCGGTGTCGCTGTTCCTGCTGCTGCAGTCACCAGCATTGGCGACAAGGATTTTGTATTTGTTCAAACCGGGAATAAATTTGAACGCCGCGAAGTCACCCGTGTGGCTGAAGCTGACGGCAAGATAATATTGAACAGCGGCCTGAATGCCGGAGATCGCGTCGCCACTTCCGGCATAGCGGAACTCAAAGTCATATTGGCCGGAGAATAGCGCATGCTACGTAATCTGGTAGAAAAGGCGCTCGCCTTTCGCATGGCAGTTGTGGCAATTGCGCTCGGTCTTGCCGGATTCGGGGTCTATTCCTTTATCAACCTGCCGATTGACGCCTTTCCCGACATTAGCTCAACCCAGGTCAAGATCATATTGAAGGCACCCGGCATGACGCCGGAAGAAGTCGAAAGCCGGGTAATCACGCCGATTGAAATGGAAATGCTCGGCATCCCCGATCAGACCGTGCTGCGCTCGGTTGCCAAATATGCGATTGCCGACATCACCATCGACTTCAAAGATGGTACAGATATTTACTGGGCGCGAAGCCAGGTTGGCGAGCGGCTCAATGGCGTGATGGGTGATCTGCCCGCAACCGTATCAGGGGGGATGGCACCGATATCGACGCCGCTGTCAGACATGTACATGTTCACTCTGGAAGGGCCGCAGACACTCGCTGAAAAGCGGAGCGCGCTTGACTGGATTATCCGCCCCGCCCTGCGCACCGTGCACGGCGTCGCAGACGTCAATGCACTGGGCGGGTTTGTCGAAACTTTTGAAGTCGTACCGGATAACGCGGCGCTGGCTGCCGCCGACCTGACCATCGCCGATCTGAGCGCTGCAATTGAAAGCAGCAACCGCAATGACGGCGCGGGGCGGCTGACAACCGGTGAGGAATCCTTGATCGTGCGCGCGGTTGGTGCGGTCACTGATGTCGAAGACTTATCGTCGATAATCGTCAGGTCAAAAAATGCTTCAATCCTCCGGATCAGCGATGTTGCGCAGGTCCGGATCGGCAGCCTTACCCGCTATGGCGCTGTCACCAAAAACGGTGAGGGCGAGGCTGTCCAGGGACTGGTAATCGGTTTGCGCGGCGCGGATGCCAGCAAGGTTGTCGACGGCGTCAGGCAGCGTCTGGAAGAAATCCAGCCAAGCTTGCCTCCCGGAATGACGGTCGATGTCTTTTATGACCGGTCTGATTTGATTGAAAGCGCTGTCGGGACGGTAGAGGCAGCATTGCTCGAGGCTACAGTCCTGGTGGTGATATTGCTGTTGCTCTTTCTGGGAGAATTTCGCGCTTCGGTTATCGTGGCTGTCGCGCTTCCCATGGCGGCCTTGCTGACCTTCATATGGATGCGTGCCATCGGTTTGACGGCCAATCTTATGAGTCTGGGGGGCCTTGCCATCGCAGTGGGAATACTCGTGGATGGCGCAGTGGTTGTGGTCGAGAATGTCGTTGAGCGGCTGTCTGATGAAAAGCATCGAACGCAATCCAAGCTGCATAACGTGTTCATAGCAACGGCGGAAGTTGCCAAACCGGTAACGTCAGGACTGGCCATTATTGCTCTTGTATTCATGCCTTTGCTGACGCTTGAGGGGCTTGAGGGAAAATTGTTCGCCCCGGTCGCCCTGACCATCGTTCTGGCCTTGCTTTCCGCGCTGTTATTGTCGCTTACGCTTATTCCGGTCCTGTCCTATTTCGGCCTCAAAATGCCTGACGGCCATTACGAGCCCTGGTTGATGCGGAAAATCTCTCCTGCCTATGAGCGCCTGCTTGCTGGTGCCTTTAACCGGCCACCGCTGGTCGCTGCTATCGCCGGTATTTCCCTGCTGGTGGCCGGTTTCGCCTTTACCACCACCGGAAAGACCTTCCTGCCGACCATGGATGAAGGCTCGATTATCGTGCAGCTCACAAAACTGCCCAGTATTTCGCTGCAACATAGCGTCGACGGCGATCTGAAGGTGCAGAAAGCCATTCTCGCCGACGTACCCGAAGTCACCGATATAATCGCGCGCGTCGGAAGTGATGAACTGGGCTTGGATCCTATGAGTCCCAATGAAACCGACGGCTTTCTAAGACTCAAACCCCGCAAAGAATGGCAGGTTAAGGACAAGGATGCGCTGATTGAAAAAATCCGCAAGGTGTTTGATGATCTGCCCGGAATCGAACCGAGCTTCACCCAGCCGATCGATATGCGCATCTCCGAAATGCTCACCGGTGCCCGTGGCGATCTGGCGATCAAGCTATTCGGCCCTGATCTTGATGAACTGTCGCGGATAGCTGGTGAAATTCAAGACCGATTACAAAAAATTGACGGCACGACAGAGGCAATGACCGTGGCCAATGACACGGTGGATTATCTGCAACTGGATATCGACCGCATGGCCGCAGGTCGCGCCGGCATGCCGGTTGACGAATTGCAGGACATGATGAGAGCGCAGGTTGAAGGCGTTCGCGCGGGCGTTGTCGCCGATGGCAATCGCCGCATTCCTATCCTGATAAAAGGCGAAGGCGGAAAAGGCATGAGTCCGCAAACCTTCGCCGATCAGACATATCGTTCGCCGACATCACAGCTGGTGCGCGCCAGCGATGTCGCAACAGTGAGTCAGGTCGCCGGACCGGTGAAGCTGGAACATGAAAACGGTTCGCGGTTTGCAATGGTGCAAGCCTTTGTATCAGGCCGTGATCTGGTTGGTTATGTCGAGGAAGCCAAAGCTGACGTCGGCGCAAATGTGAAGCTGCCACCGGGATACCGGATCGTGTGGGGCGGACAGTTTGAAAACCAGCAGCGGGCCTCCGCCCGATTGATGGTGGTGCTGCCCATCTCGCTCATCCTGATTTTCGCAGTGCTTTATGCCACGCTCAATTCGGTCCGCGCATCGTTACTGATCCTCGTGAATATTCCGTTTGCCATGGTTGGCGGCATAATCGCCCTAGCTTTGTCGGGCGAATATCTGTCGGTTCCGGCATCGGTTGGATTTATCGCGCTCCTGGGCATAGCCGTGCTGAATGGCCTCGTGCTGGTCAGTTATTTCCGCCAATTGCGCGAAGAGGGTGTGCCGATGGCACAAGCTGTTCGTCTGGGGTCGGCGCGGCGATTGCGTCCCGTGCTGATGACGGCCAGTATTGCGGCATTTGGGCTGGTTCCATTGCTGTTTGCGTCCGGACCGGGTTCCGAAATTCAAAAACCGCTGGCCATTGTCGTCATCGGCGGACTCGTCACCGCAACCATGCTGACCCTGATCCTGCTGCCAATGCTCTTTGAGCGCTTTGGTGAAAGCAAGGCGGAACGCGAAGAGGGAGATAATTATAGTTCCGGGGAGCAAACCGCATGAATATCCGGCATCCGTTTCATTTCGCGCTACTGGCGATTTCCATTGCTACACCGGCTTATGCTCAGCTGGCACAGGGCCTGCCGGATGATGCGGCCGTGCAGGGCGCGCTTGACAACCATCCCAGCGTCCAGGCCGCACGGGCACGAGTCGAGGCGGCGAGGTCCGAGGCACAGGCGCTGGGCATCGGCCCTCACGAAATAACGGTGTCCGGCTCTTACAGCCGACGCGATATCGACCGCGAAGGCAGTTATGACGAGTTTGATGCGACAGTGATGCGGCCCTTCCGCCTGCCGGGAAAGAAACGCATTGACCGTCAGACAGGACGATACGGGATTGTTGCAGCCGAAAACCGCGCGGAAGATGCGAAACATCAGGCGGCAACGCTGCTGGCGGCGCTGTGGTGGGACTGGCTTGGCGCAGGCGAACAAACGCGCGTCGATGCACAAGCCGTAGAAAATTACGAGCGGACGCTGAAAGCGACCAAGCGGCGGGTCGAATTGCGTGATGCCGCACAGATGGAAGCTGATCAGGCCGAAGCGGCATTGGGCGCGGCGCGGCTTGCGGCGGCACAATCCGGAGGCAGAACCGCGCTGGCCCGTGCACGGCTGGCATCCCAGTTTCCAAGTCTTCCCTTGCCGGTAGAAGCGCCTCAATTGCCGTTACCGCAAATTCCGGACGCCGGTTTTGCGGCGATGCGCGATTTGGTGATTTCCCGCAGCCATGAAATCGCCGCTGCCGATGCGGAGGCCAATCGTCTTTCCTCGGCGGCTGAACGAACAAGACGCGACCGGTTTGCCGACCCGTCATTCGGGTTGCGGGTGTTCAGCGAAAGAAGCGGTATGGAGAAAGGCGCGGGTCTGGTGGCGTCAATACCGCTCGGCGGCGGTCACAGACGCGCCGTTGCAAACCGCGCCGGAGGCGAAGCACGGGCAGCGCAAGCAGAAGCTGGAGCGGTCCGTTTTGACGTACAGGAAATGGCTGATACCGGTTTTGCAGCTGCCGAATCCGGTTGGCAAGCGTGGAAGCGCAGCCGCGAAGGGTTGAACGCACAAGTTGCAGGCCTCATGAAAATGCGGCGCGGTTATGAACTGGGCGCGATGGATTTGTCAGACTTGCTATTGTCCGAGCGGATGGCTCATGACGCCTTCCGCGCAGAGGCAATGGCCCGCACCGAAGCTCTGAGGGCTATCACCAAACTGCGCATCGACAGCCACAACCTCTGGATTGGCGATGATGAGCATGAACATATGGATGATGAGTGAGTTTTGCTCGGAGAAGCTAATTCTTTTGGGTTGATTGGAACGACCTGCCTCTCAACTTATCTTGTCAAACATTCCCTCCCAAAGTGAGACACCGAACGGAGCTTTGTTTTTGAATTGGTTGCAATAACGGCAGTTTATGCTGTTACAGATATGCTGAAACCTAACGTCTAGGTAACATTGCCTAGAGCAATTGAATCCCGCTCCCGCTAGCCTGAAATCCGTTCACACTGACCCGGGTGGAGCCAGTCATGCTGGAATTCGTCACCAACGACGTTGAGCCTCTATTACCATTCATTTTGATTGGATTTCTTGCACAGGCAGTAGATGGCGCGCTTGGGATGGCGTTTGGAGTTGTTGTAAACTCCATATTAGTCGGCTTTATGGGAATGCCGCCAGCCAGAGCTTCCACTCAGGTGCATGTGGTCAAAGTCTTCACAACAGCGGCATCGGGTTTAAGCCACTATTATGAGGGCAATATTGATTTCCGGCTATTTTTCAGGCTGCTGATCCCCGGTATCTTGGCCGGTATTCTTGGTGCCTTTGTGCTAAGCTATCTCCACGGGGAGATAATTGCACCCATCGTGCTCGCTTATCTGTTGCTTGTCGGTATCTGGCTCCTGATCCGCGGGATATTGTCTTCACCCGAAATTCGCAAACCAAGACATGTTTCATCAATCGGCGCCATAGGCGGATTTCTTGATGCAATTGGCGGCGGCGGTTGGGGACCGGTGGTTACGTCCAACCTGATGATTCAGGGCGGAGAACCACGCAAAGTGGTTGGCACGGTGAATAGCGTCGAATTTTTTCTGACAGTCGTTATCTCTGTCACGTTTATCGCACATCTTGGCATAGGCGATCTATTGGGCCCCACATTGGGATTGCTGATAGGAGGCATTATTGCCGCGCCTTTCGGCGCAATAATGGCAAAGCGATTGAAACCGAAGCTAATGTTCATTCTTGTGGGAATTGTCCTTTCGCTGACGAGTTTTGCGGCCCTTTATAAACTCGTCTTTTCTTGATCTGGCGACCTGGCTTGGCGAAACGCCATTCGTTTACTTGCCGCCAAACGACATAATGCTGAAGCGACGACCTTGCTCGCGCCTTCGCTGCTGTCAATTTCAATCCAGCCGCCCAAGTCCCCGATCCGGTATTCTGCCTGTCGCTCGACAACGCTGCTATCGGCATCCGAGGCATCCCCCCTGCGCGCATCCACCCGCTCTTTTAATTGGTCCAAAGGCGCATTGAGCCAGATTCCGGCAAATGACGCGCCCACATCAATCGCAAGTTTTTCAACCGTTTGTCTTTCCGACGGCTCGGCGAAAACGCCATCCACAATTGTCGGCCTGCCGGATTTGAGCGTGGCAGCGATCTTGTCGAGAAGCAGAGCGTAAACGCGCTCGCCCTTCTCCGGAGTATAGGTTTCGCTTGCCAGCTTTGTTTCCGGCGATACTCCGAACATCCGTTTCCGCACGATATCGGTACGCAACAGCCGTGCGCCCGGCGGCGATCCAATCTGCGGAGCAATCGCAGCGGCCAATGTGGACTTTCCGGTACCGCTGAGCCCGCCAATCGCGATCAGGAGCGGCGGTGATTTCTGAAGAAATGCCAGCGCTGTTGCCAGATAGCTTTTCGCTTTTTCTTCCCGTTCACAGCGCCGCGTTTCGTCTGGTTCGAGGTTGGCTTGCGTGGCGATAACATGAGCGCGAATAGCAGCGCGCATTGATAGAAAGAGCGGCAATGCGGCAAGTCCGCTGCTTTCTTCGCTCATATCCAGATAGCGATTATACAGTGCATTGGCATGATCATGAAAGCCACGATGCCACAAGTCCATCAGGAGAAATGCCAGGTCATAAAGAACGTCGGTGGTTGCCAGTTCCGCGTTAAACTCCAGACAGTCAAATAGCGTCGGCACACCCTTCCACATGCAGATGTTGGCGAGATGCAAATCACCATGGCAGTGGCGGATATGGCCATGCCGGGCGCGGTCATCGAGGACCGGTTTCAGCCTTTCAGACTCGTCCATGCTTTTGTGGCGGAGTATGGCAATATCTTTGGCGGGAAATAGGCGGCCTTCATATTCTCCCATGCACTGATAATTCTCCTCGATGATATCGACCAGACTGGCGCTACCCTCGTCCCGGATAACCGGGTCGAGCGAGGCATGAAAATCGGTGATGATATCGGCAAGCTGATTGACCAGCGGCGTGGTCAATTCTCCCCGCCCGGCGACCTCTTCCAGCAGTCCATCGGCATCAAAACGCTGCATAACCACGACCCAGTCAACCGGTTCCCCCGGTCCGAATCCGAGCGTTCCGTCCGGCTGGCGATTCACGCTACGCACTTCCTGATAGATTTCCGGTGCCGTGCGCCGGTTAAGCTGCAACTCTATTTCACAGGCTCGCTTGCGCTTCTCCCGCGTTGCAAAATCGAGATAGTCATATTGCACCGCCCGCTTCAACTTATACGCCTGATCGCCGATCAGAAAGATATGCGAGATATGGGTGTCAATACGAACAACTTTTCCATCCAGCCCAAAACTGCGGGCGCGCTCCAGGAAAGAAATAGTCTCGGCCTGATCAACGCCCTTTGAGCTTTTGGTCGTGTTTGGCATTATTGCACTCCTCCAAGCCTGAACTATTGTCCACAACCGGGGCCGCAGAAGGCAGGTGCCTTCATTTCCGCAACCATCTGTATTTCAATCCAGACTGGTTGAATCCAAAATGGAGATCAGTCTGTTTACCTCCTTCTGATCGCGGGAAGCGGCTTCCTGCTTGTACAAGCGGATAACATCTTCGCGTCGGCATAATTGGGTGCCGGTTGTCATCACCGCAGCAGACCCCGCCGCGATTCCGAGATGAAATGCTTCCTCAATTCCAATATCATTTGCCAATGCAAAGGTCATGGCAGCAACAAAACTGTCACCAGCGCCAACAGCGGACCCGGGGGTCACGCTCGGTGCTGACGCAAAACTAACCCCCGATGCCGTCGCCAGCAGAGCGCCCTTCGCGCCCATCGAGACGGCAATGTTTTTCGCACTGCCGCGACGAATGATTTTCAAGGCTTCTTCCCCTGCCTGTTCCTGATCAAGCGATTTACCTGTAAGCTGCTCCATCTCTTCCAGACTGGGCTTGACCAGAAACACCGATGCCTGCTCCAACGTTTCGCTCAGCGCTCTTCCGGAACTGTCCAGTATCACCCGCGCGCCTTTGCGGGCAGCAATCTGTGCAATTTGCGCATAGGCATCTTGCGGCGCATTGTTCGGCAAGCTGCCGGTGGTAACGATATAATCAAAATCCAGTTGCTCGATGATATCCAGTACTTGCTGAAATTCATGCTGATTGATCGCCGGCCCTTCGGGAATGAAGCGATATTCCAGCCCCTGTTTCAAATCCCGGACGGTGTAGGAAATTCTTGTCGAAGCGGATGAGACCACGCGGTGCTGCTCGATAGGAAGGGAGCAGAGAATTTCCCGTAACAATGCGCCTGTCGCGCCGCCCGCCAAATATAAAAGCTCCGGCTTGCCGCCAAGCGTCGCAATTACGCGAGCGACGTTGACACCGCAGCCGCCGGGGTCTTCGACCTGATTGCTGGTGCGCACCTTGATTGTCGGTTTAACGGCTTCGGCGGTGCAGGAAATATCGACTGCCGGGTTGAGCGAAACGGAAAGAATTTTATCCATCACAGTCTGATCTCCACTTGGCGTTCGGAGCCATCAATTGGAAAATCAAAGACCAACCCGGAATATGCTTTGCCATCCACAAGAATTTCGGGTTGTTCGGCCTGAACTTCCATTCTTTGAACTTTCAAGGAAATCACGCCTCCTGTCCCCCGAACTTTGGCCGTATATCCGGGCCATCCAGTCGGCAATGCGGGATTGACGTGCAGTTTTCCGTTTTTCTGTTTCAAACCCAGTATCTCCTCGACCGCCAGTCGCCAAGTCCACGCCGCCGCTCCGGTATACCATGTCCATCCACCGCGACCTCCATGCGCTTCTCCACCGGAAATATCCGCCGCGCTGGCGTATGGCTCAACCAGATATTGTTCCGCCTGTTCGCGATTTTCCGAACGCCTGACCGGACTGAGCATATTGAAAATATCCATCGCCTTGTCGGTTTCACCCGACCGCGCGAAGGCCATGCCCAGCCATGCGGCTGCATGGGAATATTGACCACCATTTTCCCGAATGCCTGGTGGATAGGCCTTGATGTAGCCCGGATCGCGCGGCGTTTTGTCAAACGGAGGCGTAAGCAGGAGAGCGACCTGATTGTCGTCATCGACAAGTTCCCGCCAGGCAGCGGCCAATCCTGTTTTCGTGCGTTCGCCGTCGGCACCGGCAAAAAACGCCCATGACTGGGATATGGAGTCGATCCGGCATTCCATGTTTTCGGATGAACCCCACGGCTGCCCGTCATCATCAAATGCGCGCCGGTACCAGTCTCCGTCCCATCCTGCCTTTTCGGCGGCCTCAAGCAAATCATCGGCTCTTCCCGACCAGTTATCCGCAATCTGTTCCTGTCCGACCCGCCGGTTCAGATCAGCAAATACATTTGCGGTGACGATCACGAACCATGCGAGCCAGATGCTTTCTCCGCGTCCCTCGTCTCCGATGCGGTCCATGCCATCATTCCAGTCGCCCGCCCCCATTAGCGGAAGTCCATGGCGCCCATGGGTAAAGCCCTGCTCCAGCGCCTGCTGGCAATGGGCGTGCAGACTGTATTTTTCGATTGTCTGTTCAAAAGCAGCATAGCGATCATTCTCATCGGGCGTTAATGGCGGCGCGCGCAGATAGGGCACTTTTTCGTCCAGTATACCCGTGTCGCCAGTCACCTCGACATATTCGCACACGACATAGGGTAGCCACAGCAGGTCGTCGGAAAAGCGCGTCCTTACGCCTTTATCAGACGGCGGATGCCACCAGTGGAGTACGTCACCCTGCTCAAACTGGTGCGCTGCGCAGTCCAGTATGTGCGCCCGGGCGCGGGCAGGATCATTATGCAGAAATGCCATGACATCCTGAAGCTGATCACGGTAACCGATCGCACCGCTTGCCTGATAAAAACCGGCACGGGCAAGCAGCCGGGAACTCATTAATTGATAGAGTAGCCAACGGTTGATCATCATATCGAAAGCCGGGTCAGGGGTTTGCACCTCGACCGCTCCGAGCAGACCATCCCAGTGCCTTGCGAGTTCTTCGAAGGCCGCGCTGGGTTTACCCGCTGCTCTCCATCGGGAAATCAGAGAATGAGTCTTTGCTTCATTCTCTCCCTGCCCGAGGATGAAAGTAACCTCCTCACTTTCTCCCGGCTCCAGTTCGAGATGGACCTGATAGGCAGCGCATGGATCCGCGCCTGCTCTCGTGGCTCCTTCCATCCCCCAGCGGCGCAAGCCTTCGGGGCGTTCCAGCATGCCCTCACGGCCCAGAAATTCCTTTCGGTCGATGGACAGTCCATGGGCTGGATGGTCAGCCGTCAGGAATGCCGTTCGTTCAGCAAAATCGGGGTTCCAGCTATTGCGGGCGATAATAGCCTGATTGTCCGGATTATAATAACTATCGACGCTGTCACCTGACACGCTGCGCAAAGCGCCAAGCAACCAGTCTGCGTAATATGTTGCAGTGATCCGGCGATGGCGGTTGGTGAAATTGGTGAGTCGCAACCGGATGATCTTGACCGGATCTTTGACAGGTACAAAGATGCGTAAATTCTGCTCCAGACCATGCGACTTTTTGAGCCATTCCGTGTAGCCGGCGCCGTGGCGAATCTGGCAAGCCGCTTCGCGCCCGTTCGGCCCGGGAGTCGGATTCCAGATTTCGGCAGTCTCTTCATCGCGCAGGTATAAAATTTCAACCGGCTCATCCGTTACGGGATCGTTGGTCCAGGGGGTCAGCCGGTTTTCTCCGCTATTGATCGCCCAGCTAAACCCGCCACCGGCTTCGGTCACCAATGTTCCGAAAACATCATTGGCGAGAATGTTCACCCATGGCGCCGGCGTGGTGTCCTCTGGTTCAAGGTGGATGAGATATTCACGGCCATCCGGCGTGAACCCGCCGAAACCATTATCGAAAAGCAGATTATCGGGCCGGACGAGTTCGGGGATATTCTTCTCCTGCCGCGCAGGGCTGGCTCCCTCAAAATGGGGCAGCAGCAGTGGCATTTGAAAGGCTCTTGCCAGCTGGTCTTTTAATGGTCCGTGGCTGTCGTCAAGTACAACCCGCGATACTGCTTCAAGCAACCGTGCCTGATCCGGTCCGATCTGATCCCGAAAAAGCAGATGAACACCACCGTTTCTGCCCAGCATCCATTGTGCGCCAACATCTTGCAGCAGTTCCATGAGGTCATCCCGAACCGGCTCGATATAGCCAGATGCCGCCGATTGCATGATGACAAGATCAACCTCCAGTCCTTGCCGCCGCCACAGTTGGTGCGCGCGTATCAGCTTCGGCAGAAGCGGGTTTGGAACCTGACCTGCCTTGTGCAGCAGGATCGGATAGTCACCGGAAATTGCCATCCCCCAGAGGCTGGACTGGCCGAGCCGGTTTTCGCGCAATTTGGCCGGATCACCACACAAATTTCCAAATGGATAAACAAGCAAGGACCCCAGTGCCTGGATTTCCGCTATGTCATCGGATGCGATACCAATTCGTCGTCGTTCCTGTTCAGCGGCAGACGCGGCGTCATTGATAGCCCAGTCAAGCGACGGCAGGGTGGCGTATCGTTCCGCCACCTCCAGAGCAGCTTCACGAGAGGCAGCGGCTATGGTAACAAAACAGACTTCCCGGCTTTCATAGGCGGCCAGTTCGCAATGCAATTGCAACGCCATGACCGGATCGAGGGTCCAGCCGGTGCCTCCCGAAAGATCGGAATGACATCCTATCGGCTGTCTCAGCGTCTGGTTTCGGCCAATAAATTTACGCCGGTCAGTCTCAAAGCCCGCAATCATCGAGAGCCCATCGGCGCAAACCGCCAAATGCAGAAGCACCGGTGGCGTATCCTGCGGACGGCGCGGTCGGCGCGTGAACAGCAATCCGCCAACTTCGGGAATATATTCGCTACCGACAAATAACTTGCTGAAAGCGGGATGTCTTTCATCGTCAAGAAAGGGAGCGAGGACCGGTTCGCCATAGCTGGTCATCTTGAGCGAGCGCGGGCGGTCACTTAGGTTGGTTATCGATAACCGGCGAATTTCAAGATCATCACCTTCTGCGACACATACCTCCATGCCAATACTTATGTCATGATCGCGGCGGTGGAACTCGGCGATATGGGAGTGGAACTTGACTTCATACCGTTCCGGCTTCCGGTCGGTCGGCTGGCGCGTCGTTGACCAGATATCTCCCGTCTCGTTATCGTGCAGATATATCCAGAGGCCATCGCCATCTAGAGTGGCATCAGGAAGGAACCGGGTCAGTGCATTGTGCCGCCAGCGGAGCCCGCCACCTCCGCCGGTTGAAATCCAGCTCGACAGGCTTCCGTTGCCCATCAAATGGGTTTGCGGAGAACTGGTTTCCAGTGGCGGAATCCATGTTTGCGGAGCCAGTCCCGGTCCAGTCGTGCGGCTCGCCAGATCGACGCTCTCGATCCGCTCTACTTCGGAAGGCAATTCCTGCGGTACGCGTTCATGGAGAAGTAGCGACACGGCACTCATCCGCAGATCTTTCTCAAATCTCCTGGCAAGGATATCATCGCACAGACTATTGCCGATAGCGCATAGGATCATACCCTGATGATGCGCCATATAGGCGTGAACGACATTGACTGTCTGACCATTTTCAAGGCGTTCATCGGTATAATCGGCGGATTCAAACAGACCGTAGAGACCCGAAAAACCCAACTCCACCATATCGCGAATATTGCGCGCGGCTTCCGCCGGGAATATCTGCAGCGCAAGGGCCGATGCATAGGGCGCTATAACAACATCCTTGGCGAGACCCCGGCGGAGACCAAGACCGGGGACTCCGAATGCCTGATATTGATAGCGATGTTCAGGATCCCGCGCGGAATAAGCCGACTCCGAAACACCCCAAGGTGTTCCCGTTTTTTCGCCATAAGCCTGCTGAGTCTGGATAGCGACCTTCTCGCTTTCGTAAAGCAAGGTTTCCGGGCCACTACGCATCAAAAGGCGCGGCATCAGATATTCGAACATCGAACCGTTCCACGATATCAGTGCCAGCCCTTTTCCGCTCCGCATCACCGGACGCCCGAGGTGAAACCAATGTTCGACCGGCACCTGCTGTTTGGCGATGGCAAAATAGCTCGCCAGCCGCGCTTCGCTGGCCAATAAGTCATAATGATTCGGATCCAGCCTGTCAGCGCTTGCATTATAGCCGATGTGAAAAAGTCGGCGTTCACGGTCATAAAAGGGCGCAAAATCCATATTATCGACAAATCTGGCCGTCCGCTGTGACAGTTTTCGCAGGTTCGAGACCAAGACGAGACCTTGCTTTTGACCATCTTCGACAGCTTTTCCGAGTGATTGAAGCCAATTCCGTTCGGCAGTTCCGCGCGGTTCCATTTGATCAATTTTCGCGAAAGCCTGTTTCTGGCTTGCCTCATTCATCCCATGGCTCAGTATTCGTACGATATCGTCAAAGTCCGCCTCCATACCGGCCGGTGGATCGGCAAGCGTCAGCCAGGGCGCCAATTTCTTCAGGTCATTGGACATGGTCTCCGACTGATGCCGAAATCGGTCAAGCCAGATGTGCATTTCCCGCAATGTACTGGTGGAAACAGCATCCGGTGTCGCAATTGCTTTGGCGATAAGCTTTTCGATGGCAGGAATTTCATCCTGACAAATTGAGGCAAGCTGCGAATGCCAGCGGCGGGGCTGGCTGGCCAATCCGGAAATTTTCTCACGCAATTGCCTGATGCACTCAGTAAGTTCTTCCGGATCGTTTTCGAAGTCGTCCGTAGCCGAAAGGAACAGGCGCAGGACATCATCAAGGCCTTCCCATCGTTGCGGTTCGACGATCTGTATATCTGCCATTTCGTCCAGCAGCGAAATCATCGCGATCATGCATCCTGCCAGATTTCCGCTGTCCACGACCGAAACATATCGCGGTTCAAGGGGTTGCAGGCTGAGCGTATCATACCAGTTAAGCAAATGGCCACGGAGAGTTTCCAGCCGGTCGAGCGTATCATAGCAATTTTCCGTCCGGGCGATTAGTTCTTCGGCTCCGATATACCCGAGGTCCCGGGCAGTAGCACTGGAGAGCAACATCATCCCGATATTGGTTGGTGACGTGCGGTGCGCGGTTTCCGGATGCGGTTCGCCCTGATAATTATCCGGAGGCAGCCAGTTGTCCTGCGGTCCGGCGAATGTTTCAAAATAGAGCCATGTCCGCCTGGCGATTTCGCGAAGGAACAGCCTGTCCGGTTTGTTCAGCGGGCGAACCGGTTTGTGCCGTGGACGATCCAGTAGCACGGTAATTTCAGGCGCCAGAAACCAGAGCAGCAGAAGCGGTGCAGCAGCTGGTAGCGACGCCGGATTCAGGATGATGATCGCAAGCCCGAGAGCGATCGCTGTTATCGGTCCCGATACCATCTGGAGCCAGATCGCCGGGCGTGAGTTTCGCCGTGCTTGAAGGGCGGATTCATGCGCGGCTGACGTCCATTGAAGCATGAGACGCTGTGAAATATACCGCCGCCATAGCGCCACTACAATGGCATGTACGGCAACATAACTTTCGAACGGCAGATGGGCGATGGCAAGAAACCAGCGTCCGCTTTGATCGGCAAGCTGGGCAAACAGGCCGCGAACCGCACCGCGTCTGCGCCCCTGCGCCAGGCCGGTGACCAGGTCAGTGAATATCTGACCTCCATGGGCAAAAACGGCAAGAAAGGTCCAAAACCAGGGATTTCCAGGCAAAAGCAGCCAGCCCACCGCAACCATTAGAAGCAGTGAAGGTGCGATCATGCTGCGCCGCAGATTGTCGATTATCTTCCAGCGGTCCAGAGCGGAAAGTGAGTTGCGTATCTTCCGACCATCGCTGGCCGGCACAAAGCGGCTCAGCCAGGGCAGCAATTGCCAATCACCTCGAACCCAGCGATGCGAGCGTTTTACATATTCCAGATAGGTGCCGGGAAAGCCCTCATATAGGACAATATCCGAAACAAGCCCCGCCCTTCCCATCGCACCTTCAATGAGATCATGGCTCAAAATGGCATTTTCCGGAACGCGTCCGTCAACGCTGCGGTGGAATGCTGCTACATCATATATGCCTTTGCCGACAAAGATACCGGACCCGAACAAATCCTGATACACATTCGATACGGCACGGCTGTAGATATCTATCGCGGTATCACCAGCGAAAAACCGGGTAAAAAGGGTTCTGCTGACACTTTGCGGAGCCATTTCTACACGCGGCTGAAGTATCGAATAACCTGAAACAAGTCGCCCTGTCTGCGGATCAAAACGGGCAGAATTTTCAGGATGGGCAAGTGTAGCTGCCAGCTTTGCCACGGAGCCGGTCGGCAAAATTGTATCGACATCGACGGTGACGACAAAACGAATGCCACATAATTGCGCGCCTTGACCCTCATGGATGGAAAAGCCGCTGTCGTCCTCCTCGACCAGCAGACGATTAAACTGCTCCAGCTTACCGCGCTTTCTCTCCCACGCCATCCAGCAACCTTCGCGGTCATTATACTGTCTGGGCCGCATCAGAAGGTGAAACGGGCTACGCTTTTCATTGCCATGTTTTTCGTTCAGGCGGCGAAATTCGCTAGTCAGTTGCTGGATAATCTCGTCATCACTTTCAGCATGTTCGCCCGGTGCGTCGGCGAGGTCAGCGAGCAGCGCAACCTGGAGATTATCGTCACTGTTCGAGAGCCAGTGTCCTTCGACCTGCTCGATCAGGTGCGGCACTTCCGACGGTTTTCCAACCAGCGCGGGAATAACCACAATGGTGGCGCTGTCCAAGGGCAGGCCTTCTGCGAAATCCAGCTTTGGCAGGGATTTGGGCGGAACGATCAACGTTGCCAGCCGCTGTACAAATGAGGTCGAGAGTACCGAGGCGGGGAGCAGCATCACCAGCAGGGATCCGGCAAATTCGCGCGGGGACGCTTCAATATAATAGAGATAGATCGCCGGAATGATGAACGCCCCAAGCCAGAACAGAAGCAAGCCGGACGCATAGAGCAGCCCGGCATAGTCAAAAGCTGTACGCTTCATCCGCAATGGGAAGGGCGGAGATGCCCCGATATCCTTCTCGAATTTTCTACGTCCCTCGCCAATGAGCCAGTAACCAACGTGATGTTCAGGCTCTCCGGCATCCGCCAATTTGGCGCGCTCAAAAACCTCTTTGGCAATGGAAGGCTCGTCATGGTCACAATATGTTGCCAGGTTTTCAATCGCGCGCCGGTACCGGTTGCGGGTTTCAAAATCCATCCGGGCATAATATTCTGACGGGTCACCGGATAATATCTGTTCCACCAGACTTGTCTGATCAAAAAAATCTTTCCATGAAATCGAGGCGATGAGGGAAAGATTCGCGATGGACCTCGCCACACGTTCCGTGTCGTCCAGCGAATAGGGTGCTTTCGCTGCCTCGGTTGGTTCGAACGGTTTTTCGATCTGATCGTTCAGGACGCGGGTCAGCGAGCCGACCAGTATCTCAAGACAGGCAATCCGCAACATCGACGGGAATGCCCAAAGCTCACCGATGCTCAATGGATGAGTGCGCTGATAGGCGCAGATAAATTGAACGGCAGCAGGAAGATTTACTTGCAGATGCGTGGCTCGCAGCAATAAATGCGCCAGTCCATAGACACGCGGAAAGCCGAGCTCACCTTCACTTTCAAGTGCAGGCAATTGGGCGTAATATTCGGAAGGCAAATCCTCCTTTATCTGACGGATGGCCCGGTAAACCTGATAATCATTGTCGAGCAGCCATTCGGCCGCCTTGCTGGCTTCGCTGGGCGCCACGGCACAAGCTTTGCGTGCTTGGTTGAGCCAGTCATCGGCATTTCCAATTGCTTTCCAGGCGGGGATTGCGCGGGGAGCAGAGGGCGACAATATGTGCGGAACACGCAGATGCGTAGCCAGCCAGTCCAGCGAACCGGGGCTGTGTCCTTCTTCAAGGCCGGACGGCGTCCGGTCAGGATGGTCCGTGTCTATGCTGACCTTATCCTGACCGGAGTTTTCCAGAGCCGCATCATTCTCAAACGTGCTGGTCACTACTTAATGCGCCGACTCCCAGAATATCCTGCGATCGGAACCATATTCCGATACTTCTCGATGATTCGGTAGGGAACTGGCCTGCTGACGGACCATCAGCAGCGGAATACTGGTGTGCGTCGCCAAATGTCTGGCGATGTTCCCACAGGACATACCAGTCATTCCGGTGCGCCCGTGCGCGGACATCACAATCAGATCAGCATCCTGACGGGACGAAAGTGCGAGTAGGCGCTCACGCGGATCGCCATCACTTTCCAAAACTGTCCGCACAACGAGAGAATCAGAATTGAGACGAGCCTGCAGGCGATCCAGATAGGCACGGGCATTCTGTTCGTTATAGCGCAGCATATGCTCCATGAGAGCGTGAGCCTCCTTGTCATGAGGACCGGTTTCGACAATTTCCGGTTCGGGCACCACATGAGCGAGGATCAATTCCGCATCATGTTTTCGCGCGATCCGCATGGCCAGCGGCAGGACACTTTCTGCCCGCTGAGAACCGTCCAACGGCACTAGCAGCCGTTTGTAGCCCGCAGAGATCATCTCCGGAGCGTCAAGAGGAACGAGCAGCAAGGAAGCGGTACTGCCTTCAAGAAGCTTTTGTGCGGCATCACCCAGACAACCGTGCTGCCTGAAATTCTGGCCAGCAGTTTCGGGTAACCCGCGCCCACTCGTCACTACGATCAGGCTGCCACGGTGATCGTTCGCCCAGCGGGATATCTCATCCCCGGCGACACCATTCAGCAGGATATGGTCGTGGCTAGCAGAATCCTGATGTTCATCATTCAGAATCCGGCGCAAATAGTCTTTTGCTTCCTGGTATTTGATCTGCCACTGGATGGGGTCACTGGGTCCGCGCTCTGGATTTGTACCTTCCATGACATGAATGATGTTGACCGGAATATCGAGACCATCGGCAATGGCCCTGGTATGCCGCATTATAATCTGCCCCTGGGTAGAATTATGCAGACAGGCGAAAGCACCGTCAATTCCGACTTCCCGCTTTGGTTCGCCTCCTGAAAACAGAGGTTTTCTCCGTCCCAATTGTTTGAATTTTGAACGGGTTTGGATGAAAGGCGGTTCAGTCATGGGCGGTTTAGAATGCATCTTACGGATCCTTCAAAAAAATGAGTGACCCCCCTGTAAAAAACTATAGCGATTCGGCGGCTCTGGCGCATTGACCACGGTCAACTGAGGCTCGAATAATTCACCCAAAAACGGCAAGTTATGGTTCATGCCAACAACATTCAGATTTCGCCTCCATTGGCTATCTCGTCGAGGCGACCCAAGTGTGCAATTTCGACATTGTGACCGCTATCCCAAGACTTTCTTTCACCGACTATTTCGCTTTCTCGAAACTGGCGCATAACCCGGCTGTAGGTTTCGGGTGCGACGGCAAGATAGTGGGAAATATCGCGCTGGGTCATCGGCAGGTGAATTTGTACTGCGTCTTTCGGCTTACCTACCAATTGCGTCCGCGCGACCTGCAATAAAAACCCCGCGACACGCGAGGCCGGGCGGTGCATGGACAATAATGCGACATGATCCCGCCTCTGGTCTTCGTACCGATTGAACCAGCACAAGATTTTTTCAGCGGCGCGGGTCCCTCCTGTCAGCTCTTTGAAGAATTTGGCGCGCGGGGTTGGCAACAGCTTGGCCGGGGTTACAGTTTCGACGGTCTCGGCATATTCGTTAAGCCCGGCAACCCCGATAATATCGCCAGTGGTCGGAAAACCAAAAATGAGTTGCCGTCCGTCTTCGCTAACTTTGGATGTCTTTAATGTGCCACTCAATATCTCGAATACAAAGTCCGGGCTGCTTCCTTCGTGAAATAGCACCTGCCCTGCCGTGATGGTTCGAATTCCATCCAGTCCCTGCCGCCGCAACCGTTGAGAAAGACTCATCAATCGCTTTTTCGTATCGCCATGGAGCCGTGCTGTCTCCATCAGGTCAATTGCTCCTTCTCTCGCAATAGTGCCGGTTCTCTCCGATTTTGACGGATAACGGGTTTTTCGGAAAATCGCTTCAAAACACCCAGAACACTATCCGGACTCAAGCTGATGCTATCGATATGCTGCTCAACGAGCCAGTCGGCAAAAGCCGGACGATCCGATGGGGCTTGCCCACAAATTCCGCATTTTAACCCGTTGCGATGTGCCCCGGCAATCGTCTGCTCAATCATCGCTGTGACCGCAGGATCCTCTTCGTCAAAATCGCCCGCAAGTATCTCGGAGTCCCGGTCAATGCCGAGCACTAGCTGAGTAAGATCATTTGACCCGATAGAGAAACCATCAAACAGCTTTGCAAATTCATCAATCAGGATGACGTTGCTCGGTATTTCGCACATGACATAAAGCTGAAGACCGTTTTGCCCTCGTTGCAGCCCGTTGCCTGCCATAAGCTCAATCACCCGGCGCGCTTCCTCAATCCTTCGGCAAAAAGGTATCATGACAATGACATTGGACAAACCCATATCATCGCGGACGCGCCGGAGCGCCTCACATTCAAGATCGAAGGCTGGCCTATAGGCTGGATGCACGTAGCGTGAAGCACCGCGAAAACCGATCATCGGGTTATTCTCTGCGGCTTCAAAATCACTCCCGCCCAGCAGTGACGCGTATTCATTAGTTTTGAAATCGGAAGTTCGGACAATCACCGGTCGCGGATAAAATGCAGCAGCGATCATCGCGATCCCTTCGGACAAGCGCGAAACAAAATAATCAGCGCCATCCTCGTAGCGCGCCGTCAATTTTTCAATCTGCCGCCGCGTCTTGGCGTTGCTTACCCGATCCGGAAACAGCAGCGCCATTGGGTGAGCCTCAATGTCGTTGGCAATGATGAATTCGGTTCGTGCCAGACCTACACCGGCAACGGGCAGCACTGCCGTTTTGAACGCCGCGTCCGGGATGGCGATATTGACCATCAGATCAACATCGGACGATGTCATGTCACTCACGTCAACCGTTTCGACGGTAAATGGAACTTCGCCGTCCAGAACCCGACCGGTCATTCCCTGCGAACAATCGACTGTAACATCCTGCCGATCAGCCAGCAGGTTGCGGGCACCAGCCGCTCCGACTATAACCGGGATACCAAGCTCCCGGGCAACAATGGCTGCATGGCAGGTGCGTCCGCCATGCTCGGTAATAATCCCGGCAGAGCGCTTCATCGCCGGTTCCCAGTCCGGAGTGGTCGCTTCCGCAACGAGTACGTCGCCGGATTCAACCAGTTCCAGTTCGTCACTATCACCGATCAGCCTGACCGGCCCCGAGCCGATCCGGTCGCCAATTGCCTGCCCTTCGATGATGACCTTTTCATCTGCATCACCCATCAGGCGATACTGGGTAAGCAAATTGGCATCGGAAGCCGCGTGAATCGTTTCGGGACGCGCCTGCAGGATATAGAGTTTGCCTTCCGGGCCGTCTTTTGCCCATTCGATATCCATCGGGGTCGGACGGCTGTGAATTTTGCTGTAATGCTTCTCAATGACGACCGCTTGCCGGGCAAGCTGAACGATTTCCGCATCGGACAGACACGGTTGTAATCGCTGGGCAGACGGCACGGGACGCCAGACTGTTGGCTCTTCGGACTTGCCGGACGCATAGACCAGCTTCTTTTCCTTGGCTCCGATCCGGTGCCGGATTACCTGGTTGAAACCCTGTTCCAGTGTCGGTTTGTGGACAATATACTCGTCCGGATCGACAACGCCCTGAACGATTGCTTCGCCCAGACCCCAGACCGCCGTAGTCAGAACGACATCGCGGTTGCCGCTTTCCGTATCAAGCGTGAATATCACCCCGGACGATGCCTTGTCTGCGCGGATCATCCGCTGGACACCTACGGAAAGAGCTACGTCGCGATGAGCGAAACCATGATTATTCCGGTATGAAATTGCGCGCTGTGTAAAGAGCGAAGCAAAACACAGGCGGACCGCCTGAACCAGATCATCGCCGCCACGAATGTTTAGAAATGTCTCATGCTGACCGGCGAACGATGCTTCCGGCAGATCTTCGGCGGTGGCGCTGCTGCGCACGGCAACAGCGGTGTTTCGGCCATGATCATCACATAATGTCCGGTAAGCGGACCGGATATCGTCCTCCAGGTTTTTCGGAAATCTTGCTTTGGCAATCATTTCCCTGATACGGGCAGCCATGGAGGCAGCAACGGCCAGATCGGACCAGTCCGTCTTTTGCAGAATCTGATCCATCTGCGGCCAGATTTCATTCACATCAACCAAGTCCCGATAGGCTTCTGCTGTCACCGCAAAAGTTTCGGGTACCATTATCTTGCCGGCAAGCGCGTTGGACAATTCGCCCAGCGATGCGTTCTTCCCGCCTACATGTGCAATATCGTCCAGGTGGAGCTCGCTCAGCCAGCGGATATATGCGTCGCTGCTTGAAACATCGCTGGTCATGACTTCAACGTCCTTTGTGATAACCGCGTTATCCTGTCGGAATTCGCGGTGGTTGTGTAATGAGTGGTTTTCATCAGCGTTTGGGCAGTTTTATCGTCGGTCCGAGATCACTCATCACTCTGCGGGCATCAAATGCGCGGCTGTCATTTGCAGGTCTGCGGCCTCTATGCATTGTGATTACCGCTTCAGCTTCAAACCGCTCTACCGTCCGAACATCGACATCATAGGCCCAGAATGGGTCGCGGCCATAAGGATGCCATGTGTTCCAGCTCCCGCCGCGATAATAGCGCCAGTGGGGTCGCCAGGAATAATAGCCAGATCCATACCATGGATCATATCTCGGGCTACGCTCAACATAGCTCCGGCGGTCACGCTCGGTTGTGTGATCCGTTATCCGGAACCAGTCATAATCGCTCTGGGCCGTTAGCTCCGCAGCGCGATACAGGAGATAGCCCTCGACCGTATCACGCGATGTCAGCGTGTTTCCAGCAAACCAGACCCTGTAACGGTTCTGCCCAAGATATTTTTCAGAATAGCCACCGGACACGCTCTGGCCGGGAAGGTTCGGCTGATAAGGTGTTGCCGTGGCACACGCGACAAGCAACAGCGGGAGCAAAAGGGCCAGCCCTTTGGCAACAAATTTCGTGAAAGCTCTTCGGTCGGTCATATCCTATCTTTCTTGATTACGCTGGCAACAACAGCACAAAGGAAATCCTTGCCTGATCATATCAGCCGGCTGCCCTCACATATTTGGCCGTAAGGCCCCCGTGCGCTCATGCCCGTGCGTATTCTGGCGGCGCATCAGGATTGCGGTCGGTCAGCCGTCAGGTCAAATTCCAGCAGCATCAGCGTTGAATCTCCGGGACAGGCGCTGGCGGTAAAACCCATTTCCTTTTCCAGTTCGATCGCCGCATGATTTTGCCGACTTTCGAGAGATTGCAATTTCTGGATGCCGTGTTGCCGCGACTCCTCGATGACATATTTCAGGAACGTCCAACTCATCCCGCGATTTTTGTAATCGCTGCGCAGTGCAAGCGCGACTTCGGCTTCCGATTTATCCTCTTTTGCGCCAACCATTGCGCTGGCGATGATCGTATTGTCATCAATATCAAAAGCGAGAAAATTTTCGTTCGTTTCACTATCTACGTTAACCAATGTTTGCAGAAGCGATCCGGAAACTTCTTGCAAAGCAGAGAGGAAGCGGAACCGCAGGTCTTCTTTTGAAACATGGGTAAAAAATTCTGCCAGCGCCTCCTTGTCGGACGGCTCCACTGGCCGGACATAAAATTCAAACCCGGTCCGCGTGGTTAGTGAAATATAGTCGCTGGCGTTTACTGCGTGTTTTGGTTTTACCGGCTCAGCAGTTTCAGCTCTGGGTGTTAGGGTTTCTCGTGGGAGCATAAGAAGTCCTTTGGTGGATTTAGGGCTTCTGTCTAACCAACGGGGGTAGCCTATCGGTATCCGTAAAGCTCCTTAGCGCGATATGATTCGCACTATGCGCTACTTGGCACTGAGAAAAATGACGTAAGGGTTCTGCAAACAGATCACGGATGCTCACCGCGGCTTCACTAGCGCCGGTTTCAGACGCCAGCGAAACAGCTTCCATAGCTCCGACAACATCAGACCGGCCAATGAAGCGACAAGGCAAATGCCGAGGTCGCGCGCGCTGAGCGGCGCTGTGTTGAACAGGCTTTGCCCAACCGGCGTATATATGATCAGCAGATGCAACGCTGCGCTAGCCAAAACGGCGCCAACCAGAAACGGGTTTTCAAACGGATTGGTGAAAAAGACCGAACGTTTTTCGGAGCGAACCGCAAATGCCTGACCCAGTTGCAGGAAGGTGAGAATGGTGAACACCATGGTCTGCCAGTTTTCGTTTCCATCAGCCAAAGCCTCATATTGTACCGCGAGTGTGACAGCCGCCATGAAGGCTCCGAATATGATGATATGTAGCCACATATTGCGGTCGAACAGACCTTGGGTTGGCGGAACAGGTGGACGCGCCATGATATCAGGCTCTGCCTTCTCCGCCGCCAGTGCAAGGCCCGGCAATCCATCGGTGACGAGATTGATCCATAATATCTGCAGTGGCAGCAAGGGCAGCGGCAGGCCAAGCAGTGGCGCGAAGAAAATTGTCAACACCTCGGCGAGGTTACACGCGAGAATATAGCGGATGAACTTACGGATATTGTCAAACACCCGTCGCCCTTCGCGGACAGCCGCGACAATGGATGAGAAATTGTCATCGAGCAGGATCAGATCGGCCGCTTCACGCGCAACGTCAGTTCCGCCCTCGCCCATCGCCACGCCAATCTCCGCGGCCGCCAGGGCAGGTGCATCATTGACCCCGTCCCCGGTCATCGCGACATATTGCTTCTGGTTCTGGAGCGCTTCTACGATACGGATTTTCTGGGCCGGATCGACGCGCGCGTATATTTTGCTGAACAGCACCCTGGCAGCGAATTCGCTCTCGTCAAGATCACTCAGTTCCGCTCCGGTGATGACATGGTCAGACGCTTCAGCCAGACCAATTTTTACGGCTATCGCAAGCGCGGTCTGCGGATGGTCGCCGGTAATCATCACCGGTTCGATCCCCGCCGATCTACAAGCTGCGACGGCGGCTGCGGATTCATCGCGCGGTGGGTCTTGCAATCCGACCAGTCCGAGAATTTGCATAGCTGGACCAACATCATCAGATTCCAGAATTTCGTCGGTTTCCCGGCGTGCAAATGCCAAGACCCGCATCCCCTTGGCAGCAAGCGCCTCGGCTTTTTCCTGCCATTGCCGCGACGAAGCAAGGACCACTTCAGGCGCACCCTTGGTATAAGAGACAAAGCCCCCGGATAGGGATCCATGAACAGTGGTCATTCGTTTGCGCTCGGAGGAAAAGGCAAACGTCTTTTCGCGGGGATGCGATGCTTCAAGTTCCTTCCGCTTGTAGCCCATCTCGCGGGCATGCAGGGCCAGCGCAAGCTCGGTCGGTTCTCCGCGCGGGCCTTCCGTTCCGTCACTTTCGACTTCGTTACACAGGGCCATCGACCTCAACATTTCAGGTTCATTATCGCTCACAGCCTCGACAACGTGCATCTTGTTTTGCGTCAGCGTGCCGGTCTTGTCGGTACAGATATAGGTGACAGAACCGAGTGTCTCGACGGCAGGCAACCTTCGGATCAGCGCATTGTGACGGGCCATTTTTCTGGCCCCGATGGCCAGCAGAACCGTGACAACGGCAGGCAGTGACTCGGGCATGGCGGCAACCGCAACGCTGGCCGCAGTCATGAACATGAGCAGGGGTGGATGCCCCTGCAAAATCCCCGTCGCGAATATGATGATACAGACAATGATTGCCGCAATCGCCAGTTTCCGGCTGACCGTCGTCAGACGTTGTTGCAACGGGGTCGGAGTGGGCGTCTGGCGCTCCATCAAACCGGCAATTTTGCCGATCTCGCTGCGGGAACCCGTCGCCACGACCAAGCCGATTGCGCTACCGCGCGTTACCGATGTGCCGGAAAACGCCATGTTGGTCTGATCGCCCAACGGGAGATTGTCGCCGGTGATAATTTGCACGGTTTTTTGCGTGGGAAGTGATTCCCCGGTCAAGGCAGATTCATCCAGCTGCAAATCACTGGTTGCGGTCAGCCTCATATCCGCCGGAACACGGCTCCCAGCATCGATCTGGACAAGATCACCCGGCACCAGATCACGAGCGTGACAGGTCCGGGACGTACCGGAGCGAACGACAATGACATCATCGGGCACCATCAATTTTAGCGCTGCCATCGCCTTTTGCGCGCGTATTTCGTGGAATATACCAATCGCTGCATTGATCAGCAGGATGGCGGCGATCATTAGGGAATCACGCACTTCTCCAATCGACGCTGCAACAACCGCTGCCGCCAGCAGCAGCAAGATCATCGCATCGTTAATCTGGGCGAGAAGGAGCTGGCCGATGCTGCGCCCGCGATGTTCGGGAAGCATATTGGGGCCATAACGATCCAGCCGGTGGCTGGCCTGCACATCGGTTAGTCCGTCCGTTAGATCAGCATCCAGGTTTTCTGCAACCGTCTCGCAACCCTGACCGGACCAGTTCTGCTGTCCCGTCGCAATATCTTCACGCACCGGATCATCCGCCGCAGATATTTTCCTTGTATACTGCTTGCGAAACAGAGCCGGAAATTGTGCCACGCGGTTTCCTTCTTGCAAGAACCCGCCCGCTTTTATGGCCTGGCCAGCCGCCCAGTAATACGTAATGCTGCGTATTTGCGGAATGCCGTGGGATCCGCTGGTGTCCAGTTCGGGCGTCTGCCAAAGTAAAAGGCGGCGTGTACGAATTCGTTTCCGCATGCCGACTCCATGTCTGCTCGGGCTGCGCGACTGCGGCGATCACCGATCTACTATGGGCTTCTACGTATTTCGCGGATGCTGGATGTCCCGCATATAGGTGTTGTTAATTTGCTCGGTCCCGATCCCGATGGGATTGGGGCTTTGCAGAAAAGCCAGTTCCGTATCGCCCCATCCTCCTCCCTTGCGGCGGTGCGGAATTGGCATTCTCATTTCAAACGTGGAGCTTTACATGCCCTCTGCCAACCAATCTGATTTAACAGCTTTCGAAAGCTATATGTCCGGCAGTCGTAGTTGGATGATGGCCACCGGGATTATCATGATCCTTGCCGGAGCCGGTGCGATCATCTTTCCGATGATCAGCAGCTATGGCGTAGCGATTTGCATTGCCATCTTGCTGGTCTTCGCCGGGATTGCGCAGATTATTCACGCCTTCACCTATCAAAAATGGGGCAGGTTTCTGCTCATGTTGCTCGTCGGCGTCGTCTGGTTAGTGGCTGGCATCGCCCTGTTCGCAAGGCCAATCGAAGGCATTTTCGTCCTCACCTTGATTGTCGCGGCTGCTTTTCTCGCAGAAGGCATATTGAAAGCGATATTCGCCTTCCAGATGCGCCCGTCAGGCGGCTGGATTTGGGTATTGTTTAACGGCATCGCTGCGATTGCGGTCGGTATATTGCTGTGGTGGCAATTACCATCCTCAGCGCTCTGGGCCCTGGGTCTGCTCGCCGGAATCAACATCATGATCTCCGGCTGGACACTGGTGATGGTTGCAAGTGCAGTCAAAAAATTCATCCAGCCATCTTCTACGAAGGCAAGCGCTACCTGATTTCAGGAAAAAGTTCTGCACTTGCCTATCCCCGCGAAGACGAGAAATCCTATGCCACGACAAAGACACATCAGGAAAAGAGGGCAAGGCCGTGGTTGCCGGGCCCGTGGGGCGGATGAAGGCGCTCATCAAGACAACAAGCAGCCTGTTCCGGAAAGCGTTATCGCGGCAATGGACGCTGCTTTAGCCGATGAACGCAGTGCGGTGTCAAATTATCAAGTGGTGCTGGATCGTTTTGGCCCGGTGCGACCGTTTGTGAATATCGCTGGCGCGGAAAAACGCCATATCGGCGCGCTTCTCAATCTTTATGATTCGCTTGATATTCCGGTACCAGAGAACGTGGTGGAAGCTGATCCCATATTCGCGACGGCTGATTTGCGAACGCTATGCAGATTAAGCGTAGACGGCGAGATTGAAAATGTGCGGCTCTATGATGAGGAATTGCTCCCGGCCGTTTCCGGTTATTCTAATATTTCCGCAGTGATGAAGCGGCTGAGAGATGCCTCGGAGTTGCGGCACAAGCCCGCCTTTGAGCGCTGTGTAAAACGTTATGCCGACAGCTGAATGAGCGAGGGACGTGCTGATAGCGCCAACTTCCGGTTAAACTTGGAGAACTCCGATGAATGATATAAAAATCCCAACAGTCCGTGAAGCAGTCGGCGTTTTCCAAACAGAACAGGCGCTGCGGGCAGCAGTCGATGATCTGTTGCTCCACGGTTTCAGTCGATCCGAAATCAGCCTGCTCGCTCCAGTCTCTTCGGTGGAAAAGGAACTGGAACACAGCTTCACTTCTGTCCGAGAACTGGAAGATGATCCCGCCGTTCCTACGACCGCCTATATCTCGACCGAATCCAGAGGTGATGCCGAAGGCGGGGTTTTTGGTGGCCTCATCTATGTCGGTGCGCTTGCAACATTGACGGCAGTAGTGGCGTCGGGTGGCGCTATCGGTGCTGCGATAATCGCCGCAGTCGCTGGCGGCGTTGGCGGCGGCGCGATTGGTGCTGTTCTGGCCAGGATAATCGGCCAGCATCACGCCGACTATATTTCGGAACAACTGGAGCACGGGGGATTGCTGCTATGGGTACGGACCTGGAATGCTGATGGCGAGCAAACGGCGAAAAAGATATTGTCCGATCATTCCGGACTGGACGTCCATATACATGATCTGCCCGCTACGCATGATGTTCTGGAAGATCGCTATAGTGTCGCCAATTCGGATGCCGAACTGCTAACCTATCGCAATGTGCCTTATGCACGTCTTGCGGATGATGAATATTATATTTCCGGTGAGGTTTTGCCCAGCGAGACGGATATCAAGGCACGGATAGACAGGGATATCTATCAGGAGTCCATGCAATCCGAGGCAAAAGCCCATGGATGGGATCTCGGAACCATATTGACCAATCCCGCCCGCGTATTTCAGACACCGGCAAAATTGATGGCAACAGATCTGCCAGACGCGATCAAAGCCGATATTTTGAGGCGCTGGGCCTATAGCGAGAAGCAACTGGAAATTGCGTCCAATGAAGGCATGGCGCCAGAAAGAAATGATGACCGTCTTCAGGAAGTCAATCAAGCCCTGGAGAGCCTGCAAGCTCGATAGGCACCGCAAGGAACTGCGGAATTGCGGCTGCGACCGATATTTGGGTGGCAAGAGGGTCGCAAGCTATGATGTAGTTCCTCACGTTCAGCACACGGTAGCAGATGACTTGCACCGATATAGGTCAGCGCCGCGATCAATCGAGAAGCCGCTAGACCGGAATGTGAATTTAGAAAAAATCCAGTCCAGCGGCATCCCGTATAATCCGGCAATGAATTACAACCCATTGCCGGTATTTCTTCTACGTTCTTTGGTGCTTGGAAAAGCCCAAGCAAGAACGTTGATACGTGTAAACAGGGTAGTTAGGCGCTCTTAGCCAGGGTGTGATGGAGAGAATATACGGTACAATACGTAAATATGTAATTCTGGGCTTGCAGCAGGTGAGAGCCAGCCTTGCTCTCTAGAAGAAGCATCATAGCCGTGCAGCGTCTCGACACCATAGACAGGCGACGAGCTATCTCCATTAACATGGTAACCGCATGCACCTTGCCAGTCCCTTCGCATGGCGCCCCGGCTGCAGACAGCGCCTTTGCTGCTGATGTACAATAATTTTCCAAAGCCGTTAGATTATCTTGTCCGGTAGAGGCGATATCAGGCTGCGGTTTTGCAATAGAGGTCCCGATATTTGGAACGGGTCCCGATACTGATCGCCCGCTAGTGGAAAATACGTAATTACAAGACACCGCCAATATTGAATGGTGATTGGATTCCCGGTGATGGATGCAGTCATGCTTCATCGCGTCATCACCATCGTCATGGAGACCACATTATGAAAAAGACAATCTCAACCGTTGGCGCTGCACTGACGGTGCTCATGTCTATTCAAGGTTGCACCCAGAAAGCTGAATCCGATGATCGGCTCGAAAGCGGCGCGAGCGAAACAGGAGCAATGGAGGATATGGCGGATATGACGCCGGCCGGCACGGCTGCCCGGGAAGCGAATGATGATGCAAAAATGGCAGTGATAGCCGCCAAACTGGCTGTCTGTTCCGAACAACAAAGTGATAAAGAAGCAGCCGCACTAATGGCGGCCAAGGCGGAGGCCACCGTCAAGCGCGCGGAAGCACATATCATGGGGGCGAACGCAAAAGTTGATACGGCTGTAAATGAAAACGCGAAAAAAGCAGAAGAACTGGTGAAAACGGCGGTTGCGACGGCCAGCGAAGCAACGCGCAAAGCAAATGAGTCGATGAAGGCCGGATTGCAATCTGATGTCGATGCGGCAAAGGAAGCCGCTCTGTCGGCCCAAAAAGCCGTGATCAAGGCTGCTGCGGCCACTGCCGATGCGAACAAAGCTGCCGAAGCGGCTGCAAGCGAGGTTTGGGAGCACGAAGTTGACGCAAACGGCGCGAACGAATAATCGTCATCAAACCTTGGCTTCGTCAGTTCCCAGCGGATACTGTCGATAGAATTCCACTTGCAGTTTCATCGGACCGCGAAGCTTGACAAAATGCGGCGACTGCGGAGGAATCGGCGCGGGATCATCGACCGTTACTGGCCGGCTGGATGGCGGATCGAGAAAGACAAGTTCCACCTCGCCTTCCAACACCCGCAGCAAGGCCCAGGTTCCATCCTTGGTGCTATGATTATTGCGCAAGGAATCCGGCAGACTATGTTCATCGAATATCGGTGAAGAACCGTAAGGAGCGACAGATTTGGATGCGACGGTCATCAGATCAAGACGCGGATGATGGCAAAGGCGCAAGCAAAGACCGCCACCAATATCGGCACCGTCAAAATCTGTGCATTTGCCGCAGTAGTGTCCATCCATCCCGTTTGAGTCTGTATACCACCGATGGAATCACGCGGAGGTAAAGCTTTGCGCTCGGCTGCGGTCAGGCTGTTCAATATGGCTGCGACACCAAAATACATGACGGTATAGGCTATGCTGACCACCAGCACGAATATGGCAGCCATGCCGTGACCGGTGGCCACGAAAAGTGCTGCGAAGAAAACAGCATAGGAACCAAACATCGTGACCCAGACCGAACTGGGTAGTTCAAAGGTCCGAATTTCATGCGACGGCGGGCTGTTGCTTTCAGACACGTCTTCCATTTCCGCCATGATTTCAGCGGCAACCGCTTGGCCGCCTTCCATCTGAAAATCCATCAACATGATCGCTTCTCCTATTAGTTCGAAATGGCATCCAGACCGCCGCGCTGGACTTTGATGCCGGTCAGCAGGCTTTCGGCGATACGTCCGGCAGCCTCGCGAAACACCTGCGCGGCAGCATCATTGGGGACAACGGCATCGAGCGTTTGCTTCCAAAGGACGAGCCAGCGGTCAAAATGCACCTGATCGAGGCCACCAACCGCAATATGCTTGAGCATGGGATTGCCGCGGAAACGACCAGACTCCAGTGTTACCGAAGCCCAGAAATCTTTCATCCGTGCGAGGTGCGGCGTCCAGTCCGCGACATGGGCCTCAAAAATAGGCCCCAGCAGTTCATCGCTGCGAACGGCTCCATAAAAAGTCTCGACCAGATTGGAAATCAAAGCATCATCTATGCCAATCGCATTGGCTTGAGCGGTCTTCTTTGCTCTGGCGCGTTCAGCATAGCTGACTTCGGTCATGATCCCGACTCGGATAAGGTATATTTCATATACACTGTTTATACCGCTTGGTGATTAATAGCAATATATGATATACATGTTTTATGAGATTATCCGTCCAGACCGACTATGCGCTTCGCACATTGATGTATTTGGCCGCCAATGAAGGTCATCATTCCATCGCCGCAATTGCCCGGCAATACGGGATCTCGAAGAATCATTTGATGAAAGTTGCCCAGCGATTGGTGGCGGAAGGTTTTGTCGACAGCGTTCGCGGTCGCAGCGGTGGATTATTGCTGAACCAACCCGCCGACAAAATCAATGTCGGCGCGGTCGTCCGCACTTTCGAAGATTACGGAACCTTTGTGGAATGTTTCGATAAATCGAGCAATGCGTGCGTTATCACCCCAGTCTGCGGTTTGCGGCATGTCTTGGCCGACGGGGTTGAAGCGTTCCTGCGACACCTCGATGGATTTACCGTGGCGGATCTGACTGGTAGTAAAGTCAGATTCCAATCTGTCTGGGGCTAGTTGCTGAGCATTTAATATTGTTCGAACTGGCTCTGCAAATTCCTGGCATGCGTGCGGGGCATGGCGCGATAGCTTTGGTTTGTCGCTATTTCCTGGGAATATTCACGGGACAGTCCTACCGGTGCGTTTTTCGGTCGTAGCGCTCACCGGCGACTACCCCGCGCAATAGTTCGGGTTGAACATCCCGCACATCATCACTGGTGTGCAAAACGGAAACATCTCCGGTTGTCTCTGCAATCACAGCCAATACTTGGGAAAACTGAAAGACATTCGCTTCGCGCAGTTTCCCCCAGAGATCGCTTTCGGTCATTTTTGCTTTTTTCAACTGATCGTACTGGATTTCATGGCCGATCATGATGAGCCGCGGCTTGTTATCGGCCAGCAATTGCAGACCGGGAAACCGGCTTCTCAACACCGCCATCCCGATCTGAAGGCCAAACAAAAAAATCAGCGCGGCAACGCCATTGCCTATCGGTGGGTTTTTGGACAGGATGACCGAACCAAGCACCGACCCGATCGCGACCGTAACGGCAAAGTCAAAACCGCTCATTTTGGAAAAGCTCCGTACACCGGCCAACCGGGTGAGCAGGATCACCGCTACGTACATCGCGCACGCGGAAAGGGCGATCAGCGCGACGTCCGCCCAGCCCGTGCCTGTCCAGTCAGCCAGCATATTCGCGCTCCCGTGTGCCCAACAGTTCGTCAGGCAACTTCTTGTTTTTCCACTGGTTTGCGATCATCGAAAATCTTTGTCAGTTCTTTCGCCCGCTGTTTGCTAAGATCTTTTTTGGCAGCTGCGAAAATCTCATTTTCTTCTTCGTCCATATGATGCTCGAGCCGGTGCTTGAGGGTCTTGAACCGCGTGAGCCAGCCGGTACTGTCGAAATCCTTGCTGACCAGATCCTCGAAATATTCATCCACTTCCTTGTGTTCGGCAACCGAATGACGTCCCTTGTCCTGCAAATCAGGTCTGCCTAGCATTTCGGCGTATAAGGACTGTTCTTCGGCGTTGGCATGGGCGGAAACGTCGATCCGCAACTGTTCAAAAGCCTCGCGGCGCTCCTTGCTGTCACCGCTTGTATCTGCGACACGGTCGAGCATCTTGCGGTGACGGTCATGATCTTGCTTCAGACGGCTAAAAATGTCGGTCATATCATCTCCATCATTATTGTCTCCTGACTAGACGCATGAACCCGCAATCGGTTGCATCATTAAGCTCGGCGCAGTCACTTCCAAACCGCGGGTAAGCGACTTGGTGCATCGGATAGCCAAACGCAAAAGCACTGAATTGCCGCGTTTTTTCCAGTTCAGACCCGAACAGAAAAAAGTTCAATTTACAGGGAACCAATGACTGCGCAGAAAGTTGTATGCTTTGGATGATTGTTAACCCACGACCCGGAGTTGCCTTCATTCCCAAAGAACCGGCTGGGAAATTTGCCGTCTCGTATCCCCCCCGTTTACTGACGGACGAGTTTCCCAGCCAACTTCCAATCACTGCCTTGTCATAGCTGCGCCGCTTGCCGGGATTCTGCCGGCTAACGATTCGTAAGGCAAAAAAATGGCCAGGACATATTGCCTGGCCATTCTCGTTTACTCAATTTTCAGAAACTATTCTTCCGAAGGCATTTTCACGTCCACGTCAGGAACTTCCACGGTAACTTCTTCCGTACCGACTTCTACATCGGCTGTTTCCACGTCGATCTCAGGCAGGTTGCCCGCATCGCCGGAAACATCAACATCTACGGAGGGCATTTCGCCTTCTTCTGTGACTTTGGCTTCACAGCCTGAAAGCGCCAAGCCAGCGACCATGGCCGCAGCAATTGCAATTTTATTCATAATGAACTCCCTTCATTGGTTCGGTATGTGCAACGCACGTATCTAACATCGGGTTCCACCGCAATGGAAATTTACTCGCGGCCTAAGCGCAAACGAAAGGCGTCGAGATGAAAATAGGCTGGATCAAATTGACTGATCTCGGCAAGCCGGGCTGCGTCCTTGAACAGAATCCAGCCATTGGTCCGTTCCAGCAGGCCATCGCGTTCCAGTTGCCGGAGTATCCGATTGGTATGGATCGGAGTCAAACCCAGCGCATCTGCGATGACAGTTTGCGTCAGCGGTGCGCGAAACCCGTCACGAGTACCCTCGCCAGCAATTTGCACCCGCCGATGTAGCTCGAGGAGAAAATGTCCTATTCTTTCCCGGGCTGTCTGTTGTCCGTTTCGGACGATCTGCTCTCGCAAGAAGGCCTCCTCCTGAACCTGCATCCACCAGAATGCGAGAGTCAATTTCCCGGACTCGGTGAGCAGTCGGCGAAATACCGACGGTCTGACGGACAAGCCCGTCAAGCTGGTGACGGTTTTAACAGAATGATCGGCTTCGGCGGCTACCAGAACCTGCAAATCGAACATATCTCCCGGCAACAACACGTTCAGCACCTGACGCCTGCCATCTTCGAGAGACTTGTACCGAATTGCCCAGCCTTGCTTGACGATTAAAACGCAATCAAGTTCCTGACCGGCATCGACAATTTCAAAATTTTTCTCGAAGCTCTGCTCACGCCCTTCGAGCTGCATGATCACCTGCTGGTCAGCACTGTCAAGGTCGGCATAAAAGGATATCCGCCGCAGCAAGGCCTTTTGTGCCACTATTGGACTCCATCTTCTGGAACCGGAAACGCAATGGTGCACAGGAGCCCATCCTCCGTCCAGTCTCTTTTGATCTCTCCCCGCAAGTTGCGAGTAATGCTATGATCGATCAGCGAAGAACCGAAGCCGGAGCCGGAGGCCTCTGCGTCCACGCTGGGCCCGCCACGTTCCGACCAGCATAGATTGACGATATTCTGGCCATCCTCGGACTGGACAGTCCAGTCGATCTTTACGAGGCCTTTGCCCGTGGTCAGCGCGCCATATTTGGCCGCATTGGTCGCCAATTCGTTGAGGACAAGCGAAATTGACACCATCGCATTTTCCGAAAGTGAGAAGTCGGGGCCCGACCAGCGCACTCCCGGATAGGTCTGACAGAGATCTCTCACCAGTGCCGCAAAGGAACCCGTCACGAAGTTCGTATCGAGCAGGATTTGCTGGGCCCGGTTGAGCGCGCTGAGACGGCTTGTGATCCGTTCGATATAGTCGTCAATCGACGTTGCCGAATTTTTCGTCAGCGACATGATCGATTGCAGCGTCGCGAAAAGGTTGCGCAGGCGATGATGGAGTTCGCGCGTGTGGAGTCGCAGCTGTTCCTGCTGGTCGACGGAATGGGTAATATCCTTATTGATGCCGGTCAGTGTTGGACGCCCGTTTACTTCAAGATAGTCGCCATATCCTTCCACCCAGCGGATTTCTCCCGAGGGCAATACAATACGAAAACGCACTTCATATTTTTCACCCGGTGCCGTTGCTGCGCTCATGGCGTCCCGCACGTTCTGACGATCTTCAGTATGGACTCGGGTGAATGCGGATTCCACTTCCGTCATTGCTTCGCCGGCATCGTCTCCCCAGATTTTCATGTAGGCACCGCCCCACTCGATCAACCCCGTTTCAAGATCGATCCGAAAGCTGGCAATATCGCTGAGAGCCAAAGTGAGATCCAGATTGGATCGATCGGTGGCCGCATTTTTTTGCGCTTGTTCCCGCAAAAAAATTTCACGGCGCAACTCCATTTCACTCATCACGATATCAGCGATGCTCCGGAGCTGATTGAGCTGGTTTTTTGTTATCCGAAACCGGGGAACCGTGTCCCCAATCCATAGTGCTCCCAAAACCGTTCCATTGGGGCCGATCAACGGAGCACCGGCGTAGAAGCGAATGGACGAATCACCGATGACCAGAGGATTGTCCTCGAACCGCGGTTCATTTGTTAAATCCTCAAACACCACTGGCTCGCGCCGTTCAATCAAATCTGCGGACAAGGAGATAGGCCGGTCAGTATGCGATACTGTCAAGCCTACCGCAGATTTGAACCATTCACGGTCTTCATCGAAAAAAGAGATCGATGCCATTGGCGCTGCAAAAATATCGGCAACCAACCGCGTAATACGGTCAAAGGCCTCCTCCGGCGCGCTATCCATTATCTGATAACTGTCCAGTGCCGCTAACCGTTCGCTATCCATCGATGGCTGTAGCTTGTCGCTCCTAGGGTGACCCGCGCTCATATCTGATCCTTTTCTCCCCCGTCCCTTGAAGCGATCAACTTACAAACGGTCAACTCGCGATCTCGTTGTATGCGAGGCGGAACCAATGGCACGAACCGCCCGCGGCCAACACAGTATCCCGATAGGGATAGGTATAAAAGGGGGGTCTTTGCATGAATGACAATGATCGCGAAACATTATATCAGTTGATCAAGTTTATCGGCATTGAAATGCTGTTTCGGACTTGGAAACTGGCCAGGGCTGATATTGCCGGTGAGCAATCAGACTGAAGCAATTTTGTCGATGGTCCGGATTGCAATCATGGCCTTCAGGCTAACGTAAAAAAAGGCGACGGAAACATTGGCGCCGTCGCCTCTTCTACTCCTCAATTCCAAATCGTTTATCGTCTGGCCATCAAAGCGCCGACAAGCAGGCCAAGCCCTGCTGTAGCAGCAATACTGACGATCGGATTATTCTTGATCGTTACTTGCGCTTTTTTTCGACCCTTTGTGCCGGCTTCCATCGCATTATTCTGCGCGGCCTTGAACTTTGTTTTCGCATTGTCGCGCAATTCTGATGCGTTGGCTTGGGCGTCAGCCTTGACGGAGTTGGTCAACTTTGTCAGATCGGTTTTCAACGTTTGCAGATCTGACTTCACCGCACTCATTTCTTCTGAATAATTACCCGTCATTCCATTAGCTCCTGTTTCAATTGAATTATCTGAATTATCTGTTTCATAAAGAGTATACCATTGGATACGCAAATGGTTCCGTGCCGGTGTCAATATCGGGATGCCTCGCGCATTCCGACTGGTTGAAATTTTTTGTGCAACTCTTTTTGACATCACGCGTTGGAACCCATCATGGAGATACAAATATATGTCGCTAGCTGAAATTCTGAGACCGCATTTGCCTTATCTGCGACGCTATGCGCGAGCATTGACGGGCAGCCAAAAAAGCGGTGACGCATTTGTCAAAGCAACGCTTGAGGCGATCATCGCTGATCCAGCATCTGTGTCAGACGATGACAATGTCCGCGTTCAACTCTATCGGGTTTTTTCCCGTATTTGGGAAAGCGCCAACGTAGGACTGCCAGAAAATCCGGACGATAACACCGCGCAAAGCCGCTTGAACGCTATCCCGCCGATCAGTCGTCAGGTGCTACTACTGACCGCACTAGAAGGCTTTTCGGTCAGCGAAGTTGCAAAAATTGCGGATGTCGGTGAAAATTCGATCAATGATTTGCTGGAAGATGCAATTGCCGATATCGACAACGAAATCCGGTCAGACGTGCTGATAATCGAGGATGAGGCACTGATTTCGATGGAATTACAGCAGATCGTTTCGGGCTTGGGACACCGTGTCTGCGGAACCGCAACGACCCACAAGGGCGCGCTGGAAGCGGTCGAGAAAGCCAAGCCGACCTTGGTCCTCGCCGATATTCAATTGGCAGACGGAAGTTCGGGAATAGATGCTGTGAAGGACATTTTGGACCAGATCTCGGTGCCGGTAATTTTCATCACCGCATTTCCCGAGCGCCTGCTCACTGGCGAACGCCCCGAACCGACATTTCTCATAACCAAACCATTCCAGCCCAATGCCATCCGCGCAGCGATTAGTCAGGCACTATTCTTTTCAACCGCCGCGCAACCGGCATAAGGGAATCCATGTCCCCTATCGATCCAGACAAAGCGCGCCAAGCCAGTTCACGCAAGTTGAACCGTCAAACGCTCGCATGGTCGTTGCCGCTAGCTGTGATCGGTCTGGGCGTGGTGATTTACTTTCTACAACCATGATCGGCCCTAGAGAAGAGGCGCTAGGAAGCGATTTTCTCTACCGCACCAATGATGTTTTCAAGCGCCGTTGCAGTCTGATTATCATGACCCTCTGACGCAGAAGTGAATCGGCCTTCTTCCAAGATATCTTCAAGTGTCTTGCGTGCACGGGATACGCGGCTCTTCATCGTGCCGATAGCGCAGTTGGCGATTTCAGCAGCCTCTTCATAGGAATATCCGCCGGCACCAACCAGGATTATCGCTTCTCTTTGGTCATCGGACAATTCCATGAGTCCGCGCTGCAAATCTGCCAGGTGCAACGGATCTTGCTGCGATGCTGGTGCAGACAATATCCGTTCCGCTACCAGCTCATCATAGTTGCCGGTGAATTTCTTTCTGCGCATGCCGGAAAAAAAGGTGTTCCGCAAAATGACAAATGTCCATGCGCGCATCGAGGTGCCCGCAATGAAGCGATCCCGGGCAGCCCACGCTTTCAACAACGTGTCCTGGACCAGATCATCTGCCAGGTCCCGGTCGCCGGACAGGCTTCGCCCGAAGGCGCGCAAATGCGGTATGGCTTCCGCCAACTGCTGTTTGAACTGCGCGGAGGGTAAAGCCTGTTGCTTATTCATTGGGGTCCGGCCGACTGGTGTGCGATTCTTCATCGTCATCATCGTCCAACTGATCCAAAAGTGCCAGCATATCGTCCGGGAGCGGTTCTTCCAGAACGCTTAAGTACATATTTTTGAGGCCAAGGCCCAATCTCTGTTGCATGTCTTCCTTGCTTTTCACCAGCACGTCCTTTGGCTTTTTGTCCCATCACCGGCTTTCGGTGAATCAGTCAGATGTTTATCTGGGTTCGCCAAACTATGCCTCGATTTTGTTTGCTTGCAGAGAAAACACATGATGTCCGTAAAGGTTGCATATAAATTTTTGCCGACAATGTCTAATCGCCGGGAACGATCTGCGCGAATGGTGGTTTCTTTAGTGGAGGAATAAACTCTAACTCGGAGATTTTGGCAATGCCAGATAGAACAGAACGAAAATCCAACCTCAAGATGGAAGGCGAAGGCAGCCGCGAAGGTTCTCGCCGGTTTCAGGAAGCCCAACACGAATTCGCCGAGACTGGCGATGTTGAAGGCAAGGCGAAGGAAGCAGCACAGGCTCTGGATGGCGACGAAGCAGAAGACCTGAAAAAAGCCAAAGAAAAATCGGCAGAGGGCAAGACCGCTGTTTGAGCTCAACGGAGGTTCAAGACACTACAAGACACTAACAGCAAGGGGAGCGGGATAACCACCGCATTTCGTTATACGGTGGCGCTTATTGTCCCGGCAGGCTGCCGCCAAGAGAACGAAAACTCTGGAAAATTGTCCTTGTCGCATCGGCAACCGACTCATCGGACAGGGTTTCCAAGAGGCCGGCCTGCCCCAGGCCTTCCTCCGCCGATAAATATCGCCCGGCCATATGCCATCCGGCAAATTGTCGGCTCGCCGCTTCTCGTCGGTTGACAACGGTGATGCCACTATGGCGATCATCCAATCCGATATGGTGCAGACGATCATTGGTCGCGGCCCGATCGCCTTCGAGACATTGCATAAAATTAATGCCGTTAAATACCAGCAGACCGGTAATTCCGAAGCGCTGATTATTGCGTTGCGAAACTGCCATGATCCCCAGAAAATCATCCAGGCTTAAGCCAGCTCTAGCCGTGCTCACATAAATCAGGGAGGTAATCAAAGGGGAGGACACAGATAACCTTCTCTTGGCGGTGGTTTTCGTAGCCCGACCTATAATTGAAACGCCGTTTAGGCGCTTTGATTATGCTTTGCCTTAACATAGGTTAACCCGAGCGGCCATCATTCAACTGGTTGCTGGTCGTCCAACAGATCCGCCGAGTCCTGTCCGGACCGCTCCGAATCCACCAATTTCTCTACATGATCCTCTGGCGATACATCGAACGCTTTGTCCGCCGACGCTTTCGTTGGCTGCTCGGTAGCTGCCTTGCTTGATATGCCCTTGCTAAACTCCTCGACCGTGAGTGGTGGCCCGTTGTCGAACCGCAAACGATATATCGGCTCCGGCAGCGCAAAACCGGCCTCTTCCAGAGCATTTTTGGTAACCCGGATCGCTGCGCCCCTTGCCTTTAAGAAATCGCTTTCGTGCTGGTCGATCCACCCGTGGAATACGATCAGGATGTTTGAATCCCCGACTTGCCGTATTTCTGCTGTCGCTTCAGGGTCGTCCAGCACGAATTCCTGTTCGTTGATTGCCTGCAATCCGGTTTCGATGGCAGCTGCCGGATCGTCATCGGCATCAACCCCCAGTTCGAAGCTGAACCGGCGCTGCGGATTACGGGAATAGTTCAATATTTCCGCCTTGAACACGGTAGCATTGGGTATCCGCAAATGGTTGCCGTCCAGCGTCATCAAAATCGTTGCCCGTGATGTCAGCCGAACGACCCGGCCTTCCTGCTCGCCGATCAGCACATGATCATTGGCGCGAAACGGTTGGCGGATGCTTAGCATGATACTGGACATATAATTGTCGACCGTATCACGCAGGGCAAAGCCGACTGCCAAACCGATCACGCCGGCACCGCCCAGCACAGCACCAAGCAACGCGGTCGCGTTCAAAATGTCCAGTCCAATAAATATCCCGATAGCAATGAAGACGATACGAACGAATCCCGCGAGCAGTTCGGCCAAGAATATATTGGGCGTCACACGTTCCCAGAACTTCGTGCGCGAGGCGAAAAAATGCCCCAATAGTCCCACGAATATCGTTACTAGGAAGGCAATCCCGATGAGCGGGAGCGCGGAAAGAAAATTCTGCAAACTTGTCCCAAATTTGTCGACCACCGGCTCAACATTGCTGCCCACCGACAGATCGCGTTCAAATCGGGTTTCGACCGTGACAACGCCCGATACGCGTTGCGCAATCGCCTTGGCGCGGTCAGCGGTTGCATTGTCCGCGATCGGCCCGGACAGGCTAACGACGCCGGCATCAACCGCCACCGCGACGCTTTCCAGTCCATTGATCTCCTGGAAAATACCGCGCAACCGATCGGCAATGGCAGTGTCAACGCTTCTGGTCGCCGCCGGATCTATCGCAGGCTCCGCTTCTTCAACCGGTTCGGCCGATTGCATCTGCGCATGGGCCGCGCCGACATACGAAATGCCGGTTGTCGGTCCGAAAAAGACGGGTGACAAAAAGACGACGACCAACAACCAGCGATAAAGGGACATAATTCTCCAATCAGCAACCTTCAAATACGTTGAAGCATAGCGAAAGTTCCTGCCACCGGGAAAAATTTAGTTTGGAACCGATGAGCCGGACAATTGTTGGTCCATCATAGTCACTACAAAACGAGGATGATATGACAAACAAGACTTCTACGGACATATTGAACAATATTTTGGAAACGCTGATCGACTCCACGGACGGTTATGAAAAAGCAGCCGAGCTTGCGGATCGCGATACATTCAAAAATTTCTTCACCCGTCGTGCTGCCTCTCGTCGGGCCATGGCAGCTGCCGTTCGCAACGAGATAACCCAGCTTGGCGGTACACCCGAAGCCGACGGGACAATCTTGGCATCTGCCCATCGCGTATTCATGAATCTCAGTACTGCCGTGCGTGACAATGACGAAGCGGTAATTGACGCAGTTGATGATGGCGAGGAATATCTCCGCGACAAATTCGAGAGCGCACTCGAACGGGAAGAGCTATCCGCCGGAGCCAGAACATTACTGCGGAACTTTCAGGGCGAATTGAAAGCGGACGGCCGTCTCATCGACCATCTCGAAGACACAACTTCGTAAACCAACTATCGCTGTAAGCATCAAATAAAGGATTTTATCATGGAATATGGAATTATTGGCTTGTTGATTTTGGCTCTGGATATATGGGCGCTGATCAGCGTCTGGGGAAGCGGATCTTCCTTGGGTGCCAAAGTTATCTGGTCCCTGATCATTCTGATCTTGCCGGTTATTGGGCTGCTGCTGTGGTTCTTCGTCGGACCAAAAGGGGCCGCGTCGGCTGTCTAACCACAGTCTTCTGACTGACTTAACATGCCTCGATATGCACCTCTCTCTGGTGCATATCGGGGCTTTGTTGTTAAGCTAACGAAAATCCGTCCATTCAAAAAAACAGGATATTATCATGGCCAGCGAACCGTCGAAAAATACATTGGCGAACGAACGGACAGACCTCGCTGAAGACCGCACCGAGTGGGCCGAGGATCGGACGATCATGGCCAATGAGCGGACCTTTGCCGGTTGGATGCGAACGGGCCTAGCGGCCGTCGGCATCGGCCTGGGTTTTAACGCCCTGTTCGGAAAACTCGAACCATTGTGGGTGCCGAAGGCGATTGCATCGTTGTTCATGATCATCGGAATTTTCATTTTCTGGGCGGCGCAGCGTAATGGCTGCGCGGTTCAGGCGAGACTGAATTCGCACCATGCCACCCCGGTTAAACCCAATAATATGCGCCTTATTTCCGGTTTAATGGCCTTGGGTGCGACCGTCTTGATTGTCGCCATATGGACAATGGATTTTGGCGCCTGATAGAGAGGAGCATGAAGCGACCTGCCTTTGCAACCAAATCGCTTCCCGCTGGTAAGTAATATGAATACCATATCGAATAGCGAGGAGAATGACGTGCGTTACATAATCAGAACGATCGCGGCGGGAGCCATTTCGGTTGCCGCAAGAATTATCATCAAGAAAATTCAGAACAAGAAACAAACTGACCCAACTGGGTAAGGGGCTGACCCAATTCAACCCGATTAAAACACCCGCTAAATTATGCCGGCAAACACATCATCGGCCCGCTCTGGGTCGAGGATATCGTTATCCGCCAGCCACTCTTCCACGCTGTTGATATCGGGGGTCTTATAAGATCGAAGCAAGCCGTCCGGTTCTCGACCCGATTCTTGGGTTAATTTTTGGCAAGCCTCTATCGTCGCTATCAATGAACCCGTCTCAGAGATTATTTTGCGCACATCGCTCTCGCCGGTTCCCAGATGTTCAGCCAGCAGATCGTTTCGGATGCGGGCAATCTGGCCAGACGCTGTTCCACTTTTCGTTGCGGAAGCATCGAGCGCGACGTCACACTCACTGTCGAAGCCGAGTGAACGGTTGTTCAAATTGGATGAGCCGATACGAAGATACTGATCATCCACGATCAGTATCTTGGCGTGAACATAGATTGGCGTACCAGCGTCATTAAACGGGTGGAACATGCGAAAACGCCCATATTTGTCTCGCGCCTTCACTGCTTCATACAGCCGCGCACGCGAAGAATTCATGATTTCGGCTTCCAGCCAGCCTTCCGCACTTTGCGGATTGATGATAATGATTTCGGGCCCTGTGGGCTCGGAGAGCCGGTCTGCAATGGCACGGGCAATCGTGTTAGAGGCAAAATACTGGCTCTCTATATAAATAAATTTTTCCGCAGCGGCGATAAGATCGAGGCCAAGCTGCTCAATTTCGCGGACGGGTTTCTGGTCATCCATTTCCGGTAACGTGCGGGCGATGGCGATGGGACAATCGGTAAAACCGGCATCCAGACCTACTGGCCAGCAGTCGGCTTGCACGGTCACCGGCTTTGGCTTCTTCCCGCCGGCATCCTGCCAGTGCTGCTCGGCATATTCCGAAAGGGCACGGGCCACATCGCCCTGAACCACCATCGCCGCATCGTGCCATGGTCCCGCATCGTTCCCATCCGGCTGACGACGCTTTTCCTGACCTTCTTCATGGGAACGGGTGTCCCAGCGGTTATTCGCCACATCAATGCCGCTACAAAAAGCTGTATCTTCGTCTATCACAATGATTTTCTGATGATGCGCCGCGCCCGCAGGATGATGTCCATCGAGCTTGAAATGCACCCGCGGATGAAAATACCAGCGGATCAGCGTCGCCAGACCATTGAGCCGCAGAAAGGATTTCAGGGCACCGGTATCCCAACGGAGCACATAGATATCAAGATCACGATTCTTCTGGAGCAGCCAGTCGAAATAGGCGCCGACCTGCAAAGGACCGTCCGTATGTTCGGAAGTGTCATGCATTTCCACCCGTTCATCGAAATCCCAACCCAGCAGCATGATCCGCTGCTTTGCCTGCGCCAGAGATTTCCGCACCGCACGGAAATAATTCTCGCCATCGATAAGAACCGCAGAGCGATGCGCGTGTTCCACGCGCCAGCAATTTTCCCCGGGTTTGAAAATGTTCGCCATAGTTGATCAACCCCTGCGTCCAGTTAGGGTTCCCGTAGCAACATTTTGATATGCAACCAAACTGGTAGTTGAGGGTTTAGCGTGCATGGATGAACAAGTAGATCAATCGCTGAACACCCTTGAAATATTAGTCGCGCAACTGCAATCCATGTGGGAAGGCATCATCAGCCTGCTGCCCAGCCTCGTCATCGCCCTTCTGTTCCTGATCTTTACCTGGATTCTCGCAAAATTTGCTTCAAAAATTGCCGATCGCCTGACCGCCAGGACCTCGATGCGACCGTCGCTTCGCGAACTTGTCGACACGCTGGTCAGAATAGCAATTTGGACGGTCGGATTGCTGGTTTCATTGACCATCCTGCTGCCCGATTTAACACCTGGCAGCCTGATCGCCGGACTTGGCGTCGGCACCGTCGCAATTGGCTTCGCCTTTCAGGACATTTTCGAAAATTTTCTTGCGGGTATTTTGATCATGGTGCGCGAAAAAATGCGGATCGGCGATTATATTGCCTGCGATGGTATCGAAGGCAAAGTGGAACAAATCCTCCTCCGCGAAACGCATATCCGAAAGCTGTCCAACGAACTGACCATTGTCCCCAACTCGATACTGTTCAAGAATCCCGTCGAGATTTTGACCGATCAAGAGCAGCGACGCCACGAAATTGTGGTCGGCGTTTCCTATGACACCGATCTGGAAGAGGCGCGCACCGTGATTCGCAATGCCGTGGAATCCTCGGATATCGTCGATAACGGAAAATCGATCGATATTTTCGCCTGTGAGTTCAACTCCAGTTCGGTAGATTTCAAACTGCGCTGGTGGTCGGGCTCGGCCCAGCGCGATATGCATGAAAGCCGTGATCTTGTGATCCGGTCCGTCAAACGCGCACTGGATGAAGCGGGTATAGAGATCCCCTTCCCCTACATGACCCATACTTTCAAGGAACCCTTACCCATCGCGTCTCCAGAAAACTGATGGTATTTCTTGCCGATCCTTCCCAAAAGAGTGGAAGACCAACCTGCCACACAGTGATCCCGGCGAGGTGAAGGAAAAATCAATGGCAGAGGCACGGTCGTTTCAGAATCAGATCGAGTCAGTGGAGGTCAGGCTCGACAATGGCACGCATGTCTGTCTGCGTCGCGTTCGCCACTCCGACCTAAAGCGCATCGAACAGGGCATCAGCCAATTGTCCGACCAAAGCCGCTATCTGCGCTTTTTCTCCAGCTCCAAAACCATTCCGCCATCGGTTGTTGAGAAGTTGGCGAGCGTTGATGGAATCAATCACCTCGCTTGGGGAGTGGTCAATATGGACGAGAAGGATCGTCCCGCCATTGCCGCCGCGCATGTTTTCCGCAAAGCAGGAAACCAAGACGCCGGCGAGTTTGCCATCACCGTTCTAGACCAATATCACGGCCAGGGCGTCGCGCGGATATTGATGATGGCGATATTCATCGACTGCTACTGCGAAGGGCTGCGACACTTGCGGGTCGACATCCTGCGTAGCAACAAGAAAGCTTACGGCTTGATCCGGGCCATCGGTGCAAAACCGTGCTCGCTGGAAGGTCCCGTCGCGCAATATAATCTGGTCATCACAGACGCAATTTCAGCGCTTCAAAAAATGGATAGCCCCGCCGCGATTCCGGATATTATTGCCTCTTTTTCAGCAGGATGAATGCCGTAAAATGACTCGAACACAGTCGGCCAGAATATCGCGAGCCATGGAACCAATAGTTTGCTGTCGCGTTAGAAACATAATCTCTGGGCGATGTCCAAATTCACCTTCGACCCAAAGGTTTGTGCCGGAAAGCGTGGCCCCGACTAATACTGCGTCCCAATGGATGTCGAGGCTCGCGTTTTCCGGCAAGTCATTGAAGACCGGCCGCTGCCGAGCGACGGTACACTCCAAGCCGATGGCCCCAAACTTCGCAGCTATCGACGACCTTTTGCAATCTCGTATTCAGACCTTTGATATCAAGCTTTCCAGCATCCGGCAAGATGATCGTCGGTCATCCCGATCGCCTGCATATAGGCATAGATGATGGTGCTGCCGACGAAGCTCATACCGCGTTTTTTGAGCGTCTTGGAGATTATATCGCTGATCGGGGACGTGCTCGCTATATCTGAGAAACGAGCAGGCCGGTTGACCGGCGGTGAACCCTCCAGATGATTCCAAAGCCATGTGTCGAAACTACCAAATTCTCTCTGAATTTCCAGAAAGACCAATGCGTTCTTGCGGACCGAGTAAATCTTGAGCCGGTTTCGGATGATGCCTGCATCGTCCCGCAGAGATTCCAGTTCGTCATCGTCCATAGCGGCGCAATGCCCGATATCAAATCCGTGAAAGGCGCTGCGATAGCCATTGCGTTTCCGCAGAACCGTTTCCCAGCTTAACCCAGCCTGCGCGCCTTCAAGGATCAGGTTTTCGAACAGCAACCGATCGTCATGCACCGGCACGCCCCATTCCCGGTCATGATAATCGCCGTAAAATTCCTTGCCCGCCTGTCCGCCGAAGCATCGGTGCTTTCCGTCCGTTCCAACCACTGTCATGTCAACCGACTAGCCTCTTCGGCCAACGGCGACAATTCTATTCGGCTGGCTCGATTCCCGGTGCGCGGCCCTGGTCCGGGGTCCACCAGCCGATCCGCCGCTTTGTCCAGTTAAGAAGCCGCGGGATCGGTGCGTTGCGGTCCATCCACTCGGCATAATCCTTGTAGGCAGGATCGCCCAGCAAATGTTTTTCTTCAGTCTTGGCGCGCCAATAATAGACCGCGCTGACCGCCGCCATCAATACGGTATTGCGCGCAAAATCGGTGATGCTGCCCGAGGTCACCAAGAACGGCATGCTTGCCAGCCACCAATAGGCATTTTTCGCGACATAGGCGGGATGTTTGGTCCAGCTGTAGGGGCCGTGCGTCAATATCCCGCGATGGGTGAGATTGGAAAAGCGAAGACCAAAGGCAACCGTCGCCCATGCATAAACGCCGGTGAGAAAAACCAGAATTCCGCCCCAGACCCAGAGGATGGTCGATTGGCCACCCAACCAATAAGCCCAGTCGGCGGTGTTGACATGATAGTTGAGCGGCCCGTTGTCGCCCATCAAGATAAACGGCGGATAGCACATTAGAGCAGCGACCCAGCCGGCGAGATAAGGATTTGCGGTGCGGATATGAGCATCGAGCGGCTTCATCGTCAGCAGATAGCCGACCGTCGCAAACTGGACGTCGACCACGAACATCGCGACAATCAACCAACGCGCAATCGCCACCGGATTGCCGGTTAGTTCATTGATATCAAGTCGTACAAGATCACCAAAGCCGCCCGGCACAATCGAGATCATGAAGGCGAGGAAAAAGCCCTTCACTGCCCAGGCGCGCAAATGATGATAAATCTGTTCGCGATCAAATTCGCTTTTCCTGCCGGTCAGCAACTGGCCAAAATGCCAGGCACCGTCGCGCGGTTCGATGGTAAAGCGATCCATGAACAGGACATAGGGAATGGACAGCACGAACAACCAGGGCGCGGCCATTTCCATCAGCTGCATTGAAAATTGATATTGCCCCGTCCAATACCAGCGCCCGACCGCGTAAATAGTTGCGATAATGCCCCATGTTGCCCAAAGGCCAGCGAGCTTCACCAGACTGATGTCGAACGTCTCTTTGAGCGATTTCGGGTCGTGCCAGTCAATCCCGGTGGACGGCCGCAAATGGACCTTGTCCATCAATAGCGACCAGATCACCATCGGCAACGCGCAGGCGAAACAGGCGGCGAGCGCGGAATAGGGGCCGTCCATACCATATTGCCGGGCGATCAATATCCATGACGCCAGTCCAATCAAGCCTGCCACGCCCACGCCATGGGAAACCGCCGACTGGGGGCGCGGATCAGCGCTTCTGGATTTTCGTCCGAACATGCGCCTGTTTTAACCAATAATGGTAAGCAAGCAGTGAACAGGGTTATTCTATGGAAATATCCTTGGATTAACCTAGGAAAATTGCTGCGGTTCCCCTATAATCCAAGGCAGCGGTGAATCGGGACAATTAGATGATAAAACACGGGAATCTCATGAAAAACATTGGACTTTCACTCTCAGTTGCCATTCTGATGGTTGGTTGTACCAATGGGGAAGATGCACAGACAACGGGCAGCACTTCAAAAGAAACCCAGGCGCTGGCCGATATTTCTCCGATAGATCGCAAGCCTTTTGAAACAGCTGAGATCGCCAGTTTTGATGAACCATGGGCGATGACCTTTCTTCCCGATGGCCGGATGTTGGTCAGCGAGAAGGCGGGCAAATTGCAGCTGGTTGATGCCAAGGGACAGAAAATCGAAATCAGTGGCGTGCCCAAGGTTGACTATGGTGGTCAGGGCGGCTTCGGCGACATCGTGCTCGCCCCCGATTTTGCGACCAGCAATATGGTCTACCTGAGCTGGGTCGAGGCCGGTGACAAAGACACCCGCGGCGCTGTAGTTGGCCGAGCCAAGCTTGTTCTTGCCGGCAAAAATCCGACGCTGAAAAATATCGAAACCATCTGGACGCAAAACCCGAAAGTGACCGGCAGAGGGCATTATTCACACCGCATCGCCTTTTCACCCGATGGCCAATATCTGTTCATTGGCTCGGGCGAGCGGCAGAAATTTGACCCGGCGCAGGATATGGCCGCCAATCTTGGCAAGATTATCCGGCTTTACCCGGATGGCAGTGTCCCAAAGGACAATCCGTTTGTCGACAAGGAAGGTGCGCTTCCCGAAATCTGGTCGCTGGGCCATCGCAATATATTGGGTCTCGCATTTGACAGCAAAGGACGCCTGTGGAACCAGGAAATGGGACCACGCGATGGTGATGAACTGAATTTGGTCCAGCGCGGCGCCAATTATGGCTATCCGATCGTGTCGGAAGGCGATCATTATGATGGCAGGAAAATTCCCAATCATGACACCCGCCCGGAATTTGAAGCGCCAAAAGTGGCCTGGGTGCCGACGATTGCGCCGAGTGGATTGATCTTTTATTCCGGCAATCAGTTTCCCGCATGGCAGGGCAGCGCCTTTGTCGGCGGCCTTGCCAGTCAGGCTTTGATCCGCATCAGTTTCGATGGTGACAGCGCCAAGGAAGCCGAGCGGTTTCTGATGGGCAATCGCATCCGTGAAGTCGAGCAGGGACCAGACGGTGCGATCTATATTCTCGAAGACGGTGAAGGCGGCCGGATGCTCAAGCTGACGCCGACCAAATAACCCTCCGCCGCAAGAGCCTTATTGCGATGCGGCGGTCGTCGTTCCTGACAAGTCGCTCAAAAATTGGCGAACTCGCTTTGCATTGGCTCCAAGATCATGGACACCCACACGGCTGACCGAACGCATGTCGATGATGCTGGCCGCTCCATTTTCAGCCGCACGGGCACGAATGACGATATCATCCTTGAACCGGAACAGCGACACCGTAGCGGTTGCTTCCAGATTGCCCGCAGCCGGGTCGACACTGACGATTTTCCAACCGCGATCTTCTGCCAGCCGCCTGGCTTTCTCGATCACCACGGCGACCGGTTGATCAATGCGGACAGAACGGATGTCGGGATAGGCACCCTGATGCGCCGTTGCCCAGCGCTGGCGCGGATTCATGCCGCGCATGTTACTATCATCCACGCCCGGTATATTGTCCCAATTATCGGCGCGCAGGGTTAGCGCGGTGAACTGCGGTGGATCGGCAAGATTGGTGGTAATGTCATGAATTGCCGGAAGGGTCATGATGGCCATGCCATAGGGCATCAGAAAGCCTAGAAAACCGACCGTCGCGACCATACCCAGCCCCAAGAGAGGCCAGCGGGTCTTTCGCCCCTTGCGGCGGTTGAGCACGATAAAGATAAGCCCGAGGATGAGCGTGAGCACGGCTGTCAGTGCGATCCACGGCAGCGCCGCCAGACCTGCTTGCCAGCCCCACAGACCAATGCCGCTGCCGCCTGCGGCGAGGAAGAATGCCAGAGGCGCGCCCAGGCCAAGCACCAAAACAAGCCAGCCTTTGGGGTCGCGGCGCAACGAGCCTAGTCTGACTGGCTTCGCCGATTCCGGCACCGGAGGCTTTTCACCAGTGGCTGGTTCGGTGGTCTGATTCTGGTCCGTCACGCGCAAACTCCCTTAACAGATCAATCTTTTAGCTGGCGCTTCTCAATCATGCAATTGCAACCTATGCGGCTCGACTTTTGGTCCAAAGCGGAGTAGCGCGCGCTTTTCCTGATATACGAGATCAACGATTTGACCAGCATCATTCCTCTCGCCGAAATCGATCCTCAAATCGTCGAGGCCTTGCTTGACGCCGCCTTTGGCAAGGACAGACATGACCGCACCGCCTATAAACTGCGAGAAGGCATGACCATGCTCGAAGGTCTCTCGCTGGCCGCCGTGGATCAGGAAAGACACGAACTGCTCGGATCAATTCAGTGTTGGCCGATCGTCCTGACCGATGACGAAGGCGAGAAACACCCGATGATCATGGTCGGACCGGTGGCGGTCTACCCTGATTTTCAACGCGAGGGCATCGGCCGGGCGATGATGGCGGCCCTGCTGAAGGAAATTCATCCCGATGATCCGCTGCCGCTGGTGATGGTGGGCGACCCGGAATATTACGAGCGGTTCTTTGGATTTACCGCAGAGCAGACCGGGGGTTGGACACTGCCAGGGCCATGGGATCCTTCGCGACTGCTGGTACGCGCCAGTGCGGCTACCCCGTTACCGAAGACCGGCACGCTCGGGCCCTGGACAAGATAACGCTTCTAAGACTTTACAGAAATGGCAGCGGGCAATAGGCTTTTCACATGCCTTACACCCCGCCCCCGGAACTTGCATCGCTCTCCATCGCGGAAATCGCAGAATTGGCCGAAGCGCAGAAGCTGCCCCCTGTCGATCAATGGGATCCGCAGCAGACCGGTGATAGCGAGATGCGGATCGCTGCGGACGGAACCTGGTATCATCAGGGCGATCCGATTCTGCGTCCGGCAATGGTGCGCGCCTTTTCCAGCATCTTGCGACGGGAACCGGATGATAGCTATGCGCTAGTCACACCCTATCAGAAGCTGAGCATCATCGTCGACGATGCGCCGTTCGTAGCGGTGGAACTGGAAAGCGAGGGCAGCGGTACCAAACGGACACTGGCATTCCGGCTCAATACCGACCATCTGGTGGTCGCCAATGCAGATCATCCACTGCGATTTGGCGCGGACAAGCCGCAACCCTATCTGAAAGTGCGCCACGGACTGGAAGCGGTGCTGGCACGGCCGGTATATTATCAGCTGGCAGAACTGGCGCTGGAGGAGGATGTCGACCCGATCGGTATTTGGTCGGCCGGTGTTTTCTTCCCGATGGCGACGCAGCCATGACCCTGCGCGACCAACTGGAAAAAGCACTCGTGAAAGGGCATGCAAGTGATCTCGACCACTTGCTCTACAACGAACGTGATCATATCGACGATCTTATAGCTTTGCGCGATGCTGCGGTGCTGATCGCGGTAACCGATCGTCCCGATCCAGGGGTTATTTTCGTCCAGCGGCCACTGCATATGCGCAACCACCCCGGACAGGTTGCCTTTCCCGGTGGCAAGATTGATCCGGGCGATCAGGATCCGATTGATGCAGCGCTGCGCGAGGCGCATGAGGAAGTCGCGCTGGACCGCGGCCATGTCGACATCATCGGGCTGACCGACAGTTTCCAGTCGGGCAGCGGCTATAATATTCAGCCCGTACTGAGCGTTATCCCGCCCGATCTGCCCTTTGTCGCAGACCCGCACGAGGTCGAAAGCTGGTTTGAAGCGCCGCTCGAATTCCTGCTAGATCCCAAGAACCGCACCGTTCATGAAGGAACATGGAACGGGCGCAAGCGGCATTATTACGAAATCTACTGGCAGAATTATCGTATCTGGGGAATTACTGCAGGGATTTTGAACAACCTCGGAAAAAGGCTAGGCTGGTAACCATGAAAATGCCACCGGCAGAATGGACGAAAAGACGCGGGCTCGCGGCACTGATCGCGGCACTGGATGACAAGGCGCGTTTTGTCGGGGGGGCTGTGCGTGACACCCTGTTGGGGCTTGAGGTAAAGGATGTGGATATTGCCACACCGTTGCTACCCGAGGACGTGATGGAGCGCCTTACGGCAGCGTCGATCAAGGTCATTCCCACTGGCATCGCGCATGGTACGGTCACCGCCGTTCTACCCGACGGACCGATCGAGATCACGACCCTTCGCCGCGATGTTTCCACTGACGGGCGGCGAGCGACGGTGGCGTTTAGCGATGATTGGAATGAAGATGCGGCGCGGAGGGATTTCACGATCAACGCGCTGTTCGCCGATCCGCTGACGCTGGAAGTTTTCGATTATTTCGGTGGGCTGGAAGATCTAGAAAATCTCCAAATCCGCTTCATCGGTTCGGCTGCGGAGCGGATTGCCGAAGACCATCTGCGAATCATGCGCTACTTCCGTTTTCTGGCCCGCTTCGGCAAACAGCAGGTTGATGACGAGGGGCTCGCGGCCTGCACTGCGGCAGCGGCGAAACTTGAAACGCTTTCCCGTGAGCGGGTGGCGGATGAGCTTTTGAAGCTGCTCCAAACCGAAGATCCGCGATTTGCGGTGAGCCAGATGCTCCACGCAGGGATTTTTGAACATATCGTCGAGGAGATCGACAAGGATACAGAAACTGTGTTCAGCAGACTCGTCGAACGCGAGCAGCAACTACACATAGCACCAGTCGCGATCCGGCGATTGGTGGCGCTGCTTCCCAAAGATCCAGAGAAAGCGAACCACATTGCTAAGAGCCTGAAGCTATCCAAGAAACTTCAGAAGGCCATTGGTGAACGGCTTTTGCCGACATCGGGTGTCGAGGAAGAGAAGGCCGCTCTCGCCAACATTCGCGTTTTTGCCTATTACACAAATCTAGACGCCGCCCGCGATGTCGCCCTGCTGTTCGCCGAAGAGACTGCCCTGCCCGATATGCTGGCACAGCTCAAAGACTGGCAGCCCCCGACCTTTCCGCTGACCGGCGGCTATTTGATCAATCAGGGCCTTAAGCCAGGTCCGGTCGTCGCGGCAACTTTGGCGAAAATTGAAGCAGCATGGATCGCGCACGGATTTCCGGATGACAAATGGGTCCGGAAATTTGTCGATGATCTGGACTTGACCCTTTTGGCAGGAACCGGAAAGCCGCTAGAGACATGATTGATATTTGCGGCGGAAAAACCAATCCAGACAGACACCGAAGCAGGAGAGACAGAAAATGACAGACAATGCGGAGAAGAAGGACTTGGTCGAGTTGATCACCTCGCCGCGCAGCAATGAGTCTACCCATTGCACGGCGGCAGACTATGACCGGCTCTATCGGGAAAGCATCAGTGACCCGGACGGCTTCTGGTCCCGAGAGGCAAAGCGTCTCGATTGGCAGACCATGCCGACGAAAATATCCAACGCATCCTTCGATCCCGTGTCGATAAAATGGTATGAAGACGGCATATTGAACATTTGCCATAACGCGGTGGACCGCCATGTTGCTGCGGGCAAGGGTGATGTTACCGCCCTGATCTTCGAGCCCGATGATCCGCGCTCTCCCGGACGCACGATCAGCTATGCCCAACTGCAAGCAGAAGTGATCAAAATGGCCAACTGCCTCAAGAAACTGGGCGTCGGCAAGGGTGACCGGGTGACCATCTATATGCCAATGATCCCCGAGGGCGCGATCGCGATGCTGGCCTGCGCCCGTATCGGTGCGATTCACAGCGTGGTCTTTGGCGGCTTCTCCCCTGATGCACTGGCAGGCCGGATCGAGGATTGCGAGAGCAGGTTCGTAATCTGTGCAGACGGCGGATTGCGCGGCGGTAAGCCGGTCCCGCTCAAGACCAATGTCGACGAAGCGCTGACCCGCGACGGTGCGGATGTCGATGCCGTGCTGGTGATCAATCACACCGACACCGCAGTGGATATGACCGAAGGCCGCGATCACTGGTATCATGAAATCTCAACCGACGTTCCCGCAGATTGTCCCTGTGAGCCGATGAACGCGGAAGACCCGCTTTTCATTCTCTACACGTCCGGCTCGACCGGCAAACCCAAAGGCGTACTCCACACCATCGGCGGCTACGCGGTCTGGGTGGCAACGACCTTCCATTATGCGTTCGACTATAAACCGGGCGAAGTTTTCTGGTGCTCGGCCGATATCGGCTGGGTCACCGGGCACAGCTATATCGTCTATGGTCCGCTGCTGAACGGCGCGACCGAGATCATGTTCGAGGGCATTCCCAACTATCCCGATTTCGGCCGCTTCTGGGAAGTCGTCGCCAAGCATAAGGTCAATATCTTCTATACCGCGCCGACCGCTATCCGCGCCCTGATGCGCGAAGGGGACGGCCCGGTCAAAGCGCATGACCGGTCATCGATCCGGCTGCTCGGTACTGTCGGTGAACCGATCAATCCGGAAGCTTGGCTCTGGTATTATAATGTGGTCGGCGAAGGCAAATCACCGATAATCGATACCTGGTGGCAGACCGAAACCGGCGGCGTGATGATCACCACCCTGCCCGGCGCGCATGGCATGAAACCGGGCAGCGCGGGCAAACCGTTTTTCGGCGTGCAGCCGGAACTGGTCGACGGCGATGGCAAAATACTGGAAGGATCGACGGACGGGAATCTGTGCATCACCGCCAGCTGGCCGGGACAGGCGCGCAGCGTCTACGGCGACCATGAGCGTTTCATCCAGACCTATTTCAGCACCTACAAGGGCAAATATTTCACCGGCGACGGCTGCAAGCGGGATGCGGACGATTATTACTGGATCACCGGCCGGGTAGATGATGTCATCAATGTCTCGGGTCACCGCATGGGCACGGCTGAGGTGGAAAGTGCGCTAGTTTCGCATCCCAAGGTCGCCGAGGCGGCGGTGGTCGGCTATCCCCATGATCTCAAGGGACAGGGAATCTACTGCTATGTCACCCTGAATGCCGGCGTGAATACATCCGACGAACTGATCGCAGAACTGCGCGGTCACGTTCGCAAAGAAATCGGTCCGATCGCCACACCCGACCATTTGCACCTGACGCCAGCGCTGCCCAAAACCCGCTCCGGCAAGATCATGCGGCGCATCTTGCGCAAGATCGCCGAGAATGAACATGGCGCGCTGGGCGACACATCAACGCTCGCTGACCCGAGCGTGGTCGATGCGCTGGTGGAGGGCCGATTGAATAAATAGATCCGTTTACCTGCGAAGGCAGGTATCCATCTCCAGTCGGTTCCGCTTGGCACATCTGGGAGATGGGCCCCTGCCTTCGCAGGGGAACCCGGCTTCAACTAGCTATCGAAGCCAACAAACACAGCGGCCTCGTCGACAGTCTTTCGCGTCGACACCACTGCGTTTGCCGGAAAACTTTCGTCCGGCCAGCCCAGCGCTATGCTTTTCATGATCACTTGGTCATCGGCAATCCCGGCGTGCTCGCGGACCACGGGCGATTGCATGATGCCCTGGCTGTTAATGACGGTGCCGAGACCGCGCGACCATGCCGCGTTCACCAGCGCAGTTGCCACGGCGCCGCAGTCGAATGGTGTATCGTCGCTTCCGTCCACCGCGCGATCATAGGTGATGATGACGCATACCGGCGCATCAAATTGCCGGAAGCCCCGCATAACCCAGTCCTGCCGCGCAGGCTTGTCATCGCGTTCGATCCCCATCGCGGAAAAAAGCTGCTTCGCCACGCCAATTTGCCGATCGCGATGCAGGCCTGCAAAGGCTGGACCAGTGCGAAACTCGCGCGACTGCGGCACGCCGGCCAACATACGTTCGGTGTTGCCCGCGCGGATTTTTTCCAGCGGCTCGCCCGTGATGACATAGAAACTCCACGGCTGCGTATTCATCGACGATGGCGCGCGCATCGCTAGGCCAAGAACCTCTTCGATGAGTTCTCTTGCAACTGGTTCGCGCCTGTATCCGCGTATGCTGCGGCGGCCGAGTACAACTTCGTCAAACTGCATGAGTGGCTCCATTTACAAATATCTGTCGCTGGCTAGCGGACAAATGACACTATGCAAACCCCGCTTTCATCCGTCGTTAGATTGTAGGCTGCCTATGCCGTGAAACCGATGCTCTATTTGGGTGCATAGCAGCGATAATCTGTTAAGCCAGAACCCATGAAAGACCATTTTGAACGCCACAAACAGCCCTGGACCAGCGAAGAGATCCAAAAGCTTCATGCCTTTGCAAAAAAGGGAATGACGCTCAAAGCGATTGCCAAGGCCCTGACCCGCAGTGAAGAGTCGATCAGGACGCGTGCCAAATTGGACAAGCTGAAAATCGCGAAAAAGCGTTGAACCAATCCCGCTAGGCTCAGCTTGGCTTCAGGCGTGCTTTCCGATTCACCGCCTGACCATTAGCGAGCGTCTATGCGGGCAGTCCGAACACCATGGATGCTCAGGTAAATACCCGTCGCAACAATTGCGACAAGATTTGAGATCATGAACGCCGCCGTAACGGCCTCATGTCCGAGTATCGGGATGAAATCACGCACGACGATGGTCACCCCAACAAACAACGAGGCAAATACTCCCCACCCTGCAATTAACCGAGGTATCAAAGCTGATTTGAGAAACAGGTAGAAGAAGCCCGCCATAGCGAAGCTCGAAAGTACGAGCCCCAGATGGAATGATGTATAGTTCGAGGTCGCTTGCAAGCCTGCCAGCATCAGACGTTGCGTTTCATTGGCGATATTCTGATAGGCGGAATCACCGGCAATTTCAGCCGCATTCAAGGCAAACATCGCACCAAGTAACGAAAATATGGCTGCGGTAATACTAACCAACAGACACCAGGCGGCCAATAGCTGACCCGATTTGCGGAGCAGAAGAAAAAGGCCGATGCTAACGAGTCCATCCAAGGCAAAGGTCAGCGCCGCGATATAGGCCTTGGCCCTTAAGCGTAACTCGGCTTCCAGCATATTTTGAGCGGTTGCTTTGACATCCGCCGTCAAATTGATGTCGATACCCTCGGCGATCAGAAATGCCGAAGAGAAGCCGATGACGAGCGTGGCCAATATCGACCAGCCAACCCATCGTCCAAGCGTTCGCGGGTTAAAATTTTCCACGGATTGCATTCGCGACCTTTCGTTCCATTGACTTTAGTGTCTTATATACACAATACACCTATGTCAATGTCGCTGGTTGCTTCTGCGTCCTTCGCGCACATCGGAAATGTTCATCATATCCGCTACTAGGCTCTCGGCACCCTGATCTTGTCGACCAGCCAGCCGATTTCCTTTGGCGGAGCGCGAGTGAATTTCGCGACGACAATAGCAACCGCGAAATTGAACAACATGCCGATGACGCCAATGCCCTCCGGCGAAATTCCAAATAGCCAGTTGGCCTCGACATTGCTCTCCGGCGACCAGAGCTTGAACCATCCGATATAGAGAAAGGTGAAGGTCAGGCCGGTCAACATTCCGGCAATCGCGCCTTCGCGGTTCATCCGTTTGGAGAATATGCCCATGAAGATAGCGGGAAAGAGCGATGCGGCGGCGAGGCCAAAGGCGAAGGCGACCACCTGAGCGACCCAGCCGGGCGGGTAGATGCCGAGATAACCAGCAACGACTATTGCCGCGGTAGCGGCGAGGCGCGCGGCGAGAAGCTCACCTTTCTCGGTAATCTCGGGCCGGAAGGTCTGTTTGAGCAGATCATGGCTGATCGAGGATGAGATCACGAGCAGCAATCCGGCTGCTGTCGATAGCGCAGCCGCCAGTCCACCCGCAGCGACCAGCGCGATAACCCATCCGGGCAGATTGGCAATCTCCGGATTGGCGAGCACCATGATATCGCGGTCGACATAGACCTCGTTGACATTGTCATCCGCGGCCGCATTGGCAAGAGTCCGCTCGCCATTGGTGCCGGTGTTTTCGGCAAATTCCGGTGCACCTTTGAACGCGTCGCCCTTGCCCAGCTGCATCTTCCCGTCGCCATTTTTGTCGCGCCAGGCGATCAGGTCATTGCTTTCCCAGTTCTTGAACCATTCGGGGGCCTGAGCATATTCGACATTGTTCACGCTATCGATGAAGTTGAGCCGGGCAAAGGCACCAACTGCCGGTGCGGTCGTGTAGAGCAGGGCGATGAAAACCAGCGCCCAGCCCGCCGACTTGCGGGCATCCGATGCCTTGGGCACGGTGAAGAAACGGACAATCACATGCGGCAGGCCGGCTGTCCCGATCATCAGCGCAGCGGTGATGCAGAACACGTCGATCATCGACTTGCTGCCATCGGTATAGGCACCGAAACCCATGTCCTGCAGCACCAGATCCAGTTTCTGCAGTACATAGAGTCCGGAGCCATCATTGACCGTCGACCCCAGCCCCAGTTGCGGCACCGGATTGCCGGTGACCAGAAAGCTGATGAAAAAGGCGGGCACCATATAGGCGAAGATCAGCACGCAATATTGCGCGACCTGCGTATAGGTAATGCCCTTCATCCCGCCGAGCACCGCGTAGACAAATACAATGCCCATGCCGATGATGACGCCGAGATTGATCGGCACATCGAGAAAGCGGGAAAAGACGATTCCGACCCCGCGCATCTGACCGGCTATATAGGTGAAGCTGATAAAGATCAGGCAGATGACCGCCACCACCCGGGCGGCTCTGGAATAATAGCGCGTGCCGATGAAGTCGGGGACCGTATACTGACCGAATTTTCTGAGATAGGGCGCGAGCAGCAGCGCGAGCATAACATAGCCACCGGTCCAGCCCATCAGATAGACCGATCCATCATAGCCGGAAAAAGCGATGATCCCGGCCATCGAAATGAAACTGGCCGCCGACATCCAGTCGGCCGCGGTCGCCATGCCGTTGACCACCGGATGGATCCCGCCGCCGGCAATATAAAATTCCTTGGTCGAACCCGCCCGCGACGTGATCGCGATTCCGATATACAGCGCAAAGGACAGGCCTACGAATAGATAGATGAGTGTCTGGGTTGTCATCAGCCGCGCTCAGTCATCAAGATCATACTGGCGTTCGATCCGTTTCATCCGAATGCTGTAAAAGACGATCAGCAGGATGAAGAAATAGATCGCGCCCTGCTGCGCGAACCAAAAACCGAGCGGGTAGCCGCCGATAGAAAATTGATCGAGAAAGTCGCGGAAAATGATCCCGGCACCAAAAGAAACGACGAACCAGATCGTCATCAGGGTCCAGAGCAACCGGATATTCTGCGACCAATAAGCCTTTTCCGTCTCGCTGGTTTCCGGTCCTGCAGTGTCCTGATCGGACGCATCTGGACTGTTGTCGGACATGCTGGCCTCCCCCTTTTGGCACTGTCGGTCAAACTAGGGGGCGAGGCGGGATTGCGCAAACAAGTTTTGATAATGCGATTGTGCCGGTGGCTGAGCCGGCTTGCTACTATTGGCTAGTGCACCGCATCATTCGGAGCCGCTATAGAAATCCTTGATCGCAGCAACAAAGTAGCTTCATCGTACATCTTGGGATTTTGATGTGCACGAGCGCTCAGCTGGGCGCCATCCACGAGTGCAAGACAAGCGTTCGCTTCTTCGTCAGGATCACCGATATCAGCTATACTGCCGTCCAGCAGACCAAGTTCAAATATATTGGTGAGCCATTCTATATTGGCCCGATGGAAAACCGTGAGATCATCGACAATTTCTGCCTGCAAGCTCTGTTGGTCAATATTGAGGGCGATCGCCAGACAGATCGATTCTCCCTCTTCAACGAGGGATCTCGTTTCCGCCAAATAGGCCATCAAACGATCACCTGCGAGAATTTCTGTGCTTGCAGTGTGATCCAGAAACGAGATTATCCGATCGGAGAAACGCCTGAATATTGCTGCTATCAGATCCGACTTTGACGAGAAGTGATAATATATGCTCGATTTGCGAATCCCGACATCACGAGCGATTTGATCGAGGCTGAAGCCGTTATAGCCTCTTTTTCTGACTGCATGTTCAGCAGTATCCATGATCGCCAGCTTCGTACTCATCCGGGCCACATAGCACCCCGATTGGATCATGTAAAACGTCGTTTTTCTCTTTAATTTCTTGAGTATAGATGCGAATGTTGGTTGACTACCGATCGATCGGTAGATACGGATTCAAGAGTCCAGTGTAAAGTAAGGGGCGAGTATGAATGAACCTGACAACTCGATTTTTTTTGATGACCGAATTTGCAATCCAACTGATAGCTCTCTCGAACGAATGAAAATCTTTAGCTCAAATACCGGGTTGGATGAGGGTCGTAATATTGATCCGCTGACAACGGCTGCAATATTGTTGAAAAGCCGCGCTGTACGATTGGAACAATTCCGGGTCGGCGAGCCGGATATCGATGATATTTCCTGGCACATCCTGCTTGATTTGATGGTTTCAATGAACACGGGAGAACCGGTCACAGTGCATGATCTTGCGATCACACACGATTTGGCGATGAACACGACGTCCAGATATGTCGAATATTTGAGCGGTATCGGGCTTGTTGACAAGAATATCGATGCCGAGACCGGGGAATTGGGGCCATTAAAATTAACCGCATCCGGCAATGCTTTGGCCAGTGACGCCCTTAAAAAAATCGGTCACGAACTGATGAATTTCTGACCGCGTTTTTCGTTAAAAACTAGGCGGCTTTTATCGTCTCGACCGCCCTGTCGATATCCGCGATCTGGCAAAGCTCCACAATTGCTATATCAACATGAATCGCCGCTATGCTCGCGTTGATAGAATCGAGTTGCGATAGAATCTGCTCAAGCCCGTCAATTGATTCTCGCAAGGTCTCTTTGTCACTGCTCATAGGTTTAGAAAATTCTTCCTGCTATAGGTTGTGCGACCAAACTCTACAGTGTTCAATTGACTCCTCTTCTTCAAAAAAGTCAACTATTTCTGTATAGTCAGCGGAAGCAGGGACAAATTTTTACAAATTACAGAGTATCCCAATGAATTGGCTGCTCCCGAACGGCAACCTCAATCGAACTTACCGCTCTTCGGGAACCCGGTCGGTGGCAATCGTCCTGCCGCACCGCGTGCCACCCGCCACATGGTCAGGTCATTTTCCGTCCGCGTACGGCCGCTGTCACCGCCCATCGCCCAGCTCAGGCCATCCTCGTCGTCAAACACGGTCGCGTCGGACAGTCCGCCATCTTTATAGCGTTGCAACATGACGCCCTGCCCCTTGGTCATTTCTGGCATCTCGCTGAGAGAAAAGACAACCAGCTTGCGATTTTCTCCAATGGCCGCGACGCGATTTGCACCTTTCGGAATTTTCCGCACAACCGATAACCGCGCGTCGCCCTTTAGATTGACGACCTGCCGGCCCTTCTTGGTTTCCGCAACCACATCGGCAATATTGCAGATAAACCCGCGTCCCCAGGTGGAGGCGACCAGCAGTTTCGCTTTCATGTCCGCAACCATCAGCGCAATCGGCTCGGCGTCCGCGTCGAGATCAACCATTGACCCGACCGGCTCGCCAAAACCGCGGGCGCCGGGTAGCTTGTCCGCACCGAGCGTGTAGAATCGCCCGTTGTCGCAGCACATCAGCAGTTTGTCAGTGGTCTGCGCGTGAAAGGCGTATTTAGGACCATCGCCCTCCTTGAATTTGAAGCTGTCCGGTGCGGAGAGATCTGCATGCCCCTTCATCGCCTTGATCCAGCCGCGCTGCGACATGATGACGGTGACAGGTTCTTTCTCGATAAAGGCTTCCAGCGAGATTTCCTTCGCGGGGGCCGCCTCGATCAGTATCGTGCGCCGTTTGCCCAATGCGGTATCCTCGGCGTAGAGCTTGCGGAGATCAGCGAGATCTTTTTTGAGCCTTGTCTTCTGGCGTGCGGGACTTTCAATGAGTTTTTCCAACCCTTCGCGTTCGGCGAGCAGCTTGTCGCGCTCGCTGCGCAGTTCCATTTCTTCCAGCTTGCGCAGGCTGCGCAGGCGCATATTGAGGATTGCTTCGGCCTGACGGTCGGTCAGCTTGAACTCGTCCATCAGCATCGGCTTGGGTTCATCGAAATTGCGAATAATCTCGATCACGCGGTCGAGATTGAGATAGGCAATGATATAGCCTTCGAGCAGCTCCAGCCGGCTGTCGATCTTGTCGAGCCTGTGCTGCGAACGGCGGACCAGCACTTCAATTTGATGGACGATCCAGTGTTTTAACACTTCGCTGATGCCCATCACCTTGGGGACCCGGTCCTTGTCGAGCACATTCATATTGAGCGAGAAACGATTTTCCAGATCAGACATCCGGAACAGCGCATTCATCAAATCCTCGGGGTCGACCGCCCGGCTTTTCGGTTCCAATATGATCCGGACCTGCTCGTCGGATTCATCGCGGATATCGGCAAGAATAGGCAGTTTCTTGTCGGCAATGATCTGGGCGATCTGCTCGATCAGCTTGCCCTTTTGCACCTGATAGGGAATTTCGGTGATGACAATCTGCCAGGCACCGCGCCCTTCGGCGTCTTCCTTCTCCCACTTGCAGCGCACCCGCATGGCGCCGCGTCCGCTTTCATAGGCCGCATCGATAACCGATTTGGGATCAACCAGCGTGCCGCCGGTTGCGAGGTCGGGGCCACGCACGATCGCCATGATCTCGGCATGTTCGGCTTTGGGAGAATCGATCAGCAACGTCGCGGCATCGATAATCTCGGCGACATTGTGTGACGGGATACTGGTCGCCATGCCTACCGCAATACCGCTTGCGCCATTGGCGAGCAGGTTGGGGAACAGTCCGGGCATCACTTCCGGCTCTTCGTCTTCGCCATTATAGGTCGGTTTGAAATCAACCGTGCCTTCGTCCAGGCCGTGCATCAGCTCGATGGCCGTACGGGTCATCCGGGCCTCGGTGTACCGATAGGCCGCGGCATTATCGCCGTCGATATTGCCGAAATTTCCCTGCCCGTCGACCAGCGGGTAGCGCAGCGAGAAAGTCTGGGCGAGGCGGACCATCGCGTCATAGACGGACTGATCGCCGTGCGGGTGATATTTACCGATAACATCGCCGACAACCCGGGCGCATTTCTTGTAACCCTGCGACGGATCGAGCTTGAGCATCCGCATCGCCCATAACAGGCGGCGATGCACGGGTTTCAGACCATCGCGCAGATCGGGCAGCGACCGCGCGGTGATCGTCGACATGGCGTAGATCAGGTAGCGTTCGGACAGCGCCGCATCAAACGGGGCCTCGACTATCGCGTCAAATTCATCTTCGGGAGCCGCTTCGGGCGCATCGGTTACATCACTCATGACCGACGCGATAGCAGGGTGGATTCACGGTTGGTAGGGGGAAAGTGCTCAAGCGGTGTTGAACCGCTGTTCCCCGGCGAAGGCCGGGGTCCATCTCGTGAACGTTAGTCAACTTACAAGATAAATGAAGCGCACGAAATCGAGTTCACGCGACAAACTACCCGCGCGACCAAACCACCAGGCAGGAGATGGGCCCCCGCCTTCGCCGGGGAACCAAGTGCCAAATCATGAAACCGTCACAGTCCGCTCGCTACGATAATAGAGAAACGCAAACCAAAGCGCGGCCCCACCGAGAAGGTGCCAGACCGCATGACCCTGCATCAAGCTGTCGGGACTGCAAAGCTGGCCGCGCTGGTCAAGATTCCAGATCGTGAACGCGACGATATTTGCGACAAGCCCGGCAACATAATAGCTCGCCCGGACCTGCAGCCGCAGGGGTCTTGCAAAGCCGAGTTCAAGGATAATCGCGGCCAGCAGGATGACAGCGAAGAGCCAGCGGCGGACTTCGGGCAGCGCGTAGAGGATTGCGACAAGAATGATGCAGAGCAAGGCATAATAGACCATCGCCCGACGATCGGCGATGCCCCGCCATTTCGTGATCGCATAGATCAGGAAAAAGCCGCTGACCAGATACATGCCGAGCACGTCAAAAAACTGCCCCCACAAGGTGAGCGTCGCGTGGAGCAGGACCGATCCAACCCCGGTAATGATCGCGGCCACCCCCAATATACTGGCGGCCAGCGGCGGAAAGGCCGACATCCAGTCGCGCGACCGGGCCAGCAGGATCATCAGAAAGCCGACAAAAACAAAGCCGAAGGAGGAAAAGCTGTTGGCAGGCTGCAACAGAAACGAGCCGGTTCTGGGCATTTCGCAGAAACATCTGGTTTCTGTGCACGTCGCCGGGGCGAAACGCGACCAGTCGGGGCCGAAGAGCATGAGCAAAGCAATGGTTATCGCCGCCGATGCTGCTGTTAGCACCAGCGCGAAAAACAGCTTTCCGGACATTTTTGTCATTGAGTCAGCCACTCTTCCGGCAGTTCCAATCCTTCCCGTTCATTGTCCCAGATAATCCCCATTATCCACCAGCGACCATTGGGCTTGCCATCATCCCCCATAGCATCATTCCAAAGGTGAATCATATTCACTCCGCAGAACTGGATTTCGGGGTGATCAGGCGTTTCGCGGGCTTCATAGGCTGAATAGGCATGCGCCACCTGGCCAAACACATCGACTTTGCGGCCAATCTCGATCTCGTAAAATGATCTGCCTTCGAGCAGCGGTATCGTTGCCTCGACAAATTCATCAAAGCTGAAGGGATATGCGACCGGCTTGCCATCCTCGATCCGTGTGCGAACCATCACACAACGCGGATGGTAGATGTCCCGGTCGCGCTCCCAATCCTGTCCACCCGGCGGACCGGAGATACAGTCGTAGAGCGTTTCGAGAATATCATCGATGGTGGCATATTTGGTCATTATAATCTCTTCTCTGGCCCAAAGTATCCAGAAAGCTTAAACCAAGTCATGGGGTTTCTTCAGTTGAATATCCGCCCCTATGCTCCATTCATCTCTCGCCATGCACGTTTTGTCGTTGACTATGTGATGATATATCAATATTCCTACCCGTTCCCCTGAGGAGAGGAGCTGGTTTTATGCGTGTTTCCCCCATCGTCGCCGCGACATTTTTTGTGCTGGCTTCCTGTAGCAGTGGTAGCGAAAACGAAGCTGCTTTCGATGTGGTCGAAAGCATGTCGGAAGATGGCGGGATCGTCGCAGAGACTGCGGCCCAGAAAGCCACACCGTCTGAAACTGGCGAGGGTTCGGCCGAAATCCCCGTATCGGTGCCCCAAATTGCCTATAGCTATGAATATGGCTTCCGGATTCCCGCCGCCGAAATCCCCAATGCACAACAGGCGCATATTGCCCTGTGCGAAAAACGCGGCCCAAATGTCTGCCGGGTGCTCAATATGGAGAATAGTGGCGGTGAAGGGGATTACGCAATAGGAATGCTGCATCTCGAAGTCGCTGCCAAGCAAGCCCGCGATTTCGGTGCACAGCTCGCGCAGGCGGCCGATGAATTTGGCGGCAGCCAGATTGCGGCTTCAATCAGTGGAGAAGACTTGTCGAAGCAGATCGTGGATACCGAGGCTCGCCTCCGAAGCCGGGAGATTCTTTCCCAGAGACTGACGGAATTGCTGCGGACCAAAAGCGGCTCGGTGAAGGAACTGGTGGAGGCTGAACGCGCGGTCACCCAGGTCAATGAAGAGATTGATCAGGCGCGAAGCTGGCTGAAGGAAATGCGCGGACGCGTGTCATACAGCAAAATCATCGTAAGTTATGAATCTGGTGCGCCCGGCGCAGGCGGGTTCATGCGACCAGTCCGCGAAGCTTTGGGTGGCGTGGCGTCGACATTGGGCTATTCGGTCGGGGCTGCCATCGGCTTTTTCGCCGTAACCTTGCCTTGGATACTGATCTTTGGCTTGGCGATCTACCTGCGCCGTCGGTTCAAATCTGCCAACCGCACATTTTGGGGACGCCTGATAGAGGACTACGCGCCTGCGGACGATTGATTGCGCCGCCGATCAGTTTGGCATATAGGCATAGTTCAACGCCCCGGTTCAATCGAGATCGCATGATTCGGTTTGCCGGGGCATGATTTTTTGTCGCACTCTTTGCCAAGTGGAAACCAGCAATGTCCCGTCGTCGCCAAATCTATGAAGGCAAGGCCAAGATTCTTTACGAA
>CBETBW010000010.1:0-94571 GCA_965534715.1 uncultured Parasphingorhabdus sp.
CGCTATCCCCGCCTCGGCCCCGGCATGATGTGGGATGCAGCCAAAGCCCATGTCGAAGCCAGTGGCAATGACGTGCTGATGGGCCATAGCCTCAAGCAGCTCGCCCAGGATGCCGACGGCAACTGGCGGGTAAGCGCGATGAGCGCTGACGGCGAAACCATCATCAACGCCAAACATGTGATTTCGAGCGCGCCGATGCGCGAGCTTGCCACCCGTATCCATCCGCTCCCGCAGTCCCTGCCGGAAGCGCAGGATCTGAAATATCGCGATTTTCTAACCGTGGCGATCATGGTCAAATCGGAAGACCTGTTCCCCGACAACTGGATCTATATCCACGATGATCGCGTGCAGGTCGGTCGCGTGCAGAATTTCCGCAGCTGGTCGCCCGAAATGGTGCCGGACGAAAATATTGCCTGTGTCGGTCTTGAATATTTCTGTTTTGAGAATGACGGCCTGTGGTCCTCGTCCGATGACGATCTGGTCGAGCTTGCCAAGAAGGAAATGGCGATCCTCGGTCTGTGCAATCCCGAAGATGTTGTCGGCGGTGCGGTTGTGCGTCAGGAAAAAGCCTATCCGGTCTATGACGACAGCTACGAAGATAATGTCGCCACCATGCGCGACGATCTCGAAGGCCGTTTCCCGACGCTGCACATGGTCGGCCGCAATGGCATGCACCGTTATAATAATCAGGATCACGCGATGATGACCGCGATGCTGACCGTGGAAAATATCGAAGCCGGCACCCGCAAATGGAATGTCTGGAACGTCAACGAGGACGCCGAATATCACGAAGCGGGCGACGAAGGCGCGCAACGGGTGATCGCGGAAGAAATCAGCGAAGACCGGGCCGCCGCTCTTGAAAGCATGCGCGATGTTCCGACCCGGATCGAGGAAACCGCCGACGACAAAACGCAGAAAGCGGCGTAGGACAGGATGAAACGCGGCGGCACAGAAAGGCGGTCAACCGTCGGTGTCTGGGTAGGCAGTCTGCCCGCTCCGCTGGCGGTTCTCTACCGTTTCTCGATCACCCGCTATTTGCTGGCGAGCGTCGTCAGCCTGGCCTTTGACGTTGCCCTGTTCATGGTCCTGGTCGCCTTGATGTTCGATCCGGGTTGGGCGTCGGCAGCGGGCTATAGTACCGGTATCATCGTTCACTGGGTGATTTCCTCAAGCTTCGTTTTCCCCGGCAAAGCGCGCGATGGCGCGGCGCTGCAATTGCAGCGGATGGGTTTCCTTGGCACCGCCGTGCTGGGTCTTGGCATAACCGTCAGCATGGTAAGCTGGCTGGTTGATGCCGGCATGTTGCCGGTCATCGCCAAAGCGGCTGCCGTGGTCGTCAGTTTCTTTGCGGTATATCTGACCCGCAAATACGGGGTATTCCGGTGAGCTATATGGATAGGGCCATCGAAGCGCCTGCAGTCGCGGGTCGGTTCAGACAGGGATCCAGTCCGGACTTTACGAAGTTCATGAACTGGGCGCTGGTCTGGATCATTCTGGCGAATATCCCGTTCGTGGCGATGTGGATGGTCGGCGCTCCGCCGCGCGCGGTTCCGATCGCGCTGGCGGGCCTTGTCGGCCTGATTGTCAAGCGGATGCCGCGGACAGTCCAGTGGCTCGCCTTTGTCGGGGTGATGGTCTATTCACTGCTCTCTTTCGTATCGGGCCTGTTCAGCCTGACGCCCGACTCTCTGGTCTATTCTCTGCAATTTTTCGCCGAGATCAAACCAAGTAACTCGATCGAATATATTGCCGCTGCGGTGGTCATGTTCGGCATATTGATTGGCAGCTGGTTCCTGCTCAAGCGCGATACCAATTTTTCCAAACCGCTGCATATCCTGCTCGGGGGAGCGCTGATCTTCGGCCTTGTCGGCGCGGATGCTGCGGTTGGCGAGGGGATGCGGGGCCACTATTTCCGGCCCGCCCCTGCCGGTGCGGCCTTTGAATCGGCGGTCAGCAAATCCGGCTTTGCCACCCGCGCGGACGGCAAGCGTCATCTGGTGCTGATCATGGTTGAATCGCTTGGCCTGCCGAAAAATAACCAGGCCATGTCCGACAAGCTGTTCGCTTATTATAACGATAGCGCGATCACGGCGCGTTATGATGTCAGCCAGGGCAGTAGCCTCTATTACAACAGCACCACAGCGGGCGAAATGCGCGAACTATGCGGTCGCTGGGGTGATTATTATGAATTGCTCGAAAGTGATGATCCGAAGATATTGAATTGTCTGCCCGCGCAGCTTGCCGACAAAGGCTATGCTACGCAGGCGATGCACAGTTTCAAGGGTCCCTTTTTCAAGCGGGCAACCTGGTATCCCAAGATCGGCTTTCAGAAGCGCGAGTTTGCTGCGGATCTGGAAAAACGCGGCGCCGAATGGTGCGGCGGTGTTTTTGCCGGAGCGTGCGACCGGCAGGTGCCGAAGATGCTGGCCGAAAATCTGAAACGGGCGAAACAGCCCACCTTCCAATATTGGTTGACGCTGAACACCCATTTGCCGGTTCCGACCGAACAGAATCTCAACGCGGAACATTGCGAAAAAGTGTCGGTCGAACTGGCCCGCGACTATCCGATGATCTGCCGCCAGTTCGCCATATTCGATGATATCGACAAGGCGCTGATCAAGGAAATTACCGCGCGTGATTTTCCGGAAGCGGATATCTTGCTGGTTGGCGATCACATGCCGCCGTTTTTTGACCGCCATCATCGTTCGCAATTTGACCCGGAGCGGGTTCCATGGCTTTACTTGAAGGCCAAAGGCTCACAGCCCGAGGGGTAGGATTTTGGAACGCTTGCGTGGCAATTTGCCATTATTACTGATCTGGGTCGCGGTCTGTGCGGTGCTCATTCTGGTCACTCGCGGCCAGATCATGACGGGCATCGGTTGGGACCCGGACGATCAGCTGCGCATGGTCCAGCTGCGCGACTGGCTCGGCGGGCAGAGCTGGTTTGACACGACACAATATCGCATCGCCGAACCGGACAGCCAGCCGATGCACTGGCCGCGCTGGATCGAGTTGCCGCTCGCGCTGGTGTTCCTGATCTTCAAACCGTTGATCGGTGTGACGGCCGCAGAAACCGCGGCAATGATCATCGTACCGTTGATCACCCTAGGCATGGCGATGTGGATGGTCACCAAAATCAGCGAGCAGGTTTTCGATCGCCAGATCGCGATTCTGGCGGCAGCGCTGATGGCGACTGCCGTCCCGATCGTTGCCCAGATCCGGCCTATGCGAGTGGATCATCATGGCTGGCAGATCGTTCTCGCGCTGACCGCGCTGTGGACGATGTTCTGGCCGGACAAACGCAAAGGCGGGCTTGCACTGGGTGCGGCGCTTGCGCTGTGGCTTTCGATATCGCTGGAAGGACTGCCCCTGTCGGCGGCCTTTATCGTGCTCCTCGTCTGGCGCTGGGTGTTTCAGACCGAGGAAGGCGTCCGGCTGTTCTGGGCGCTGCTTTCCTTCCTGATTTCCAGTTTCATCCTGTATCTGGCGACGCAAGGCGGCTTTGACCGGGCCATCAACTATTGCGACGCCATTTCTCCCGCGCATCTATGGGCTTGTACCGCCGCCGCTGCGGTCATTCTGCCGGCGATCAAGTTTCTTCCTCCCAATATCGCCCTGCGGATCGGCGGCCTCGCGATTGCCGCTATTACCGCATTGACCGTCCTCCATGCCTCCGCCCCGCAATGCATCGGCGGAGCGTTCAACACGATGGAGCCATTGGTCCGCGAATATTGGCTGGTCAATGTCCTCGAAGGCCTGCCGATCTGGTATCAAAACTGGAAAACGATGGTTACCCTGCTCGGTGGATCGATCATCGTCGGGCTGGCCAGTCTGATATATATTCTGCGGTCGCAACCTGACCAGGTTGATCGCAGCAAGCTGTTCGTCCTTGGCTATGCGTTTCTCTGGGCATTGCTGCTGTCCTTGGTCGTCCAGCGTGCCACGGCGGTCGCGGCAGCCTTTGCCCTGCCGTTCATGGCCTGGGCCGTGCATCGCGCTTTTACCCACGCGCGCCGCATCAAACGTCCGGTGTCCCGCATTCTCGCTACTGCGGCAGTCGTGTTTCTTATCCTTCCGGGACCGCTCGTCATCGCCTTATTCAACCGTGTCACGGGAGAGGACAAGACGACCGAAACAAAGTCCGAGAGCGCCGGATGCAAGGGTGATGATTCGCTGGCGCGGCTCAATAGCTTGCCCCCATCCAACATAGCGGCGCCATTTGATTTTGGACCGCGCATATTGCTGCTCACCCCGCATAGCGTGCTTGCGACTAGCCACCATCGCAACGACAAGGCGATGGCCGATCAGATCAGGATTTTTACATCCGGTCCGGACGTGGCCCGAGAGATATTGGGCGCGCGTGAAATTCGCTATATCGTCGCGTGCGATGACGAAGCCGAGCTGGATTTCTATGCCAAAAAACATCCGCAAGGCTTGTGGGCACAGCTGGTAAAAGGGCAAAAGCCGGACTGGCTGCAACCTGTCCATATTCGGGACAGCAATCTGATTATTTGGCGCGTAACATCAAAATAGTTGCGTAACGCAATGTAAATAATGTTATGTTGAAAGAAAATTGTCGCAAAAAATCAGAACCATGGAGAGAAAAATGGCAGGGGTCACCGGATTGGGTGGGGTTTTTTATATGGTGAAGGACCCGGCGGCAACACGCCAATGGTACAAAGACTATCTGGATATGGACGGGGAATATGGTCCGATGCTCAATTGGTCGGACGAGAAAGGTGACAAGCCGTACAGCCTGATCAGCCATTTTCCCGAAGACAGCGACTATCTGAAGCCCAGCGACGCGAAATTCATGGTCAACTTGCGGGTCGATGATCTGGACGCCTATGTCGAGCAGCTCAAAGACAAAGGTCTCGAGATTCTGGGACAGATTGACGAAGGATATGGCAAGTTTGCCTGGATTCTAGATTGCGATGGGATCAAGCTGGAATTTTGGCAGCAGATAGAAGCACCGGAAAGCTGATCCCGCGGTTCAGCCGGGAATGAATTTCAGCGCGAGGCCGTTGATGCAATGTCTCTTGCCGGTTGGTCGAGGACCATCATTGAAAATATGACCCAGATGCCCGCCGCAGCGCGCGCAATGGACTTCGGTGCGAGCATAGCCGATCTTGTAATCTTTCGTCGTGCCAATCCGGTCCTTGGCGATGGGTGCCCAAAAGCTCGGCCAGCCGGTGCCGCTGTTATATTTGGTATCCGATTTGTAGAGTCCTAGATTGCAACCGGCGCAGGCGAACACGCCTTTGCGTTTCTCGGCATTGAGCGGACTGGAATAGGCACGCTCGGTGCCTGCCTGGCGTAAAATGCGATAGCGGGCGGCGCCCAGCTGCCGCTTCCATTCCTCCGGTGTCCGATTGATTTTGAAGCTTCCGCCGGCTCGGGCCTCCGCATCGCCGAACAGGCCCGAAAGGCTTATCGCCCCGCAGGTTCCGGCGATTGCCAATGTTCCGGATATGACGGTGCGCCGATCAAGTGATTTCATCTGCAATCCTCCTCAATACCCCCTGATTCATTCGAAACAGGGCACCAATTGGTTACAGATTTGCGCCTGAACGGGAACTGATCAATATTTGGAGAGCTCGACTTCCAGCTCACGGAACCCGTGGACGAAACAGGCATGGACGCGGCGATGTTTGCCTGTCGGATTGACCTGCATCCGCCGTTTGTGCATTTCCTCCAGCAAAATCCGTATCTGCAATTCGGCGAGACGGGCGCCGACGCAACGGTGAATACCGTAGCCGAAGGCCAGATGACGCCGCGCATTTTCGCGGTCGACCTTGATTTTGTCGGCTTCCGGAAAAATCTCTTCGTCGCGATTGGCAGAAATATACCACAGCACGACCTTGTCGCCTTTTTTGATCTGGTTACCGAACAGATCATGATCTTCCAGCGCGGTGCGTCGCATATGGGCGAGCGGGGTTTGCCAACGGATGATTTCCTGGACCGCATTGGGAATAAGGTCCGGGTTCTGCTGCAGCTTTTCCCGTTCCTCGGGGAACTGGCCCAGACCATATGCCACACCCGACATGGTATTGCGGGTCGTGTCATTGCCGCCGACGATCAGCAGCACCAGATTGCCCATATATTCCATCGGGTCCATGTCGCGCATATGCTCCGAATGGATCATCATCGAGATCAGGTCCGGTGTCGGTTCTTCATCGACCCGTTCGTTCCACAGCTTGGTGAAATAGGCGCCCATCTCGTAGAGAATATGTCGCCGCTGCTCGGTCAGGTCCTCGGCAACCGCGAGTTCCACGTCGCCAGCCCAGTCGGACCAGAAAGTCAGTAGACGGCGGTCTTCCCATGGAAAGCCGAATAATATCGCGAGCATGCCGGTAGTCAGCTCGATCGAGACCTTGTCGACCCAGTCGAATTTTTCGCCCCAGGGCAGGCTGTCGAGGACCTCGGCCGTACGCTGGCGGATTTCGGTTTCCATCCGCTTCATCTCGGTCGGCGTGAAAGCGGGGGCAACGGTGCGGCGCTGGCCGGTATGTTTGGGGCGGTCCATGGCGATAAACATTGGCAGCTGAAAATCAGAGTCATCGAAATCGGGCTCGGCAATGGTGATGCCGCCGTGCGCAACGTCAGAGGAATAGATGTCGGGCAGTGCCTCGACATGCTGAATCGGCTTGTAGGTGGTGATGTTCCAGAAATCTCCGTGAACGCCGCCTTCGATCTTGTTGATCGGCGCCTTTTCGCGCATTTCCGCAAACGGCTTGCGCCATAAATCCTTGCTGTACAATTCAGCCCGGCTGACATCCCAAGGATTGACATTGTCGTCCGTGATCGGAGGATTACGTTTGTACCATGATTCCAGCGCCTCATCGGCGGTCGGGGAAGTGGTCAGATTATTGAGGTCGATTTGCGGAACGGATGCCATTAGTCTCTCCTGCCGTTGCTGGTTTCAGCAATCGGTTGCGTTTCAAAACTCGTCCAATCTGCCTCTATTGACAGCAATGTCAATGTCTTTTCGGCAAATGTCCTGAATCCCGAGATTATTTGCCAGCCACTCTGGACAGCAGGCTTTTTTTGCGGGCGGCCTGTCCGGATTTCATCACGTTGCGGCGGAAGAGCATCACGGAAAAGCGGATGATGATCATCGTGAAGACACCCTGCCACAGCAGCGCCAGGCCGTGCTGCCAGATATTATCCATCTGGGCCGCTCGGGCGATCATCGCGAACGGGGAACTGAACGGGAAGAGGACGGCGAACCATTCGATTGGCTCACCCAACTTGGTGATTGCAGAATAAGCGAGAAAGAAGACGAACAATTGCCCCATGGTTACCGGCATGGACAGAGTTTGTACCTCCCGTACGGTAGTTGCCATCGCCCCAATCCCGAGAAACAGCGAGCCCAGGAGCAGATAGGCCATCGAAAAATAGAGTATCATCAACAGGCCAAACAACGGCCAGCCAACTGCGGGAGCGGGTAACGCGCCCCAGTTGCCGCCCATCAGATAGGCCAGTGAAAATCCTGCGGTGCTCCACACTGCGATACCGACGAGAGCCATTCCCAGCATTGCGAAAAGCTTGCCGAGGAATATCGCATCCATTGGGATAGCGGCAGCCAGAATTTCGATGATTTTATTCGTCTTTTCCTCGACCAGATTGGATAGAACCATGCCTGCCAATATCATCGTCAGCAATATCAGAACCGCTTGCCCGCCCTGTGCTGTCATTAGCTGATTTCGTTCACTGGAGCTGCTGGTCTGACCGATAAACCTTGTGCTAATATCAACCGGAGCTGGCTGCGAAAGTGCGGTCTCGGCCAGCAGGGCGATTTTCCCCTGCCATCGTTTGACGTCTCTTTCCGAACCGGTCAGCACGGGTGCGGCCAGTGTCCCGGAGACAATGGCGGTCAGTGATTTATCGCTGTCCAGTTTCGCAACGATGTCCGCTTCTTGTCCTGAAAAATCGTTCAGCACGACCAGCTCTGGCATCGTTTTTGCTCCGAGGCTCCGAGATAGTCGCAATCGTGTTGCAAGCAGGATATCCGCTTCCTCGGCGCCTATGGTGACGCCAATGACAGCATTGTCGATATCCCGGGACACCTGCGATCCCAGACCGCCGGCGGCGACCCCGATCCCCAGAGGAAACAGCGGTCCCAGCAAAAAGAAAAAGAAGGATTTGGAAAATATGATCGCGGTGAAATCGCGGCGGGCAATCACAAAGGAAGCGCGGATGGTTTCGATCATGCGGATTCACCCGGGTCGTTCGCTGTAGCATCGGCATCCATTTTCCGGGCAGCAGCTTCGCCAGCGATCTGGACAAATGCGTCGTGCAGGCCGGGGCGTTCGATTGACAGGGATTCGATGCCGGCGCCACCTTCAACCAGCGCATGGAGCAAGGGCTCGGCGCCGCTTTCCGGCAAAGTGAAATGCCAGTTGTGACCGAGCGGTTCGCAGTCGGCCGGGATAGCCGCGCGCCACGGGCCATCAAGATTGCGGGTCTCGAGATGGACCTGCGGACGCAACCGGTCCCGTGCCGTGGAAACCTTGCCTTTGAACGGGATTTTCCCATCGGCGATAATCGCGATCTCTTCGCACAGGCGCTCGGCATGGGCGATCACGTGAGTCGAGAAAATTATCGTGACACCCCTGTCGGCCTGGGCGCGGATCAACCGTTCCAGCTTGCCCTGATTGAGCGCGTCAAGACCGGAAAACGGCTCATCGAGAATGATCAGATCGGGATCGTGCACGAGCGTGCCGAGCAATTGTACCGTCTGTGCCATGCCCTTGGATAGCTGGCGGATCTGTTTGTCGGCGGCATCGCCCAGTCCATGATCTTCCATCATCGCGCGCCCGCGTTTGCGGCCCTCGGCCAGCGGCAGACCGCGCAGCGCGCCCATGAATGCAATCGCGTCATAAGCTTTCATCGATGGATAGAGGCCGCGCTCTTCGGGGAGATAGCCAACCTGGTGCGCTTTCGAAATCGGTTCCGGTGATCCGAGCAGAAATCGCTCGCCCTCATCGGGATCGATGATCCCGAGCAGCATCCGCAATGTCGTGGTCTTGCCCGCTCCATTCGGTCCCAATATCCCGAATATACTGCCTTTCCTGATCGTCAGGTCAATGCCGTCGACGGCGGCTTCGCCATCAAATCTCTTGACGATATTGCGAGCCTCGATGGCAAATTCGGAATGTGGCGCGTGCATTTACGGCTTTCATATCGGACAGTAGTGTTTGATAGGGAAAGCCTATGCCGGATGACAAGTTAAGATTGGACAAAGCGCTCGAAAAAAAGGCGATGGAAGAGGGCTTTGCTGCTGTCGGCATCGCTCCGGGAGGGCTTGCACCCAAAACCCAGGAGCGTCTTATGCAATGGCTGGCGGATGGTAGTCACGGCGACATGATCTGGATGGAGAGCCGCGCCGATGAGCGCTCCGACCCGACCCGTTTGTGGCCGGACGTTCGCTCGATCATCATGCTGGGCATGAGCTATGCGCCGGGCACCGATCCGTTCGCGCTGGAGAGCGTCACCGATCGCGGCCGCATTTCGGTCTATGCGCAGGGCAGGGACTATCATGATGTCGTGAAAGGTGCACTCAAGCGGACAGCCCGCTGGCTGATCGAACAGGCCGAATGCGAGGTGAAGGTATTTGTCGATACTGCGCCGGTAATGGAAAAACCCCTTGCGGAAGCAGCGGGCCTCGGCTGGCAGGGCAAGCATACCAATATCGTCAGCCGGGATCATGGCAGCTGGTTGTTTCTGGGCGCAATTTACACGACCCTGGACCTGCAGCCATCAACGCCGGGGCAGGACCTTTGCGGAAGCTGTTCTGCCTGTCAGGATATTTGTCCGACGGGTGCCTTTCCCGCACCATATCAGCTCGATGCACGGGCGTGTATTTCCTATCTGACGATCGAGCATAAAGGACCGATCCCGCACGAATATCGCAAGGCGATGGGCAACCATATATATGGCTGTGATGACTGCCTGGCGGTCTGTCCGTGGAACAAATTTGCTCAGGCCGGAGCGGCGAACAAGGCATTTCTGCCGCGCGCGGAACTGGCGGCTCCTGCATTGGCGGATCTGCTGGCGCTCGACGATGCCGGTTTCCGGCAAGTATTCTCGGGATCGCCGATCAAGCGCACCGGACGCGACCGGATGGTGCGCAATGCCCTTATCGCTGCGGGCAATAGTGGTGATGCTACATTGATCGAGCCGGTTCGGGCGCTTTTGGATGATGATGATGATGCGGTTCGGGAAGCGGCCGATTGGGCGCTTGATCAGTTGGCGTCAGCGCAACCGTAGAGCTTTGACACAGCTGACCCTGTCGACCGCCGCGCCATCGCTGCGGCGAGCGTCGATATGGGTGACCCGGCTGGTACCGCCTTCTTCGGACGGATAAAGATAGGCGTCCAAAATGCATGCACCGCTTGCAAACTGGAGTTTTCGGGCCGGTGGTTCGGATATGTCCAGCTGGGGATCGCCGAACAGGCGGATCAGTTGCCCGGCGGTCTTGCCCATGACCACATCGAGGCCTGCTACTGATTGGAGCGGGGACGCCGGAGCGGCCGGCAAGCTTGAGCCCGTTGTCGCCGTCGTCGAAGCGCAGGCAGCAAGTGCTGGCAGGCTGAGCAGTACAAGAAATTGGGCTTTCATGCGGACTGTTTTTCCTTCTTCCCATGAACCAGGTGGGTAGCCATAGCCGCTCCCAACACCGGCGCAAGAAAATTGACGAAGGGAATGGCTAGCAACAGGGCCGCGATCAATCCGAGGAAGAAACGTTCGATCTTTGGCAAAGCCCATGATGCGTCAGGATTGTGAATATCGGTGATATGCCGGGCCGCGACCATGTCCTGAAGGTCACGTCCCAGCAAAATGGCATTGACCGAAAAAAAGGCGATCGGAGCGCCGACGCCGGTCACGAGAAGTACGGCATAAAGCGGCGACGCGAGAATATTGTAGCCCAAGGCGCGGCCGACGGACGCGAATCCCATTTTTATTCCGAGTGCATGACCCGGCGGTTTCGCAGTTTCTGCACGACCGGGATAATATCGCCGTTCGACGGCGTCGACAACATCGTCCGAGAAGATATTGAGCACAAAAATGGCGAGAATCCGGAACAATAATAGTCCGGTCAAAATGGCGATAATTGCCGACGCCGCTGCGGCAGCAAAGCCGCCCTCTGTCCAGCCAAGCCAGGCAAACAGCCACACCAGTCCGAAATATGCTGCCACCCCGAAAATGGCGAATAACAGGAGGGTGAGCAGAACGACCTTTAGCAGGATCGCCAATATGGTCCGGTCGGTAAGTTGCGCAAGGGAACGTGCAAAGGCCTGAAACATTTGTGCTTCATGTCATGTTTGACCGGCCAGCGTCAATTCTGCTTGATGGCACAGGCCCAAACCCCTAACGAACCCCCGAAGAATATAATCTGCTCCAGAAGGATCTTTATGACCACCGAAGCCCGCTATGATATCGTCGCCATTGGCAATGCGATTGTCGATGTAATTTCACAGGCCAGCAACGATTTTCTCGACGAGGAACAATTGGTCAAGGGCAGCATGGCGCTGGTCGACGCAAAGCGTGCACAGGAATTGTATCGCGACATGGGGCCCGCACGGGAAATTAGTGGTGGTTCGGGCGCCAACACTCTTGCCGGGGCGTCGACATTGGGCCGCCAATGCGCACTGATCGCGCAAGTGGCTGACGATCAGCTGGGTGAGGTTTTTGCCCATGATATTCGTGCCACCGGAATTGATTTTGACGTGCCACCGCTGGGCAAGGAACCGCCGACTGCACGCTGTCTGATTTTCGTCACGCCTGATGCGCAACGGACGATGAACACTTTTCTCGGTGCATCGCAATTTTTGCCTCCGGCGGCCGTCGATGCCGGTCTGATCGCCAGCGGCGCGATTCTCTATCTGGAAGGCTATTTGTGGGACGCCGAAGAACCCAAGGCCGCCATGGCGCTGGGGATCGACATTGCCAGGGAACACGACCGGAAGGTCGCCTTCACTCTGTCCGATACATTTTGCGTGGATCGGCACCGGGAAGAATTTGTCGGTCTGATCGAGGACGGTAAAATTGATATCCTGTTCGCCAACGAGGCGGAAATCATGATGCTTTGCGAGACCGAGGATCTTGACGCTGCAGTTGCGCAAACGGCGCCCAAGGTCGAAACACTGGTCGTCACGCGAAGCGAGAAAGGTGCAATTGCTGTCCGGGACGGCAAGACTCATGCGGTTGCGGCAGAGCCTGTCGATCATATTGTCGACACGACCGGTGCCGGAGATCTTTTTGCCGCCGGTTTCCTCAGTGGTTATGTCGAACGGCGTCCGATGGAAGAGTGCCTGACCATTGGTGCCATCGCGGCAGCGGAAGTGATCTCCCATTTTGGTGCGCGTCCGGAAGCCGATCTGCTTGAACTGGTCAAAGCCCGGCTGGGGTGATCAGCCTTTCATCTTGAACAATTTCCGGTCCTCCGGACCAAAGCCCCATTTCCAGATGACCCAGGCATAGCTGCCCAGGATCATCGGAATGCCAACGATCAACTCTGCCCATTCGGGCAGATGGGTGGCCAGATAGCCGACCGCACCGGCTACGCCGACCGCAATCAGCAAGGTCCAGCGCCAGCCGTTGACCGGCTCGTCGAGCAGCTTGGACAGAAAGATTGCTTTGACCACCGAAGCATAAGCGAGAGCCACCATAAGGGCAGCCGCGACGGCCGCAGCCTGAAACATTGGTCCCCAGCCCAGATATACGCAAATCTGGATGAATGCCACGCTCAGTGCTGCCTGCAGCAACAGCATCGACAGCGAGATCAGCAGGTTGCGATGGCGTGCGATATAGACCAGCGCCGATTCGCTGACCACTGCCGTCGCTGCCACCGCTTCGGCGGCCAGCAGGAAGGCGAGGGCGCCGGTCCCGCCGACGAAACCCGGACCGACCAGCCCCATCACGGCTTCTCCGGGGATTGCCAGCGCCAGTGCAATGCCGACCTGCGCGGCAATGATCCAGAAGCCAACCTGGCTGACCTGGCTGGCAATGGCTTTCAAATTCCCTGCCTCCAGATTGCGGGTGATAACGGGGCCGAGAATCGGATCGAAGCTGGTTTTGAGCTTCTGCGGCAGGCTCGCCACTTGTTGCGCAATATAATAGATCCCGACAATGGCTGGAGACGCAAACAGGCCCAGAATGGCCAGATCCAGCCGGCGTGATCCCCATTCGGCGGCATCGGCTGCGGCGAGCGGCATGTTGCGCCGGGCGATCTTTGCAATTTTCATCGGTTTCGGTCGCCAGCCGCGTGGCAGGCCATAGCTTTTGAACAAGGGCCAGAGCGATGCCAGCAACGCGGCAATCATCGATACGACATAGGAAAGGATCAGGCCATCGCGGAGCGAGTAATAGGAGAAGAGGAAGGCGGCGATGCTGATCGTCCAGGGCTCCACGATCGACCGGGCGCGCACCGTTGAGGCAATGTCATAACGATAGGCGAGGGCGGCCAGAGCAATATCCGCTCCTACGACCGTGAAAATGACGAGCGGCAAAAACCGGTCGAGCCCGTTGATGTCGCTATTCGGGAACATGATGAACGGAAAAGCGATGAGGATAGCTGCCGCGACTCCGGATGCCAGAAAGCTGACCAGCAGGCCGTCCCAGACCACATGCACATGGGGTCTCCGGGTCTTGCTCAGCTGGGCGGCCAACCCTCGTTTGAGGCCAAGGGTTGCGAGCTGTGCGGCAAATTCGACCACCAATATTGCATAGGCAAAGCGCCCCAGCGCCTCTGCCCCGTATATGCGGCCGGCAATGAACAGAAACGGCAGACGCGCGGCGAGGCGGAGCAAAAACCCGAGGATATTGGTCCGTCCGCCTTTGGCCAGCGCGGCAATATCATCCTTGTTCTTTTCAGCGGGCGTGTCGCCATCCAGTGACGCCGCACCAGCCGTGCCTGATGGTTCAGGACTGTTCAAATTGCTCTCCGGCTGGCCCGCTCCAAGGAAAACTGTCTATAGCAGTTTCGAGATTTTGTCATCATCATGCCTTGCCGGTCTATCTGCGTTCAGAAACCAGCGGCCTTTTCATGAGCTGCGTGACCACAGACTGAACATCATTCTCGCCGGCCAGCAAAGCGCAGACAGCATCGACTATCGGCATATCAACATTCCGCGCGCTGGCATCCCTTTGGAGGACTGGCGCTGTTGATGCACCTTCGGCAACCGTCGTCCGGTCCGACAAAAGTGTTGCCGCCGATTGACCTTCTCCCAATCCCTTGCCGAGCGAAAAATTGCGCGAACTGGTCGAGGAACAGGTAAGTACCAGGTCACCCAGTCCGCACAGGCCGGAGAGGGTTTCCGACCGGGCTCCACGGGCCGCGCCATAGCGGAGCATTTCGGCAAAGCCGCGACTGATCAGGGACGCGCGCGCATTTTGACCCAGGCCGGCGCCGTCGACCACACCGCAACCGATCGCGAGCACATTCTTGACCGCGCCGCCTATTTCCGCGCCTGCGACATCGTCGGAATAATAAGGCCGGAAGCTTGTTTTGGCGATCAGGGGGTTGAGCTGATCCCACAAGGCCTCGCTTTCGCACGCCAGCGTCAGGGCGGTCGGCAGGCCTTGCGCGACTTCGTGAGCAAAGGTCGGTCCGGACAATATTGCAAGCGGGTTGTGCGGCCGCACTTGCTTGGCGACCTCGCTCAACAGCATCTGGCTCTGCGCCTCGATACCCTTGCTGCACAAGATCAGGGCCGCGCCGGAATCGGGGAGCACCTCGAGGCTGGCGCGCAAATGTTGCGCGGGAGTCACCAGCAACAGTATATCGCAGGCTGCGATTTGATTCCAATCCTGTGTCGCGCAGATATTGTCGCGCAGTCGATGGCCCGCGAGGAAGGATTGATTTTCCCGGGTCCGGTTAATCTGCTCGACGACTTCGGGTTCGCGAGCCCATAGCAGGAGCTCATCTTGTCCCTCGGACAATACCTGCGCCAATGCGGTGCCCCAGGCACCCGCGCCAACTACGCCAATTCTTGCATTCTTGACGGTCATGCTTTCACCCCTGCACCGCGCGCTTTTTCAGCAGTCGGATCAAGCGGCCAGCGCGGCCGGGCGACAAAATCCAGTGGATCGGTCAGGCCCGCCGCCAACCGTTCGGCTCCCGCCCATGCAATCATTGCGGCATTATCGGTGCACAGCCAGTGCGGTGGTGCGGTGAAGGCCATATCATGGTCTTCCGCAACCAGTTCGAGCATGGCGCGGATCGGTGTGTTGGCGGCGACCCCGCCAGCGACCACAAGATGCGCACAACTGCCGTGATCCAGAATCGCTTTTTCGAGCCGGTCGCGCAGGCAATCAACTACCGCTTGCTGAAAGGAAGCTGCGATATCTTCAGATTTATGATCGCCGCTGCCGTGGGCGCGAACCACCGCGCTTTTCAGGCCGGCAAAGGAAAAATGCGGTTCGCGTGACCGGATCAGCGGGCGCGGCAGACGAACCGCTTTGGGATCACCTTCCCGAGCCAGGATTTCGACCTTCGGTCCGCCGGGATAGCCGAGCCCCAATATTTTGGCTGTCTTGTCAAAGGCCTCGCCCGCTGCATCGTCAATGGTGGTGGCCAGTCGCCGATATTGTCCGACTCCTTCAACGCGCAGAATCTGACAATGGCCGCCGGAAACCAGCAGCAGCAAATAGGGAAAATCCAAATCCGGATTGACCAGTCTGGGAGAAAGCGCATGGCCTTCCAGATGATTGACGGCAATCAGGGGCTTGCCCGCTGCCATCGCGAGAGCCTTGCCGGTGACGAGGCCGACCATCACCCCGCCAATCAAGCCCGGGCCAGCGGTCGCGGCAATTGCATCGACATCGTCCAGTGATTTTCCTGCTTCGTCCAGAGCAGCTGCGATCAGCGGCGTCAGAATTTCGGCATGGGCGCGGGCTGCGATTTCGGGAACCACACCACCATAGGGGGCATGTTCCGCTTCTTGCCCCGCTAGTTTGTGCGCCAATATCTCGCGCTCAGACGTGACTAGCGCGGCTGCCGTTTCGTCGCAGCTGGATTCAATTCCCAAGATCAGGCTCATGACGCTTTTACTTAAGCGCTCAAGCCATTAGGACAAGCACTATCATGAGCAAAGACTCCAAAAAAGAGATTCTGGCCGGGCTGGATCGGCCGCTGCGCATCGGAACGCGCCAATCGCCGCTGGCTATGGCGCAAGCCACAATGGCCGCTAACGCGCTGCTTTCTACCCATGGCTGGCGGTCTGATCAGGTGGAACTGGTGCCGATGATCGCCAGCGGCGACAAGACACTCGATCGTGCGCTGGCGGAAATTGGCGGCAAGGCGCTGTGGACCAAGGAATTGGATCGCGCGCTTGACGACGGAGAGATTGACTGCGCGGTGCACAGTATGAAGGATGTCGAAACCATCCGGCCGGAAGTGTTTATCATCGCGGCCATGCTGGAACGGGCCGATGTTCATGATCGGTTGATCGGGGCGGATTCGATTGACGCTTTGGCGAACCGCGCCATCGTCGGTACCGCCTCCCCGCGCCGCAAGGCGCAGCTTCTACGGCAAAGAAGCGATCTTGATATCAGGCTGATCCGCGGCAATGTGCAGGCCCGGTTACAGAAAATCGAAATAGGCAAATATGACGCAACCCTGCTCGCCGCTGCTGGTCTGAACCGTCTGGATATGGAGGATGTGGGTACAGAAATTTCTGATGAGATCATGCTGCCCGCGCCCGCGCAGGGTGCGATCGGAATCGAAGCCCGGTCCGATGACAGTCATGTCCGTCGTCTGATGCATGCAATATCCTCGGCCAACACATTTCGCGCGGTTATTGCCGAACGTCTGTTTCTGAAAGAGTTGACCGCAGATTGCCACAGCCCGGTTGCCGCACTGGCGACGATTGACGGTGCAACCGTTCATCTCCGGGCCGAAATTCTGCTGCCCGACGGATCGGAGTTCGTCGATGGCCAGTCCAGCTTCGACACCGGGGATGTTTCCGCGCCCGGTATATTGGCCAACACGCTCTTGGGTCAGGCAAGCGCTGAGCTGAAGGCCATATTTGGCCGATGACTCTGCCGCTGCTGATCCTTCGGCCACTCGACGGGGCACTGCAGACCGAACGGCGGGCGAAGGATCTGGGACTGCCTACGGTTGTCGATCCACTGTTCATCGTCGAGTCGATTGCGTGGTCCGGCCCGAAGGCGAAAGATTTTGATGCGCTGCTACTGACCAGCGCCAACGCGCTAAGATTTGGCGGCGCTGGACTGAATGCCTATCGATCCTTGCCGGTGCTGGCGGTGGGCGAGAAAACGGCGGCAGCAGCAGAAGGTGCAGGATTTCACGTTGAAAAAACCGGCAAAACCTGCGCTCACGATCTTCTGGGCCAATTGGAAGATGCCCGGCATCGAAACATATTATGGCTGTCGGGCGTTCAACATACGGACCTTTCTTCAGTCGGCCAGCAGCTGGAAATCGTGCCTGTCTACCGTTCAAACGCGATTCCCCTGGGCGAGAAGGCAAAAGCCTGTCTCGCCAAGGAAACCGTTATCCTGTTGCACTCGGCCCGCGCGGCGAGGCATCTTGTGTCGGAATTGGGCCGTTTGCGTTTGCCGAAAAGCCAACATGATGTGTTGGCCTTTTCTGCTAAAGTGGCAAAAGCGGCCGGGCAGGGATGGAAAAGCACCCAGACCGCAGATCATCCGGACGACGACGCTTTACTGTCTTTGGCGAGCGCACTATGCCGGTCCTATTGACGGAATTTGGTCCATCCAGCGGCCGGACTGAAGAAAAGGAGCCGGAATGAGCCGGGATTACGAAAGGCTTTCGCCATCAACTGGCAAGAGCAATCTGACGCGCAATATATTGATATTGATGGTTGTGGCCTTCATTGGCGGGGCGATCCTGACCGGATGGATATTGTCCCGTTACAATCCGTTCGACAGCAAGTCGGATGCGGAGATAGCCGCGGTTGCCAGTAGCAAGGAAGCGGCGACGGCAGCTGCGGATCCGGCGACTGCCCTTGCCAACCGGATTGATGCGGATGGCAGCGTTTTGCCGGCGCCAGCGCAATCGGCAGAAGCTGCCGCTCCGGCGCTGTCACCCGAGCTAGAGCGAGCGCTTGCCGTTCGCGTTGCCGACCTGGAAGACCGTTTGTCGCGGATCAATGTGCAGGCTCAGGCTGCATCGGGCAATGCTGCCCGGGCGGAGGGCCTGCTGATCGCATTCGCGGCGCGCCGCGCTCTGGATCGCGGATCGCCGCTCGGCTATATCGATCCCCAGTTACGGCTCCGCTTCGGTGATGCGCAGCCCAAGGCGGTCACGACGATCGTCAATGCCTCTCGCCAACCGGTGACGCTGGAAGAGCTTGAGGCAGGGCTGGATGAAATCGGGCCATCGCTGACGTCCGGCGCGGGCGGTGTGGGCTTCTGGACCGAATTCAAGCGGGAACTGTCCGAGCTATTCGTGATTCGTCGCCAGGGAACGCCATCGCCGGCACCGCAACAACGTTTGCTTCGTGCGAAACGCTATGTTGAAACCGGCAATGTAGAGGCTGCGATTGCCGAAATCGAGAAACTGGCTGGAATCGAGAAGGATGAGGACGCGTTAGTCTGGATGGAAAAAGCCCGCCGATATAATGAAGCGCGGCGGGCGCTGGACGTCATTGAAACGGCGGCGATACTCGAGCCGCAACAATTGCGTACTGCTGAAGGGGAAAGGGTGGACCAGCCGTCACCGCTTGCGCCGTCCACTGCAATACCGGCTCCCTAATTTTTCAGGAACAGGTCTGCGAGCTCTGAGGGAACGCGAACCGCGCGGCCCTTTGCCCGGTCGATAATCGCCCAGTTGGTCTTTGCGGCCACAATTATATTGCCGTCTGCGTCAGCGAAACTGCTGTTCCGCCAGAATCTTGCACCCTTGGGGGGATCTGAAATCCACGTCCGGCCTGTGACCTCCGCGCCGACCCCGACATTGCCGCGATAATCAATTTCGTGCCGGCTAACGACCCAGATATATTGTTCGACGGCAGATTTCGGGGCAATGGCGTCCCAGTGCGCGGTCGCGAGTTCCTGAATCCAGCGCACCCAGACCGCGTTATTGACATGGCCGAGCTCGTCTATGTCCTCGGGCTGGGCTGTGATTGCGATACTGTAGGAATCATCCATCAGTCAGAATTGCTCTGTTCGGTTTTCGACCAATTACCGATATATTGAATGAAATTGGTTTTCTCCACTCGCTCAATTTCAAATTCCGCCCGGGGAAACCGTTTTTGTATAAGTCCGTTTAGGTAGAGCTTCTCTTTTCGGACTGCCGCGGCTTCTGAAAAGGCGAAAACAAATCGCACCAGAAGAAGAATATCGTCTCCATCTTCTTCACATTCGACTCCTTCTCCCCAAAGCCTGCTGCCGATATAAAAGAAGCCCATTCACTCAGCCACGCCCATTTGCCACAGGATGAAGGCGAATTCCTCTGCGGTTTCTTCCAGCGCATTCCACCGGCCCGACTTGCCGCCATGGCCGGCGCCCATATTGGTCTTGAGCAGCAATATATTGTTATCGGTCTTGGTCGCGCGCAGCTTGGCCGCCCATTTCGCTGGCTCCCAATAGGTCACGCGGGGATCGTTGAGGCCGCCGGTGATCAGCATTGGCGGATAATTCTGCGCGCTCACCTGGTCATAAGGGGAGTAGCTGCGGATATATTCAAAGGCCGCTTGGTCGGTGATCGGATTGCCCCATTCCGGCCATTCGCCGGGGGTCAGGGGCAGGCTTTCATCCTGCATCGTGTTGAGCACATCGACAAAGGGGACATGGGCGACGATCGCGCCCCATAAATCGGGATCGCTGTTGACAATTGCGCCCATCAGTTCGCCGCCAGCCGAACCGCCAGAGGCGGTGATCCGGCCCTTGGAGGTATAGCCTTTGTCGACCAGTCCCTTGGCTACATCGACAAAATCGTTGAACGTGTTGGTGCGCTGCATCAGCTTGCCCTGCAGATACCAGTTGCGCCCCAGATCATCGCCGCCACGAATATGGGCAATCGCATAGACAAAGCCGCGGTCGACGAGTGACAGTCGGGTGGTCGAGAAACTCGGTGGCACGGCATAGCCATAGGCACCGTAAGCATAGAGATGGAGTGGTGCGCTGCCGTCCAGCTTTGTGCCGTTTTTGTACACCAGCGAGACCGGAACCATAGCGCCGTCCCGGGCTTTGATGGTCAGGCGTTCGGTGGTGTACTGGCTGGGGTCATAGCCGGACGGAATTTCCTGCACCTTCAGTGTTTCGAGCTTTTTGTCGGCCAGCCTATAATCATAGACCGTATCCGGCGTGACCATCGATTCATAACCCAGCCGCAGCTTGCTGACATCATATTCCGGATTGTCATCGAGCCCGGCATTATAGCTGGCTTCGGGAAAGGCGATGCGTTCGACCTGCGCCGGATCGGCATAGAAACGGATCTCGACCTGATCGAGGCCATTTTCACGGCCCTCGGTGACATAGAAATCCTTGAATGGGGTCATGTCGGTCAGATAAAAGGCGTCCGATCCGGCGATCAATGTGGTCCACTGATCCGGCTTGTCGAGCGATGCGATAGCCAGCCGGAAATTTACATGATCATCGTTGGTCAGGATATAGAGCGTGTCGTCATGCTCCTCGACCGAATATTCGCGGCCTTTCTTGCGCGGCGAAATCAGCAGTTGTTGCGCAGTGGGATTATTGGTCGGGACCAGCCGCACTTCGCTGGTTTCATTGTCGCCGGTTGCGATGACGATGAACTTTTCCGAATGGGTCAGGCCGATGCCGACGGTGAATCCGTCCTGCTCTTCCTTGTATAATTCGACATCATCTTTGGGATCGCTGCCGATCGCATGCATCCGCGCGTTGTCGGTGCGCCAGTTTTCGTTGGCCAGGCCATAAAGCAGGTTTTTCGAATCCGCTGACCAGACCAGACTGGACAGGGTGCCTGGAATGACGTCGGTCAGCATGTCTCCGGTCTCGAGATTTTTGATCCGGGCTTCAAACCGCTCGGCACCGGTGTCGTCGACGGAAAAAGCCAGCAGTTTGCCGTCCGGGGAAACCGACATCGCGCCCAGGCGGAAATATTCCTTGCCCTTGGCCAATGCATTTTCATCAAGGAACAACTGGTCAGCACCGCCGGCCACGGATTTCCGGTAATGCTGCCTATATTGCAGGCCTTCTTCAAATTTCGCCCAGTAGATCCAGTCGCCATCCTTTTGCGGAACGGTGCTTTCGTCCTCTTTGATGCGCGCCTTCATTTCCGTGAACAGCGATTTGGTGAAGGCTTTCTGCCCCTCCATATTCTGTTCGAACCACCGGTTCTCCGCTTTCAGATAATCGAGGACATCTTCGTCGTCGACCTTGGGATAGCTTTGATCCTTGAGCCAGTGATAGGGGTCGCTGATCGTATAGCCGTGGCGTTCGTAACTATAGGGCCGCTGCTCGGCGACGGGAGGTTTTTCCATTTTTTTTGTCATGGTCTCTTCTGTTTCGGATTGAGCGAGGGCGGGCGCCGGCAACAGGCCGGGGGCCAGAATGGCGGCCAACATCAGCGGAAAAAATATCTGTTTCATAACGCCTCTCGTCGGGGAATTGGGTGGCGGAAATCGTCTGAAACACCTATGTGTTTGGCAAGCAGCTAATTCAAGGAGTTTCGCAGCCGATGTTGATGTCCACTTATGAAGCAAGGCTCGCAGCCCTGCGGGAGCAAATGGCGAAAGACGGCCTCGACGGTTTCGTCGTTCCGATCTGTGACGAGCATATGAGCGAATATGTTGGCGAATATGCACAAAGGCTCGGTTGGCTGACCGGTTTCGGCGGCTCGGCCGGTTCGGCTATCGTGCTGAGCGACAAGGCGGCGATGTTTATCGATGGACGCTATGTCGTGCAGGTCCGTGATCAGGTCGACGGGAATCTCTATGAATATGTCAATGTAGCGGATCAGAAGCCGCACGAATGGCTCGCCGCCAATGCGCCGAAAGGCTCCAAAATCGGCTATGACAGCTGGCTGCACACCCGTGAATGGGCGGAAACGGCAAGCAAGGCGCTGACCAGGACCGGCGCGGAACTGGTTGCCGTGAAAAGCAATCCGATAGATGCTGTCTGGGAAGATCAGCCTCAGCGTTCCCCCGAGAAGCTGGCGGTTCATAGCGATCAATATGCCGGAAAATCGGCGCGGGACAAGCGGGCGGATGTCGCGAAATGGCTCAATGAAAAAGGCTATGACGCAACCGTCATCGCCGCGCTGGATTCGGTTGCCTGGTTTTTCAACGTCCGCGGCAAGGATATCGCGAATACGCCGGTACCGCTGGCTTATGCGATCGTGCGCGCGGACGAGACGGCAACCTTGTTCGTTGCGCCGGAAAAGCTGACCGATGCGGTGCGCGAACATCTCGGCAATCATGTCGACGTCCGCGACTATGATGAACTGGCCGACGCCCTGTCGGATATGGCGGGCAAAACGGTTGCCGTCGATCCGGAGCGGTCCGTTGCCGCCATTTTCAAGGCGCTCGATGGTGCCGGAGCAACGATCGTCAAGGACCGTGATCCGACCATTCTCGCCAAGGCGATCAAGAATGAAACCGAAATTGCCGGTCATAAGTCCGCGCAAAAGCGCGATGGCGCGGCTTTGACCAAATTCCTGCACTGGATGGCAAGCGAAGCGCCCAAGGGTGGACTCGATGAACTGTCGGCCGCAGCGCGGTTGCGCAAGTTCCGCGATGAAAACGAGGAACTGAAAGATCTGTCTTTCCGAACGATTTCTGCTGCTGGCGATCATGGCGCGCTGCCGCACTATAGCGTGAACGAGGAAACCAACCAGCCGGTCGAGATGAATTCCCTCTATCTGGTCGACAGCGGCGGGCAATATCTCGACGGCACCACCGATGTGACGCGGGTGGTAGCGGTCGGCGAACCGACCGCTGAAATGTGCAAGCGCTATACCCAGGTCCTGCAGGGCCATATCGCTCTGGATCAGGCTGTATTTACCAAAGGCACGACCGGCGGACAGCTCGACATATTGGCCCGCCAGTATCTCTGGGCGGATGGCATGGACTATGGTCACGGCACCGGCCACGGCGTCGGCAGTTATCTTTCGGTGCACGAAGGGCCGCAGCGGATTGCCGCCTTTGGCGGCATGAACGAGGCGCTGCAGCCGGGGATGATCCTGTCCAATGAACCCGGTTATTACAAGGCCGGCGAATTCGGTATTCGTATCGAGAATCTTTTTCTTGTCGAGGAGCGGGAGATCGAAGGCGGCGAACAGACCATGCTTGGTTTCGAGACGCTGACCTTTGCACCACTGGAGCGCAAGCTGATCGCCGTTGACATGCTCTCGCCAGACCAGCGGAAATGGGTCGACGACTATCACGCCAAGGTGCATGACGTGATTGCCCCGCAGCTGGAGGGCGATGCACTCGACTGGCTGAAGGCACAGACCGCACCGCTCTGAACCGATTGACCTGACTCAGATGTTCCTATAATGTTCTTTCTCGATAAAGAGGAGGAAGACCATGATCGGCTATGTAACGTTGGGCACCAATGATCTGGAGCGGGCAGCCAAATTTTATGACGCCCTGGCCAAGGAAATGGGTGTCAAACGCATGATGGAATTTGACCAGTTCATCGCCTGGGGCGAGATGGGCGGCGCACCGGGCATAGCGGCGACCAAACCCTTTGACGGCCAGCCGGCCAGCGTAGGCAACGGGGTGATGGTTGCGCTCCAGCTGGAGAACAAGGATCAGGTACAGCGGGTGTATGATATCGCTCTTGCCAATGGCGGCAGCGATGAAGGTGCGCCGGGGCCGCGCGGCGAGGAAGGTTTTTACGCCGGCTATTTTCGCGACCCCGATGGCAACAAGCTCAACGCCTTTTGCATGACGGCCAGCGAAGCCGGTTGACAGGCCAACGACGCTGGGCAAAGAGCCGCGCCATGACCGAACAGAAAAATCCCCGCGACGGCTTTCGCCTGATCACTCCTGTCCGTGTGCGCTATGCAGAGGCGGATATGCAAGGCATTGTATTCAATGCGAATTATCTCGCTCTCGCTGATGTTGGCGTGACCGAATATTTTCGCGCTCTGGTCGGTTCCACAGGCAATCAAGACTCACAGGGCAGGTTTCTTGAGCTTTTTGGCGGCGACAATTGGGTGCGTCATGCCGATGTCGAATTTCTTGCTCCGGCCAAGGCGGATGACCTGATCGACGTGTGTCTCCGTATCACGCGGTTCGGCAGGACCAGCTATTCGGCGCTGGTCCATATTGTCCGTGATGAGATGTTGCTCAACGTGATCAAGTTGACTTATGTCTGGTTTGACCCGGCAACCGAAAAGGTCGCTCCAGTGGCTTCAAGCTTTATCGATGCGGTGAACGAATTCGAGCTTATCAAACCGGAGCGGGCAGTGGTGAGCGCCTAAGGTTGCGGTTTAGCGTCGGCATCGTCGGTCACCATCTGTTTCGCCTGGGCCTTGCGGCGGCGCAAATTGGCCCGCAGCTGCTCGGCGAGCCGCTCGGCCTTCTCGCTTTCCTTGCGTAATTTTTCCGATTTGGGCTGGGGTTTTGGCATGGCGCCTGATTGCATTATCCCGCGAAAAACGCAACTCCGCTTGACAAGATGGTAACCATTTGGTCTTAGCCCCTCGGTTCGGTGGAAACCGCCCGACGCGGCGGCTATCCGCCAGCGCATCAAAATGGTCCGGCTGCTGTAGCTCAGTGGTAGAGCGCGTCATTGGTAATGACGAGGTCGAGAGTTCAATTCTCTCTAGCAGCACCATTTGTTCAGCTTAGTGAAAATCAGTTCCCTACGGGAAGTGCCCAAACGTGGGTGCGCGCGTGGGTATGGTGTGGGTGATGGTTTGGATAAGCAGCCTGTTATTGGTTATCGGCCCAGGCGACATTGCCAAAAACTTTGTTTGATGTCGGTTTCGCGCAATCGCGTTTCGGGATGTCTCGAAATCCCTTGACACATACCCGGTATCATTGGCACCATTTCTTAAGCCATTGAACAATCAATGCTCATTTGTGGTGATTTTCTATGCTTGGAAAACAAAAAAAGCCGCAACTAAGATCTTTGTTTGGCAGGCTACGGCACCCCGATTTGGCCACGCTTTCGCCAGCCTATTTCGGGATGGTAATGGCAACAGGTATCGTTTCTCTCGCCGCAGATCAGATGGAACTGCCCATAGTGGCGTGGGGCCTTTTTCTGATCGCAGCTATCGCCTATCTTGTTTTGTGGTGGCTTACAGTTCTGCGTATAATTCACCACCGCAAACGTTTTTTCACGGATATGATTGATCATTTGCGCGGGCCAGGTTTTTTCACCATGGTCGCAGCATCAAGCATTTTGGGTAGCGAGTTCGTAATTCTCACACGAAACACGTTTGTTGGCTTCGCGCTCTGGTTTGTCGCCCTGTTTCTCTGGCTCAGTCTGACCTACACGATTTTTACCGCATTCACCATCAAACAGGACAAACCACCGCTTGATCAAGGTATCAGTGGTGCATGGTTGCTGGCTGTTGTGGCCACGCAATCCATCGCAGTGCTAGCTTCCCTTTTAGCGGTGCAGATCGAACAACCTTATCGGCTTGACCTGAATTTTTTGGCGCTTTCGATGTGGTTGTGGGGCGGCATGCTTTACATCTGGATGATGTCACTGATTTTTTACCGTTATACATTTTTCCACTTTTCGCCTGGTGATCTTTCACCACCATATTGGATCAACATGGGAGCGATGGCGATTTCGACACTCGCTGGTTCGTTGCTGATTATCAATTCCGAGGATGCCCCGTTTTTGCATTCGATTGTGCCTTTCATGAAAGGGTTCACAATTTTTTACTGGGCAACTGGAACTTGGTGGATTCCGATGCTGGTTATTCTTGGCATTTGGAGACATATCTACAAACGGTTCCCGTTGAAATACGATCCGCTTTACTGGGGGGCCGTGTTCCCACTCGGAATGTATGCGGTCAGTACGCATCAAATGGTGCGCGCAATGGACTTTCACTTTCTCACTTTCCTGACTGCCGCGTTTTCCTGGATAGCGCTGGCTGCGTGGCTGGTGACTTTCTGTGCCTATCTATTGACGCTCTATCGCGGAGCGGAAACGTAATAATCTTGTTCTTTCACACCGTTTCCGATCTGATCCGATATTATAATCGCGTGATTTCGTTCCGCTCGACGCTACCGCCGTTTTTGCAACTCTTCATTCTTGCGGTCGCTGCTTACGGAGTCAGGACGTCGCAGCTTTTCCGACAGCGGCATTTTCGTGCTGGCAATGCAGATTTCACCGTTGATCGGCCGTATCCGTGGGCCGCCCCCTCGAACTCTGTATGCCACTTTTTCGATGACGCCACCGTCGGGTCCAAATAGAGCAAGCCCTTCGTCAAGTCGGCTGATTTTATATGTATTTGTCGCGCCGCAGCTTGCGGGCGGGCGACTGGTTAATTCCGGGAAGCGGAAATGGACAGAAAAATTTTCCGTATCCCCGCGACGGCACAAATTTGTACCCTTGCAATCGAGGTCGCGCCCGTGGACATGGATAGAGATACTGGCTTGTTGCCCCGATGAGTAGCGGTCCCGACTGTGGGCCCATAAGTTTCGGCTTTCATCGGGCACCGAGCGACCGCCGATCGTTAGCACGTCGCTCTCTTTCACCGCTACATATGCAGTATTCCCTGACAGGTTTCTTGAGCGGTTGAACAGGCTAATGCTGGGTATATTAACTGTGTCATATTGTTCATTGGTTGATAGGCTTTCTGAGCGCGTCCTAAGCTCCAGTTTGATATTATGCAGTTCGTCCGTCCCATCGGAATCTGAAACACCCATGACTTGGAATTGACTGACGTTTCTAAGCTCAACCCGGTAGACGTCATTGGCAGAACCAAGAGTATGGCGAGAATTTTGCGCTTTTGCGATCGTCGTCGTTAACAGGACCGTCGCGATAACGGTAAATATTGCTGACCGAGTCAGCACCCTTTTTGAGCGATTCATAGCATTTTTCTCCATGTCCAAATCGATCACTGTCCCGGCAGTTTGCGGTCGCGCGGCAGTTTCAGCGGCTCCCGCTTTATGTCGGGCAGTTTCGGCAACATTCTGGTTGCAGCAATACAGATATCTCCGCCTTGCAGAGCCAGATGCGGACCCTTGGCTTCGCCAGAGGCAATATCAATGCCAGAGCTGGCGCCGCTATATTCTTGTCGTACCGAAGCAAAGCTTGGATCTGCTCCCCCTGCCAGAGAACGCAAGGTCATTGTCCCCCCGTTTACTGCAGAGATCCGAAAACTGTTTTCGGGGATACAGGACAATGATCTGTTTGATGGGACCGGCATGTTCACAAAATAGGTAATCACGCCGGTGTCGCTCCTGCCGCAAATTTTGTTCAAGGAGCAATCCAGCTCACGTGCAGCAACCTTGATCCGGAATTGAAGTGACGAGCCGAACTCGTGGTCGTTGCGCTGCTTTGTGTGGACCCAGAGATTATATGTATCGGGGTTTCTTTCATCTACCCTGTCGAGCTTGACCCGATCGCCTTGGCTTACCGCAATCCAATTGTCAGTCGTGCGTGGGCCATCATTCACTCTGAAGAAGGGATTGCTCTCGGCAACCGAATGCATTTGGCCATCGCTTCCGACAAGTTCCACTTCGACCCTGTGCAGCTCGCTGATGCCATCAGTATCGCCCGCCGACATTGCCAGCAGGCGTTCGGGGTTCTTGAGTTCCACTCGCCAGACATCCAGCGCAGAGCCTAAAGTGTGTTTCGCCTCGCGTGATTGAGCCTGTGCCTGCACGGAAACGGCCAGAAATACCGTGATGCCCAGTAACTTACTAAAATATGATGCCATTTTCATTCTCCAAATTATGATTTGGGTTTAGCCTGCTTCGGTTGGTCAGCGTTCGCGCGGGGATGGACTGATGATCACCTGTCCGCCATCATCTATATTGATCTGGTCGCCGGTAACTGCACCTTTGATGATACGATTTGCCACGAAGACCCCATCAACGGCCTGAACGGAAAAGGTCAGATAAGACTGCCCCGTGAAATCGAACGTGGCTATGGCTTCGTAAGCGCGGCCTTCCCTCTGTGACCTCGAACGCGAGCGGGGAGCGGAGTTCGGACGCAAAAGTTTCAAACTATAACCGTCAAATTTTCGCAAAATCTGAATCGCGACACGCTTGGTCGTGCGGCTCACCGTTCTTGTGGCTGGCTTCTGAAATGGGAAAAAGAACGCTTTGGCGTTCGGTGCCCAGCTCTTTGTCACTTCCACATCAGCAGGAATATCGAAGCGGATCGTTCTAGGTTCGTCATCCGACACCTTCCTGTCGGCCCAGGTGCACTGGCTCGTTCCCAAGATAGATTCCTTATTCCATCCGAATGGAGTCGAATAAAAACTGAGGATTATCTGGGTCGAGTTGTCGGTTGGCTGAATGATTGGGTTCATTTCGCGGCCACCCTTGCAAATTAGATAGTGGAAGCCGTCGTCAGGTGCGGCGGAGGCGCTGCTGCCCAGTCCGGCCAAAAGGACCATGGCAAATGCCAGATTTCTTTTCGTCGTTCTTATCACGATATTTCCTTTCAATCTTCGATCCGGGACAATGCATTTTCAAACAGTCGCTTTGCCTTTGCCTTCGTGTCCGGATCTTTTGAAATCACGGTGAGCCCGAAACTGCCGCTTTCCAGCGGTGCGACATATTCGGTGGCGAAACCGAAACGGTCTTCCTTTTCGAACAGGAGCGCGCGTTTTCCAGCGAACTCCATCGGCGTCCAACCGTTCGATTTGCGGAATTCATATTCATTCGGTGCTGGTTCCGAAAAGATGAAATCCAGCGAGATTTTGTTGCCTGTGCCACCGGTCGGGAAAATGCTGGCGATGCATGTCTTGCTGTTGCTGGGATAGCTGGAGACACTGCCACCTTCCCCGACACCAAAAACGTCGGCCAATGTCTCGTCGCTCCATATATCACAGACCTGGAATGGGGCGGATGAAGGCGTTGAGGTGGCACCTGCAGCCATAGTCGGTGCACCAGGCAGCATTTGTGCAATCTCGTCAGCAGCACGCCGCAACTGCACTTCTGACGTCTGGACGCCGGTTGTGCGGATAAAAACATAATCTTCGCCGAGCGTGAATCCAAAGGCATAAGGCCTCGGAGGACGTTCTTTCCAGGTCGTATCATATGCAATCGCCGGACCGGTTCCGGGCCCAGTTTGCGGTTTGATAAGCGGTGGGTTGTCGAGATTATACAGCCGCTTGTCGATAGTCTTTGCTTCTGCTGAGGGTTCGACAGTCACCTTGATCGCGAAACCGATATTGTAATTCCATACACACTGCGTGTTGGATGCCTCCCGCAATTCAAATTTCATGCTGGTTTTTACAGAATCAACAGCAGTTGCGGTGGTAAGGAACGGGCACTGCTGATCTTTGTTCAGACCAGGGCTGGTATCAGCCAGTGCTGCAGAAAGGGATATCGGAGTCATCTCGATCTGCTCTGACGAGGGTGGCGCTGCACCTGCCGAATCCTCGGCGCTACTTCCGCATGACACCAATGTCATCGATATCGCTACCAATGTAATAGGCACAAAGTGACTGGAGACAGTGTGTCTTATCAAGCCGCCAATATTCATGATTACGTCTCCAAAGCATCCGGCCCCGGATCATAATGATCCGGATTCGATCCAGTCAAAGTCGCAACCCGTTTTTGTCCACATCCGTTCCCGGACGCAGTAGCTTATAGTTCAATATAAGCGTGTGGCATTGATCTCTATCAAAACAAAAAAATTGAACTCTCGTCATGCGTGCGTGGTCGCACGGTATCCTTCATGTCCGCTTTTGAGCACAAAGCGGTGTTGAGGAAATTGCGAACACCGCAATCATGAAAAGTCCAATCTCGGTCATTGCCACTTCCATTTTTGTCAAATCACCAAGGAATAAAAGCAGGCTTCTCGATCGCCTCATGTGAGGTGAATCACTTTCCGTTAAAAAGTGGAAAGTACGGCCCGTTTTTCAGCGTGATTCAGCATGGATAGTTTTCTCATCGCCCTCGTGCGAGATTATGTTGAAGCTGACTTTGGGCCGCTTTTCCGGGTGATCTCAATTGATCGACGCAACACTTTAATCTTTGTTGGAAAGATGGAGTGTTGGAATGAGCTACAGACGACGGATATATTTTACAGATGCGCAGAAGGCGGAGATTTGGGATCGTTGGCAGCGCGGGATGCGCGCAGAAGTAAGGCTAAAGGACGTTGAGGCCAAGCTCGCCGAGTAATTTCCCGGCCTGTTCCCTGGATATCGTTGCGCCGCGAAACAGAGCCGCATCGATCAATCGCAGACCGCCAAGATCTGCGCCACGAAGATCAGCTCCTGCAAAGCGTGACCCTCCCATATTCGCATCGCGCAGGCTGCAATCCACCAGTACGGCCGCGCGGAAATCGGAATTGCGTAGGTCGGCGTTGCTGAAATCGATTTTGTGCAAGGTCTGTTTATGGAAGCTACAGGCAGGAAATTTGGCACTGATCAGGAGCGTTTCTTCAAAACTTGCACCCATGAAACTGGTTTCCGACAGATCCGCGCCGGTCAGCTTGCAGCTTCGGAACGATACGGACGCGAGCGTCGAACGGTGCAGCGAGGCATTGTTGAAGTCGCTTGATTCAAACAGTGCATCGGTCAAGTCAGCGCCGGCGAATTTCGCGAAGGCGCCGCGGCACGACTGCCATATTGTGCCTTCGAGATTGGTCCCGGAAAAGTCGGTCCGCCGTACGTTGCATCGCTCGAATGTCCACTCCGAGAGATCGAGATCGGCGAGATCAACGTCTTCCAGGTCGCAGTCGATCAGGCTTGCCGGTAAATTACCAGACGCCAATGCAGATATGTCATCGCGCGAAAGGGTCTGCTCAGTTACGGGAATAGACTGATCCAGATAGCACCGAAAAATGATCCCGTACCCAGCAGTACAAAGCCATGCCAGATCGAGTATCGGAAACTTTGTGCCTTGCGCCGGTAGAAGACCGTTCCGAAGGAATAGAAAAAGCCGCCCGCAAAGATCGCGATCAGCGCCGATAAAGGCAAGATCGAAGAAAAGTCAGGCAGGGCAATGATGCCAACCCAGCCGAGACCAATGTAGGAAGCCAAAGACCAACGGGGTTCAATTTGCTCGCCCAGGATTTTGTAGCACATAGCCGGAATGGCAAAAATCCAGACAGCAGCCAAAACAAAATAAGCGGTTGTTGTTCCGACCAGGATTAGCAGCGGCGTGAATGTACCGGCAATAAGAGCGTAAATCGCCGCATGGTCCAGCCTCCGGAGGCCGTTCCGCCAATGATGCTGCGGTAACAAGTGATAGGATGCAGACGTAGTGAAGGATGCCGTCATGCACATCGCATAGATGCCGCAAGCGGCAATCAGAGGCGCTTCAAGCTCCAGGCTCGTATAGAATATCAGGGCCAGGCACCCGATCAATACGGCAGTCAGGCCAATGATATGGACTGCACCGTCGGCATATCGTTCCTGGATTGATGGACTGGGGTACATTCAAGCATCTCTTGGTAGCGGATCAAAAGGTGGCCACTAATGAAGTGCTGGCGCGTTGGCGAGCGATCTTTTGGAGAATAGGGCGCACAATGTTTTTAAGGACGCTCGTTTGCAATCCTAATGTCCTTCACACGATCGAAGGCCCGGCTCCAATGGCGGTGAGCCCGCGCTAAATCCACGGGTCTGAATTTGTGGAGAATTGGGGTTCGCGAACTGCTCCTCCCTTGGTGAAGCAAGACGATTTTCACCAATGCCGCGAGAAAGACTTCAACGGTTAGAGAGTCGATAAAAAATGTTCAAATATCAGCCGGTCGGGCGACAAAGGTTGCGTTTGAAACCGGACGTGCGATAGTCTTTCTCTCGCGGCTGACCGACACGACCAATATAGTGGTCATTGTCTGGTTCCTCGGTGATATTCAAATCTGCAATTCGAAAAATATAGCGGCAAACTCATTAGGAAAGCTTTGATTGATGGAAACTCTGATTGATTATCGGGAAAAAGTTCGCACGCATCATCGCACCGATGAAGCCGAGATTCTGGAATATCTGATATCGAATTTCGCCCCGGACGAGCAGACACGCAAGCGTATCCAAGAACGGGCGATACAGGTTGTCCGCGACGTGCGGAGTGCTTCCGGGCCCACTCTGACCGAGAGTTTCCTGGGCCAATACGGTCTTTCTACCGATGAAGGTCTCGCCCTAATGACTCTGGCCGAAGCGCTATTGCGTGTGCCGGACAACCAAACGATTGACGATCTGATTGAAGACAAGATTGGACCTTCCAACTGGCGCGACCATATCGGACAGTCGGAAAGCTCGCTGGTCAATGCATCGACCTACGCACTGGAGATGACGCGTAGCGTGATCCACCAGCCCGAAAGCCGCGGACCGCTGGACGCCCTGCGGGGCGCAATAAAGCGATTGGGCGAGCCTGTGATCCGCATGGCTGTGCGACAGGCGATGAAGGAGCTCGGCAACCAGTTTGTGCTCGGGGAAGATATGAAACTTGCGTTGAAGCGGGCCGAGAAATGGAAAGCCAAGGGTGCGACCTATTCCTATGATATGCTGGGAGAGGCGGCGATTACGCAGGAAGGGGCGGATGAATATTTCGAAGCCTATGCGGATGCGATAAAGGAAATCGCGAAGGTCGCCGTTTCTGACGATTTGCGGGAGAATCCCGGTCTTTCCATCAAATTGTCGGCGCTTTATCCCCGTTACGAGATGAGCCAGCAGGCAAAGGCGGTGCCTGAGCTTGCCGACCGGGTGGGTGAACTGGCGCGCGCGGCGCGCGACGCCAAGATCGGCCTGAATATAGATGCCGAAGAAGCCTATCGTCTGGGTATATCGCTCGATATGATCGAGATGGTGCTCAGTGATCCGCGTCTCGCCGGATGGGACGGCTTTGGCGTTGTTGTGCAAGCGTTTGGCAAGCGCGCCAGCTTTGTTCTCGACTGGCTTTATTCTCTTGCCACCCAACTTGATAGAAAGATCATGGTCCGCCTGGTCAAAGGCGCTTATTGGGACAGCGAGATCAAGCGGGCACAAATGGATGGCGTACCCGACTTTTCGGTATTTACGACAAAATCAGCCACCGATATCAGCTATATCTGCTGCGCATCACAGCTGCTGGACATGACTGATCGCATCTATCCACAATTTGCCACCCACAACGCTCACAGCGTTGCGGCCATATTGGAAATGGCGGGTAACAAGCAGGATTTTGAGTTCCAGAGGCTGCATGGCATGGGCGAAACATTGCACGATGCCTTGCTCCGCAATGAAAAAGTGCGATCGCGGATCTATGCCCCTGTGGGGAAACATCGCGAATTGCTTGCTTATCTTGTCCGGCGGCTGCTCGAAAACGGCGCGAACTCTTCCTTTGTAAACCAGCTGGCCAATCATGCTGTCGCCGCCGAAATGATTGCCACCGATCCTTTCGAGACGCTGGAGGCCGATCAAAAATCAAGCGAAACGAAGATCAAGAAGCCCGCTGATCTGTATCTGCCGGATAGGATCAATTCGCGTGGTTGGGATCTGGCCAATCGGACCGACATGAATGATTATGTGGCAGAGCGCGCTCCCTTTGCCGAAAAGCTATGGCGTTCCTCGCCGATAACCGTACGACCCGTCACCAGCGGCACCGCGCACAAGATATTCAATCCGGCGTTCAAGGACAGTCAGGTTGGCGAAGTGATCGAGGCTGACGAAAGCCAGGCGCTTGAAGCAATAGAAGATGCCCGCATCTGGGACGCACCGGTTGCCGAACGTGCTGCGGTCTTGCGGAAGGCCGCCGATCTTTACGAACAGCATCACGGTGAAATTTTTGCATTGCTGGCAAGAGAGGCTGGCAAAACCCAGTTCGATACCATTGCCGAATTGCGCGAAGCAGTCGACTTTCTGCGCTATTACGCCAAAGAAGCCGAGAAAACACCGGAGAACAAACCGCGAGGCACGATCAGCTGCATCTCTCCATGGAACTTCCCGTTGGCGATTTTTACCGGTCAGGTTGCGGCGGCTCTGGCTGCGGGCAATGCAGTTCTGGCGAAACCGGCGGACCAGACGCCCCTTATTGCGGCTCTTGCGACCAATTTGCTGCACGAGGCCGGCGTGCCTTTCGCTTCTCTTCAGTTACTGCCGGGCGCTGGCGCAACAGTGGGGGCAGCGATCAGCGGTGACTCCCGGATAAATGGCGTGTGTTTTACCGGCTCTACCGCAACAGCGCAGACGATAAACCGCAATGTCGCTGAAAACGGACAGGCTGATTCACTTCTGATCGCCGAGACCGGCGGCCTGAACTGCATGATCGTGGATTCGACAGCTTTGCCGGAACAATCCGTTCGTGATATTATCACGTCTGCCTTTCAGTCTGCCGGACAGCGTTGCTCGGCCTTGCGGGTCCTCTATATGCAAACCGATATTGCCGAACCATTTCTGAACATGCTGTACGGAGCAATGGAAGCAATGGAGATGGGCAATCCCTGGTGGCTGTCAACCGACATCGGACCGGTTATCGATCAGGCAGCGCATGACAAAATCAGCGCGCACATCGCCGCAGCGCAGAAAGAGGGCAAGTTGCTCAAGCAGCTGGACTGTCCGGATGATGGCTATTTCGTAGGACCAGCGGTGATCAAGGTCGACGGAATTAACGATCTGGAAGAAGAGATTTTCGGTCCAGTGTTGCATGTCGCCACGTTCAAGAATGACGAACTCGATCAGATTATCAGCGATATCAACGGTCGCGGCTACGGACTCACCTTTGGTCTGCAGACACGGATCGAGCGACGGATCGACAAGCTGACCAGCGAGATGAAGGCCGGGAATATTTACGTCAATCGCAACCAGGTCGGCGCCGTTGTCGGATCTCAGCCGTTTGGCGGAGAAGGTCTTTCCGGTACGGGCCCCAAGGCTGGCGGACCGCATTATTTGCCGCGCTTTTATGCAAGCTCCAGACCGGTAACGCCGGTAAATTCCGGGAAAGAACTGGAACAGGAAACGCTTCAAGCGGCGCTCGATAAACTTCCGGCTGTCGACACGCGACCGCGCAGTTCTGAAATCATGCCCGGGCCTACCGGGGAATCGAATGAACTGTTCACCTATGCGCGGGGAAAAATATTATGCCTCGGTCCAACCTCTGAAGATGCCATGAAACAGGCGGAAACCGTCCATCAGCATGGCTGTGAACCATTGATCTGCGTTCCCGGTGCTTCAGGCGAAAAGGCGCTCGACGGTTTTGTGCCTCGCGAAATTTTGTCCGCGTTGACCGGTATGGATGCCGTCATATGCTGGAGTGAAATCGAGGATATCCGCGCCATCCGCAAGGCTCTTTCCAAACGCGACGGGCCGCTGATCCCGATCATCACCGAAGAAAAATTCGGCCACCAGTGTCTGGTAGAACGCCACGTCTGTATAGATACAACCGCTGCGGGTGGGAATGTCTCCCTGCTGACATAAATGTTTTCGGTATCACCAGACCGGTCGCTCAATTCGAGAGGCCGCGCTTGCTGCAATGATCGTTGCCGCGACTTTGGTGCTATTTCGGTTCTAAGCGCCTGTAGCTCAGCTTCTCTGGCTTGCGTTGCTCTATCTGAGTTCGACAGCGCGCTTGTATGCGGCCGCGAGAGTATTCCGGATCAGGGCTGAAAATTGCCGGGTTGCGTTCAGCGCGTCAAGACCGGCGGCGGTGGTCCCGCCTTTACTGGTTACGTTTTTGCGCAAATCCTCGAGCGACTGGTCGGATTGTTGTGCCAGTTCCAAGGTCCCCCGCACTGTTCCCAGAACCAGATTTTTGGCGTCTTCTTCACTGAAACCCAGTTCTTCCGCAGCCTCGACATAGGCGCGCAGTATTTCGAAGACATATCCGGGACCGCTTCCGGCCACCGCTGTCAGGCGGTCGAGCATGTCCTCACTATCCACCCATACTATTTCGCCCGAACACAAGGCGAGCTGCTCTATCTCGCGGGATGCCGTTTCGGTAACGATACCGTGCGCATAGAGACCACTCACGCCCTTGCCGATGACCGCTGGCAAGTTCGGCATGATCCGTATGACCGACCGTCCCGGCGCCTGGGCCGCAAGCCGATCGGCGGAATATCCGGCAGCGATCGAGCTAATCACGCCGGAAGGGCTTAACCTCGGTAAATAGGCCGGCAGCACATCATCAATAAGCTGCGGTTTCAGCGCCACGATAAGATAGTCAAAAACTTCTTCGCCCAGCTCCTCGACCGAGCCAACCTGTGATACACTATCTGGCAGATCAGGCTTGGCCGGATCAGCTACCGTAAACAAATGATCGGTGTTTTCGGCCCACGCCTTCAGTAGCGCGCCGCCCATATTTCCGCATCCGAGGAGTAATATTTTTGACAAATCAATCTCTTACTATTTGTGATAATGAGCTTTCTTAATGTCCTTAGTATTCAAAGCAGACATGTCAACAAATGCCTATCTTATTGGCTTTCACGGAAAACTAAATATTTTGATCACTAAATTATTGCGCCAACTAGGTTCAATCCCTACCTCCATGGCACTATAACAAGGGCATCGCATCAAATGGTACAAGGCAAAACAATAGTTGTGAAAGTTGGCTCCAGCCTGCTTGCCAATGCAGAACGGCTGACGCCGCGCTGGGCTTTCATGCATAATTTGCTGGAGGACATCGCCCGTTTGCGGGAAGGTGGTGCGAAAGTCATATTATGTTCGTCCGGTTCTGTTGCGCTGGGTTTGAACATGATCGGCGAGCGGCCGGAGACGGCAGGTCTGCGGGACAAGCAAGCCGCCGCTGCGTGTGGCATGCCGCTGCTGCTCAATGCCTACAAGCAAGTCGCCCACGAATATAGTTTCGAGATAGCGCAGGTGCTTGTGACCTTGCGCGATCTTGAAGATCGCAAACGGTTCCTGAATACGAAGAATACGGTTGATCGGCTTCTCGACGCCAATATCATGCCGATCATCAACGAGAATGACACGATTACGACAGAAGAAATCCGGGTGGGCGACAATGATCGACTGTCTGCGAAGGTTGCGCAAATGTTGCAAGCGGACGAGCTTATTATCCTGACACAGGTTGACGGATTATTCGACAGAGATCCTTCGGAACCCGGTGCCCGGCTGGTCGAGGAAGTAACCGATGTTTCTCCCTATCTCGCGGTGACCGAGGGCGTGAGCAGCCTGGGCAGCGGCGGGATGCTGACGAAAATGCAAGCCGCCCACATGGCACAAAATGCGGGGTGCGATACACGGATCGCACATGGCGAATATGAACAGCCTGTGACGTCCGTGTTGAATGACGAAAGGCCTCATACCAGAATTTTTGCCAATGACCGGCCCGAATCTGCATGGGCCAACTGGTTGTCAGATCGTCTGCAAATGGCGGGGAGCATTGTGGTCACTGCGACGACAGCCGAAGCTTTCAAATCGGGCCGACGGAATATCTGCCGGGAAGATGTGCTCTCCATTCAAGGGCCTTATGTCAAAGGCGACGTCATCCATATATATAGCGAATCTGGCAAGGAGTTGGCCAGAGGCCTTACCAATTTTTCGTCCGATGAAACCATGGCTTTGGCGCGAAACCCCGAAATGCCGGCCTTGCAACTGCTGGGTTACAAAACACTCGGTACATTGATTACGGATAAAAACATGATCGTGCTCGACGACCGGCATCTCCCTTGGGATTTGCCGTCGGATGAGGATATGACCGAAGTCGCATCCTAAAGCCGGATTTCGCCAATCTCGAGAATCGGAGCGGAATCGAGCCGGTTCGCGTCCATCATCACAGCTATGCGGAGGCTTGTCGTGCATCCGATAAAGCGTCCTTCATTACGGGTCCGAATATCGACATTAATGGTGGGCTGTTGTTCTCGTAAGAGCTAAAGGGGCAGGCGAAGGAGCAGTATATGAGCGAGACAATAGCGCAGATATTGGAGGCGAAATTCCGGGCCGCGCCGGTCGTACCCTTGATCGAAGCTGATGATCCGGCAGTAGCCGTCAAAACCGCAAAGGCCCTGCAAGCGGGCGGGCTGGATGTCGTGGAAGTCGTCCTGAGAACCGATGCTGCGCTCGACTGCATGGCGGCGATTGTCGCTGAAACCGATGGTATCGTGGTCGGGGCAGGAACGATTTTGACGGCTGATGATGCGAAGGCCGCTGCAGCGCGCGGCGCGCAGTTCATCGTGTCGCCGGGACTGATCTATGCGGTTGTGAATTTCTGCAAGGAAAATGACCTTCCGGTTTTCCCTGGAACGATGACCCCTGGCGAAGTGCAGCAAGCCCATTGCATTGGCCTGAGCACGGTGAAGTTTTTTCCGGCGAAGCTCGCGGGCGGTGTGCCAATGCTGAAAGCGCTCTCATCCGTGTTCCGGGACATGCGTTTCATGCCAACCGGCGGCGTTTCGGCGGACAATCTCGGCGAGTTTCTCGCCGTGCCATCGGTCATAGCGTGCGGCGGTAGCTGGCTGACCCCCAAGGCAGCTATTGAAGCGGGCGACTATGAGACAATTACAACGCTGGCGCGCGAGGCAGTAGCGCTTGCGAGCGCCGCAAGGCCATAGGGAGTTTTGGAGATGACAGATTATTTGTCCTTTGGTGAAATCATGCTGCGCCTCAAAACACCCGGTCATGAGCGGTTTTTTCAGTCACCGGGTTTTGAAGCAACCTTTGGCGGCGGTGAAGCCAACGTCGCGGTCGCGCTAAGCAATTACGGCCTATCCGCCGGATTTGTCACCGCGCTGCCGGATAATGATGTTGGCGCATCGGCGATCAGCGAGTTGCGGCGATTTGGCGTCGACACATCCCATATCCGTCGATCCGGAGACCGTGTCGGGATTTATTATCTGGAATCCGGTGCCAACCAGCGTCCGTCAAAAGTGATCTATGACCGCGGCCATTCATCCATCTGCGAATGTGGTCCCGGCGATTTCGACTGGCAAAAGATATTCGATGGCACGAAATGGCTCCATATCACCGGTATCACGCCCGCGCTCAGCCAGTCGGCCGCCGATCTCAGTATCGAATGTGTGCAGGCGGCGAAAAAGGCAGGTGTGACCGTTTCCTGCGACTTCAACTTCCGCGGCAAGCTCTGGAAATATGGCAAGACGGCGCCGGAAGTCATGACCGAGCTGGTCAAGCATGTCGATGTCGGCATCGCCAATGAGGAGGATTGCCAGAAGTCATTGGGAATCAGCGTCGACGTGGATGTCGAAACCGGTGAACTTGACACCGCAAAATATGAAGTGCTCTCCAAAAAACTGCTTGAACTCTATCCCGATATGTCCACCATCGCGATCACTTTGCGCGAGAGCCACAACGCGGATCGCAACGGGTGGTCCGCTTGCTTGCGGACGCGTGACAAGGGCTTCATGCTGTCCCGGCACTACGAGATCACCGACATTGTCGACCGCGTCGGCGGCGGCGACGCCTTTGCCTCGGCATTGATCTATGGCCTCAATAGATTTGATGATCCGCAGCAATCCCTGGAATTTGCGGTTGCGGGCAGCTGCCTTAAACATTCCATATCGGGCGATTTCAACCGCGTCAGCGTCGGCGAAGTCGAAAAATTGATGAGCGGTGACGGCTCAGGCCGGGTCGTGCGATAAAGGTAAATTCTGACGGGCATCCGGATAGTGATCAACGAGCCACACGCACAAGCTTTCGGGAATAAACAGCAGCCAGCCCGTCGCTATAGAGCAAGCCCGGCTCGCACTGCTTCGGGCTGATGTTGTTGGTTCATTGTGATCCACGCGTTCAGTGATGACTGCAATTTGTCGATCATCACGGGTTTGGGAATATGTCCCTGCATCCCGGATTGAAGGCAATGCTCAATATCTTCTGGATACGCATTGGCTGTTATCGCCAATATCGGCAACTGCTGCTCGGAATAGCCGTTCAAGCGGATAGATTTTGTCGCTTCATATCCATCCATAACGGGCATTTGAACGTCCATAAGCACCAAATCAAAGGGCGCATTTTCCCTGGCTGCGGCTTCGACCTTCTCGACGGCATCCACTCCATTCACCGCCAGAACGGAGTGATACCCGAGTCTCTTGATCATCTCTACAATCAAAATCTGGTTGATGTCATGGTCTTCAGCCAACAAAATTTTCCCGTTGGAAGTTTTCACAGCTGATTGTTCAATCTGATCGCCCGAAGCCGCTACCGATTGATTTTTCGCCTTTGCCTTCTCGCCCACGGTCCGGGCCTCGTATATTCCGACAGGGAATTGGATATGAAAAGAGGTTCCTTTCCCTTCGACGCTACGGACGTCAATCATGCCTTCCATAACGGAGATCAATTGTCTGCTGATGGTCAATCCCAATCCGCTTCCCCCGAAGGTCCGCGATGTATTGGCATCGGCTTGTTCAAACGGAGCGAATATGGCTTCGAGCCGGTCGGATGGGATGCCGATACCCGTATCTTTGACAATTACGTGCAAATTGATTTTGCCGGCACCGGCGTTATCCGCCTTGGCTGTGACGGTAACCGCACCCGCCTTGGTAAATTTGACGGCGTTCCCCAGTAGATTGAGCATGATCTGACGCAAATGATCAGCGTCTGCAAGAACCAGCTCGGGCACGGTCTCATCAATTTCCAGATTGACGTTGAATTGCTTTTGATTGGCGATCGGTGCCATCAGGCCAACACAGCTCTTGAGAACATGGTGTATGGACATTGGTTCTATGGTGCTGTTGGTCTGACCGGCCTCGACTTTGGAAATATCCAGAATATTGTTGAGAAGCCGCATCATGGCGTTTCCGGAATCCAAGATCATCCCGGCATGACTTTTCTGTTCGGCGGGCAGACCGCTGTCCAGCAGCAGCTGTGCAAAGCCCAGAACGCCGTTCATCGGAGTCCGGATTTCGTGGCTCATGCTTGCAAGAAAGCGTGTTTTTGCCTCCGCCGCTTTTTCAGCGCCCAGCCTCGCGGACACCAAATTCTGTTCCATCTGTTTTCGTTCGGTTACGTCTCTGATGCTGCCAACTATACCAAGGAACCTGCCGTCATGGCTGGGCAGCCTGGACAAGCTCAGCTCCACATCAACTTTTGATCCGTTTTCGTGATGAAACGAGTCTTCGAAACGGGAACGGGAGACCGCACCGGATTGGATCGGCTTGAGATGGGATTCCAGAACGTCCGGGCCATCGATATCAAATATTTCTACCATGTCCTGTCCCAGACTGTCGTCGACAGAACGACCAGTTAGTTTCTCCCAAGCCGGGTTTAGAACCTGCCATTTGAGCTCTTTATCCGTCCGAAAAATCACCTCGTTCACATTCTCCAGCATGGAGTTGGTGACTGCGCGATGGACGCGTAGCGTACGCCGGATTTTCGCTTTCTCGGCCAGCATTGCCGAAGTGGGCATCCCCACCGCAAAGCAGCTCAGCAGAAAAAATTGCAGGATGAACAATTTCGCGGTCAGCGAAAGATCCACGGAATAAAATGGTCCTGTTTCGAAAGCCGCAGCAATGACGACAACAATCGCAATTGATACGATGGATACTGATGTTCCGGGCGTGCCCAATCTGAATGCATTGAGCAATACCAGCGGCGCTATCAGGAAAAAGATTGGGAAACTGAGAAACCAAAAAATCGTAATTGCGGAAGCCAGGGTGAATGACTGGATCGCCAGCCACTCCCAACGATTGGTGTTGAAAATCAAAAAACTTCTGGAACCTCCCGGCGTCTTCTTGGATTTGACCAAATCAATCACTACCATCACGGCCGGGCCGAGCAAAATCATGCCAAGGCCGTCGGTGGTGGCCCATTGTAGCCAACACATCAGAAATGACTGCAAGGTCCCGACGGAAAAAAGCAGGCCGGCGAGAATCCCCGATGCTGACGGTGCCAGAATCCCGCCGACGAGACAGAATTTGCCAAGCTCTCCAAGCTTCTGCATGTCCGGTTTGGTCAGCCCACTGCGTCGCATCAGACGCCAGATCAGGATCATTTCGAACTGATTGATCGCGGCAAGTGCGATCCCGTATGGCACCGTATCGCCAGCCAGAAGATTTACAGCGATGTTCGCAGCAAATGCCGCTGCAAGATAATATGGTACACGCTTTTGCTCTGATCGGAGAATGACGGCCACCAGAAAGGCATTGGCCAGCCAGACGACCGCAATCTTGCCTTCGTCCCGTGTCAGGGTAACACCACCCCAGGCCAATATTCCGAAGATTGCCGAAACCAGCAGCAAAGCTGATATATTCAGCGCGAGCCTGTCTTGAGCGATTTGTGTCGTCATCGGCCGCCGGAAAGATTTTGCTGGTGCATCCACTAGTGAACGGAACAACGCGCAGATTACTAAGAAAAAATTGGTTGATGACCGAATTCTAGCACTGTCAAATTTTTGAACATGGGCGCCAGGCCAAGGATTTCTGGAAACAGGCCTGTTCAAACGTCCTGTTTGTGCACCAAGATGAATGACAGATTGTCTTTGGCGCCCAGATTGATGACGGCATCCACCAAATCATCAGCCGCCCGCTCTTCGATGCTTCCGACCATGATTTGACAGATTTCATTGTCATCCAGAGTTCCGCAAATGCCATCGCTACAAATTAGAAAACGATCATCGGGCAATGCATCGCCGCTGGTCATTGCAATATCCAATGCAGATGAAACACCAATGGCCCGGGTGATGACACATGCTTGCGGATGGGAATTGCGCTGGCTTTCTTTGATAAGCTTGCGGTCTATCAGGTCTTGAGTCACGCTATGGTCATTGGTGAGCCGTGAAAGCTTGTTATTGCGCAGCAAATATATCCGGCTGTCGCCCGCCCACAAGCAGCTATAGCGATTGCCACTGACTACCAGAGCGGAAACGGTCGCGCCCATGGTGGCATCTACGCCCTCGGCCAGTGCCTGTTTGCAAATGTCTGTATTGGCTTTGCCAATGGCCTGACGCACCGCCTCGCTCGTTTGGCGATGGTCGGCTGAAGCGCTTACCTCTGCCAGAGCATCGACAACCATCTGCGCCGCGATATCCCCGCGCATATGTCCGCCCATACCGTCGCTGACAGCGAAGATACCTTGCTCGGCATTGACCAAAAGCCGGTCCTCGTTGATGCTGCGCACCAATCCCATATGGGTACGCCATGAAACACCATAGCGACCATGCGATGGCGGGTTAGCCGGTGGTGACGAGGCTGCACGCATCATATCACCGTCCGGTCAGTATTGTTAATCAATGCCTGATTATAACTCTGGCGAAAATGCGTGTGATAGGCTTGCTGGCGTTTGTCAGGGTCTCCCGACAGACTTTCATGAAGGTGAACATATTGTTCCCAGCATTTCGCGTCATGAGATTTGAAGTTGAAACCCGCGTCAATATTTTTGCGGATCGCCTCCGGGCCGATAGCGGCCAATACGCCTTGAACTGCGCCATCGACTGCCAACTCTGTCGCGCGCATATGGGCATCAATATCCTGGAAACATCCCTGGATTGCTTTGTCGGCCTGCAGAAAGCCGTTCCGGTTTTCCTTCAGCAGATCAACCGACAAATTCTGGCCGGGTGCCCATTTAAACGGATTATTTTCTGCCGAACCTATGGTGGTACGGTCCATGCTATGCATTTCCCGTGATTTTGCACGTTCGTGGATCAGCTGGGTCATTCCGGCCAGCACCTCACGGTAAATCGAACCCGCGCGCTTCATGATCGCTACACTATCCTCTTCAACCAGCGCCGAGACATCAATCCCCGCGCCGCGACAAAATGCTGCCAGCAAAGTCCCGTCCGTGGACTTTTCTGCAAAGCTGTTTTCGGTGGGCGGAGATGCCGTTGCATTTTCAGCCGGGTCTGGGCGATCGTCTACCCGACCGATTGTAGTCCTGTCCGCAGCCTCTTCTTCGGGCGGTAAGGCGATTTCTACAAAATAGCTGCCCATATAAAATCGCTGGCCGGACTCCAGCGAATGCGGGCTATTTTTACTGATGCGCTTTTTGCCATCTTTAAGAAAAATCCCGTTCGAGCTGGTATCGGTCAAAACAAGCCGGTTATTCCAGCTCTGTACCGAACAGTGGACACGCGAAATCTGATTGTCGGGGTCGGCAATCATCCAGTCGGAACTACGATCTCGACCGATAGTGATTGGCTCGCCGTCGATAATCCGTGCATCTACCGGGGATGCGGGATCTGTTTTGCTGAACAGGCGCAAAATGAGCATCAGGCGACCCGGTCGACAGCTGGCGCTATGATTGTAGCACCCATATCTTGCGGCTCTTCCCGATCGACTGGCGATGCGCTGTCGGTAGTCTTCAGGCTATCCATAAGAGCGTTAAATTTGTCGAACAGGTCACCAAATTCGTCTCTCCGTTGATGCGATATCCGGAAATCGCGATTGCCACTCGCGGCATCATCAAGAGCATCGTTCAATCTCCGAACCGGTCGTTCCAGGCGCCGGGCTATGATAAAGCTGACCAACAAGATGAGCGTCAATATGGAAAGGCCGGCACCATATAATAACGTCCGCGATGTGAGCATCGCCTTATCGAACGAATCGCGGTTGATAACCACGTCAATTTTGCCAAAAGATCGACCGGCATAATTAATATTATGCGTGAATCGCAGGCCATGATCGCCGGCAGACGTCATTGCATGCCCATTCTCGCTAAAAACGACCGGTTCCTTGGGGCTCCTATGACGCTTGCCAATTTGTGCTGCATCATTCGATGCGCGGACAATATTTTGCCCGTCGATCACCGCAATTTGCTGGACGTCGGTATCTTCTGCAGCCGATGCGACAAAAGCCTGGACCGGAATCCAGTCCTGCAGAGCAGGGTCCAGTCCCGCATTTTCAACCGTGCGTAACGCCGCCTGGTTTGCGACAAATTTCGTGATCGTGGTGCCCGATGTCAAGGCGTTGGAGGCAAGCGCCTGCTCCTGGCGGTCGAGTATGAAATATAGTGCGAATGCCAGCGCGACTGCGGTGGCGCCGCCAAATGTCGCGGACAGACGGACTGCAAGCGGGAATTTCCGGGTTTTGCCATCTGTCCCGAGCGTCTCATGAGAGATTTCTTCGCGTTTCAATGCTTGGGCAAGGCTGGCGCCATCCGGGAATCGCTCGTCAGCGTTTTTGGAGAGCAGTTTGTTGACGATGAAGCTGAGGCCTTTGGGGCAATCGGGAATGAAACGGTCAATCGATTCCGGAGTCGACTGGGTGATGCGAAGCGCGAGCGTTGCCAGCGTTTCTCCATCGAACGCACAGTGGCCGGTGGCTGCTTCATATAGAACCGCGCCGAGCGAGAATAAATCGGTACGGGCGTCTACCGGCAGGCCAAGCGCCTGTTCGGGGCTCATGTAGCGCGGTGTACCCAGCACCTGACCGACCTGGGTTTGAGCATAGCTTGCCTGTGTTGCTTTGCGATCGGCGTCAACCAGACGGGCAATGCCAAAGTCCAGCAGCTTCGTGCTTTTACCGTCATCAGAGATCATGATGTTGGATGGTTTGATGTCGCGGTGTACAATGCCGTTTTCGTGGGCATATTGAAGAGCCCCGGCAAGCTGGCGACCCAGCTTGATCACTTCCTTTGGCGGCAGTGCGCCACGTTTTTCAATGATCGATTCTAGCGACGACCCTTTTAGCAGTTCCATCGCGATATAGGGGAAGCCGTCGGCTTCACCGACATCATATATTGTCACGATATTGGGATGTGACATCACTCCGGCGGCGCGGGATTCCTGCAAAAACCGCGTTACATATTCCGTGTTAGCGCGAAATTCTTCTTTCAGAATTTTTATTGCGAGCGGACGATCAATATGGTCGTCATAGGCCAGAAACACGTCGGCCATGGCCCCTTGACCAATGCGATGCTCTAACTTGTAGCGCCCAACCGTTTGCATATTTCATCCTGTTTTCCACAAAACGCGTGGAATTGTCCAACTACCAACTGGTTGGTGTACGTCGGAAACAGTTATGATCCGGTTAAGCAAAGGTTCCCAAGAGTCTGTTCAGTTGTCCACGGTTTTCTGGATGCGCTTCGCCCGCGCTAGGTCGGCTGCAATTGCCTGATTGGAAGGGTCCAGCCGGTTCGCCCGCGATAATAGAGTCACGGCACGTGAGACCGACCCACGATTGAGAGCAGCAAGCCCCTCTGCGCGCAGCTGCGTTGCCAGCCTTGAATTCACTGCCGGGCTTGGTGCCTCGATATTGCCGGTTCCTGTCTGTGGCGGTGGTGTCCGGTTTTTTGTTGTGCCTGTTTTCGCATCCGCTTCCGGCTTTTTTGATATGGGCTCGGTGCCGGGGATTTTGATGATCTGACCGGCGTTGATCCTGCGCGGGTCATTGATCCCGTTATACCGCGACAGGGCGTAAAATAACGAAGAATCACCCATTGTGTTCCGTGCGATAGAGGCCATGGTATCGCCGGATTGAACGCGATATTCATAGCTTTGCAAACCCAGCAGCTGATTCGGATCAACTATGATCTGGTCGAGATATTTTCTTGCAATTCTGTCACCCGGATCATGTGTTAGAATGCCTTCCAACATTTGTCGTGCCTGGGTCTCTTCGCCCATTCCCATAAGATTTAGAGCATCTCTTGTTGTTCCGATAGTCGGAGCCGGTGATGCTATCGGAGCCGGTGGGGGTTCAACGCGCTCCGTTTTGCTACAGGCAGAAATAGCAAGTGCACTGACGAGGACAAGGCAAAGACCTGATTTATTACGCATCGGGCTGTTCCGTTCTATAACTGTTCTGACTTCAACATTCGATTCGCTACTTGGTTCCGGCTTCTGGCAACAGGCGGAAGCAGTTTTGCCGTCAATATTGCATCACTTCCAAGCTTGGAGAATTCCTGAGCCGGCAACGGTCGGCCAAAATAAAAGCCCTGAAATAATATGCAGCCCATCGCCGCCAGCTGATTAACTTCCGCTTCCCGTTCTACGCCTTCGGCTAAAACAGTTATGCCAAGGCCACGCCCCAAAGCGATTAATGCTGCGCAAATCGCCTGATTGTCCGCGCACTGATCGACATCTTTGACGAATTCACGATCGATTTTCAGTTTGTCGAAGGGCAGGTTTTTCAGATAGCTGAAACTGGAATAGCCTGCGCCAAAATCGTCGATCGAGATGCTGATCCCCATTACGCGCATTTTCTCGAATATCTCCGCAGAAAATTCAATATCCTCCATTGCTGCGGTTTCGGTCAGTTCCAGTTCCAGGCGCTGGGTGCTAAAATCGTGGAGTTGTGTCGAACGCAATATGGTTTCGGATAATTGGGCGCTTCTCAGCTGGCGTGCGGACAAATTGACGGCAACCTTCGTGTCGCCCATCCCGCTTTTGCTCCATTGGCTAGCTTCGCGGCAGGCTGTATTGATGGTCCAAAGACCGAGCCGGTCCGAAATCTCCGATTCCTCGATAATCGGAATGAACACGGCTGGCGACAACATCTCGCCATCTGCCTGGGGCCAGCGCAGCAACGCTTCTGCGCCAACAATTTTGCCAGCCGCGAGATTTACGATCGGCTGATAGTGCAGACTCAATTCGTCATTGTCGATTGCATGAGAAATTTTCTGGATGATATTATAGCGAAATTTGGCATCGTCCTCGATGGGCTTGGAATAGTTGCTGATCCCGTTTTTTGACTGGCGAAGGTTGATTGTCGAAATCGCCCGGCTGAGAAGTATTTTTGGGTCTTTTCCATCCTCCGGGAATTTAACCGAACCGGTCTCGACGGTCGGTCGAATGACTTTGTCATCCAGAACCAACTCGTTTCTCAGCGCATAAGAGAGGGCTGCCAGTTCGCTCTGCTTCTTTTCGATTTCATCCGTGCCGGCAAACCAGATGGCTATTGTTCCATGGTCGACGTGCGACAACAGCCGCTGCGCTGCTGTCGCTTCGATCAACCGATCGACCATTTTGGTCAGGAATTCGGAAGCAGACGTTTCGTCAAAATCCAATAGTCGCTGATAATCGCTAAAGCGAATAACGCCCAATACACCTTGATCCAGTCCACCGATGATGTCGTTCCCCATCTTGCGGGCCAATATTTCACGCGTGGGAAGCCCCGATGCGCTGTGCATATTTTTAGCACGATGAGCCGGATGGGGATCGGTGCTGGATTGCGCTTGCTCGTAATTCGGGTTCCGATCCTCCTGAAGTCCTCCATGGGTTGTATTTTCCATATTTCCGTAGCTCCGGTTCTGAGCACGAATTAAATAGGCCAGGCTTGCGGCCTGCAAACAGAACAGCAGCAGCCAGATGGAAATGGGTATGGGAAGCGACTCCGTAACGGACGTCGCCGTTATGAGCAGAACGATCAGGGTAGCTGGAGGTGCTAGCAATATAGCGGCGACTAGCCGGCTATACCCCCTGGTAAGGCGACTTTCATTTTCCATCATGTACTCAACTCAACAGGCAAGTATCTGAGATTAGTTTACAATGGTTAAATTTTAGGCATTGCTACCTTCCCTTTCATTGCGTTGACCAACCGTCACGCGAAAGCCTTGGGATTCCTCACCGCAGCGATGGGGCGCTGGCGATGGACTGGAATCATTGCATGAACTGACGATTCAGCGATTGTCCCAATTTGCGAATTGATGATTGCCGACGAAACCGACCTCTTCGACACCCGCTCTTTTGATCATCGCCACGAGTTGATCAAATCGTTCGTATCGGGCCTGAGCATCGGTTTCGAAATGGAGCTGTGGCTTCGCCGGGTCCCTGGCCATCACCTCCAGCCGGACCTGCAACCGGTCACTGTCCATCGGTATATCGTTCCAGATCGCCGTTCCGGCCGAATTCAGGAACAGCTTGTTGACGACAGGGGTGCTGGTTCCTGGAACTCCGGATGGCAGGTCCACGGCAACTTTGTGGGTCACAGCCGGGATGGAAAGCATCAGCATTACCAGAAGAACCAGCAGCACATCAATCAGCGGCGTGATGTTGAGATCCGAAAATGGTTTATCCGCTCCGATCATAGCCGTGTTTTGTCGAAAATGCAGTTTCCTGATGCGCATTTGAACTCTCCCATAGCTTGTTATGATATATCATATATCACAACATCGGGCAGATTACAAAAAGCCGCTTGCCTTATTGATCGAATAAGCCAAAAATACGTCGTATGTCGGAGGAACTGGAGGCAATGGGAACCGCTGTGGAAGGCGGTCTGATCGCCAAAGCATTGGAAGATGAGAGCGGCGGGGCAGCTGGTGGCAAAGCCGGAAATTGCCTTAACTGTGGTGCCGTCGTGACAGGCAGCTATTGCGCCAATTGCGGGCAGGCGCTGCATGTCCACCGCTCCATCGGCGCCTTCTGGCACGATATCTTGCACGGCGTGCTGCACTTTGAGGGAAAATTCTGGCGCACATTGCCCCTTTTGGCATGGAAGCCGGGTCACCTGACCCGGCGTTATGTGCACGGCGAGCGTGCGAAATTCATCTCGCCGATGGCGCTGTTCCTGTTTTCCGTGTTCATGATGTTTGCGGTATTTTCTTTTTTGGGTGATCCGTTTTCCAGCGATGATAATATTATCACCGATGATGAAACGAGCGCAGGCGTGGTCATACAGGCCGGGCGGCTGGATGGCGAGATAAAGGCCAAAACCGCGCAGCTCCCACAAGCGACGGGCGGCAAAAAGATCGAGCTGGAAAACGAAATCCTCGACCTCAAGAAAGGCCGCAACGTCATGGCGAGCTTGACGGGTGAAGAAGCACCCTATCCGGATGTGAGTTTGAGCGATGGCGACGCCGAGGTCGGTAACTTTACACCGGAGGAACTGGACCAGATCGAAGCGGGGCTGGAAGATTTCAAGAGCGGCAACGCGCTGACCAACGGTAGCAGTGTCAGCACGGGATCGCCAGAAACTGACAAATGGCTCCGGGAGACATTCGAGAAGGTCAGCGCCAATCCCGACCTGCTGCTCTACAAGTTGAAGGCCAACGGGTATAAGTTTGCCTGGTTGCTGATTCCGATCTCCTTGCCTTTCGTCTGGCTAGCCGTCATTGGCCGGCGCGGTTACCATTTTTACGATCATGCGGTGTTCACCACCTATTCGATCAGCTTTATGTCATTGCTCTTTATCTTGTGCGCCATTCTCGCGGCGGTCGGAGTCACCAGTAACGTTTGGGGTGTTCTGCTGGTATTCTACCCGCCGTTTCACATGTATCGCCAGTTGCGGCACGCCTATCAGATGTCCCGGCCTGAAGCACTGGTGCGAGTTGCGTTCCTGTTGGTTTTTACCGTCATCAGCCTGTTTCTATTCTTTGCTATTTTGCTCGCTCTGGGCGTTTTGGGATAAAATTATGACCATCAATATCGATCGCCGCCAGCTAATGGCGCTGGGAACATTCGGCCTTGGTGCGCTCAGCGTGCCGGCTTCGGCGTCGCTGATGGGCGCAAAAGGATTTACTCATGGGGTCGCAAGCGGGGAGCCTTCGCAAGGCTCTGTACTGCTGTGGACCCGCTATGTCGGCAACGGGGATGTCCGGCTTACCGCGGAAATATCCGGCAATCTCGAATTCTCGGATGCCAGAATTGCCGGTGAAGTCGATGCGCTGGCTGACCGTGACCATATCGCGAAGATCACGGTGCAAGGCCTCGATCCTAACAGCTGGTATTTCTATCGCTTCATCGCTCCCGATGGCTCCAAATCCGCGGTCGGCAGAACCCGTACCCTGCCGCAAGGGCCAACCCCGAAATTCACGATCGGCGTGGTCGGTTGTGCGAACTTGCCGTTCGGCTATTTTAACGCTTATGCCCATGCGGCCCAGAATGCCGAACTCGACATGATGGTGCATACCGGGGACTATCTCTACGAATATGCGGCCGGGACCTATCCGTCCAAAGATCAGGCACTAGCCGGACGGACATTGAATCCGGTCTCGGAAATGGTGCAACTGGCCGACTATCGCCTGCGCTATGCGGCCTATCGGAAAGATCCCGACTTGCAGCGCATTCATCAGGTGTTGCCGATGGTCGCGATGTGGGATGACCATGAATTTGCCAATGACGCGTACACGGATGGCGCGGAAAATCATGATGCCAGCGAAGGCGAGTGGGAGGCACGCAAACGGGTCGCCGAACGGGTCTACCGGGAATGGATGCCGGTTAGCGACAAGGAATATGGCAGCCCGCGCTGGAGCGAATATCAAATTGGTGACCTGGCAACCCTGTTCCTGACCGAGAGCCGGATCGGGGCCCGCACCAAACAGCTCGATCTTGCGGCTGCGCTGAAGGGACAGCAAGATATCCCGAAAGCGCTCGAAGCGTTCCGCGACGACGTCTGGCAGGACCCGGCGCGCGAAATGATCGGCGGCGAGCAGGAGGCCTGGCTGGCCTCGGCGATGCGCAAATCAAAGGCAGGCGGAACCAAATGGCAGGTCTGGTCGCAGCAATGCGTGATGGGCGAACTGAAGCTGCCGCAGGAGGCAACTAACTGGGTCGCTGACGATACACCGGCCTTTGCCAAGGAACTACTGGCAGTGGGCGCGCTGGCGGCGAAAATCGGTCTGCCGATCAACTTTGACAGCTGGGACGGCTATCCCAAGGCGCGCGAACGCGCTTTGGCGATTGCTCAGCAAGCGGATGCGGACCTGATCGTGCTGTCCGGGGACAGCCACAACGCCTGGGCGTTTGATCTTGCCACCGATGACGGCGCTGCAGGAGTCGAATTTGGCGGGCACAGCGTGACCTCTCCGGGCATCGAATCCTATCTGTCAGGGGCCGATCCCGACACTGCAGCCAGGGCGCTGATCGACACCAATCCCGCGCTGCAATGGACCGACACCGCTCACCGCGGCTATATGATCGTGACGCTGACCCCCGAGAAAGCGACATCGACATGGCATTTTCTGGATACGATCCGGGCCAAGTCGATCGCGCTGATGGGCAGCAACAGTCAGACCGTTTTGCGGGGAACGAACCGGCTTCAGGCCTGAGCGCTTCCTATTTGAAGAGGAACTGGCGCGGCACGGCAGTGCTCTGCCTTCAGGGTTCCGCATCACCTGCGGAACACAAATTTCTGAAACCGCCTTCAAACTCTCGACATTCGTCATAAAATTACGCAAAGCGACCGCTCCCTATAACGAACCGCTAGAAACGACCGATAATGTCCGAAGAATTTTACCGCATCAAACGCCTGCCGCCTTATGTCTTCGCCGAAGTCAACGCGATGAAGGCCGAAGCGCGGGCGCGGGGCGAGGATATTATCGATCTCGGCATGGGCAATCCCGACGGTATGCCGGCCCAGCATGTAATCGACAAGCTGTCGGAAACCGCGAATAATCCGAATGCCCACCGCTATTCGGCGTCAAAGGGCATCAAGGGGCTGCGGCTGGCGCAGGCCAAATATTACAAACGCCGCTTTGACGTGGATGTTGACCCGGAAAGCGAGGTCATCGTGACGCTCGGCTCGAAAGAGGGGCTTGCGAATCTGGCGCAGGCGATCACCGCGCCGGGTGATGTCGTGCTCGCGCCCAATCCGTCTTATCCGATCCATACCTTTGGCTTCATCATTGCGGGTGCTGCCATCCGTTCGATCCCCGCCGCGCCGGGCCCGGATTTCTTCACCCGGCTGGAATATGCGATGAGCTATACGGTGCCGAAGCCTTCGGTGCTGGTGATGGGCTATCCGAGCAATCCAACCGCCTATGTCGCCGACCTAGACTTTTACCAAAAGGTTGTAGATTTCGCGCGCGAGCACAAGCTCTGGGTGATCAGCGATCTTGCCTATGCCGAGATTTATTTTGGCGACACGCCGACGCCGTCAATGCTCCAGATTGAAGGGGCGAAGGATTGCGTGGTCGAGTTTACCAGCATGTCCAAAACCTATTCCATGCCCGGCTGGCGCATGGGCTTTGCGGTCGGCAACCAGAAGCTGATCGGCGCGCTGACCCGGGTGAAATCCTATCTCGATTATGGTGCCTTCACACCGATCCAGGTCGCGGCAACCGCCGCCCTCAACGGCCCGCAGGACATTATCGACGAAAACCGCGCGCTGTACAAGAAGCGCCGGGATATCATGGTCGAGAGCTTTGGCCGTGCCGGCTGGGACATGCCGCCGCCCGAAGCGAGCATGTTCGCCTGGGCCCCGATTCCGGAGGAGTTCAAGCATCTCGGGTCGATGGAATTCTCCAAACGGCTGATCGCAGAGGCCGGTGTGGCGGTAGCGCCCGGAACCGGCTTTGGCGACGAAGGTGAGGGCTTTGTGAGGCTAGCTCTGGTCGAGAATGAGCAGCGCATCCGGCAGGCCGCGCGGAACATAAAAAAGTTCCTGAACCAGGGTTGATCGGTCTGCGCTATACGGCGCGAAACCTAACCCTTCCAGAGCACCCGATAGAGGTCAAAGCGGCGGTCTTTCAAATTCTGCACCGCACCGGATTGCCTGCTGGTGAGCAGGCTGGTCATCGACAGATCGGCAATTGCGATCGTTTCGGTGTTGGGCGCTGTGTCTGCCGCGACGCCGTCTCGCGCGAACGGGAAATCGGATGGCGTCAATATCGCGCTCTCGGCATAGTGAATGTCCATATTCTCGACATTCGGCAGGTTTCCGACCACGCCCGACATCACGACATAGCACTGGTTTTCCACGGCCCGCGCCTGACAGCAATAGCGCACCCGCAAATAGCCGCGCCGTTCGTCGGTGCAGAAGGGAACGAACAGGATCATCGCCCCCTGATCGACCAGATGCCGCGCCATCTCCGGGAATTCGCTGTCATAGCAGATCATCACCCCGATCGGTCCGCAATCGGTCGGAATGGCTTCCGCGCCATAGCCGCCCTTGATATTCCACCAGCGCACTTCGCTCGGCGTGGGGTGCAGCTTGTCCTGCGTGTAAATCGCGCCATTGCGCAGGAAGACATAGGAAATATTGCGAATATCGCCGTTTCCCATCCGCGTCGGGTGGGAGCCGCCGATGATGTTGATATGATAGGAAACCGCGAGCTTCTCCATCACTTCCTTGAACCGGTCGGTATATTCGGCGATTTTTTCGATCGCCTGTGCCGGATCGAGCTTTTCGCCTTCCAGAGACAGCAATTGCAGCGTGAACAATTCCGGAAAGGTAACGAAATCCGCACCATAATCGGCGGCGACATCGACAAAATACTCCACCTGTTCCTCAAATTCAGTCTGCGATGCAATCTTGCGCATCTGGAACTGTACGGTTGCCACACGCACCGATTGCGGCAGGCGGTCATGCGGCGTCTGGGTCACAAGCTTTGCTTCGGCCGCCAGCGGATTTTCCCAGAACATATGGACCGCATTGCCACCGGACGGCTTGTCGCTTGGCATATAGTCTTTCAAAATTCCCAGCGGCACAAAGCCCTGGTTCAGCTGGAAATTGATCACCGGATCGCGGAACTGCTTGTCGACCACGGCTGCCAGATAATCGGCCGGGTCGGGATATTTGCGCTTTCGCCGAACATAGCCCGGCAGCCTTCCGCCAAAGATTATCCCCTTCAGCCCGAGATGCTGGCAGAGTTCCCGGCGGACTTTGTAAAAGCGCAGGCCGATACGCAGCCGCCGGTAATCGGGGTCGACGCTGACTTCCATGCCATAAAGGATTTCGCCATCCGGATCATGCCGGGCTGCAAAACCGCCACCGGTAATTTCCGACCAGCTATGGGCGGCGCGGGCCTTTTTCTCGGATATCTGGAATGTCGCGCAATGGCCGACGATCTTGCCTTCATATTCCGCGACCAGCTGGCCATCGGCGAAATTATTGATCTGTCCGCGCACTTCCTCGGACGAATAGCCTTCGCCCTTGCCGTACACCTTGCGGGACAGGGTGGAGATTTTGCGGGCATCTTCGAGTTCCGCCATGCGGATGATGAGCTTTGGTTTTTCTGCGGTCATCCGCGCCCATTAGCGGGGTTTTATATCGTGGGGAAGCTATGTTGTGAAAGTGTGTCTAAATCTCGATTGCCGGAAATATACCCGTAGAGGATATCCACATTCAAAGCAAATATCGCAATATTTTGCTGTCCTACCGACCTGCTTTTGTGCCACGTTGCACTGTGATGATGATGGACCTACTTGACGCTGCTGCCGATGCCTTGGGCACCTATTTTCGCCTCCATCGAATGTTTTCTTTAACACTGTAAAGTTTGTAAAGTTCACCCGGGATGATTTGCACTGATGATTGATCTTTATTTTGCTCCCACTCCCAATGGCTGGAAGATTTCCGTCATGCTCGAAGAGTGCGGGCTCGACTATAATATCAAATGGGTAAACATCGGTGCCGGGGAACAGTTCGCGCCGGACTTTCTCACGATCAGCCCGAACAACCGGATTCCGGCGATTGTCGATCATGATCCGGCGGATGGCGGAGAGCCGGTCAGCGTCTTTGAAACCGGGGCGATCCTGCTCTATCTGGCGGACAAGGCGGAAGAATTCCTGCCGCACGATCTACGCGGGCAGATTGCAGCGACCGAATGGCTGATGTGGCAGATGGGCGGGCTGGGGCCGATGATGGGCCAGCATGGCCATTTCAAACTCTATGCGCCGGAGCGGATCGAATACGCCACCGAGCGTTATCGTAACGAAGTACTGCGCTTGTTTGGGGTGATGGACCGGCGGCTGGCTGAGAATGATCATCTGGCCGGTGAAGATTACAGCATTGCCGATATCGCCTGTTTCCCTTGGGTGCAGACCTACAAGCGGCAGGAAATTGATCTCGATGATTTTGCCCATGTAAAGCGCTGGTATGAGGCGCTCAAACAGCGCGAGGGCCTGCGGCGGGGGATGGCGATTGGCCGCGACAGGATCAATCGCAATCCGCAGGATGATGCGCAGGTGCGAAAGACGCTGTTCGGGTTGAAGGAATAATGCACCTGCGCAGGGCAACAGGAAGGACAAAGACATGACAACCGTAGAATTTTTTTTCGACCTTTCCTCGCCTTGGACCCGTCTCGCGTTCCACAATATCCAGCCGATCATCAGGGACAATGGCGCCAAGGTCATCTGGAAACCGTTTCTGGTCGGCGGCGTGTTCAATGCGGTGAATCAGGATGTTTATGCAGCGCGGGAAAATCCCGACAATCGCAAATTTGTCCACAGTTTCCGGGTGCTCAAGGACTGGGCTGCGCTGGCTGGATTGCCGATGAATTTCCCCAGCGAACACCATCCGGTCAAGTCGGTGCATGCGATGCGGGTCTGTTGTGCGCTCGAGGAAGATCAGGAAGCGCTGCTCAAGTTCGCGACCGCTGCCTTCAACGCATATTACAGCGAACAGCGCAATCTCGATGACCCGCAAGTGCTGATCGCCATCGCCAACGAAATCGGTATGGACGGCAGCGCGCTGGCGGCGCGGACTCAGGAGCAGGAAATCAAGGACCGGCTGCGCGCCAATACCGACGAGGCGATTGCCCGCGGCGCTTATGGTTCCCCGAGTATTTTCGTACCCTTTGGCGACGGAGAACGCATGTATTTTGGCAATGACCAGTTGCCGCTGGTTAATTGGGCGATTAAACAGAGTTCAATATAGGAACGAATCTTCATTTCCGTTCGTGTCGAGCGCAGTCGAGACACCGTGGGAATATCAAGCTTCTCGACTTCGCTCGAAGCGAACGGGGAAGAGCAAAGGAATAAAAATGTCAGAACGCGTTACCATTTCCGTCAAAGATCATATCGCAGATGTCCGCTTCAACCGGCCGGAGAAGATGAACGCGCTCGATGCCGCGCAGATTGATGCGATCGTGGAAGCGGGCGAAAAACTGGCTACGATGGAGGGCATAAGAGCCATCGTCCTGTCCGGTGAGGGCAAGGCGTTTTGCGCGGGCCTCGACATGGGCAGCTTTGCCGCATCTGCCGCTGCTGCAACGGAAGAAAGCAAAGGTGGCGAAAAATCCCCGCTCGCCAGCACGCTGACCGAGCGCACCTATGGCAATGCCAATAAATATCAGCATATCGTGCTGCTTTGGCGGCGATTGAAAGCGCCGGTGATTGCCGCCGTGCACGGTCCGTGCATCGGTGGCGGTCTGCAATTTGCCAGCGCCGCTGACATCCGTGTGGTCGCGCCGGATGCCAAAATGTCGATCATGGAAATGCGCTGGGGCCTGATCCCGGATATGGGCAGCTTCACCACCTGGCGCAGTTTTGTCCGCGATGATATCTTGCGGGAGCTCACCTATACCAACCGCATCTTTACCGGCGAAGAAGGCAAAGAACTGGGCTTTGTCACCCACCTGTCCGATGATCCGCACACCAAGGCGATGGAAATTGCCGCCGAGATTGCCAGCAAGCATCCGCAAGCGGTCCAACTGGCCAAGGACCTGATCAACAAGCTGCCCGATATGGATGAGGACGAAATATTGATGCTGGAATCGGTCGGCCAGGACAAGGTCAGCCGCACGCCCAATCAGGTCGAAGCGGTCATGGCGTTCATGCAGAAACGCGCCGCGAATTTTACCGACTGAGTAGAAAATCGTTGTTGAGTGCCGTTTGTCCTGAGCTTGTCGAAGGACCTTTCGAGACTATATCGGCATTTCGACAGGTTCAATGCGAACGGGATGGTTGACCGGCGCTGCTAGCCGGTGGTCCGCATCTTTTCGAGCGCGGCCACCACTTCTGCGCGCAGCGGTTTGCTCTCGCCATCAGTCCGGCATACGATGACCGAATCGCAAGTCGCTATGCACTGGCCGTTCTGGAACATGGCCTGCGTAATCACATAGCTGGATGTCCCGATCCGGCTGACACCAGAGCTGACCTCGACGTCATCGGGATATTGCCCTTCGCGGAGATAGTTGATGGTCACGGCCGCGACCATGCTCCGTTCGTTCTTCGGCCGGTCCGCCCAGGGCCGCAACCCGCGGTTCAGGCGAACCCGGGCATTCTCGAACATCGTGGCGAAGGCGACATTGTTGAGATGCCGGTTGGGATCAATATCCTGAAAGCGGGTCTGGGTGACCAACGATACCGGATAGTTGGCAGGGTCAAGCTGCCACGATTCAGGACGGGTCATAGAGGAAATCCGCTTTCACTTGAGCCAAATGGTTCTGATCAATGCATTTTCGCCAGCAGGTCTTTCTGCAAATGCTTGCATAGCCAGAGATAGGCAAGTCCGGAGGCTCCGTATAGCATCGCCGTAAAGCGCAATGCATCTCGCACGCCTTCACCGGTCGCCGCACGACAGGCTTCGAGCATGGCCTGGCTGCCAGCAGCCAATATGCTCGCATCAGTCCCTTTGCACAGTTCCAGTGTCATCTGGCTGCTGACGGCAGCGCTGTTCACATAAGATGCTGAAAGAATATCGCTGATCGCTCCGACAAATAGCGGACCAAGGCCATATCCGATCAGGTTGACCACGAACAGCAATATGGCGATCGATGTCGCGCGTGCTTTCACATCGACCACGCCTTGCGCGATCGTATATTGCGAACCCAGATATGTGTAGTGCAGGAATGCCGCGACGATGAGCATCATCAACGCGGTCGACTGACTATCGGTGGTAAAGCCGGTCCAATATAGCGGCAGCGATGCAATCAGCGCCCAGCCCGGAACCCAGGCCACGGCGTTGGGGAAACGACCGCTCAGCTTTTCGATGGCAAATCCGCCGCCAAACGTGCCAGCCGCGGCCGAGAGCGATATCGGAAGTACCAGTTGCAGCGCAACATCGGAGATGCTCAGCTCATGCACGCGGACGAAGAACGAAACCTGAAAACTGGAGACGCCATAGCCCACAAAGGCGACAATCGTCGCTGCCAAAGCGTTGATCCAGTAACTGCGATTACCGCTCAGTCTTTTCAATGTGGCGCTAAAGCCCAGTTTCTCGAGTTGCGGTGTCCCGGGAGGGTCCGAATAGCCCCGCGGTGGCTCCTTGACTGTGAACAACACAAACAGGCCGACAGCAACCCCAGGCAGACCCAGAATTATGAATGCCTCACGCCAGGAAAAAGCCTCGGCAATAGGACCGCCAAAAGCAGCGGCCAATGCGCTGCCAAGCGTCACGCCCATTGCGTAAATAGCCAGCGCCCGCGCCCGGCTTCTCGGCGGAAAATAGTCTGCGATGATCGAATTGGCTGGCGGCGTGCAGCCAGCTTCACCGATCCCGACGCCAACACGAAATACAAGCAGGGCGATAAAGCTGCCTGCGATTCCACATAGAGCGGTCATGACCGACCAGAGAATGACGCTGAATGCGATAATGCGAACGCGATTATATCGTTCCGCCAGACGGGCGATGGGAATTCCGAATAACGTATATGTCAGCGCGAATCCGAAACCGGACAGAAAACCAAATTGCAGGTCCGTGAGTTGAAATTCTCGAATGATCGGTTCCGAAACGACGCCAATCAGCGCACGATCGATAAAGTTCAGTGTGTAAACCACGAGCAACGAGAACAGAACATAACCCCGATAACCGCTGGTGCCGAATGCCTGGCCGGTATTGGTAAGCGGCGCAGCCGCTGCCTGTGTTGCGTTCATGCTCTCTCCCTTTTTGCAGTTGATGGCCTGAACTTAGGGACAAGTCCAGCGGACTTTCGAGGGATCTGGCTTGGGGCATCAGTCTGTGTCGCGACCGTTACCAACAGAAAAAAATTTCGCGGAATGGTGGGTTTCTGTTATCGTTACGACCGATATCAGTCAGTCAGACCATCGCAATCAGGGGTGAGATATGGCGCAACGAACGCGTTTCCTGCAATTTATCGTAACTTTTTTCTGTAACTTTACAGGTAGATACCGACCCTTTCAATTCATGGGCATGCGATTAGGCTGGTCTCTTTCGATATGACCATTTCTGCTGTGGAAAGACTGAATGAAGGGCAGCGCGATTGTTTGCGGCTTGTGCTGGCGCATCACAATTCCAAAGAAATCGCGCGGGAACTGGAAGTGTCCCCGCACACTGTGGATCAAAGATTGCGCACCGCTATGCGCATCTTGGACGTGCAGTCCCGTTTTGAAGCGGCACGCAAATTTGCCGCGCTTGATGGAGAAGGCCGATATCAACCTTTGATATATCAAATGTCGGATGTTGAGCCACCAAGAAAAAACGGGAAACCGGACTCGTCAACCGGAAGGATCCCAAGCGACAGGACGGGCTCGATAGATGATGTTCCAAATGTGGATGGCAATGTTGCCGTCATGGCATTTGAAAAATCTCGAATCAGGCGCCGACAGCTTCCCATTCCGCGGTATCGTGGCGAGAAGAACAATCTCGGTACGGTCGAGCGGTTGGGATGGATTTTGGCTATCGCGATCGGGTCCGCTTTGTCTTTCGGTGGACTTATAGCGGGATTGGAAGCGCTGTCCCGGCTCAAGGGGTGATCAACACCCGTTCAGGCCTGCGCGTACGCTCCCTGATTTGGTAACTTCGAAAAACGTGAGATGTGGATTCTCGCGAAAGGAAAAATCATGCTAAAGCAACGACGGAATGCAGCCGAGAATTTGGCGAGGAGACTGTTCACAGCGGAACAGGCAGTTGATGAGGCGATTTGCAAAATGGCTGATCTAGCTGGATATATGCCCATAGCGCGGGCGAACGCAAATCTATCGGCTGTTGTCGGTCAGGATGCGATATCGCAGGCGGCTGAAACACTGTCTGCATTGGTTGGGGCCAGAGGACAACTGGTTGCAACCCACAACCGACTGGCAGAAACGCGCGACCAAATTGGATTGCAAGAAATGGCCATGGGAAGCGATGACATGAAACCTCCGGTGCTGGCAAACAAGAGCCGCGAAAAAATAGTCACTTTGATTGACCATGCTGCCTAGCTGCCTGTGACATTGTCCGTTCCGATCGCTGCTGACGCCAGCATGACGAAGGCCATGGCGCTGTGATCTTGCATACGAGCTGGGCTTATATCTACTATATATTTCTCGTTGCCTGCTGTGGATATGCGGTTTTTAGGGGTTCTCGTTCCGAATATCTCGGAGCGGCTATCATGATCATCGGGTCATTATCCACTTTGGCCGTCGGGAGGCTGTTCGGAACCTCTTGGACCGGCGTGGAAGTCGGCATATTTGCAATAGACATTGTCGCTCTCGTTGCATTCATCCATCTGGCCATCAATTCCGACCGTTTCTGGCCGATGTGGGCAACCGCATTTCACCTGCTTGCGGTGACTATTCACACGGCAATGCTGGCGGCGCCGGAGATAGCCCCTTGGGCTTTTGCGACCGGAGCGGCGTTCTGGGCCTATCCGATGCTGCTCGCACTGGCGATCGGATCCTATGAACATGCGCAGTTGGTGCCGAACTGCGAAATCAATTCGCGCTAGCGCCGACACCGATCCGACCACTTGTTTCTAACCATTTTGTTCACTTTCTGCAGCAGCCCCCGCTTCTGCGAACCGACGGAGTATAACCATGGTGAGCGATCATATTTTGCTGTTTCTCGATTTTCTTCAAAAGGAAATGCTGCTTTTCGCGAGCCTGTGCTTTCTGATCGGCTCGGCCGACGATCTGGTCTTCGACGGGCTGTGGATTTTCCACAGTTTGAAACGCAAGCTGTTCGTTTATTCGCGCTGCAAACGAGCCACTGTGGAGACTCTGGGCGATCCCGCGCCGGATTGCAGGTTGGCTATATTCGTGCCAGCGTGGAACGAGGCGCCGGTTATTGGCGCAATGCTGGGGAGGTGTTTGCGGCAATGGACATCGAGCAGGTATCGCATTTACGTCGGCTGCTACCCAAATGATCCTGAAACCGTCGCTGCGGTTGCGACTGCGTCGTCCGGTACGGGGAATATCCGGCTTGTCATTTGTCAACATAACGGACCGACTACGAAGGCAGATTGTCTCAACCATCTCTGGGATGCGCTGTGCCAGGACGAAATCGAAGAAGCGGCCAATTATACGGCGGTTGTTCTGCACGATGCGGAAGACCTTGTTCATCCCCAGGCGCTGAGACTTCTCGCACATCTGATTGGACGGGCTAACCTGGTCCAACTGCCAGTCATTCCGCGCCGGGCCACCAGATCGCGTTGGGTCGCAGGTCATTATGGCGATGAGTTTGCTGAACTGCATGGCAAGCAAATGGTGATGCGCGAGGCGTTGGGAGTTGCAATCCCTTCTGCTGGCGTCGGCTGTGCCTTCTCCCGGGATGCTCTGCTAAAATTGTCTGCCCGAACGAAGGGGAAGCCCTTTGATGCGGGAAGCATGACAGAAGATTATGAACTGGGACTCAAACTGACAGGAGGAGTTTCTCGCGGTATTTTTGCGCGACTGAAAGATCGGCACGGACAACTGATCGCGACGCAGGAATTTTTTCCGGAAAAACTTGAAGATGCCATTCGTCAGAAAAGCCGTTGGATAGCAGGTATTTCCTTGTCCGGATGGGATCGACTGGGCTGGCACAATGACTGGCGAGAGAATTGGATGCGACTGCGTGATCGCAAGGCCAGTCTGGCAGCCATTGTCCTGGCTATTGCCTATGTCGCCGCAATTTTGACGGGCATGCTGCTGCTTGCGGAACTATTCGGCATCTACAGACTCCGGCCAGTTTCCGAATTTTTGAGAATATTGCTTTTCGTCAATGCCGGATTCCTGATGTGGCGGCTGCTGTTAAAAAGCTGTTTTGTCTTTGCACTTTATGGTTTTCGCGAAGCGCTCTTGTCGATGCCTAGAACGATCATCGCCAATCTGATCAACATTATGGCGGCTTGGCGGGCTATTGGCCATTATGTCGACCAGCTTGCCGGTTGTCCGGTGAATTGGGAGAAAACGCGCCATTTTTATCCCGAAGCTGCGCAAATTCAGCAGCTGAGACCAAATCACTCCGCAGGCGAAAGGAACTGATGCATTGCGTGGACAGGCCACCGGTGCGCCGCTCCGAGCTATGGGGACCTTGGCGGCGATATGGATATTGGTGCGAGTCATCTCGTGGAACGTTCCCGCAAATATTGGTCTGGATCCGGTAAGTCCGGTCAATGGTAAGACAGCTTTCCATGATAGCGCACAAATTGACAATGCCGAAAAGCAACGTCTGACCGAATTTCATATTTCGGCACCCGTTGTACCTCGAAATGTTGCGGACATAAAATATGACACCATGACCATGTCTTCTCCCGTCCGCAGGTCTGTCGATCCCGCTTCTGCCGACTGGCCCGTATCACTGCGCCGTTTTTCGCTGCCGATGATGCAACCGGAGGTCGTTGGTTACAGGCTTCCACCTGCTGCGCCAGCCAAGCGAGCCGGAAATCTTTCCCGGAGAGCCGCACTCGACACGCTCCGGGTCCAAAATTTCGCAGGGAAGCACAATGCTAGTGGTTTTAGTGGCTATTTCTGGATCTTCACCAGGCAAGACTTCCGGGCTAACGGTTTGAGCAAGAGGAGAGGAGGGGCCATCATATCAAATGGCCAATATGGCGGTAGCCAGATCGGTGCCATCATCTCCTATCCAATCTCGGCTAAACCTGAACCCGAACTAGCGGTCTACGGTCGACTCACCGCCGCTCTGGAGCCATTGTCACAAGAGGAGATCGCCCTCGGTGTGAGGATTCATCCGGTGCACAAATTGCCGTTCTCCATCCATGCCGAACAAAGGTTGGACGCAGATTCGGGCGGTGATCGCGGAACGGCTTTTTATGCAGCGGGCGGAACGGGGCCGGATCACATCGTGGAAAAGATAGCGCTCGAGACTTATGCTCAGGCCGGTTATGTTTCAGGCGACAATGAGACCTATTTTTTTGACGGGTCTGCAACTTTGCAGCGTCCGGTCGCAGAATCCGATCGAAAGAAATTGTCCGTTGGAGCAGGAATATGGGCCGGTGGCCAACGCAATGTCACCCGATTGGATGTCGGACCGCGAGCCGGTTTCAAAATCCCTCTCGGAGCCATATCGGCGCGCATCGCCGTCGACTGGCGTGTTCGGGTTGCTGGTCATGCCCGGCCCGGAAGCGGCTTGGCCATGACCGTTTCAACAGGCTTCTGAGCGGGCGGAGTTCCGTTCCTGTTCGGCAAACGGATTGATTTCTAACCCTCCACACCGGAACGCCCTTTATCCCGCAACAAAAAGAGATTAGTCCAATGGTAATATGGACATATACCTCCCAATCGCCAATCTTTCAGTCAATGCCTTTGTCATCGTCCTTCTTGGCGGGCTGGTGGGCATTTTGTCGGGAATGTTTGGCGTTGGTGGCGGCTTTCTGACCACGCCGCTGCTTATTTTTTACGGTATCCCGCCGACGGTCGCTGCCGCTTCCGCATCCACTCAGGTCACCGGCGCCAGTATTTCGGGGGTCGCCGCCCATATGCGCCGCAAGGGAGTCGATTTCCGGATGGGCGGGATATTGGTGGCCGGCGGTTTGTTTGGAACGCTGATCGGAACCGGCCTTTTCCAGATTCTGCAACGATGGGGCCAGATTGATACTGTCATCAATGTGCTTTATGTCCTGATGCTGTCGAGCATCGGTGGCTTGATGTTTAAGGAATCCTTGCAGAGCGTCAGAGCTCTGCGTGCTGGAAAGCCGTTGCCCGCGCGGAAGAGACGCCACCATCCGCTGGTTGCCAATCTACCGTTCCGATGGCGCTTTTACCGGTCCGGACTATATATCTCGCCCATCGCTCCTTTCATTCTTGGCCTTCTAACCGGCATATTGACCATGTTGCTAGGCGTCGGCGGCGGCTTTATCATGGTACCAGCCATGCTCTATTTGCTCGGGATGGGCGCGCAAGTGGTGGTCGGAACCTCACTATTCCAAATCCTGTTCGTCACCATTGCTTCGACGATGATGCACAGCATGACCACTCGTGCGGTTGATATTGTTCTGGCTTCACTGCTGCTGCTGGGGAGTGTGACCGGCGCACAACTGGGCGCAAAATTCGCCCAACGGATGCGACCCGAATATCTGAGGCTGAGCTTGGCAGCCATGGTGCTGATTGTTGCGTTGCGCATGGCACTGGGGTTGGGATTCCAGCCGGACGAGATCTACACGGTGCAGCTCCTGTGAAGCCGCTTCGCTTCCTTTTGACCCGCGCACTCGCGCTATTCGGAATCGCCATGTTGACCGTGGCAAATACCCCGGTTCTGGTTCCCGAGGTATCGCAGGATCGCATCAGTATCCGGGGTGACTTCAACGGTGCGCAGTTGCTGCTTTTCGGGGCCATTACCTATCCACCCGGGACCCGCAACACCGATCGAGCGGATATTGTTGTCGTCCTCAAAGGGCCGGTTGAATCGATTGTTGTTCGGGAGAAGCAGCAGATAGCAGGTATCTGGATCAATGCCGCGAGCAGCGAGTTCCGCTCGTCCCCCGGCTTTTACGCCGTTGCTTCCTCCAAGCCGATTGAACAGATTGTGGATGATAAAACGGCAGACATTTACGAGTTGGGACTGAATCATTTGCAGCTTTCTCCGGCCGGCGCGATTGATAGCAGGGAACTGGACCGCTTCGTTGTCGGGTTGGTAGATCTGAATTCCCGCGGAGATCTTTTCAAGAACTTGCCCAATAGCGTCAAGATAACCAATAGCGTGCTATATCAGGCGCGAATCAATCTCCCGGCCAGCGTACCGGTGGGAGACTATACAGCGGAAACATTTCTCATTCTTGATGGCCGGGTAGAGGCAGCTGAAGTCAAAGAAGTTACCATTGAAAAAATCGGGATGGGGCGTTTCATCACTAATCTTTCCCAGAAAAACGGCTTTCTCTATGGTCTGATTGCTGTGTTCATTTCGGTTTTCCTAGGTTGGTCTGCTGGATATCTGTTCCGCAAGATGTGATGATTGCCCGACGCCGGGATTCCCGGATTTGTATTTCTGCAAGCCCGGTAAATCTTCTTTAACCATGATCCACTAGTCCGGTGTTCTGACCAGCAAAACAGGAAAAACGGCTATGTCCGACATGGGTTCCCATCATTTCCCCGCCGCAAGGCCGCTCCCGGTTTCTGAAAATGAAACAGAGGGCAGCACGAACCGCGGCACCGCTTCAAAGCGCAGCGAAGGCCATAAAATTGGCGAGGTCATCGAAATTGCGGGATCGGGTTCCAAAATTGTCATGGATAGTGCCGTCCTTACCAAATTGCTCGATCATCCCGATGCAACGGTGAAGATGGCTGGTCAGGTGGGCAGTCAGGTCAAAATTCGTGTTGGCCAGACCTGGTTGCTGGCCAATATCCGGACCCAGAGACTCTATGAAGGACAAGCGGGATTGGTGATCGCCGAGATCGACTTTCTGGGTGAGGGTGATGAAGAACAGCTGACCGGACATATCTACAATTTCCGCCGCGGGGTAACCCGCTATCCGACGCCGGCTTCGCTTGTCTATGCGGTGACGACAGCGGATCTGAAGCAGGTTTATGCATCGGATGGCCGCGCCAATGTCGAAATCGGTACGGTCTATCCCACCGACGATATCCGCGGCGCGCTATATGTCGATGCCTTGCTCGGCAAGCATTTCGCGCTGCTGGGATCAACCGGTACCGGCAAGTCGACTTCGGCCGCCCTCATCCTCCATAAAATCTGTGATCTGGCACCCGAAGGCCATATCATCATGATCGACCCGCATGGTGAATATTCTGCGGCATTCAAGGAAAACGGCAAACTGTTCGACGTGAATAATCTGAACCTGCCTTACTGGTTGATGAATTTTCGCGAGCATTGCGAAGTGTTTGTCCAGTCGAGAGGCGACGCCAAGCAGATGGACTGTGACATTCTCGCCAAATGTCTGCTTGCTGCAAAAGCAAAAAGCCAGGCATCCTCGCATGTCGCGAAGCTGACCGTGGATTCACCGGTACCATATTTATTGTCCGACCTGACATCGATCCTGCAGAATGAAATGGGCAAGCTCGACAAGTCGACCAATAGCGCCCCCTATCAGCGGCTCAAAACCAAGATCGACGAGATTAAGGCTGATCCGCGTTACAGTTTCATGTTTTCCGGCATGCTCGTCGGTGACACAATGGCCGCATTTCTTTCCAAGATTTTCAGGCTGCCGTCCGAGGGCAAGCCGATTTCGATTATTGATGTCTCGGCGATGCCGTCCGAAATCACGCCTACCGTGGTTTCGGTGCTCAGTCGTCTGGTGTTCGACTATGCGATTTGGGCCCGCAACGAACCCCAGCGTCCCATGCTTCTGGTGTGCGAGGAAGCGCATCGCTATATCCCCAATGATGACGTCGCCGAGGAAAGTAGCGTTCGTGATATTCTCAGCCGGATCGCCAAGGAAGGCCGGAAATATGGTGTTTCACTGGGCCTGATCACCCAGCGGCCATCCGATCTGGCCGAAGGGGTGCTCTCTCAATGCGGTACAATCCTGTCGATGCGTCTTAACAATGACCGGGATCAGGCCTTCGTAAAAGCCGCAATGCCGGAAGGCGCGCGCGGATTTCTCGACTCGATCCCCGCGTTGCGTAATCGCGAAGTCATCTGCTGTGGCGAGGGCGTTGCGATTCCGATCCGCGTCTCGCTGGATACACTGGCCGAGGAACGCCGTCCTGCTTCGGAAGATCCGATATTCTCCGATCTCTGGCGCGAGCACGGTGGTGAAGATGAAATAATCCAGCGGGTGATCAAACGCTGGAGAGCACAGGGGCGGTAATTTCCTACCTTACCGTTTATCCATTTCCATTGGCTGTTGATCGATGGCCGGTATCAAATTCCTGACCATCGATTACATCCGTAGTCAATAGGCCGCGCATCGGGCGCGGCAGACTGACTTGGAGAATATGATGGTTGATAAACGCAATTTGCCCTTGGTTGCGGGATTGGGTCTTGCCGCTACATTGATATTGCCGACAATGGCAGTTCATGCGCATGATACGGACGAAAAATATAACTCGGAATGGAACGAAACGCTTGCCCGGGATGTGAAGGCCCATGTGAGGGCGGGTTTGGCTGCAGGTGCTGTTGGCATGGAACAGGGCGCAGACGGGATGCTGCGCGGGGCTGATGAAATGGAAGCGTATGCTGACCGGCTGGAACGCGACGCCGCATTCCGCGAACGCGAGGCTGCGCGGCAGAATGAGCGGAGAGACGAGAAAATCACTGCGCAACAACTGCTGGAAAGCGCCCCTGAAATGCGGCGCGGTGCAGAAAAAATGCGCGAAGGCGCCGAGAAAATGCGGGCCGGCGCTGAAAAAATGCGGCGCCGGGACGCGAGGTAAGAGAGATTGAAAGTTTATGTCCTCGCGGAGGCGGGGACCCGCCTCCGGCTATTTTCAAGTTAGGCCATGTTGGAAATGGGCTCCTGCCTGCGCAGGAGCACGATCATCCTAACCGATCAATAGCCGCCTGTAACCGCTCGGCTTCCGCTTCTTTCTCCGCCAGATCGGAGCGCGCCTTTTCGACTGCTTCGGGTTTGGCTTTTTCGACGAAATTGGGATTGCCAAGCCGGCCGGAAAGCGATTTGGCTTCCTTCTGTGAGGCCTCCAGCGCCTTGTTCAACCGGCCTTTTTCCGCATCAATGTCGATTGCATCGGCCAAGGGCAGCACGTACGTTGCCCCGTCGACGACAATCTGAGCCGAAGGTCCCTCGGGGGCGGGATCAAAGGACAAGGATTCCAGTCGCCCAACCCGGTCCAGCGCAGCGCGGTGGCGAGCGATCTGGTCGGACAGCCCTTCGCCACCATCGCGGACATGGGCCGACAACTTGGTGCCAGGCGCAATATTGAGCTCGACCTTTGCCGAACGGACTTCGGATATCAATTTGATCAGCCAGTCGACTTCCGCTTTGGCTTGCGTGTCAATTTCTGCTTTCGGCTCCGGCCATCTGGCAACAATCAGATCATATTTTCTCGTCCCCATCGCATGCCATAATTCCTCGGTGATGAACGGCATGAAGGGGTGGAGCATGACGATGATCTGGTCGAGCACCCATCCGGCAACAATGCGGGTTTCGTCGATCTCCGTTCGTGCTGAGCTTGTCGAAGTACGATTTGCGCTCTCCACCTGTCCTTCGACAGGCTCAGGACGAACAGCATCTTGTGACAACACAGGCTTGATCAGTTCGAGATACCAGTCGCAGAACCGGTCCCAAGTGAAGTGATAAATGGTGTTCGCCGCCGCATCGAACCGCAGGTCGGTCAGCGCCTTGTCGAGCGCCTGCTGGGTCTCGACGACTTCCGAAATGATCCAGCGGTTGACCGGCAGGGCTGCTTCGGGCGCGGCGAGCGTCATGCTCGCACCGATGCCATTGGCCTCGCAGAAGCGCGAGGCGTTCCACAGCTTGGTGGCAAAGTTGCGATAGCCTTCGACGCGCTTGTCATCCATCTTGATGTCGCGGCCCTGACTTTCCATTGCCGCCATGAAAAAGCGGAGCGCATCGGCGCCATATTGGTCGATCAGCCCGAGCGGATCGACGACATTGCCCTTCGACTTGGACATTTTTGAACCATCTTCGGCGCGCACCAGACCGTGCAGATAGAGCCGCTTCCACGGCACTTCACCCATCATCTTGATCCCCTGCATCGCCATGCGGGCGTCCCAGAAGAACAGGATGTCAAAGCCGGAGATCAGCAGGTCATTCGGGTAGTGACGTTCGAGGTCGGAACCGGGCTTGGGCTTGCCAATGTCCGTTCGTCCTGAGCCTGTCGAAGCACCTTCGCTGCTGGACGCCTGTCCTTCGACAAGCTCAGGACGAACGGCACTCTGTTCAAGGTCCTGCGGCCAGCCGAGCGTGGCGAACGGCCATAGAGCGGAGGAGAACCAGGTGTCCAGGACGTCCGGGTCGCGGGTGAGTGTAACACCTGCGCCAGCTTGCGCCTGTGCTGATGCTTCATCCATGGCCACATAGATTTTGCCATTTTCGTCAAACCAGGCCGGTATCCGATGCCCCCACCAAAGCTGCCGCGAGACGCACCATGGCTGGATATTTTCCATCCAGTTGAACCAGGTCTTCTCCCAGCTCTTGGGAACAATCTCGATATCACCTTCACGCACCGCCTTGATCGCGGGCTGGGCCAAGGTTTCGGCATCAACATACCATTGATCGGTCAACCACGGCTCGATCACCACACCGCCGCGATCCCCAAAGGGCGTCGCGATGGTGCGTGGCTCGGCATCATGCTCGACTTCTTCGCCGTCTTTGGATTTGGTGACATGTGGGATCAGGAAGCCCAGTTCCTTCAGCCGCTGCACCACCAGTTCGCGTGCGCCATCGACGCCGTCTTTCTTGAACCGGTGCAGCCCGATAAATTCTTTCGGCACCAGTCCGTCGGCGGTCTGGCAGACATTCGCTTCGCCATCGAGCATATTGAGCATGTCACCCGCCGCAAAGCCTGCCCGCTTGCCAACCTCGAAATCGTTAAAGTCATGGCCCGGTGTGATTTTCACCGCGCCGCTACCCAATTCAGGATCAGCATGTTCGTCGGCGACAATCTTAAATCGGCGTCTGGTAATTGGCTGCTCTATTTCCTTGCCGACCACAGACTTGTAACGCTCGTCGGAAGGGTGAACCGCAACCGCCATATCAGCCAGCATCGTTTCCGGTCGGGTCGTTGCGACCTCGATATAGTTCTTCCCGTCGTCCAGAGTAACACCGTCGGCCAGCGGATATTTGAAATGCCAAAACTGGCCCTTGGTGTCGATGGTTTCGACTTCCAGATCGGAAATCGCGGTTTTCAGCGCCGGATCCCAGTTTACTAGCCGTTTGTCGCGGTAGATCAGGCCATCGTTGTACAAATCGACAAACACCTTGAGCACAGCCTCGTTCATGCCCTCGTCCATGGTGAACCGTTCGTTGGACCAGTCCATCGAACAGCCGAGACGGCGCAGCTGCCTGGTGATCGTGCCGCCGCTTTCCTCTTTCCATTCCCAGACTTTTTCAACAAATTCTTCGCGGGTGAAATCGGTGCGCTTTTGCTGGCGCTCGTTCAACTGGCGTTCGACCACCATCTGGGTCGCGATACCCGCATGATCCATGCCGACGACCCACAGCGCATCCTTGCCCTTCAACCGCTCGTGCCGGATGATGATGTCCTGCAGCGTGTTGTCCAGCGCATGGCCGATATGCAGACTGCCGGTCACATTGGGTGGCGGGTTGACGATCGTGAACGGTTCCCGATCACCGCGTTCCGGCCGGAACAGGCCCTTGGATTCCCAATGCTCATACCAGCGCGCTTCAATGGCGGCGGGGTCGAAATTTTTATCTAATGTCATGCTGAGCCTTTGGCATTGCTTTTGAACGTAAACAACAGGCAATTATCCGTCAGTGGTGAGCCCGTCGAACCACGCTTATCGACCTGAGGCGCCCTTCGACAAGCTCAGGGCTAACGGAAAGGCAACAATGTTTCGGATTGTTTCGGGTAGCTAGCCGAAAATAGCATCAATCTCTGCATTGGCTTTGGCCCGCAACTGTCGTTTACAGGCCTTGAAACCGCGCTGTCCGTTGAGCATTTTTGCGCGCGCCACGGCCTGATCGAGCAACTGTTCGGGTGGGCAAAGCTCGTCAGCCAGTCCGGCGCTCAAAGCTTCTGCGGGTGTCAGCAACTGCGAGGACAGAGCCAGCCGACGCCGCCAGACAGGGTCAAGCCAGTGATCCAGGATCGCCTGCGCCACAGGCGGGAAGGGCAGGCCAGCCTTGGCCTCCGGCAAACCGATCTTATAATTGCCGGTCGCCGCATAAATCCAGTCGGCGCATAGCATCATGATCCCGCCAGCGCCTATGGAATTGCCATTGACGGCACAAACCAGTGCACAGGGCAGGCGGTGCAGTGCCGCCGCGAAATCATTGATCCCGGCCACCGCTCTCTTCTGACCCGCCTCATCAAGCGAAGCGGCAATTTTTATATCCATACCGCAGGTAAAATGTTCGCCGGCCCCGGTAAGGACGATGCCTCCTTCGGGAGGAGCTTTCGCCAGTTCCTGCAAAGCCGCTGCGCCTTCTTCAAGCAAGGCGGGATGGAGCGTGTTGCGTTCGGCATTGGTAAGGGTGACGATAATCGTGCCGTCGCGGTCTTCGGTTGGGAAATGGGTCACTAGTCTTCGCCTTCCTGACCGCCGACCGCAGTCCACTTCTCCATCCAGTCAAACACCGTCCGATACCATTGCACGCTGTTCTTGCCCTTGAGCACCCAGTGATTTTCATCCGGGTAGATCAGCAATTTAGACGGAATTTCCATTTCCTGTGCGACGGTGAACGGCATGATGCTCTGGGTGTAGGGAATGCGGAAATCCTTCTCGCCGTGAATGAACAAGGTCGGTGTTTTCCAGTTGGTGATATGATTTACCGGATTCCATTTTTCCGGATTGGGCCGTGACCACCAGGGTCCACCATGATCCCATTGATCGAACCAGAGTTCTTCGGTGCTCAGCGCCATAGCGCGCAGATCGAAAACACCGGCATGGTTGATCAGGCAGTCGAACCGGTCGGGCCAGTTTCCCGCAATCCAGTTCATCATATAACCGCCATAAGACCCGCCCAGAGCGCAGGAACGCTCACCGTCGATTTGCGGATCGGTTGTCAGCGCCGCTGCATAACCCAGTTTCAGGTCTTCCAGTGGTTTGCCACCCCAGTCCTGGTTGATGCTGTCGGTAAATTTTTGCCCGTAACCGGTAGAGCCATGGAAATCGATCGTAACCACCGCATAGCCCGGGGCCGCCATGACTTTAGGGTTCCAGCGCGTCGACCAGCTATTGCCAAAACTGCCCTGCGGCCCGCCGTGGACCAGAAATGCCATCGGCAGCTTGCCGGTCGCACCTTGCGGTTTGATAATCTGTCCCCAGACCTGTTCGCCGTTCGCGCCGGAAAAATTGAACCGCCGGATTTCGACCGGATCGATCTGCGCAAGCTCGCGGCCGTTGATATTGGTCAGCTGCCTGACGCTCCCGTCCGCTGCGCGCCGATATAGATCAGTCGGCGCCTGCAGGCTGTTCATCGTGTAAATGAGGGAACCGTCCTGCAAGGGGATCGTCGCACCGACGTTGCCGTCCGCTGTCAGGCGCGTGACCTTGCCGGTTGCCACATCCACCGAAAATGCGGGATGATCGAGCACGTCCTGCGCGGTCACGATGAGGCTTTTGTTGTCGGGGGTCCAGACGATCGAGCCGACCGAGCGGTCCCAATCCTTGGTCAGCGCAATTGCCTGGTCTTCATCGCTGCCTTGTTTGCGCAGTTTCACGACAAGGCGATCGGCCTCATAGCCGGGCCGCTCCATCGCCGCCCAGGCCAGCCACTCCCCGTCCGACGAAAAGGCCGGAAGCGTGTCTGTAGCCTTGTTCTCGCCGGTAAAATTGACGGTTTCCTCGCCATTGGCCTTAGCACCGTAAATATCGAGATTGGTTGACTTTGGTTCGCTCCGATCAGCAATTCTGAGCGTGAAGAAGACGCCGTCCTCTCCCGGCACCCAAGTAATTTCCTCACCGCCACCAAATGGTTTGGACGGACTGTCGCCGACGAGATCGCCGTCCAGCGCTGTGCCTTCGCCCGCGACTTTTCCGTCTTTCAGGTCAAAGGCAAATATCCGGCTGTAATTGCCGGGTGTTTCCCAGCTTGACCAGTGGCGGATAAAAAGCTCATCATATTCGCGACCGGTCCCTGGACCGGGCTCGGCTCGATTTCCATCTTTTTCGCAACCGAATGTCGGACAGTCCCTGGCAATATCACCCCATAGGGCGATTTTTTCGCCGCTATGCGAAAGCTTGAAACCTGCAATATCGGCTTTCAATGCACTCGCCTGAACCGGCTCTCCAACGACATTGCCCGATGCAATATCCGCATGCCAAAGCTGTTCGGAACCGCTGGCATCGCTTAGATAATAGAGGCTGCCATCCGGCGCATAAGCCGGACTATGTTCGCTCTTGCCCGCCTGGTCGGCGATGCGAGTGGGAACGGCGTTGGTTGTATCGAGGTCCAGGAGATATAGCGCGCTAGACCGCTCGTAGCTTTCCGGCTCCGTTTCGGTGACATCATAGACTGCCCATTTCTCGTCCGGAGAAACGGCAACCGACCCCATGCGCTTCAATGTAGCGAGGTCCTCAACCGTCATCGGCCTTGCCGACGCAAGTGTGGGAAGAACCGTTCCGGTCAGGAGCAGAGCGGTGGTGAGTGTTTTAAAATATTTTGTCATGGCCAGCGGTTTAGCACGGCTGTCAGACAAGGCAATTGGGTTTAGGTGCGCAGGTCTATTTGTCGCTGAGCCGCTGAATTTCCCGGGCTACCAATTCTTCGACGAGGTCGGGCAGATTCTGATCCAGCCATTGTTTGATAATCGGCCGCATCAGTTCGCGGGTCAGGTCTTCCAATGACGTCCCGCCGGACTGATGCTGCGGCGTAAGGCGTTCCGTCGCTTCTTTTTCAACCAGCGCCGAGAGCGATTTGCGCATGCTATCAAGCTTGTTGTCGTCAATCAGCCGCTCTTCCTTGCGTCGGTCTCCGAACACGCCTTGAGCGGATTGAGTTCCTTGTTCCGGCAATTCTTCGGTGAGTTCGAGCACTTCGTCATTCTCGTCCGCCGACTTTGCGTCCGGAACGGCTTGCAGGGCCGGTTTCAGAGAGGTTTTTCGGCGTTGTTGGGGGCGATCCTCATCGATCACCTTGTCTTCGGCGATGATGCGTTTAATTGACGAGAGGATTTCCTCCATTGACGATTCCCTGTTCTGCTCTGCCATTTACGAAATCCCCAAAACTTGTGTTCTATTGCCGGAACTGATCGACGCCATTTTGTCTACTGGCGTGCCGGTGTCTCGGGCAATGGCTCTATCTCTGCTTTTTGGGGCTGAGTGTCAACGGTCCTGGCCGCTTGCGGTTCCGGATTGGGGTCACTCTGATAGTCATAGAACATATCGTCGATCCGGTCGTAATTAACCTCCGGATCATATAGCGGACCACCTTCCAAACCGAGATCGCGTGCTTCCGCCCGGCCCATCGCGGCCAGCAGGGAAAAGCCCGCCACATAGCTGTCGCGGCGCGCTGTCACCAGCTGCACCTGCGCGTTGAGCAATTCCTGTTCGGCGTTCAGAATATCCAATATGGTCCGGTTGCCGACGGAATTTTCTGCCCGCACACCTTCCAGTGACAGGCTTGCCGCGGCTACCGCCCGCTCCGAAGAATGGATGACCCGTTCAGAAGCGCGCCAGCTGGAATAGGATGCACGGGTCTGGGAGATCACATCGCGCTCGACCGCAATCTGCTGCTCGTAGGCCTGACCGGAACGCGCCTGTGCCTGACGAATCTGTGCGGCCGGACGACCGCCCTGATAAAGCGGCATGGTCGCCCTGATTCCGACTTCGGCGGTAGACTGTTCCTGAACGAAATTTGTACCCGGGATATTGCCGCCAAGCGTGCCGTGAAAATTCACATAGCGCCCCTGGGCATAGGTCGAAACCCGCGGCATGTTGGTGGCCCGGGCGGTCTTTATGTCAAATTCAGCGGCGTCGCTGCGTTCCTTGGCGGCGAGCAAATCGGGATTGTACATCAGGGCCAGATCAACGGCCTGATCCGGTGTTTCGGGCAAATTTGGCAAGGGCGGAGGCGGCTCCAGATCGCCGGGTTCATGACCGACAAGCGCGATGTAATTTTCTTTGCTGCTGATCAGTCTGGCGCGCACCGTTTCCAGATCGCTCTTCGCTGTTTCCAGCCGCGATTCAGATTGCGCCACGTCGGTCCGGGTCAAATCCCCGATTTCGAACCGGTCGCTGGTCGCTTCCAGATTGATCGAGAGAACACCGACATTGGCCCGGTTCAGCTTGACGATCGCCGAATCGCGGATGACGTCCATATATGTGGCGACGACATTGCTAAAAATGCTCGCCTCGGTTGCGCGGAGGTCCATCTGTCCCGCCTCTACTCTGGTCTTGGCAGCACGCACCGCATTTTTAACGGCACCGCCGGAATAGATCGGAACAGTTACCGAGCCCCCCGCCGTCGACTGGCGTAGCGGTGCGGTAAAACTGTTGGCGCTGCGCAGAAAATTTTCCTGAAAGCCAAAATCGCTGGTGGCATTTGGGCGGCCATCGGCTTTGGCAATGGCAACGGTTTCGTCTGTCGCCCGCTGGGCTGCACGCGCGCCGGAAAGGGTCGGGTTGGTCTGATAAGCTGCGACCAGCGCATCGCGCAGCGTGTCGGCCTGCACAGGTGCAGATAGCATCGCCAGGATAGCCGTTCCAATAAAAAGGCGGCGTCTATTCATTTCTTCACTCTCCCGAACGCCTTAAAAATTGAAACTTTTTGCTTTTTCAAAGCCGGGAAGGGGAAATCCCCCGCCATCGGCAAAATATTGATAGCCGATGTGATCCCCCGCTGTGCGACCCAGAGCGAGGCGCGACACGCCTTCGTTCATCATGACTGCCACAATGCGTCCGTCCGGCGCGAGTTGATCGACTATGGCCCGGGGGATCTGTTCCACCAGTCCGTCGATAACAATCACGCTATAGGGCGCCGATTGGGCCCAGCCGTCCGCATGATCGCCGGTTTCGATTGTGGCGCCGGCAACGTCGGTCAGATTTTTCTTCGCTACGGCTGCCAGTTTGCCATTTTGTTCAACGCCTGTAACAGAGTCGGCAAGTTGCGCTAGAACAGCAGCTGTATAGCCGGTGGCTGCGCCGATCAGCAGGACGTTGTCATCTTTTGTCACCTGCGCCACATTCAACAATCGCCCGGTGGTGAGCGGTGGATTTAACGCCCGGCCTTCGCCGATTTGAACGCCGCGGTCGGCATAAGCGAAACTGCGCTGGGCAGCCGGAACAAAATCTTCACGGGCGACATGACTCATGGCTGCGATGACACGCGGATCGCTGACCTCGGTGGTGCGCAACTGGCTGACGACCATAGCCTTGCGCATCTGCTTGAAATTTTCCTGGCCCAAGAGTCGGTCCTCCCAATGAATAATATTTCGTCCATGCCATGCCTGTATTATTAACACAATACACTATGCAGGAGATTCCGTCGCTTCTAGCGGGGCTTGGCACGTGCGCCAAGATGGAATCCGGCGAATTCGTGCCGACTGCGTCTTTTGCGCGACAATCAAGCCATTTCGCACAATAGGCATTGTCAAAAATGGGGCCATAAACAGGGCCATGAATGAGGGAGACAAGTTTGGGTTGACATTCCCTGCAAAGCGAAGCAATTCGCGCCCTCTCTCCGGCCCGATGGCGGAGTGGTGACGCAGCGGATTGCAAATCCGCGCACCCCGGTTCGATTCCGGGTCGGGCCTCCAGAGAGTTTCCCCTTTATATTAATGAGTTACGCTAGGCGAAATCAGGGCGTGATTTCGCATGCATGCGGTCAATTGCAGACGTTATGGGGCATTCAAGAGCCGGTAATCATCTCGAACAGCCGGCCCAAACGACCCGATAGTCTCTGCACCGGAAAGTGCAGTGACGGTCTGGAGACCAAGAATATTGCGACAGCCTCCACGCGTCATAATCCTGGGCTGTTGCTTAAACATTGCCCGACTGCTCTAATGGCTTTACGACTTGCAACGCTTATCGGTTATTAACCGATGCTTGAACCCCATCGCTCGATCAAGGATTTATAAACGCAAATGCCGCCATTTTCACAACCAACTTTCCAAGAACGCACCCAGATGGCTGCCAAAGCCAAGGAGGCTGCACTCAAACAACTGAAGGCGAAGCCACCCGTTAGCGCTGAAGTTCTTGCCGAACGCAAGGAAGCCCGCCTTGCACGTGAGCAAAAAAAGGCCACCGCACGCGCGGAGAAACGCGCGGCATTCGAGCAATTAAAGGCGGAGCGGAAAGCTGCGAAAGAGCAGGCAACGCCGGATTCCGCACCTGAACTTACGGAAGCCGAAAAGAAGGCTGCCCGTGACGCACGCTACGCGCAGCGGAAAAAACGCAAGAGATAGTGCGCCCGCAATATAACGGGGCAGGGCATGGGAAGTGCCCCGCGTCTCCAGGATCTCTGTCTGTCCGCTATTGCCACCTTTTGGGGGCAATTTGATCCACGGTCTCTGCCGCAAAAATTGCTAAGATTGGCACGGTCGTTGTGCTCAAATAGTTTGCGCCGATAAGCGACGCCGGCGAGTCGGGTGAGGCTAACCCGGCCTTGTCGATATTGTCAGTAGCGCTCACCAAGGCCGGGCAAGGGGGAAATTCCTAAAACACTGTCGAGAATTGTGACGGTGCTTGGTCAGAGCGAGAGGCACAATTGCTTCATCGGTGACCAGGCTTATGTTATTGGTGCATATAGTCTTTGATATGAAAGATTTTGCGCAATGGATATTGCCGTAGCCCGAACGTTTCTTGAAGTCGTAAAAACCGGCAGTTTCGTGAATGCAGCCGCCAATCTCAATTTAACCCAAACTGCGGTGAGCGCGCGCATACGGGTATTGGAAGAACAACTGGATCGTCCGCTCTTTATTCGCAATAAATCGGGCGCTACATTGACGCCTGCGGGCGAAAATTTTTTCCGTTTCGCGACAACTTTGGTGCAAGTGTGGGAAAATGCGCAGCGTGCAGTCGCTTTGCCGCCGGGACGCGAGACCATCGTCACTGTCGGTGCGGAATTAAGCTTGTGGAGTCCGTTGTTGCATCACTGGCTGTTGTGGATGCAGCGCGAATGTCCGGAAATTGCCGTCAGAACCCTAATCGACCGTTCGGAGCACCTGATTGAGCAAGTACAGGAAGGTTCATTGGACGTTGCCATCGTTTACGCCGCGCCGCGCAGGCCCGGTATCATTGCGGAGCTTCTGTTTGAAGAAAAACTTGTGCTGGTGCGAACCACTCCGATCGACAAAGACCTGACACCTGAAGACTATATCGAAATTGACTGGGGAGAGAAATTCGCAGCCAGCTATCGATCCGCGTTCCCGGATAATCCAAAAGCGGTAGTGTCGATCAGCTATGGGCCCTTGGCCCTTGATTATCTCCTGGCCACGGGCGGAAGCGGTTATTTCCGCCAGGGATTTGTTCAATCCCTTCTGGACGAAGGACGACTGGCGCTGGTGCCGGATAGTCCGGAGTTTTCCTATTCTGCTTTTGCGGTGCATTCTTCAAAAGCCGATACGGATGTCGCTGCGCGCATCCGTCGCGGATTGCGAGCCGCGTCGGAGATGACAAGATGAGCAAGGGCAATTCACCGCTGACACAAAGTGATGATCGAGCGAACCGTTCAGACATGGGCATATCCGCTCGCAACGAACTGATCGACGATCTCAATATATTACTCGAGGCCGAGCGCGCTGGAACGCGGGTTGCGATTTCCACCGCCAAAGATACTACATCAGCCGATCTGAAAAATTTTCTCTCGTCGCTCAAACATGATGAAGCACATTGGTGCGATATGCTCACCCGCAATATCGAAAAACTGAACGGCACCCCGTCTCTGCGCTGTGGCGATTTTTATGACAAGGCTATGGCCATAGACGATATTCTTGAAAGACTGGATTTTCTCAACCGCGGACAGGCATGGGTTGTTCGCAAGCTGGACGATCTGATGTCGCGCGTGGAAAATGGCATTCTGCATGCTGATCTAAAAATGATGCACGACAATCACCTCGACAATATCGCGGAAACAACGCGCATTGTGCAGGCCGCAAAATAACGGTGCAGAAATTAGACCCCAATAAATTTGCGGTATAGCCACAGAAATATGCGTTTCAGCTGTTTCATTCGCTATGATAAACACTCCCTCAGAAACTGCATTTTTCATAGACTTTACTGACTAGGTTTCTGGATGGTCCCGGATCAGCTGCAGCGCCTTGCTTTGGCGCAAAATCTTGTGTCACAGCTTTCGAGCCAACCTTGTTCTCTAGTTAGCACAAGGAGGCGTAATTGGCATCGTCAAGCGAACTTTTATCCGACGGATTTCACCCCGCGATAGATGATCACAAGCCCGCCTTTATCCAGAGATGGTTTATGTCCACCAATCACAAGGACATCGGAACGCTCTATCTGATTTTTGCAATTTTCGCAGGGATAGTGGGCGGCGCTATTTCGGGCCTGATGCGTCTGGAACTGGCACACCCCGGTATCCAGTATTTAACTCTGTGGGTGGCGGCCGATAATTATGACGCGGCCTTCCACCTTTGGAACGTGCTGGTCACCGCACACGGCCTGATAATGATTTTCTTCGTACTAATGCCTGCGATGGTCGGTGGCTTTGGAAACTGGTTTGTTCCGCTCATGATCGGTGCGCCCGATATGGCCTTTCCGCGAATGAACAATATTTCGTTCTGGCTGTTGGTGCCGGCATTTGTGTTGCTGTTAGGGTCTGCTTTTGTGCAGGGTGGCACTGGTTTGGGGGCTGGAACGGGATGGACATTATATGCTCCATTATCCACGGCAGGATCACCTGGGCCAGCCGTAGACATGGTAATCTTGTCCATACATCTTGCCGGGGCGTCGTCCATTCTCGGCGCGATCAACTTCATCACCACAATATTCAATATGCGCGCACCGGGCATGACTCTGCACAAAATGCCGCTATTCGTATGGTCGATACTGGTTACCGCTTTCATGTTGCTATTATCGCTCCCCGTACTCGCTGCAGCAATCACAATGCTGCTGACAGACCGTAACTTTGGCACTAGCTTCTTTAACGCTGCCGGCGGGGGAGACCCCGTATTATATCAGCATCTCTTCTGGTTTTTCGGACATCCGGAGGTTTATATCATGATCCTGCCAGGCTTTGGTATGGTCAGTCAGGTGGTCTCCACTTTCAGCCGCAAACCGGTTTTTGGTTATCTCGGTATGGCTTATGCAATGGTCGCGATTGGCTTGATCGGATTTGTGGTCTGGGCCCACCATATGTTCACCACTGGAATGTCGATAAACGTAAAATTATACTTCACAGCGGCGTCAATGGTTATCGCGGTACCTACCGGCATCAAGATTTTCTCCTGGCTGGCGACGATGTGGGGCGGGTCTATCAGTTTCAAGACCCCGCTGCTTTGGGCGCTCGGTTTCATATTCATGTTCACCATCGGAGGTGTCACCGGGGTCGTGCTTGCGAACGGCGGAATAGACGATTCCCTGCATGATACATATTATGTAATTGCTCATTTCCATTATGTGCTCTCACTCGGAGCAGTCTTCGCAATCTTTGCCGGTTTCTATTACTGGTTTCCCAAAATGTCGGGCCGCATGTATAATGAACTGCTAGGCAAATTGCATTTCTGGCTCTTTTTCATCGGCGTGAATATCCTGTTTTTCCCGATGCATTTTCTCGGGCAGCAGGGCATGCCGCGGCGGATTCCGGACTATCCCGCTGCCTTTGAATTCTGGAACCATATCGCCTCATGGGGTTATGCGGTCCTGGCCGTTGGTCTCCTGTTCTTTTTCCTCAATATGGCTCTCTCATTTCTGGGACGGCGCAACGTTTCGGACAACCCTTGGGGGCCTGGTGCGACCAGCCTCGAATGGACGCTGTCCAGTCCGCCGCCCTATCATCAATTCTCTACTCTGCCGCGGATTGATTGATGCCGTGACCATATCTGATCAAACACCCGTTAGATGTGCAGATATAGCTGTGGCCGCACGACTGGCGGCAAAGCAGTATTTTGATGGTGCAGGAAATGTGAAGGATATTTGCCAGAGAATAGTCGCCGAATTTCTCAGTCAGGGAGAATATCCAACTGATAATCTGAATGGTTCACATTCGTTGGAGACACTAATCAACGAGCTTGCCAAACGGACGACCACAATAATCGAAAGAAAGAAGGCTTCAGAAAGGATCGATGAAGCATCCAAAGAGTCTTTTACCGCAAGTGATCCACCTGCCTGGATTCACTGACCGAGCCTGATGTAAGCTCAAGGCTTCTGACCTATCGCCGAAAACTCGCGCAACAATTCACATGGGTTTTTATTGGGGCGAACTCAGAGAAACACCCAGGTCGTATATTTTGTCGGTGCCATCGTGATAGACCCATCCATGAATGCTAAGGTCATGACCGCCGGCCCAATATTTGCGAACCGCCGGATTGTCGGCGAGGTTTCGCACCTGGTATCCCGCATGAAGAGTAGCGAGAAAAGACTCCTGATCCTTTGGTCGTATCATCGCGCTCACCTCTTTTCGGCGAAGCACGAACATTTCATTCATCGGCGCAAGCCAGTGATGTAAAAGCCCGGTTGTGTTATCGGCAAGCACGGTTTTCACTGCCCGACAATCATGGTGTCCAGCCACGATGATGTGCCTGATATTCAGCGTTTCGAGAGCAAACTCGAGAACGGAGAGAAAATTGAGATCGTGCACCGGTGCGCAATTTCCAAAATTGCGATGGACCAGAATCTGGCCTCGGGAAAGGTTCAGCAATTGGTGGGGGAGCAAGAGCGCTTCCGAACAACCTATCCACAAAATTTCCGGTACGGATGGATCGTTTGACAATAGTTCAGGGCAGCGAGCGTGATCGCTGTTGTCAACAGACAGCATTCCGAAATCATGCCTGCCGCTATAGGCAATCGCGCAAATTTCCGATGGTTCTTTGTTATGTTCGCTTTGCATCTTGCTCTCCGTCAGAAAACAATTTGCCATCTTGGTCTCTATCAATCCAGTGAATATTATTCCGCTTAAAGCGTAAATTATTTGTTGTTAAAAACAGGTCCCGATACCGCGAAGAAGGAATGGGCTTAAAAGGCAATTTGACTGCTGTGATATTCTTTTGATCGTGCGGGTCGATACTGATCTTGATGATTGACGATATGCCGTAAGTAGGTGAATATAGCGCCCAAAGGATGGTGATCGGAGCCGCAATATGAAGGAGAGTTCGTCTTGCTTGAAATTGCTGTAATCATATCCGCGGTTGGTGCCTTTGATCGGCGCACCAAACGGATTATCGCGATAATTGGGGCTGCCTCCTTAATGCGTATCCGTTTTGCTTTTGCCTGGACGGTCAATACGCTGCCAGTATTTGGCGAAGCCGCCGCCGCATGACGGGCAAGAACAGCATCTCGATTGTGCGCGTTTACGACAAGGATGCAAAAAGCAGCGGTGCCCGCCTGCTGGTTGATCGCCTGTGGCCGCGCGGCGTTGCTAAAAAGGATATCGACCTCGAACAGTGGATCAAGGAAGTCGCTCCGAGTACCGAATTGCGCAAATGGTTCGACCACGATCCGGAGAAATGGGGCGAGTTCCGCAGACGCTACCGCACCGAACTCGATAAAAATCCGGATGCGGTCGAGCGATGTCTGGAATGGCTGCGTAAAGACAATGTGACATTGCTGTACGGAGCCAAGGACGAAGAGCATAATCAAGCCGTCGTGCTGCGCGACTATCTTCAGGAAAAAATCAAGAAGGAATAACACCGATCGTTCAACGCCACGGATTCTGTCGAAGGCATTTCTTCCGGTGCAAGCTGCGTTGCTGACGTTGGGTTCGCCGAATGAAGAATATGGACAACGGCCTCCGTATCGCTTCAAGCCCGGCATCGCTATATGATTGACCCCATTGAACCCCAAATCGGGAACATTTTCTGATCTGCGTCGTCAAATAGCCAGAAGGAAGAATTCTACGCCACTTTTACGTCACTATCGATTAATCGCGAGGCCGCTATGATATCGAATGTAAAATTATTGAAAAAGGAACAGGTCGCCGAAGATACGATGGCCTTTCATTTTGCCAAGCCGGAGGGCTTTGAATTTCGGGCCGGTCAATTCGCCGATTTCACGATCATTGATCCTCCCGAAACCGACGAGGAAGGCAATACTCGCGGCTTTTCCCTGGTTCATGCTCCGTACGAAACCGATCTGGTAGCGGCCACGCGAATGCGCGATACCGCTTTCAAGCGCGTGCTCAAAGACCTGCCGATTGGCACCGAACTGAAGCTCGATGCGCCCTATGGCGATTTTACGCTGCACAAAACAGAAACCACCCCGGCGGTGTTCATTATCGGCGGTATCGGCGTTACCCCTGTGCGCAGCATGATTGCGCAGGCAACACATGATAAAACCGCGCATCGGTTAACGCTGCTTCACGCCAGCAGCACACCGGCGCAGCTGCCGCTTAGAGAGGATTTCGAAGAGCTTGCCAGAAAGAACCCGAATTTCACTTATGTGGAGATCGCAACCGATTCCGCGCCGGATGGCTGGCAGGGTGAACGCAATCGGGTCGATGCCGAAATGGTAAGAAAATACGTTCCGGATCTGAACGCGCCGATCTATTATCTGTCCGGACCGGAAGGGATGGTCAAGGCCATGCGGCAGCTTCTCGTTGATATGCAAGTCAACGAGGACAACATCCGCACCGAGGAATTCGCCGGTTATTGATCGTTCTCGCTGGCCCCTGTGCATAGTCGAAACCCGATTATGAATGATGGTTGCCTCTCGAACTGACAAAACACTCAAGCTTCGCCATCGGCTCTCTTTCCATTCGGACAACGCGGCGTTACTATCGTGCATGACCGAAAAATCCACGATGACTTATGCGCGCTATCTGGCGCTCGACACATTGCTCGATGCGCAGCACCCGCGATCGGATCTGGACGATGAGATGCTGTTCATCATCATTCACCAGACCAAAGAACTTTGGCTCAAACAGATCATTCGCGAGATGCGCTTTGCCAAGCAGCAGATAACAGCGGACGCGCTGGTACCGGCCTATAAGGCGCTGGCGCGGGTCAGTCGCATTCAGGCGGTGATGACGCTGAGCTGGGATGTATTGTCGACCATGACGCCCAGCGATTATACGCGTTTCCGGCATGTATTGGGGCCGAGTTCGGGTTTCCAGTCCGACCAGTTCAGAACCGTGGAATATATGCTTGGCCTCAAGGACAAGAGCTTTTTGAAATATCAGGAGGATCGCCCGGAGGCGAAGGCAGCGATGCAGGCCGCGCTCGATCAACCGAGTATCTGGGATGATGCCATAGCGGCGCTGGCGCGGGCCGGCTTTGATATTGCTCCGGAATTACTGGACCGTGATTTTGCCAATTCCCATCAACCGTCCGAACAGGTCGAAACGGCCTTTCTGGAAGTCTATCGCAATCCCGACAAATATTGGGAACTCTATCAACTGGCGGAAAAACTGGTTGATCTCGACGATGCGATGGCGACCTGGCGGCACAAGCATGTGCTGACGGTCGAGCGGATTATCGGCGGGAAAATGGGCACCGGCGGGACCGCTGGCGTCGCCTATTTGCAAAGCACGGTGGCCAAGCGCGCCTTTCCGGAACTATGGTCGCTGCGTACCCAATTATGAGCTGGAAACATCTGTTTTCCAGAGCGCTCGCGGCCAATTCCGGGCGTCTGCATTTCGCCGCCCATAGCCATCATCTCTGGCCCGACGCGAGCCACACCGGCCATCTTGAAGCATGGCAGGATGCGGCAACGCTAGCGGATCACAAATGGGACAAGATCATGGGGCCTGTCTGGTCCGAAGCGCAGCGTCATGTTGCGGATGAGTTGAAGCTGCCCGATCCCGAGACGCTATGCTTCGCGCCGAATACACATGATTTCCTCGTGCGACTTTTGTCCGCCATTCCGGCGCGGCCGGCAAGGGTGCTCGCGACCGACGGCGAGTTTCACAGCTTTCGCCGGCAAATGACCCGTTGGGTGGAGGCGGGAGAAGTTGTTTTGCAAACAGTATCGCCGGAGGCTTTGCTTGATACCGCCCGATCCGGCGAGTTTGATCTGATATTTGCCAGTCATGTGCTGTTCAATTCCGGTACTATCATCCCCGCGCTGGATCAGCTTGCAGCGCTGTCCCGTCCCGGAGGACCGTGGGTGGTGATTGACGGCTATCATGGTTTTATGGCGATCGAGACCGATCTGTCGCAAATTGCTGACAAGGTGTTTTATCTCTCGGGCGGGTATAAATATGCGATGGCCGGAGAGGGGGCTTGCTTCCTCCACGCGCCGCCCGGTTTTGCCGCCCGGCCGGTGGTGACCGGCTGGTATGCCGCTTTCGATGACCTCGCCTTGCCGCCTGGAGATATCGGCTATGCGCCGGACGGGCGGCGGTTTCTCGGCAGCACTTTCGATGCTTCCGGTCTCTACCGGTTTAATGCCGTGCAAAATATGCTGGCCAGCCAAGCGCTGACCACGGCCGTGATTTCAGAGCATGTCGCGGGTCTGCAGGCGCAGTTTCTGGAGGGCGACCGGCTGCGCGGATTCGATCTGCTCAATCCGCTTGATGATCAGCCGCATGCGCGCTTTCTGGCCTTTAGGGGAGAATCAGCGCCCAGACTGCACGACAGGCTGGCAGACCAGAATGTCGTGACCGATGTCCGCGGCGATGTCTTGCGAATTGGCTTCGCGCTTTATCACGATCGGGAGGATGTCGCGCGTTTGACAAAAATAATCGACCAGCTGACCTGAGCAATCTGCCGCTACGGATTGTTCGTTTAGCAGTCTTTTTCTGCGGTTTCCCGCACTTTCCCCACGGATTTTTCCGTTGACCTGAGCAATTTCAGCGATAGGTTTAACTGCACAATTAATTCGCCTTGAAAAGGACAGACAATGAGTATTTCCGTCGATATCCAGAATGATGTTGCCTTGATCACTATGGACGATGGCAAAGCCAATGCCGTCAATTTCGACCTGATGATTGCACTCAACGAGGCGCTGGACAAGGCGGAGGCCGATGCCAAGGCGATCGTGCTGACCGGTCGCGCAGGGCGTTTTTCCGGCGGCTTTGATCTCGGCATGATGGGGAGCTTTACCCGTGACGCTTCCGTCCGTCTGCTCGACCGTGCGTCGGAACTGGTGCTCCGTCTCTATGGTGGGCCGGTTCCCGTCGTCGCAGCATGCAACGGCCACGCCATTGCCATGGGCGTGTTCCTGCTGATGGCCTGCGATACGCGGATCGGGGCTGCGGGCGATTTCAAACTCGGCGCAAATGAATCGATTACCGGCATGACGCTGCCGGTATTTGCGGTCGAGCTGGCGCGTGACCGGCTCAGCCCCCTGCATCAGACCCGCGCGATGATTCAGGCTTACATCTATGATCCGAAAGGCGCGGTAGAGGCTGGATATCTCGATATGCTGGTCGAGCCTGATAAAGTGATCGGTCAGGCAACCGCGATTGCCGGCCAGCTCGCCAAGCTGCCGGGCCATGCCTATGCCTATCAGAAATCGGCGATGCGCAAACCGGCGCTGGATGCGATCCGGTCGAGCATTGGCAATCATCCCAATTTGCGGAAATAGGTTTTGACCCTGCGCCTTTACCGGTGCTGGTCGATCAGGATCGGGTTGCCATCGGGGTCGGTCAGCATGATGCTCGCTGGACCCTTGTCACCTTCGGCTTTGCTGTCGAGTTTCACTCCCGCTGCCAGCAATGACTTCTGGATATCGCGGACGTCATCAAAATCATCGAGATTTTGTGCATCCTGATCCCAGCCCGGATTGAAGGTCAGCATATTTTGGGGAAACATGCCCTCGAACAGACCAATCAGCGTTTCACCATTTTTCAGGATCAGCCATTTCTGATCCTGATCGCCGCCAAATTGCACAAAGCCGAGCTTTTCGTAAAAGGCTCTGGAAAGGGCGATGTCCCTGACCGACAGGCTGATGGAAAAGGCTCCGAGTTTCATATTCATTCTCCCTATTGTGCGTTTATTGCCGAATGGGCAGAGGCTATTTCTCCTCCAGCAGATATTTTTGCCAGAAGATCAAACTCGCCCAGAACTGGTAGTCGGCGTTGGCCTTCTTGCGGAAGCCATGGCCTTCGTTTTCGGCGAGCAGATGCCAGGCGGGGCGGCCATTGGCGCGCACGGCGGCGACGATCTGGTCGGCTTCGCTCGCCGGGACGCGGGGATCATTGGCGCCGGTCACGACCATCAGCGGGATTTTTATCTCGCTGGCGCGGAGCAGCGGGCTGATCTCCTGCAATTTGGCGCGCTGTTCGGGGATGCGTTCGTCGCCATATTCCACTCGCCGCAGATCGCGGCGGTATGCCTCAGTGTTTTCCAGGAAAGTAACGAAGCTTGAAATGCCGACAATTTCCAGCCCGGCTTTCAACTTGTTGCCATAGCGCAGCATCGACGCCAGGGTCATATAGCCGCCGTAGCTGCCGCCGGTCACCGCGATGCGCTTGCGGTCAATGTGCCGGTCCTTGCGCAGATGATCAAGGAACGCGCCGATATCGAGCACGCTATTTTCCCGTCGCCAGGGACCGTTGTCGAGCGAGACGAATCTTTTGCCAAAGCCGGTTGAGCCGCGCACATTGGGGTAGAAAATCGCCACGCCCAGCTCGTTGATCAGATAATTGTCGCGTCCGAGAAAGCGGGGTGTGGCCTGACCTTCCGGGCCGCCGTGGATGCGGATGATCAGCGGTCGTTTCCCTTTGTGCCTCGCTGGATCGGGTCGATAGAGAAAGCCGGACATTTTCTCGCCGTCGAAACTGGCGATCTCGACCAGTTCGGGCGCGACATTATTTGCGGCATCCAGCCCGCCGGTCTCGCTTCTGGTCCAGCGCGTGACCGCCAGTGTCTCCGGATCGATACTATAGGCGTCCGTGCCGGTCCGGTTGCTGTTCAGCGTCAGGCCGAGCTCGCCCCAGGGCGCAAATTTGACACCGCTGATCACGCCGGTCGGCAACGCATCGGCAACCCGAATATCGCCGGTTTGAATATCATAGAATTTGAGCACGGAACGGCCGGCCTGATTGACCTCAAAGGCGATCCAGCGGCCGTCCTGACTGATGTCAAAAGCGACAATGTCCCAGATTTTCTCATCAACCACCGGTTCGAACAGCGACGTTTCCAGATTGACAACGCCCAGTCGTTTGACATCGCTGCCATCGTCCGATGCGGCCCATAGCCTGCCGTCTGGCGCAAATCGCAGGCCATCATAGGCGACCGGCTTGCTGCTGTCGGTCAATTTGCGGGAGCTGCCCTGTGCAATGTCGATCAGATATAGTTGATTGTCCGTCACCGAAACATAGTTGAATACCAGCAGCAATTTGTCATCGGGAGAGAAATCGATCGGAAACCAGCCGCCACCGGTGGAGGCAATCAGCATCTGGGCGCTATCCGGATGGGCCGGGTCCATCAGATAAATGTCATTATACAGTCCGGTGCGCTTGTTCGAACCAAAGGCCAGCAACTTGCCGCTGCTCGACCAGGGGCCCAGGCCGTTGCGGCTCTTGCCGTCAGTAAGCATTTTGGGCTGCCCGTTTTCGAGAGCAAAAATCTGGTCGACCTCGTTCCCGCCGCTGTCTTTCTCGAACAACAGAGACGAGCCGTCGGGTGCATAAAGAGCGCTGCTCACCGGTTCGCTGGCAAAGGTCAGTTGCTCGCGCTGTCCCATCGGCGCGGAGACGCGGTGCAGCTGGCGAGTTTCGGCAAAGCGGGTGGCGATCAACATCGCCCGGCTTTTCGGGTCCCAGTCGACAAAACTGGCGGTGCGATATTCCATATAGGGGCGGGTCTGGTCGACGATCGCCAAAGGAATGGCGGGGATCTGGTCGGCGACCAAAGCCGCCGGTTGCGGCGCCACATCCTCAGCCGCGGCAAGGGCCGGGCCTCCAATCAACAATAATGCCATGCCAATCTGGCAAGCCCGCGCAAATCGCATCGAACAATCTCCCCGTTTTTCTTTGGGCAAGCTTATGGACGAATGGTGTGAAAAGCAATTAGGGGGGACAATGTTCGATGGAAAGTTTCCCTTTGTCCTGCTCGATGACGCCAGAGCCTCCGGTGCCGCGCCGGCGCGGCTGTACCGGGATCCGGTGGCGGTTGTTCGGGCTGATAAATTGGAAGATTTGGAAGCATGTTTTGAGGCTCTGTCGCGGGCGCGATCCGGGGGAAAGCATGTCGCGGGCTATATATCTTATGAAGCGGGACTGGCGCTGGAAGAGCGATTGCGCGGTCATTTTCCAACAGAAATGCCGACGCCTTTGGCTTGGTTTGGAATATTTAATGATTACAAAGAGATAGCGGAAAGCGACGTGGTCGAAGGCTTGCCCGACCGCAACGGGGCGTGGCTTGGTCGACTCCAGCCGCTGGTGTCGCGTGAGGCTTATGATGCTGCGTTCGAAAAAGTGCAAAATTATATCATTTCCGGAGATATCTATCAGGCCAATCTCACTTTTCGGGCAGAAGCGGGATATGCCGGTCACCCTTTGGCGCTCTACGCGGCGATCCGGGGCAGGGCGCAGGCCGGCTATGGCGGGGTTGTGTTTGACGGCAAAAACTGGATGCTGTCTTTCTCGCCGGAACTGTTCTTTGCGCTGAAAGGCGGCCGGATCACCGCCAAGCCGATGAAGGGGACCGCGGCGCGGGTCGCCGATCCGGAGGCCGATGCCAAGGTGCAGGCGCAATTGCACAGCGACCCCAAGCAGCGCGCCGAGAATCTGATGATCGTCGATCTGCTGCGCAACGACCTGTCGCGGGTGGCGAAGCAGGGCAGCGTCAAAGTGCCGGAACTGTTCCAGATCGAAAGCTATCCGACCATCCACCAGATGACCTCGACGGTCACCGCGCAATTGCAGGACGGCCTCGATGTGGTCGATGTGATCCGCCGGATTTTCCCCTGCGGCTCGATCACCGGCGCGCCGAAAATCCGGGCGATGGAGATTATCGACGAGCTCGAACGCGCGCCCGATGGCAGCGGGCCGCGGGGCATCTACTGCGGTTCGATCGGACGGATCGATCCGGGCGGAGACGCCGCCTTCAATGTCGCGATCCGCACCTTCCACCTCGGCGCGCACGACAAAAAGCTTTCCATCGGCCTCGGCTCTGGGATAGTGGCGGACTCAGACGGGGATGACGAATGGCGGGAATGTCTCGCCAAGGGGAGATTTGCAAAAGTGGATGCCAATGGGGGGGCTAATGCGGGGGTCAGTTCGGGGGCCAATACGGGCGGAGCCCACAAGGTCGACCTGATCGAGACCATGGCCTTTGATCCGGCAAGCGGTATCGCCCGGCTGGAAGCGCATCTAGAGCGGATGAAGGCCAGCGCCAGCGCCCTTGAATTCGAGTTCGACCGCCACGCCGCGCGCAACGCGATTCAGGCGATCACCTTTCATCAGGAAGCCCCCGCGATGGTCCGCCTGCACCTCGCAAAATCGGGCGTGCTGGCGATCGAGCTCAAGCCGATGCCCAAGCCGCTTGACGGGCCGGTGCAATGCCAGCTGGTGCCGATGCAGGCCGACCCGCAGGACTTTCGCCTGCACCACAAGACAAGTGACCGGCGGATTTACGCGGTCGATGGGCTGGCGGACGGCGTGCACCCGGTGTTTGTCGATGCCGACGGTTTTGTCACCGAAGGCGCGATCTGGAATGTGTTTGTCGAACGTGACGACAAGCTGCTGACGCCGCCTTTGGTGCGCGGCGTGTTGCCGGGCGTGTTGCGGGCGGAATTGCTGGAGAGCGGGCAGGCGGTCGAGGCGGATTTACGCGCGGAGGATCTGGCTGGCGGGTTTTTTGTGGGGAATAGTGTGAGAGGGTTGGTTGGGGGTGAGATTGCGGATTAATACCTCGACACTGTAAATCCCAGCCGTTGCCGTTCGCTGACGTTTGAACGGGTGGATCGCCTTAAAGTTGTCTTTCCTGTTTCAGCATGGTGAGCGGTCAGTCGGCAAGCGCCCCAATTTCCGTCATTCAAGTATCAAATTTATTTGCCGAAAAGCCGTCATTTGATTCGTCGGATCTAAAACTTCCAAATTTTGACCGATACCTGTTCATCCACATTAGTATATCGCCATTAAGGCAGGAAACTGGGTTAGAAAAGCTTTCGAAAGCAAATAGCCACGCTCAAAACTGGGTTCGTTCATATCCATCGTGCATTTACCCAAGCCTTCATAAATCCGAACATATGCTGTCGCGGTTTCTAGATAGAGCAGCGGATGCCGGGCTGGACTAGTGAAGGATTGTGCGCGACTAATTAGGTTGATCGCATCATAGGCCGATTGCCTATGTTCCTTCGAAGCTCGATCACATTCACCAGTAATTTCACTGAAAGAAGCCTCACCAGACCACATCAGCAGGTGGATGGCCTCTTTAGGGACTAACGCCTCGCCATACCGCAACCCATCATGCCAAGCCCTTTGGAGGAACAGATCGACTGTTCGCGGCGTGGTTCCATCTCTGATAAACCGACGATCAAATGTCTCTAGTTTAATGCCTAGCTGACGGGCAATTAGTTCGAGGCGACTACGATTATACCAAAAACCCATTGCATAGCTTTCGTATCCGTTTTCTTCGCACCGATCTACATAACCGGGTTTGCTGTTGTTTTTGCTTGCCCGACAAACCGTTTCGTCATCCTCATAGGCGTTTTCAATAAATGTGAAGAGGTCTGGCCATGGATAAGTTTGCCCGTCGGGCCGATATACTTGGCGGGTTACGGCATCGGCTGCCTGCACCGTTTCAACATCGCGTTTGATCGCAGCATCAGTCACTGACAGAGCAATTTCGCGCAAGCGCGGTTCCATTCGATCCGAACGATACCTTGGGCGCACAAGGCCAACGAGATATTTCTCGACGGTGCCAATTTGTTCTTGTTGGTTGAGAAATGTCGCGACGGAAAAGGACGGCGCGTGTAATCGACGCGCTTGTTTCAAGAGGTTTTCGGAGCGAAAAACCTCGGCTGCACGCGCATATTCACCTGCGATGAATTCGACTCCACCCAATTGGTTGCCAAACTTAACCAGTGATTTGACACCTCTCAGTTCCTTGAGTTGCGGTTCAAGATCGCGGAGAAGTTGCCAATCACTAACTCCGGGATTGCGCGCCTTTTCTCCTTCGAACAGATGTTGCGCTTGGTCTAACGCAATTTGCCATTCAGCAGCGAACTCCGGCGGGTATTCCGGATCGATTTGGACCAAGAATTCGCGCTCCAAAAATCGTACTGCAGCTATTGCGGATCGCTCGTCTCCGTATTGAAAGTGCCAATTGAGAAGGCTGCCAAGAACCAATTGGAAGCGCGTGCACGTGTCGCCACGAATTTGCTGAACGAAGGATTTTGGAACAGGCACTTGACCTATTTGTTCACGCTCAGCGAAGGTACCAGCCCATACTCGGCCAATGGTGAGGCATATCATTTCTTCTTGCGTGTTGTTCTCAAGCTCCGGATCGGTTTGGGACTGCGCGACAGGGGCGAGGAATAAGGCAGACACCAAACCTAAAAGACCAACCGCAAGTCTCGGCGCAACCGCCCGTTTTGTCGAATTCATAGACATATCCCTCGAGAAATACGCAAGTAACAATAAGCCAAATTTCTAAATACCGGTTAATTTCTGCTTCATACAGAAATCCAAGTTATCTGGTAAAACCAAGGCCGTCGCAAGTCTCCATTTTACTTTCTCAAGCTAAAACCGGGCATTCCGGAAACCACCCACTTTTTGCCATAAATTTGGAAGTACATTGCGTTCAATGGATGTGCGAATAAGGGTGACAGCGTCCTTAGCCGAACCTCACCAAACCACCCCGTCGCCCCAGCGCAAGCTGGGGCCTACGCCAACTAGCTTTTGCAGACGAAAATATGGTTTGGGTCCCGGCCTTCGCCGGGATGACATTTTGCGGTCGGGGCTGACGGTGGCTGCTGGGGCCGCTGGACATTACGCACCGCGGTGACACTGCGCCAGGTCCATCCGACCACCGCTGACCAAATCCGCTCTCCTACCACCCTAACATAACCGCAATCAGTCACCTTCTATAGAGCAACTTACAAAGCCACCTTCGCATGGTCGCCCATTTCGTCGCCGCTCATCGTCATGCCGGTCATCATCTTGAACATGCCGACGACGCCGGGATCGGCTTCCCAGATTTCGGCGTCGCCGAGGTCGAGGCGCAGCATCAGCAGGCTGGGGTCCTGGCGGCCCTCACTGTACCAAGCTTCGACGGGGTTGCTCCAGTGCTTGTCGATGATCGCTTCGTTGGTTTCTTCGGTCAGGGTGCCGGAGACGCAGGCAAAAAGATCATGCCCCTTGGACACGAATTGCATCATCGCCGGGCCGCCGGTGGCCAGCCGGTTGTCGCGGGAGGTGTAGAACCAGATCGAGCTGTTGGCGTCCTTGTCGAGCTGCGCGCGCATCGGGATGGCGTGGCCGTTGTCGCCATCGAGGGCGATCATCACAAACGGGCTGTCGGCGATGGATTCCCAGAATTCCTCACGGATTTCGTCGGTGTCGCTGCTGTGGTTCATATCTTTATTGCTCATGGTCGGTTTCCTTTTCTGCTTTCTCTGAACCAACGCACGAGGCGGGAAAGGTTGCACAATAGCGGGAGAGATCCGATAATTTTTCGCGGGAGGTCGGGGGCTGTGCGCCTGATCCAAGCCTCACCCGACCACGCCCCGCCAAATCGTCTTTCCTACAGCGCCCGGACAATGGTAAACCAGCGCCATGACCCTGCAGCATCACGCTTTGCCTCGCGCCTCGCCCCGATAAATCCCTATTCACCGCCAAGGATTTTTCCGCTTTGGGGGGTGTGACCCTGTGTGACCCGCGACAATATTTTCCCGGGATCGACCCGAAGGCTCTGGTAAAAACCGCACCGATCCAATACCCCCGAAGAATATTATCAATGGAGCCACGCAATGACCGATCATCTAGAAACAATGGCCGTCCACGCCGGAACCGAGCCCGATCCCACGACCAACGCGCGGATCACGCCGATCTACCAGACGGCTTCCTATGTTTTTGACGATGTCGAACATGCCGCCGATCTGTTCAATCTTGACGCGTTCGGCAATATCTACACAAGGATCATGAACCCGACCAACGGCGCGCTCGAAGGCAAGATTGCGGCGATGGAGGGCGGTGTGGCGGCGCTGGCGGTGGCTTCGGGTCATGCGGCGCAGATCCTCGTTTTCCATGTCCTGATGGACCCCGGTGCGCATATTGTCGCGGCGAACAAGCTCTATGGCGGCTCGCTCAACCAGCTCGCCCATTCGGTCAAGAAATTCGGCTGGAACGTCACCTTTGTCGACGCCGACAATATGGACGA
>CBETBW010000011.1:0-91787 GCA_965534715.1 uncultured Parasphingorhabdus sp.
CTGCCGAAATTTCCCAATGATTTGAGTGCCCATTATTATCCTGTCGGGCGCACCATTTTATCAACGACCTGGCTTTCCCGGCTTTTTCACGAACAAGGCCGGGGCTGGCGCGCTTTAAAGAGACTCCCAATTTCGGCAAAATGCTTTCCCGAGCGTTAGTTAGAAATCCCTATGTCTACTTAACTGCCGACCGGATTACCGGATTACCGGGTTCTGGTGCCTTCGCCTTAGCAATCTCGCTATTTTCGGCTGCAAAGCCAATCCGCAGTGCTTCGGCCAGGCTGCGGACGCGTAGCTTCTCCATCATGTTGGCCCGATATATTTCAACTGTGCGGGGGGATATGCCGAGGTCGAAGGCGATGGTTTTGTTGGGATAGCCGGTCATCAACCCTTCCAGCACATCGCGTTCCCGTCCGGTCAGGCAGGCAAGGCGGACCTTTGCTTCGGACGAGGCCATTTCCTTGAGGTTGTTATTATCAAGCCGTGCAAAACCTTCTTCCAGTGCGGCAATCAATTCTTCTTTTTCATACGGCTTTTCAATGAAGCTCACCGCTCCCGCCCGCATCGCCTTGACTGCCAGTTCCACATCACCGTGGCCGGTAAGCACGATAACTGGCATGTCGATCCCGCTCTTGATCATCTCCTGCTGCACCTCCAGCCCATCCATTTCCGGCATTTTGATGTCGAGCAGCACGCAGCCGCGTTCGGCATTTTTGTATTCTTTCAGGAATTCAACGCCGGAGGCCAACGAGCGTGTCTGAAACCCCGCATGTTTCAGCATGAACGAAGCGGAGCGGCGCACCGCATCATCGTCATCGACAATATAGACCAGGCGTTCATTCAGCATGGGGGTGCTCCTTTGGTGCTTTTTTTAGGCTAAATCTGAAAATGGCGCCGCCTTCCGGTGCGTCTTCAAAAGCAAGTTCGCCGCCGTGGGCCTCGATAATAGTTTTACAAATCGGCAGACCAAGACCCATGCCATCGTTTTTGGTGGTCGCGAATGGCGCAAACAGCCGGTCTCGAACTTCTGGAGAAATGCCGGGGCCGCTATCCTGAACGACAAATTCCACGCGGTTGTCCGGTGCCGTATGGGCAGACACGCTTAGCTTTTTAATCGGGCTATCGTCCATCGCTTCGATGGCATTTCGGATAAGATTGACCATCACCTGTTGAATTTGCACTTTGTCAGCCAGCACATGGTTTATGTCCGGGCGAATATCGAAGCTATATTCTACCCCTTTGACGCGCGCGTCAATCAACCCCAGTGTTTTGGAATCGTTGACGAGATCTGCCATCGACAGCACTTCCATCCTGACCTCGCCTTTCGAGACAAACTCACGCAGGCGGCGCACGATTTTTCCGGCGCGCAGGGATTCAGCGACACTTTCATTCAGCGCTTCCTGAAGCATATGGACGTTTTCGGGTGTCAGGTCATCCAACATATCGCGCCCGGTGGAGAGATAATTGGCGATGGCGGTAAGGGGCTGGTTCAATTCATGCGCCAGCGAGGATGCCAGCGTGCCGACGTCGCTTACTCTGGACGCGTGCTGCAATTCGAGCTGTAAAGACTGTAACTCCGCCTCGGTTTGCTGCTTTTCGGTCAAATCAACGTAGAAGCTGGTGAACAGACGATGCCCGGCTGCACGGGTGGCTCCGAACGATGCCTGGACGGGAAAGATTGTTCCATCCTTCCTGCGGGCTTTGTGCAGCATGCTCGTGCCGATAATTTCCTCCATATCGGTTTCCAGAAATTGCTTCAAATATTTTGCATCCGACGTTTCATAACTGTCGGGCATCAATAAACTAATGCTTTTGCCCAGTATTTCGCTTTCCTTATATCCGAAAATCTTTTCAGCTGTTTTGCTAAAAAGAATAATATATCCTTGTTCGTCACTGACAATCATGGCGTCGGGAACGGTCGTCAGAATCGATTGTAATATCGCGTTGGACTGTTCTACTTCCTCGATTGCATCCTGCCAAAGAGATATATCGCGTGAAGTGATAATAGCTGCGATAATCTCTCCGCTATCATTCTTTAGCGGTGTCATGCGGCATTCTGTAAGATGCGTTGTGTTATCAACCGAGTGCATTGTGATCCGCGAGACTCGGCCCGCAGCTTCGGTATCTCCCGCAAGTACAGCGATCACGTTTTCCCGGTGTTGCTCGCGATCGCTATCTGAAACTAACGAAATTGGCGCACCATCGGGCAAATCTTCAAGGCGAGCGACACCGAATTTCTTTAGTCCTGCCGGATTTAGATCGATAAACCGGAGATCTGTTCCGATGATGCCCGTACATTCCGGAAGCAATTCAAAAGCGGCTTCAAGATACGTAGGGCGGTCAATAAGATAAGCGGAGCGATCAATTTTTGCACAACCGATGTCGGCCATTAGAATCTTTCTGTAAAAACTGGTTAAATCCAGGAGCGCAAACTCGGATAACCCATCCAGAATAATCGCCAAGTTTATCAGACAGCAAGGGGAAACAACAACGCACTACGTAAATATACGTAGGGAACACCACTGATTCCGGTTGGGCGACAGAAGATATACTCTTGATCAGTAGGAGGAGAAACACATTTTAACGCCCACTGAAGATATTGAAAATGAGCAATATGCAATCAGATTGAAGGAGCAAAAGATTCCGATCAACGTCAGTTAAAAAGCCTTTCGGCTGGTCAGCAAGTTGATTGGACCGGCGGGTCGTTCTCCGATCCTCCCCCTCCCGTCGTTCCCCGACAGAGGACCGGGAGCGGCCTGCCAAATTCACTAACGAGAAATTAGATTAAGGATTCCGAAAATGATCACCGCACACAGGCCCGTTCTGGTCGCCACCGATTTATCCGCCCGCTGTGACCGGCCGATAGAACGGGCTGTGCAACTGGCGCAGGAATGGAAGGTGAAGCTGATCCTGTTGCACGTTCTGGACCCTGCGCGGCCAGAGGATCCGTTAAATACTTCACTGGATATCGAAACGCGGATGCGGGTGGAGCTGCCGCCGACCAAAGGCGAAGTGAAGATACTGGTCAAGGAGGGCATGATCGCAGATACGATAGATGAAGTTGCGCAGCAGGAAGGATGCGGCGTGATTGTCACCGGCGTTGCGCGCTATGACAGTCTGGGCGATATTTTGCTTGGACATCCGGTGGATAGGCTTATCCGCCACGCAAAAGTGCCGGTACTAATCGTCAAACGCAAACCGCTGAATTCCTACAAAAATATCGTTATTGCCACCGATTTTTCCGATTGTTCGATGGAAGCACTCAATACCGCTGCCGAACTTTTTCCGGAACCAGCGCTGCATCTCGTGCACGCGTACCATATACCTTATCAGACATGGCTGAAGTCCGACCAGGTCAAGATCGAGGTAAAGGCGGAAGAGCAGGATCTAATGGACCGCTTTCTGGCCAAGCATATCATTGATGATAAAACTTTCAAACGCCTCAACGCCTCGATTGAAGAGGGCAACCTGGGGACGGTGCTGCTCAATAAGATCGAACAGACAAACGCCGAGCTGTTAGTCTTGGGAACGCACGGTCGCAGCGGCTTTGCGAGCGCGACGATAGGGAGCAATGCCAAGACAATATTGGGCTGGGCGGAAGAGGATGTGCTGATGGTGCGCGGCAGCAAATAAACGACTATCTCCCAGTCATTCTAGTCAACAGTTTCCAGCGCCTTTTTTAGCGCGCCGAGCATTTTTTTGCGTTCTTCATTTGTCGGCAGAGTTGATATCTTGCCTTCAACCTCCCCGCGCAAGGCGGCAAGTTTCGAACGCCAATCACGCGACGCGGTCAATTCGGCGGCATCAGGGCGGGCAGGCGACAGGCGAATGGCAGGCGCGCCCGGATGCAATTCCCATTTCTCACCGAGCGCAGGAATGATTGCAGCGGGAAACTCCTCTGTTTCGTGCAATTTTTCGGACAGGTTCGTTAACGATCCGCCTTCTCCGTGCACCAGAAATATCGAACCGGTGATAGGCGCACGTTGCTCGATCCAATCTACTAATCCGCTCTGGTCAGCGTGATTGGAATAGCCTTCCAGCGATGCAACTTTCGCATTCACGACGACATCATTGCCAGAAATCCGTACCCGTTTGGCACCATCGCGCAGCACCGAGCCGAGCGTGCCCGCAACCTGAAAACCAGACAGGAGAACCCGTGAATTTTCGCGTGGCAGGTTGCGAATAAGATGGTGACGAATGCGGCCACTTTCGCACATACCGGACCCTGCGATAATCACAATTCCGGTCATCCGGTTCAGTCTTTTTGATTCCGCCTTATTCTGCGTGAAGCGTATATTTTCGCGTTCGAACAGTTCGGCGCCGGTGTTACGGTAACGGAGCACGGCGGCAGTAATTTTCTCTGCCAGTGGGGAATCGAGATACACATTGAACGGAGCGAGGCGCTTCGATTCAAATAATGCATCGAGATCTTCCAATATCGTTTGGGTGCGTTCCAGCGCAAAGGCGGGAATCAGGATATTGCCGGCAGCGGCCATGACCTCTTCAACATGTCGGGCCAGGGTTTCACGGCGATCGCTCACCCGCACGTTCTCGCGATCCCGGTCGCCATAGGTGGATTCGCAGATCACATGATCATAGCCGCCCAGGTCAGACCCGGTGCAGTGAATGGGGGAACCCGACCCAATATCACCGGAGAATAACAACCGCTGCCCGGCGATATTGATTTCGACCGAAGCGGAACCGACCATGTGGCGTGGATCCCAGAGGCGAAAGGACACGCCGTTGCCCAGATCGACCTCTTCACAATATTCAAGCGTACGGATATTATTGTGCAGCTTTGTGATGTCCTTGCCAATATATAGCGGGGCAAAGCGCGGCAATCCAGCACGGTCGGCACGCCGGTTTCTGCGCTCCACATCGGCAGCCTGCAATCTGGCGGAATCCTGTAATAGCGGCTTCAGGATATCCGCCGTCGGCGTGGTGCAATAGGTTTCTGCTTTGCAGCCACTGGCGTAAAGATAGGGCAATCTGCCGCTATGATCGAGATGTGCGTGGGTCAGTATGACCGCGTCGACAGATTTTGGATCGAACGGCAATTCGTCATGGTTCAGCCATTCAAGCGAACGGGTGCCCTGAAACATGCCGCAATCGACCAATATGGTCTTGCCCGCGCCACTTAATTCAAAACAGGAACCGGTCACTGTGCCCGCTGCCCCATGGAACTGTAATGTTACTTTACTCATACTAACCTCTCCCCCGAAAGATTATTCATTGGACTAGTGCGATACAACGAGGGGTACCGGACAATCCCTGAACAAGCTTCGGGTTACGCCACCGAACAAAAACTGACGCGCACGGCTTTGGCCATAAGCGCCCATGACGATATAGCTTGCGCCCAGCGCATCGACGCTTGCAAGCAGGGATGCCTGAACGGACGACTTGCCGGCGTCAGGGCTGTGCACTTTGGACTTGATGTCATGCTGCGACAGATATTCCGAAGCATCCAGTGGTGGCAGATCGTGATCTTTCTCTTCCTCGACCGTCAAGATATGCACATCGCTGGCCAGTTTGAGCAACGGCACCGCCGCGCGCAGAGCATTCCCGGCTTCAAAACTGCCATTCCATGCGACGACTGCCGGACCGGTGGCATCAAATTTCTTCACGCTATCGGGCTGGACCACAACCGGCAGGCGCGTGTTGAAAATCACATCACCCAATAGACCAAGAGCATCGGTATTAGCCTTGTTGCCGCTCATCGAACTCAGGACAATGACATCCGAAAGTGCTGAATTTCGGGCCAGTCCATTTGCCGGATGCGCGTTCACCTGATGATAGGTCCAGGAAACATCCTCTCCAGCCAGTTGCTTTTCGATTCTGTCGCGCAGTGCTACATCAGTTTGGTGGGTCAATTGTGCGGCCTCCTGAATGACCGACATGCCGGTTATCCCGCCGAAAATCATTTGGGGCTGAAAAGGATTTGATCGCAGACAATGAAGATGTCCATTCACTGCGCGGGTCAGGTCCAGGGCTGCCTGCAGGCGAGCATCCAGCCCGGTGTCATCATCAATATATAGCAGTACGGTCTTCATGATAATTCTCCTTTTGCGATGGAATTCCCCTGGAACGACCATCAATTTCAAAAACTTAGACCATCTAAGCCATGCTCAGTATCAGGGATGTTACGGATGCGGGAACCAACGCGGCCGCATCCGTTTAATCGCCATTTGCCCCATGTTCTGCAATTTTCTCCAGCCAGAGCTCGCGATGTCTCAGGCTGCGATCAACATTGCCGATTATCGAGGTCGTGACCGGGGCAATGCCTGTCTGTTTGAGGATATTCCGTTTGAAGCTCCGTACGCTGTGCGAGGCGAAATAGGCTTTGTAGAAAAACGCCGGCATACCCATAGTCACGATCAGCCTTGCGGATCGTCCCCTCAGCAGTTTTTTGGGCAACTGCCGTTCGTCCTCGTCACCGTAGTCAAGCGCAAAACCCGGACGGAAAGCCTGCTCTAAAAAAGCCTTGAGCAGTGCAGGCATGTCGCCCATCCATAAAGGATAGTAAAAGACAATATGCTGAGCCCATTGGATGGCGTCCTGCCCTGGCCGAACGCTAGCGGGAACATCTTCCTCAATCCATTGTTTGCGACTTCGCAATATCGGGATGTCAATGTCGGAAAGCCTGATTTCGCGGACTTCGTGACCGGCCTCCCGAGCGGCATCGGCATAGGCTGAAGCCACGTCATGACCATAGCGCGCCGGGCTGGGATCGGGATGGCCATTGATGACAGCTATGCGCTTCATTCTTCCGGCTCTTCGTGGGTATGCCCCTCAGGGGTTTGCCACTGAAATGCTGTGATCAGTTCCATAAGGCCTTCCTGAGCAACCGGCTCGATTTCAACGGGATAGGAAACCGTCAGCCGGGCATCCCAATGGCCATAGTCAATCGCGGTTATGCTGAAATGCCATGGTATGCCCTGATACTCTCCGTCAAATATCCCTTGATAGGCGTCCAGATCAGGGCGTCCCGAAACAAAATATTCGCCTTCCGATAACGGAGCAGCGCTGGAAAAATGCGACATCACATCAGGTTTGATAATCTGGTAATGGTCTCGCGCTTTGAGGCCGACCAAATGTATCACCGTTATTTTGACATCGACGCGGTCTGTGCCAATATTTTTAACATATCCGATCTGGAAGTTATTGCCGGTAAAGTCCTTGGTCATTGCACATTCGCGCTGGAACCCCGCCACTTCGGCAGGGAAGATGAAGCCGCTATCCTTGTGGACGATAGAGGAGTCGCCATTGTGAGTTTCGAACGGATTGGACATCGGGTCCGCGCCTGCCGCACATTCGGCGGCAGCGGGTGTGCTGGAAAGCGCCAATAGCCCCGCCCCAACCATCAATATTCTTGAAAATTTATTGCTTGAAAACATGATGCACGGCTCCCTTTTCATTCGGTTTGTGGCGCTACCGCCTATTCGTGACAGCTTACCACCCTGAACGGCCATTCGTCGCCATCGTTTTCCGTTATGGTAATATATTCGCCGATCGTCAGAGGATGGTCCTTGAGCCGGAAAATCGTCTCGTCGTCGTCATCGCCAACGCGATAGGAAAAGGCCCAGCCCTTGTCCGTAGCAATCACTACACCGCGCTGATCCGGTTCTCCGCGCCAGAAGCGGCGCACTTCAGGGCGCTTTTCAGCTTTCTTCAGGGTATCTGTTTCAATGAATCCATCATCATTTAGCGGCACCCGAAACACATAGGCATGCGCCGCTGAACCATTTGGATATTCTGCGGTACGGGCGAGTTCAAGGCGGATTGTTTTCCAGGTCATGAGTTAAGCTACCTCCACGAATCGCAAATAGGGCCGCTGTTCATCCCAGCCTTGCGGAAACAGTTTTTTTGCCTCGTTGTTTTCAATCGAGGGAGGAATGATTACCTTGTCGCCGTGCTTCCAGTCGGCAGGCGTGGCAATCCGCTTCGCATCGGCGAGTTGCAGCGCATCAATCACTCGCAGGATTTCATCGAAATTGCGCCCGACGTTCATAGGGTAGGTCATGGTCAGCCGGATTTTCTTGTCCGGATCAATGATGAAAACGGAACGTACCGCCTGCGTGTCGCTCTCGCCGGGATGGATCATGTCATAAAGTTTTGCGACCTTGCTGTCCGGATCGGCAACTATTGGAAATTGAACATTGGTATTCTGGGTAGAGTTTATGTCGTGGATCCATTCCCGGTGCTCCTCGACGATATCGGTGGACAGGCCGAGTGATTTGGTATTGCGCGCTTCGAACTCTTGAGCAAGCTGCGCAGTACGCCCCATTTCGGTGGTACAAACCGGTGTAAAATCAGCCGGATGGCTAAAGAAAAATACCCAGCTATCTCCGGCCCATTTGTGCAGGTCAATCTCACCTACGGTGCTGTCAGCTGTGAAGTTGGGCGCGGTGTCGCCGATATGAAGAGACATTAATGGCTGCTCCTGTATTGCAATGAAAATCGGTATTTTGATACTATGCGAAAGGGAGCTAGAAACTCCGTAATGTTACCTACGCATTGGCCATGCGCTTGGAAACGATCCAAAGCATTGCAAAGCATTGATCCGCAGCAATATCGCGGTAGAAATCACGACGCCAAAGCTGCTTATCATCGGAGAGATAATGGCACCGGCTCCGGCAGGGATCATGATGACAGGTGTAACCATCATCCATTTGCGGCTGCCGGACATAAAGCTTTCGAAAGTTGATAGATCATCTTTTGCGGCACCGGTTACGATAGGCTCCGGTTTCGAGGTGGGAGACCAATTCCGTATTGCCGCAAGGGAGGAGTGTGCAGCAATACGGAACCAGTTTTTCTGCAAAGTCCCAAATTGGTGGGTGGTGGGACCACGCAAGATAACATCTGCAATCTGACAGCATGTTCTGCGGCTCCATATACGTAGATTCACGTAAGGACTCTGAAGGGAATGCTGTGGGGGTCAAAGGTCATTCATATGGTGCAGGGACTCTACCTAGAGAAATAGTGTCGGGGCACGTTTAGATACCGAATCGGACATCAAAAACTAGGGCCGACGGATATTCCGATGACTCACGCATTAATCATCAAACAGAACAACGGCATTGGCCGCGAACTGTCAAAACAACTCACAGCTCTCGGCTTCGATTCCTTCGATCATGTCTGGACTGAGGATGATGCGATGGCGATTGCGGATATGCGGCATCCCGATCTTGTCCTCGTGGGTGATAAACTCGAGTCAGGCGATGCCATGCAAGCGGCCCGCAGGATCAGCGAGAAGCACGATGTCCCGATATTGCTCGCTGCCGCCGATTCTCTACGGGCAAGACAGCGGATGACCGATGGTGCCGTCCTGAATGGGGGATTTGTCTTTAGCAAAATTCCCGACGCTATTGAATCCGCTCAGAAATTGTCGCCGCTTTCCTAACGGCCTCTCAACTGTGGTAATATTACATCAACTGAATAAACATACTATTTTACAGTATTAATACGGAGAGACTGGAACGAAAATATAACCGACAACGCTGATCGATGTATTGGTATTTAGAAATATATCAATTAATCGAGTTTCGAGCTGGAGCAGTCCCAATTTCTGTTCCTTCCGTTTTTTGTACAAGGAGTTATTACTGTGAAATCCCCCCTGATTACTGCCATTATGTTATGTTCCGCTGCTGGCCTAATTTCTGTCCCTGCAGCAGCACAATCGGACTCTCCCTTTAATGGTCCAAAACTGGAAATTATCGGCGGCTATGATACGCTACGCAACGGTAGCGACATCCCCGTCAACCCTAATGATCCGTTCGATGCCGATGGTCCTGATGAAACCGTCGACGGCTTTGCTTACGGAATTGCCGCAGGTTATGACTATGACGCCGGGCCGATCGTCATCGGTATCGAAGCGGAGTTGATGGACAGCACCGGCAAACAGGCAGCTGATGAAGTTCTCAACGCGCCGTTTGAATATGATATCAACTTGAGCCGCGACCTTTATATTGGCGCGCGCCTTGGCGCAAAAGTCACGCCCACCACTTTGCTCTACGGTAAGGTTGGCTACACTTCTACCCGCGTAGAATCGCGATTTCAGGATCGGATAGCCGGCGACGGCATTGACTATAACTTCACCACCGATGAACGTATGAGAGGTTATCGTCTTGGTGCCGGTGTTGAACAGATCATTGGCAAAGACGCGCTGGGTGCTGGAACAAATGCCTATGCCAAACTGGAGTATCGCTATTCCAACTATAGCGACCTGACCTATGACGCCAAGCTATTTGGTGGCCGGGATTTGACGATTGACCTCGACCGACATCAGGTTGTTGCCGCTGTAGGTGTTCGGTTTTAGTCCGAATAGCCAATTTCACAAACAAGCACAGAAAGCGCGCTATCCAAGCGGTAGCGCGCTTTCAAATTATTTATACCCTGTAATTGTCGGCCTATATGAAGGCATTTCGAACAGTCGGCCGAATGCTTCCGGTCCTGGTTACAACGATGCCAGCGACAATGGGCGCAGTTCCGGCGATAGCGGTCTGTCTTAAACTGATCAGGTTTTGCACCAACAAGGGGCCCATTTCCAAGACAAGAAGGGCGGGGCAGCTTGCAGAAGCACGGTATTCCTGGCCGTTTTCAACGATTTCTGGGTTATTGAATTTTCTGCACGCTCCGGCGTCGAATCTGGCTTGAAATCTGGCTTGATTGAGGCCAATTGATCCGGAGGAATCCTGTAATTATTATAGAATAAATTTTGAGTCGGCATGTGATGATTGAGTCGGTAAATACCCTTCAGAATCGCCAGCGTTGGACATTGAGGCTGTTGATAAACAGTCTGTTCGTTCTTGCGATCGTCTCATTGGCGCTCCCAAGTTCGGTTTCGGCAGCATTCGGTTTCTCGGAAAATGGAAATCAGATTCTTCTGGCTACCGCTCCTGGTTTCAGTCCTGTGGCGATTGGAAAAACATCACAGAGCCTGAAAAGCGTCCGAAAGCATAGCCCGGCAGGCGCTGGTCCCGATATAGCTCCCGATTTTCTGGTCTTCGGTAATATATTCGCACCCGACCAAGGGGCAGACCGATCCGTTGGTGGCGCACGTTCAGTCTATAACGCTGACCATATTCTGTTCCGCAATGGCTCCCGTCCCATGTCAGTGCGCGCGCCGCCTGTGCATTCTCCAGATTAGATAAGCGCAATTGGCTCGTCAAAGAGCTTTTTCTCATCTTCACGCTGCTGTCCGCTTTGCGGAACAGTGGCCGTGATTTGAACTGGAATGCACAGCATGAATATTGTCGAAAACAGCTCTGTCCCCGATGGGGCAGAAAGCAGACGCCTATATATCGAAAATCTACTAGCAAAATATCCTACGACGACTGATGCGGAGAAGGGGGAAATACTTTCATTCATAACCAAAGCCTCCGCCCTCGATGTGGCCTTGTTAACCTGTAACCAAGCAATTTCGGAGAAACTGAATGCGTTCAAGCACGATCATCGCAAGCAGCTTGGTTTTACTGTGAGAAACTGGATAAATTTTGCAGCATTGTTGGGTCTTGTCACAGTAGCGGTCTATTTTCTTTCCAATTTTGGAGTTTAGAAATTTCACCGATCCAGAATTTGAGCCACCGGGCGAGCCACGCTCGCTCGGTGGCATAAAGCCATTAAAGCAACCATTGGATGGGCAAATAGCCAACCAGTTTTACGAACGCGCGTTCCATCAAACTTGTTTCGGGATCAACATGATGGCGGTGCGCGCTGTCCACCGCTGACCGATCCAGCCACTCGATCTTGCGATTGTCGTTCAGTTGCAGGCGGTACGCTATGTCAGGGAGCGTTTCGTCGAAGCCATGCTTCAGTTGTTTCGCCATCGCCGCGCTTTCAATGAGAAAACCCATTTCCGTATTGAGCTGTACCGAGCGGGGATCGAAGTTGAACGAACCGATGTAGATGCGCTTTTCATCGGTAGCGAATGTCTTGGCGTGAAGACTTGATCCCGATGACCCTGCAAAACCAGCATCGCGGCGATTGTCAGGAGGGGAATGCTGGGCTTTCAGTTCAAACAGTTCAGCGCCCGCTTTCAGTAATTTCGTCCGGTATTTCGCATAGCCGCTATGCACCAGTTTCACATCATTCGCGCTCATCGAATTGGTAAGAATGCGGACTTCAACCCCTTTTTTTTCCAGCGCAGCGAAATCGCCAACGCCGCGTTTGCCGGGGACGAAATAGGGGGAGATAACATCTATGCTCTCGCGGACATCGTCCATCAATCGGTCGATTTTACCGATGAGAAGTTGATCGGACTTTGCCTTGCGAAGCGTTTTCAGCGGGCTATCGCTGATCAATCGAACGTCGGTCCACTCGAGCGGTAATGTGCCAGCTTCAAGATCGTTCACTACCGCCAAGGCACCGAGACGTTCCTTGTAGATTCTATATTGGGCCGAGTTTGATACCTCCGCCAGGGCCTGATCGAGCACAACGCTTGCCGCCACCGGCCCAGCGATGATTAATTCCAGCGGATAGGCAGACGCGCTCGACCAGTATTTTTCGAAATCTGCCGAGACGTCGCCGACGACTTTGCCAATGGCCAGAACATCGAGATCAATGAAAATCGGTTGTAACCCGGTATCGAAATATTCATCGCCCATATTGCGGCCGCCGACAATCGTGACCAACCCGTCCGCCGTGAAAGACTTGTTGTGCATCCGCCGGTTCAGGCGCAGAAAATCAAAAAGGAAACCTGCAATCTTGAATTTTCGAAGGGTGAACGGGTTGTATAATCTCACTTCGATGCGCGGATGCGCGTTCAGTTCGGACAATATCGGGTCGAGCCCGTTAATGCCGTTATCATCAACCAAAATCCGAACCGTGACGCCCCTGTCGGCTGCATCACGTAGAGCCTGCAACATGAGCAAACCCGTCATATCCTTGTGCCAGATATAATATTGTGCATCTATTGTCTCGGCGGCTTCCTCCGCCAGTAGACCCCTGGCAGCAAAAGCATCAAGACCGCGGTGTAGGGCATAAACCCCGGATTTATCGTGATGCTGCTCCAACAGGTGGGCTACAGGTTCGAGCAAAGGCCCGCCCTTTGCTGTCTGTGTTGCGGAACTGGGTTTGCGATCTGAGAGGGAGGGCAGCCGGAATGTGAAGCGCGCGATGAAAATGGCGATGCCTACGATCAGAACGCATGTGGAGATTCCAATCAGTGTGTTCATTCGCTATAATTCATCTTTGTTCACGTCCATCAATAAGCCAGTTCAGCTCTATACGTTTTTCATCGAAGCGATCGACCTGACGGTTTCGACTTGGATATCCCATCGGTAAGTTCATCCGTCAGAATTGTCGAGCGCTCCATATCGGTGACAAAAATTTTTGCGCGATAATCAGGGGATCCCGATACCCGTTCGGGCGGCACTTCGATCCTCTCATTAGCCCATATCATTCGTCAAAACCGATGCACGATGTAGTTTGGCGAAACGTCTGGTCCAATCGCTGGTCACACAAGATGGGGAATATTACGTATTAAGCGCGCAAATTCCGGTGCTATGTTAAGGAGGTATCTACAAATGAACGCAAAAACTGCTGAAAGGATTTCGCCAATGCATGGTTTCGCAGACAATATTGAGGACCTGACCGAAGATAATAATGATTTTCGCAGAGTATTATATACAGGCCATAAACTCCAACTCGTTCTGATGGCTATTCAGCCCGGTGAAGAGATCGGCGAGGAAGTCCATGATGGCCATGACCAGTTTTTCCGCATCGAAGAGGGCGAGGGCGAAGTTTGGATTGACGGTGTATGCACCAAGATCAAGGACGGTGATGGCATCATTGTACCGCAGGGCGCAAGCCATAACGTGATCTGCACTGGCACCGAACCGCTCAGGCTCTATACGATTTATGGTCCGCCCGAACATGCCGATGGTACTGTTCATAAAACCAAAAGTGACGCCGGCTCAGCGGACGAACATTTTGACGGTCGCACCAGCGAGTGAGATACGCATTTCCGTATCGTTTCCATTCGTTACGCGGCTTTTCGATCTGGAAAAGAAAGACCGGCTCTCGGCAATATCCTCTGATGCAAATCGAGCGCGCTGGTTAGGGGGAACCAACAGCGATTTCAGGCCAATGCCACGATACTCGCCAGGATAAGGCGAACAAGATCGGCCTGACCGCGCGTACCGGTTTTTGCATATATGCGCTTTGAATAAAGCCGCGTGGTTTCATGGGTCAGGCCCAGCAATGTCGCCGCTTCCCTGATGGTCACGCCGCGACTGATATGCAGGGCAAGCCGTGCTTCCTGAATGGTGAGACCGAAAAGATTGGCCAAATGGTGGCTGCGCTCGGCGCTATTGGATCGTTCACCATGAACAAAGGCAATGGCAACCGGCTGGAGCGCGCCGGGCAGATCGGCTGGCGGATTGGTGAGTAGCATATCCAGCCATGGTTCGTCAGACAGATGTACGGTTCGGACCACGCTTTCCCCGGCTTGACGCATTTTCAGAAACTGGCGCAAGATGCCCTGGGCATCTGCGCGCTCGGCTATCAAGCGTCCATCGGGAGATTTACGCAAGGTCTCCGCTTCCTGCACTAATGCCTCTGCCTGTTCACTCATATCAATGATCCGGCCGGACGCATCGAGCATGAACCAGCCAAAATTTAGCCGCATGATCGCATCGGCCGAGATGCCCGCCTTCAGCCTTTGCCGCTCCAGTTCGGAATGCGTACCGGCTGCAATCGCAAGATGATTGGCGAGAGCGCCCAACAGCGCTCCGTCACTTGCAGAAAAGTCGCTCTCTTTGCGCCCGAGAGAAATCCAGATCTGTCCCCCATTGGGTTCTGCAACCCGCATGATACGGGCAAAGCGGACATCAGAACCCCTCAAGAACAGGGATTTAAACCGGTTTTGGCGCGGATCATCGGCGTCTAGAAAATCGTCGAGTGAATAGACTCGATTGATCCGCATCGCGTTGTGCGGGAGTGCCGCGATATTCCCGAAATCCTTCTGGTAAATTTCATTTATGTCATCGGAACCCTGTTTTACTGCTGGAATTTGCACGGATTGTAGCCAGTCATGGTCACCCTGAAAAAAGAGATTGGCATAGTCCGCCGCCGTTCTGCGCTTTAACTGCGCCAGAAAATTCTCCCATGGCGGCGCGCCCAACGTACCGCGATGCAGGGCGGCAATCAGGTCATGTTCTTCGCTCAGAATTATCGACATTCTTCGAATATATCCCATATGGGAACTGTATGCCAATCAAAAGCGTCTAATAGGCTTGCAAACGAATAGAACTGGACCGCCAAGTGACCCGTATTTTGACGCATTTAGAGCGGCTTGAAGCCGAGGCCATTCACATCATGCGTGAAGTTGTCGCCGAGGCGCAAAAGCCGGTGATGATGTATAGTGTTGGCAAGGATAGCGCGGTTCTGCTGCATCTCGCCAAAAAAGCATTCTATCCTTCTCCGCCACCTTTTCCGCTGCTCCATGTTGATACAACCTGGAAGTTCAAGGATATGTACGCGCTGCGCGAAAAAGCAGCACAGGATGCGGGGATGGAATTGATCGTCCATCACAACGCAGAAGCGAAAGAACGCGGTATCAACCCGTTTGATCACGGCCCGCTCCATACCGACATGTGGAAAACCGAAGGGCTGAAGCAAGCGCTCGATTTATATGGCTTTGACGTTGCGTTCGGCGGCGCTCGGCGCGACGAGGAAAAAAGCCGAGCGAAAGAGCGCGTATTTTCGTTCCGCACGGCCAGCCACGGTTGGGATCCCAAGAACCAGCGGCCAGAATTATGGAACCTTTACAATGCCAAAAAAGCCAAGGGAGAAAGCATCCGCGTTTTTCCGATCAGCAATTGGACCGAGCTGGATATTTGGCAATATATCATGGCGGAAAATATAGAGATCGTGCCGCTCTATTTCGCCGCAATGCGCCCGACCTACGTGCACGAAGGTGGTCTGTTCATGGCCGATGACATCGATCGGTTGGAAAAGGTGATGGGCCACAAACCTGAAATTACCGACCGGTCTGTCCGCTTCCGCACGCTAGGATGCTTTCCGCTGACCGGAGCAGTCGAAAGCACCGCATCGACTCTGGCGGACGTGGTGCAGGAAATGCTTCTTACGACCACCAGCGAACGGCAGGGGCGCGTGATTGACAAGGATGAAGGTGGTGCCGGCATGGAGAAGAAGAAGCAGGAGGGCTATTTCTGATGACCGAGCGCACCGAAAAAGAACCGATTTACAAAACCGACGCGTTGATCTCTGAGGATATTGACGCCTATCTCGCCCAGCATCAGAACAAGGAACTGCTCCGTTTCATCACCTGCGGCAGTGTGGATGACGGCAAGAGTACGCTGATTGGCCGACTGCTATATGACAGCAAAATGATCTTTGAAGATCAGCTGGCTGCGCTGGAAGCGGATAGCAAAAAGTCGGGCACACAAGGACAAGAGATCGATTTTGCCCTGCTCGTGGATGGCCTTGCCGCCGAGCGCGAGCAAGGTATTACTATCGATGTGGCTTATCGGTTTTTTGCGACCGAGAAACGAAAGTTCATTGTCGCCGATACGCCGGGGCATGAACAATATACCCGCAACATGGTGACCGGTGCTTCGACCGCCGACGTCGCTGTCATTCTGGTTGATGCGCGTAAAGGGGTCTTGGTCCAGACGCGGCGTCATTCCTATCTGGCTCACCTGCTCGGTATCAAGAATTTGGTGCTGGCTGTGAACAAGATGGATCTGGTCGATTACAGTCAGGAAATATTTGGCGCGATCGTCAAGGAATATGGAAAATTTGCTGCAGAAATCGGGATTGAGAATTTCACCGCGATCCCGATTTCGGGCTTCAAAGGCGACAATATAACCGACGCGCCATCGGCAAACATGCCCTGGTATGGCGGTCGTGCGCTGATCGCTCATCTCGAGAAGATCGAGATAGCAACCAATGCCGCACAACAAAAACCGTTCCGGATGCCGGTGCAATGGGTCAACCGGCCCAATCTCGATTTTCGTGGCTTTTCTGGCCTGATTTCCGCCGGCATGGTCAATCCAGGCGATCCTGTCCGGATCGTACCGTCGGGCAAAAGCAGCAGGGTGAAAAGCATTGTCACTCTGGATGGTGAACTTGATGAAGCTGTCGCCGGCCAGTCGGTCACCATCCTATTGGAAGATGAAGTCGACTGCTCGCGCGGAGATGTGATCACCGCCGCCGGGGACCCGCCGGAAATATCTGATCAATTCGAGTCCACCATCGTATGGATGAGTGATGAAGCGCTCAAACCGGGTCGGGGCTATTGGCTCAAACTGGCCACACAAACGGTCAGCGCATCGGTGCAGGAGCCGAAATACGAAATCAACGTCAACACGATGGAGCATCTCGCAGCCAAAACGCTGGAACTGAACGCCATCGGTGTTGCCGAAGTTCATACCGACAAGCCGATCGTGTTTGAAGCTTATGCCGACAGCCCGGAACTTGGCGGTTTCATTCTGGTCGACAAGATCACCAACGCGACGGTCGCTGCCGGCATGCTGCATTTCAGCCTGCGCCGGGCTGACAATGTCCATTGGCAGCCAACGACAATATCGCGAGAAAATCATGCATCTCTGAAGAACCAGACTCCGCGCGTGCTGTGGTTCACTGGCCTCTCGGGTTCCGGCAAATCAACCATCGCCAACGAGGTGGAAAAGAGCCTCAATGTGATGAACCGCCATACTTTCTTGCTTGACGGTGACAACGTGCGCCATGGCCTCAACAAGGATCTCGGGTTTACCGAGGCGGACCGGATCGAGAATATCCGCCGGGTAGGTGAAGTGGCAAAACTGATGACCGATGCCGGACTGATCGTACTTACTGCCTTTATCAGTCCCTTCCGTGCCGAGCGGAAAATGGTGCGAGAAATGCTGCCCGACGCGGAGTTCATCGAGATTTTCGTCGATACCCCTCTGGCGGTTGCCGAAGAGCGTGACGTGAAGGGGCTCTATAAGAAAGCCCGCAGCGGTCAGTTGAAAAACTTCACCGGCATCGACAGCCCCTATGAGCCTCCGGAGAGTCCTGAAATCCGGGTCAACACGGTGGAGATGTCCCCCGCAGAGGCTGCCGACCATATCATCCGACAGATCATGCCGCTGAAATGAGTGAAATTATGACCGACGCAGACCTTGCTGCCGACCTCGCGAAATCAGCCGGGCGCATTCTGCTGGAATTACGCGATAGCGGATTGTTCGCGGGTAAAGCACTTGGCCAAGCCGGAGACCAGGCCGCCAACGAGTTTCTTGTCCATGCCTTGCGCGAACAACGGCCCGAAGACGGTCTGCTTTCGGAGGAATGCAAGGACACGGAAGAACGGTTGAGCAAATCGCGCGTCTGGATTGTTGATCCGGTTGATGGCACCCGAGAATATGGAGAAGGGCGGTCGGATTGGGCCGTGCATGTAGCTCTGGCCATTGATGGCGTGGCCTCGATCGGCGCCGTCGCGTTACCGGGTCTTGACGGCGGCGTGGTCCTGCGCACCGACAAGATTGGTAAATTGCCTACTCGTGATGGCCTTCCGCGTCTGGTTGTCAGTCGCACACGCCCGGCAGCCGAAGCGGTTTCCGTAGCCGAGCGGCTGGGCGGAGAACTGGTGCCCATGGGTTCTGCCGGTGCCAAGGCGATGGCCGTAGTGCGGGGCGAAGCGGAAATATATCTCCATTCCGGCGGCCAGTTTGAATGGGACAGCTGTGCGCCGGTAGCAGTCGCATCTGCTTATGGCTTACACTGCTCTCGCATTGACGGTTCACCGCTCGTCTACAATCAGCAGGACACCTATATGCCCGACCTCCTGATCTGCAGGAAGGAATGGGCGGACAAGGTGTTTGACGTGCTAAACGTCTGAACAGACGAGCGCGGAATGGTTGGACAAGGTAGAACGCAAGCATACTGATCTATTAGGTGTCCAGTCTCGGTTCCCAGGTGAAATCCAGTTGCAGTTCCGTCACTTGGCGCCTCACATATTGCCTCCAGCACGGCCTTCTTCCAGCAATGAGCTAGCGACAAATAGCAAATACTCCGGATCAAATGGTTTTTTCACATAGGCATCTGCTCCGGCATAGGCCGCAAGACTGACATCCTTGTCGCTTTGCCTGCCGGTCAACATCAATACCGGCATATCATACAAGGCCTGATTGAGGCGCATTCTTTCCAACACTTGTATGCCGGAAAGTTCGGGCATCGAGCAATCTAGAATGACAAGATCCGGCATTTTGAGAGCGATCGCTCGCAAGGCAGTATTACCATCAGCTACGACGCCTACCACATGGCCATCACTGGCCAATGTAGCGCGCACTATTTCACCCATTAATTCGTCGTCTTCGGCATAGATAATTCGGGCCATGACTTTGCTTATCCTTTCATACCACTTCGAGAAAACGCTTGACCGCGAGCTGCATTTTCTGCGGCCTGTCAGCAATTTTCCATTGGTTCAGCCCATCCTCGATCAGCTTCGCGTGATTACCCAAATTTGCTTCACCAAACATCGCGGCAGTCCCGGCCAGCTTGTGCATTTGATCAGAGACTTCGCGGATTTCGGTACTGGAAAATGTGCCTCTTCTTAAGAGACTGGTGACACTGTTTATCGCTTCTTCTCTGCGCAATCGATAACGGCCGACCAGATCACCGGACAAACAGTTTTGAACTTGGTTCTCCGGTGAACAGTTTTCTTCCAATTTCTTGGGTTTAATCCAGTGCCGCAATACGGAATCGAGATTTGAAATATCTATGGGTTTTGCAATATGGGCCTGCATACCCGCTGCCAGACAATTTCGGATGTCATCTCCAAATGCGTTCGCAGTGATTGCGATGATCGGAAGAATGTCTTCGGAAACTCCGCTTGTCCGGATCATCCGGGTAGCTTCGTAGCCGTCCATAAAAGGCATCTGGATATCCATAAGCACAAGATCAAATGGATTTTCCTCAGATATTGAATGGTCCACTCGTTCGACGGCTTCGGTACCATCTGCCGCCAATTCGGTTTCGTAGCCCAATCGTTTGGTCATTGCCTGAATAAGAATTTGGTTCACGTCGTGATCTTCCACCAACAGCAGGCGTGCCTTTGCAGTGGATGGATTGGGGGATTTGGTTTGGCGTTGAAGCAGCTCGTGCGCGGGTGCAATTTTCATTTCTTGATTTTGGCTCATGCTTTTTCCCCAATTTTTTGGCACTCGCTTTTCTCGTTTTCCGTTTCGCACAGGAGTTCGCGTGGGCCGATATGAATTACGGTGATTTCGGGCCTCGATTAAGGAATAGATTTCATTGCCTTCGACGTCAGCAGATTTTGCAATCATAAGTGTTCGATATTCTTGAGGCAGAATCTTCGCTCAGCGATACGGGCAGAAATCACCGGGCTCATAGGATTCAATTTTTACAAAGATGGTTCAAGAATTTCGCAGAATTTCAAGCGAAGTGGTTGTTCTCACCAATTTGGTTCGGACAGAGAGGTTAATTTGCCTCTGTTCGCCCCGTTATTACATCAGGACACGATCATGATCGGTTTAATGCAAATATACCCTTTTACATGTTCTCGTGCCCGCTTCGGCAACAAAGGAATTCAGATTGGCGATAATCCTGTTTGCAGATGATGATGCTTTGCTGGGCGAGTTGGTTTATCACCAGCTCGGAGCGTGCGGTCATCACGTTACCGTAGTTGACAACGGATATAGCGTCCTGTCCGCCGCACTTCGAGTTCTGCCTGACATCATTGTTCTGGATAACCTGATGCCCGGCCTGACAGGGCCAGAGGTACTGCCCAATCTCAAAAGGGATGCCAGAACATCGACAATCCCTGTGTTGGTTCTGACAAGCCAGGCTGGCAGACACGACATGACCAATGCGTTTCGATCAGGCGCTGCAGACTATATGGCAAAGCCGTTTTCACCGCATGATCTGGCCAACCGGATATCCACGTTGCTGGAATCACAGCAACCTTTGCAACAAGTTGGGCTAGGATGTTGAAATCGGCGACTGATCAGACTGATCGCATGGCGAGGTTTCACGATTTCTTCGCCATAGACCGTACAGCTGGAATTACCTTATTGTTGGGAATAATATTCTTGCTTGGTGTGACAGTTTTCTCATGGAATTTAACCAAGACCACAACATATGAGAGGAACCTCGCTGCCTTCAACACCCTATCCAAAGATAGCGAGAAGGCGCTCACACACAGGATCGAATCATATCGGCAATCGCTAGACAGCGGTGCGGCTTTGTTCGCTACCTCTGACCGGGTTACGCTAGGAGATTGGAAAACGTTTGTCGGTATTCTGAAGATTGAAGACACACTGCCCGGGATCAACGGAATCGGCTATATTGAGCCAGTATTGAGGTCCCGAGAAAAGCAGTATCTGACAGATCTTTTAGCTCGTGGGGTCAACGGTGTCACTGTTCACCCGCGAACAAAATGGGCTGAAATTCTATCTATTTCCTACATAGAGCCGATATCAGTCAACAAAGAAGCCGTGGGCCTTGATATCGGTTTTGAGACAAACCGCCGCTCGGCCGCCTATCGGGCAAGGGACACCGGCAGGGCGACGATCACAAAGCGGATATTTCTGGTGCAGGACAAGACAAAAAGTGCGGGTTTTCTGTTGCTCCGACCGATTTACCACTTGGGGCGTCCTTTAACCTCTGTGTCTCGGCGCCGTGCGGCCTTTCGGGGTTGGATATACGCACCGTTTGTCGCGTCCCGCTTCATGGAGGATCTGACTGCAAGTCAGGGCACCAATTTGGATATCACAGTTCATGATGGCGATTCCGCGAATCATTCCCAATTGATTTTCGAGAGCGAAGGAGTTTCCGACAAAACTCAACCTCCTCAATATTCTGTGACTAAAACGTTGCCAATCATGGGGCAGCAATGGACGGTGTCCTGGCACAGTACTCCCGAATTCGAAAGCAGTGTCGGCACAAAGGAGCCCATGTTCGTCCTGATTGGCGGATTGGCTCTAATTCTGGGATTCTCGACGCTCGTGATATTCTATGCTCGCCGCGAAGCTTATGTAAAAGATGAGGTCAAAAGCAAAACTCAAATACTCGTCGACAAGGAAAAGGAGATCGTGAGCGCCTTGAATGTAGCCGAAGCTGCGACTGGTGCGAAATCCAAGTTCCTTGCCAATATGAGCCACGAAATTCGCACGCCGATGAACGGCGTTATCGGTTTCACCCAATTGTTGGACGATGGCACGTTAAACGAAACGCAACAGAAATATGTCCGATTGATTTCGGATTCAGGCTCTTCGATGATGACCCTACTCAATGATATCCTGGACATTTCCAAAGTCGACTCCGGGTCGATGGCGATTACACCGGAGCCATCCGATGTGCGCCATCTGCTGAATAGCTGTGTGAAGCTTTTTTCGCCGAATGCAGAAGAAAAACATCTTACACTCCTGGTGGATCTGGACAAAGAACTGCCTCAATGGGTGGAGGTGGATGGGTTCCGGTTGCGTCAGATCGTGATGAATTTATTGGCTAATGCGATCAAATTTACTGAATCTGGTTATATCACGATATCGGCGGATCTTATTGATATCCCTCAGTCCGCGCAATCTGAGGGTTGTCGTTCAGAATTGCAAATATCCGTTGTTGATACCGGTGTAGGTATTGCACGTGATCGCCAAGCCGCAATCTTTGAGCCGTTCATCCAGGAAGATGATTCAACCGCAAGAAAATATGGTGGTAGCGGATTGGGTTTGACGATCAGCAAACAGCTTATCGAGCTTATGGGTGGTTCAATCCGGGTGACAAGCCATATTGGCCGCGGTTCAAAATTCACCGTGAATATGCCCGTGAAAAGGCTCGCGCAGAAAACGCCCGAAAACCTCATCGAATTTCCGACCAGTCCAGAAACCCCATGCAAGAATACGGGGATCGCAAAGCGCATCCTGGTTGCAGAAGATCATGATGTTAACCAGGTACTGATTGGAGAAATGCTGACAAAACTCGGCTATGATTATGAACTTGCTGTTGATGGTGCCGAGGCGGTTGCGATGATCAGAAAGGCTGAGATCGCAGAGAATCAATATGACCTCGCCTTGATGGATTTGCAGATGCCTTATGTCGATGGCATCAAGGCAACCCTGATGGTTCGGGGGCACGGCATCGACGCAAATGCGCTTCCCATCGTGGCGCTAACCGCAAACGCATTTGAACAAGATGTTAACCGTTGCATTGAGGCGGGGATGCAAGCACATCTAGCGAAGCCGCTGGCGATCGAAGATTTGCGGAATGCGGTGCTTAATTGGGCGGCCTAATGCTGTCGCATATGGCCGACCTGCATGATCGAATGCCAACGTTCAAATCAAGTAAACTCTGGTCGCGATCTGATTTGATCTAGCGTCCGAATTGCGAATAACTGAAGATTTCCGTTTTTCGCCGGCAAACTATAGCACCATCCTTGAAGTTGTCCCGGTAAACGGCCAAGCGACTTTTACCGTCAACCGTCAACCGTCAACCGTCAGTGGACAAGTCTGGCTCGATGGTGGAGCGAAGAATCTTTAAGGCTTCATCTACTTTCAATGCGGGTAGAAGGAGTTGTTGTTTGTCCAGCTCGGACAATATCTCTTCAAGTGTAGCAATGGCCGCAACTTTCCGGAGCTTTTCGGTGTTGTCGGTCATGCTGCAAATTCCTCAGCGCGTTGAAATCATCACTATTCTTACGAATTGCCTCGATGAAATCGGCAATTCTTAGTTAACGGGATAATTTGATGGAACTTAATCATGCCTGTACGATTTTTGTGCTTATGATATTTGGGTTTGAATTTGGTTGTCGCATTTTTCTGACATGTGCTGAGTTGGTTGCCTTCGCTCCATCGCGAAGCTATGGAGAGAGAGAATTTATGGGGCAGAAATTTTGGAAGATATCGCGCCAGAATCATCGCGTGTGGCAAATCTGACTGCGAAGCAGCGAGAATGCTTGCATCTGGTGGTGCTCCGAAAATCCTCGAAGGAAATAGCCCGGATTTTGGAAATATCCAAGCCGGCAGTAGATCAACGCCTGGTGGGTGCGCGACGCGTGTTGGGTGCGGCTACTCGAGATGAAGCCGCTCTCATCTATGCCCGGGCATCCGGGACCTATGATCGGATACTATATGATCCGGTGGGTGTTCCCTCCAATGATGTTTTAGGTTCAGAAGGATCTCAGGACGAGCGATCAAGTTCATTCATGCTCGAAGAAGTATCAACTCCTTATGACTTTGATACCGCGCATGACACGAATTTTTGGTCGCAAATCCGGAAGGTTCCGGGAGGTGCTCTGGGAACCGTTCAGAGAATTGCCGTTATAGTCGTTTTGACTATCGGAATTTTGGCAATTGTGTTGATCGGTTTATCAGTCTCTCAGTCTCTTTCTAGCCTGTTGGCGACTTAAACAGCCATCAGGCTCTCGCTTTTTTGAAACATCAAAAGTCCGCGATTTGCGGAGAGGAAAAACTATGTCTTATCAAATCAAGATTGCATCCGATCAAATCAAGCAAGAAGTCCCTCTGACAGAGGCGTCCATCGATCAAGCCCTAATCTCAGTGTCCAACTTGATGTCCACTTTGGTACAGGCACGCGTGGACACCGGCGTTCCAGCGGCAACAGGGCAGATTGCCGTTCGCAGATTGGCAAAAGCACAAATGGCACTGATTGAGGCTAGTAGTGACGTCTTGAGGGTACATGGTGAACTGGTGAAAGTCGGACGAGAATGTGCCGTCCTGGATGTGCACGAAACCTGCCCGCCCGCTCAAGCGTCTGCAGGCCAAGGCAAATTGCTGTCTGTTGCCGCTTGAAAGATCAAAGGTTGACTGGAATGCCCGGGAATGTTCCATCTAAAGAATGCGAATCTTTTTTTTCTTCTGTCTTCTCGGCGCGAGCTGCATTTATGCGCTCTATAGGGGAGGGGGACCGGAACGTTGGGTTGCGTGCGTTATTATTGGCATGGCAGTATCGGAACCAGCCGTTCATGTCTTTACTCCGCTTGAATACACTACTCTGGACCCCGGGCACCTGGTTATTGATGTGGTGGCGTGGATTGGCTTTTTCGCGATTGCACTTCGGGCAAATAGGTTTTGGCCGCTATGCGTAGTATCGCTTCAAACAATAGCGCTAGTGGCTCATACCGCAAAGCTGCTCGACGTGACGATACACCCAAAAGCCTATATGATCATGCAAATAGCTTCTTCTTATCCGTTGCTGGTCGTGCTGATGATAGGCACATTTTATCACCAGAAAAGACTGAAAGCCATCGGGACCGACATGTCCTGGCGCAGTTCATAGAGATTGTCGCACCGAGCGAAGCTAGCAGACTCTCCAGCGAACTGCTTGATGAATTTGGTTCAATCGGTCGCATACTGGGCCAGTCTGAATCGGCTTTGCATCGGGTTCTGGGGATCAATGGGAGTGTAGTAAAGTTGCTCAAGGCAACCGAACAGGTCATGATCGCCAATCTGCATGGTGAATTACCCCGAAAGTTGATTTCGGCCACCGATCAACGGCTTGTGAAATATCTGCAGGCCCGCATGGGTTCACGCGCTACAGAGATAATGCGTGTGATGTTCCTTGATAGCTCGAACCACCTGCTGCGTGATCAGGAGTTTGGCGCTGGTTCTCCCCGGCGAATGTTTGTCCAGCCCCGATGTATTTTGAAACGTGCGTTGGAACTCGACGCTAGCGGTATTATTTTAGCGCACAATCATCCTGGCGGGAACGTCACGCCGAGCAACTCAGATATTGAATTTACAATGTCCATCAAAGCACTTTGCTTGGAACTCGAGATCCGATTGCATGATCATATCATTATCACAAGCGATCGTTGGACCAGCTTTAGAAAGTTAAAAATAATATGACCCTCGAGGTGGAAGCCAAGTATTCCGAACGTGCGAAAACCGAACTTCGGGAGCAGCGGCAGCGAAACCTGTATTTCTCGAACTCGCATATTTTCGGCGATCCGGCATGGGAACTTGTGCTTGAAACATATATTGCAGGCAGCGAGGATAGATGTGTTGCCCTTTCGGATTTGAGTAGCGACTTGCGTAGACCGGTTGCGATTATCACCAGATTGGCGATGATTTTGGAAGTCGAAGGATATGTTGAACGATGTCGCTCGCACAATAACCAGGACCTGAGGTGCGTGCAGTTGACTGAGGATGCAGTTGTCTGGTGTGAACAATGTTTGGACATGAAACCTGATGGCGGCGATTTTCAGAATAACTGATTGTCACAGACCCCTTGCTGACCCCATATGAGAATCCGATGTTCATATCTGAACATCCCGGTCAGCTTCGGGGATTATAATGGAATTTACCTATAAAGAGATTCAGGACATTTTGTCACAGAAGCATCATATTGCCAGTGTCAATCGGACCGCGTTTCGCGGCAGGATTCAACACATGCAGCGGCTCGGTTTTCCAACTGGTGTCAATACCGGAAAGGGAAGACCTGCTTCCTATACTTGGCGGGAATTATTGCTCATCGGACTGGCATTTGAATATCTCGAGATCGGATCGACACCGGATCGCTCGATCGCGGAAATCATCAAAATTGAAGATATGCTGTTGGCTGGGCTCTCCAAGGTCATTCTGGCCGCCGAGCAACCTGATGGAGCCGAGCAGGTTGATTATTTCCTGTTCGCGGAACTGTCTGCACTACTGACGTTGCGAGCCGAAGACAGCTGGCATCAGCAATGTAGAATATTATCATTCGGAGATATCAAGCAGATATTATCTTCTGATGGAAACGACGCATACCGTTCCCCCTATGCGATAATTGATTTGAGACAGTTCTTGGGCGGAATTTTCACGAGTGTCCTGGATGTTTGCGGACTGAATAATCAGATTATGGCAAAGGACATAAAATTGTGGGCCTCAAGGCAATTGTCTGTCGCTTTGTAGCGGGCTCACTGGTTCTGCAGTCATAATGATGCGAGATAGCCGACCATACCATCAACCAAAATTATAATTACCGGTTAAGAGCGCTCTGTTTCGACCGTCACTGACTCTGAGTTTCTGATTTTCCGTCAGTCCCATAGGAGTTGGCCCCCATCGCACAATATTTTGGACCGCACGCCGTTGTCCGAACACTCAGAATGACTGCAGTGCTCGTATTTTTGCTGGTGATTTTCGCATACGGCCCAAGGGAACGAGCAGAGGCGGCCGAAAAGGCCGGTGTGGTTTCAGCGGTCGCTGATGCCAAAGTTATAATATATCGCCGGGTTGAACTTCGGCACGACGGATTCATCACATCTGACGATTTGGACAGATATGCACTGATGCAGGTGGATGCGCACGAATGTGATCCTGAGCCACGCCGGACAGAAACGGCATGTGTTTTTCTAATTTATGAGATCCAATAGCATTGCCAGCGATCATATGGCGAACGATAGCCTGGTGACGACGCGAGACCTTGTCGGTTCATGAGTTCCGTTTCATGACCTCTGATTTATCCGATTCTACCTGTTTCAGTGCGTTGATCGCCTCTTCGATTTTTATCGCAGGAATCGCCAAATCATTTTCATCGAGGAAATTCAAAACAACTTGGAGTTTTTCAATCAGTTCGCGCGCTCCGAGATCCCCGCTATTCATAACAGATGACATTGCTTGCTTGGAACATTATTGAGCGATATCATGGGTTAAATTCTCGATTTTTTTAAGCTGTAACGTAGCTGATTGGTCAACTGACGCCAACGCACTACGTTCGGGTGGTTACAAATTCAACCAAAACTATGTGACAATGGTGTTTTACCAACGCCTGAATCATATTGTTTCAAAGTGACACAATTAAACTAACGGGTCAGGCCAACAAATTGAACTGAGATTCGCAAAAGAAAATTTCCAAATTTCTATGCTGGCGTCAGATCGAAATTGGAATTCTGCGCTGCGTTAAGATTTTTTCCGTTCACCGTTAACCATAGTGTGAAGGGAACAAGCCATGGCCAAATTTGACTACGACTTTGTGATAATCGGGGGTGGACCGGCAGGTCGTCGCGCCGCGATACAAGCCTCAAAACTCGGAAAAACAGTAGCTGTGGTTGACGATCAAAAATTGATCGGTGGGGTCTCTGTTCACACCGGTACCTTGCCATCAAAAACGATTCGGGAATCAGTGCTGTCCGTTACCGGTTGGCGAGATCAACATTTTAAATCCCGACAGCATCGTAATGGAATCAAGATGATGCAGGATTCCATTAATTCTCGCCTTTCAACAACATTGGGAGATGAAGTCGAGGTTATCGATTGCCAGCTTGCGCGAAACAATGTCACGATCCTGAAAGGCAAAGCGAAGTTTTCAGGTCTCCACAAACTGGCAGTCCAGCAAAATTTTCAAGGTAAAAAAACAAGTTTTTCGGTTACTGCCGAAAAGTTTCTGATCGCCGTGGGTACCAAGCCGTTTCGACCGAAAAGCATCCCGTTCAATGGAACTAGCGTGATTGACAGTGATAGTGTCGCCGCGAACTTGCCGATGCCGAAAAGCATAACGGTCGTTGGTGGAGGCGTTATTGGATTGGAATATGCGACAATTTTTTCGACGCTGGAAATTCCAGTAACAGTCGTCGAAGCACGCGAACAGATTCTAGAGTTTATCGATCGTGATATTGTCGCAAATTTTGTCCATCAACTGACAGAACGGGGCATCAGTCTGCGATTGGGTCGAACAATTGACAAGATATCACTGGATGATCACGATCATCCAGTCATTATTCTGGATGACGGCCGACAGCTTCGGTCTGAAATGCTTTTGTTCACGGCAGGTCGCGTTGGTGCGGTGGATAATCTTGGATTGGAAAAAGTCGGATTAGAATGCGACAGCCGCGGGCGGCTGGTTGTCGACAAAGAAACCTTGCAAACAACCCAGCCGCATATTTATGCAGCCGGCGATATCATCGGTTTTCCAGCGTTGGCATCCACTTCAATGGAACAGGGCCGGCAAGCCGCATGTCACGCTTTTGGTGTACCAATCAAGCATTCGGGGAATAGCTTTCCATTGGGAATTTATGCGATTCCTGAAATAGCAAGTATCGGCTTGTCCGAAGAAGACGCGCGACAACAGGGCTTCCAGGTGGAAATTGGCATCGCGCGTTTTCAGGAAACATCACGCGGCCATATTCTCGGCAATTGCAAAGGCATGCTCAAATGCATCTTTGATCTTAACGAACGGACGCTGCTCGGCGTTCATATCGTCGGCGAAGGAGCGACGGAATTGATCCATATCGGACAAGCAGTGATCAACCTAAATGGTGGAATTGATTATCTATCTGACAATGTTTTCAATTTTCCGACGCTCGCTGAAGCTTACAAAGTAGCCGCTTTGGATGCCTATAATCGGATGCCGCTACCCAGGTTGAGAGCATGACATGAAAATTGATATCAGGAATATACTCGAGTCCTACATACGCGAAAAGCGCGGTGATGAAGCATGTTCGGTCTGTACAGACAAGAAAGGCGAATATTATCCGTTGGTCGAGATAGCCAATTTTATGGCGCGCCATAACCTGTCATTGAACCCGAAAAATTTTGAGCAAACATGGGAATATTTTTGCGGTGGCAACAAGGAATTGAAAGCTGATTTGAACAGGGCTTCAGCGGCTTCCGAACTCAACAATCAGTCCGCACTCGAAATTTACGATAAATATTTCAATGCTGCTCTTGATGAGCGGATCGAGAAAATTTTTCGGCGTGCAGTGGAACAAATTCGCGATAGTACGCAAATCTTGAGTACGGGCAATGAAAATGCGATCCAGCACGAAAACCAATTGATCAGACAGGTCGGCAATATAAGGGGCGGAAAGGGTAGCCTGGATAAAGCGATTCAAAAGCTACTCGATCTTTCCAGCATGATGGTTGAATCCACTCGTGAAAATCGGGAGCAGATATCGCATACGAATGAGCAGCTTGTAGAGCTGCAAAATGAACTTGAAGTCGCGAGAAGCGAAGCTGATCATGACAATTTGACGCAGCTTCCCAATCGCCGAAAGTTTGACCGCGATCTGGACGCTCTTCTTCAGCGGGCGCAGGACGACGAACAGCCGTTTATTGTGGCATTTGTCGATGTCGATCATTTTAAACGCATAAACGATACTTTTGGTCATCAATGCGGCGATCGCGTGCTTCGACTGGTTGCAGATGAATTGTCTCAGCTTTCCAATAGTCGTTGTCATATATACCGCTACGGTGGCGAAGAATTTGCAATTTTGTTCGAGGACGGTGATATCGACGATGCCTTCCAGAAAGCCGACGAATGCCGGGATGGGATGGCGAGTAAAACACTTGTGGACGTGGGATCGGGTCAATCCATCGGCGAAGTGACCTATTCGGTCGGCATGGCCCAATGTCTGCTTTCCGACACCAAGCTGGCACTCCTTAGAAAGGCGGATATTGCGCTTTACGCCGCGAAGTCAGAAGGCCGAAACATGACGCGTCTATATTCCAGTGACGTCGAGAAGCGCAGGATTTCCGATAGCTAGTATTCGCGATGCGATATTCTTTATAGAGCATCGCCTTATCGCCAAAATCCGACAGACATGTAGCGGAACTTTTATTCCAGCGATCCAATAGTGATATCTGTCGCGTACTGAGAGCAACAGTCCCTTATAACCCTGTTCCCGTTGTACCAGACCATCACATGCCGGGCTTCCGGAAGGGGCCTCAGACACTGAAGTCCCATCCGTTGCTGAAACAAGCATTGGTGCAGTGAGGTGCAGTAAAATTGGTTGCATAGCCCGACCTCTATGCTCAATTGGGTAGGCCGATGAAAATCGTCCTACCCAATCCTGAAGAGCGCATACCAGGTGCACTACGTTCACCGAAGCTGTGGCCTGCGGGGGCTGGACAACCTCGGTAGAAAGTTTTCAATCTTTCTAACTTCACGCTATCCGAATCTAACTTGCTTAGATCAAATGATATCCAATCCAAATTGGCGAGGAATGAAGATATTATACCCAAAATGGGGATGACATTGGCAAGCGCTCAACCGCTCTGCGGTCGATTAATTCCGTTTCATGGTGATGGAAATGCGCCTGTTGCGATCATCCATCCGGTCTTCCGGATTATAAGGCTCGGTGTCCGCCACTCCTTCAATTCGAGCCATCCGGGTATTCATGATGCCCTGCTGCACCATTTCCTTGCGGGTGGCCTCGGCTCTGGCTGACGACAATAGCCAATTGTTCATGTTTTGCCCGCTCGCGTAGGGCAAGCTGTCGGTATGGCCTCTGATGACGAGCAGATTGTCGACGGTGTCGATGATTTTTGAAACTTCCCCGATCAGTATCCTGGCCTTGGGGTTGAGATTGTCCGTAGCCAGCGCGAACATGCTGAAGTTGGCTTCATCAATCAGATCGATACGGAGGCCTTCTACGGTATCGGTGAAGCGAATGTTTTTGAGTAGAGCCAGTTTTTCCGGATCTTTCTTCAGCTGTTCCCGAAGTTGCTTTTCAAATTCTTTGGCATCCATTTTTCTGGCGCTGGTACTGCTTTTACCTTGGTCATCTTGAGTGCCTGTCGCATCGCGTGGAATGGTTATCGATTGCGTACCTGTCTGTGACGCTCCGTGAGGATAATTGTCTTTTGCAGTTAACGAATCTCCGCCAAACATGCCGTCGGAACCAGCACTTTCCTGGCGCATCTGGACGAGCGTAGGGGCGAAATAGTCCGCCAATCCTTTGCGCTGTTTCTCGTCGGTGGCTCCAAGCAGCCACATCAGCAGAAAAAATGCCATCATCGCAGTCACGAAGTCGGCATAGGCCACTTTCCAGGCGCCACCATGATGACCGGCATGTTGTTCCATGATTATCTTTTTGACAATGATCGGCGGTTGATTTGAACCCGCAGTAGCTTTCTTTGCCATCTATCAACGCGCCCTTATCGCATCAAAAACGTCGGCGAAGCTCGGTTGGTTGGCATGTTGTAAACTTGTGCGAGCGGCTTCGATGATCAAAGGTTGCGGATGACCATGCAGACTGGCGATAATGATCTGTTTGGCCACTTGATAGATAGTGCCATCGCTTTCGATAACTGAGCGCGCGCGAAGGGCCATTGGCCCAACAAAGCCATAAGCGAGCAATACGCCCAAAAAGGTTCCGACCAGCGCAGAGCCGATCATCCCGCCGAGAATGGCCGGTGGCTGGTCGATCGCACCCATGGTTTTTACGACGCCCAGAACAGCTGCAACAATACCAAGCGCCGGCAAAGCGTCGGCGAGGTTTTGAAGATTGTCTGCGGGCCCGATGGCCTCGTGATGATGGGTTTTGATACTTTGGTCCATAATGTCTTCGACGGCATATGGGTCTAGCGTTCCGGAAGACACCACGACCAGGCGCAGACTGTCAGCGATTAGATGGACGAGTGTCTCATCTTTCAGGAGCTTTGGATATTCGCTGAATATAGGTGACGACTGGGGATCCTCGATATGCGGCTCCAGAGCCACTGGCCCATCGCTCTTGAGAATCTTGGTCAATTTGGAAACCAGCAAGATACAATCCATGAAGTCCTGCTTGACGTAGGTGGGACCTTTGAACACTTTGCCGAAACCACCCATCAGGGCTTTTAATTGGGCGACTGAGTTGCCGATGATCAGCGCACCTACGGCGGAACCGCCGATAATGCCCATCTCGATTGGCAAGGCATGCAAAACCACGCCCATATCACCACCCGACAGCGTAAATACGCCAAAAACCATGACGAGTAGGACAACTATACCAATTGCGGCAAACATATATCAATTCCCCATCAACGGACTTAGATCGCGATGTTTGCTCCCTTTCCAGCTGATCCAGGAAACAAACATTGTTATGATGAACGGAGAAAAAGGCTTGTGGTTAAGGGCTTAATAACACTGAATCTTGCGCGCTTAGCCGATCAGTTGAATAAGTGACGTGCTGTTGGATTTGGCGTATAGTCTCTGAGCCGCTTCCAGATTAACCAGCAAGGATTGAAAACGGGCAACAGCTTCTGCGACATCAGTGTTTTCCAGCACGGATCGTCTCTCTGTCGATGTGAGTTGTGATCGTTGCAGCCGGTCTTCTTGTTGATCGAGACGATTGACCAGCAAACCCTGGCTAGCAAGCAGGTTTGAGAAATGGTTGACCAATGAATCCGTTCGACCGAGCTGGACGGCTCGGTCAGCTGCGGTTCCGGTGCGAACCGCGGTGATCATTTCGTTCATGATTGTATCGAGATCACTCGTGCCGCTGCTGATGTCTATGGACTGTGCAACAGTCTGGAGATTGGGTGTGGGTGTTACCAAAACGTTCGTATCAATCCTCATTTGAATCGGATCACCGGCGTGGAACAGCTTGCCGCCATAGCTATCTTGAGCCTGAGTGAGCTGGCTAAACTGATCGCGCAGGTTTTCAAGTTCAACGGCAATTACTGCGCGGTCTGATGTTGACAGCGTCTCGTTGTTAGCCAGAATGACCAATTCCTTGGCGCGAATGACACCACTCGAAATCGTATCGATTGAGGACTCCGCTTGCTGCGCCAGGATGCGGGCACGCCCGATATTGTTGAGCCACGAATTTTCGATCGCGGCATGTCGACCGAGGCTCGATATCTCCAGCCAACTGGAAGGCGCCTCTGATGGGCGGGTAAAGCTTTTACCGCTTGCAATGGATTCCTGTGTCTTGCCGATAAGCGCGGACAGTTCGGCCTGCTTTTGAATACCATCGTTGGGCCTGTTTCTGTTGATCGATTCCATGTTCTTTCCTTCGCGGGGGATCGGCTAGAAGATGGCCAGAATGGATTGCATCGTTTCCCGAGCGACCTGTATGATGCGGGCGGATGCTTCGTAGGCTTGTTGCAGCCGGATCAGGTCCGCTGCTTCGCGATCAAGATCAACAACCGATATTTTGTCGCGCGCCTCGCGGGTGGCTCGGTCGAATGCTGTCGCGGCCTTGCTTTCGCTGCGGGCGGTTAACAAATTCTGTGCTTGTCCGAGCGCTAGCTTCTCATAGCCCTGTTCGGTGCCTGTCGCGGTGCGCAAGTCCACAAACGCCAGAATATTGCCGTTTGCCACGCCCGCTGGGGAGGCCAAAGCCAAACTGGCTGCCGACAGTCCGGTTGTCGACAGGCTTGCAGCGGTCCCGCTGTGGGAAACGATGGCTGCGCCAACCGCTCCGGCATCGGTCCGCCCATTGGCTTGCCAGCCATTGATCTCGCTCGCAAATTGCACGGCCAAGCTGTCCAGATCATTGCTAAGGTTAACCAGACCCGACTGCGCGCGATTTAGCCCTCCCAGGGTCCCATTGCTTGGCGCAACCTGTATTGTGCCAGCGATCTCGATATCAAAGCTGGCACCAGCATTAGCGATAAAGGTAACCGGGCTAACGGCATTGAATGCCACCAGGTTGGTTCCATTACGGGATATATCTGCGGTACCATTGGTACCAAAGCTGATCTGGACATCCAGTTTTTCGGTGATAACCGTCAAGGCTGCGTCACGACGGTCGAGCAAAATCGTGTGTTGACCAGTCCCGGGGAGTGTGGGACGCAATTGCTGATTTACTTTCGCGAGTTCATCCAGCGCCGTGTTCAGCTCGTTCGCTTCTTGAGATGCAGCGCCGTTGATCAAATTGATCGTAGACGATAGATTGAGAGCGGTTTGGTTGAAGCGGTGTACCGAAGCTTCAACATCTCCCACAAATTGATTGCGTAAGGCCGGTTCGAACGGAACTGCGGAAAGCTCTTCAGCAGTGCCGAAAAGCTGAGTCAATTGGGCACCTATGTCGCTGTCATTATTGGAAAGTGCAATTTCTCCTTGATCGAGCCATTGCACGAGCACGTCCCCGCTGACACGACTTGCTCCGGTCTGTCGCGTCGCAGCTTCCAGAAACTGATCGCTGGAGCGGGTTATGCCATTGACTGCAACGCTACCGGATCCGGTATAGTTGCTGTAAATCGGATTGGTGACGCCGTAGATCGTCGTATCGCCAATATTCAGAGATCGTCTGACATAATCGGGATTTTCTGCATTGGCGACGTTTGATCCGACGATTTCCAATGCACGCGTGTTGGTTCTTAGCGCTGCTCGTCCAATATTGAGAAGGTCAGACATCCTTGTTCTCCAAATGGCGAGTTAACAGTTGCGCTATGCCAAAGACTCCCTTTTCGGCCATGGATTCGGCGATTTTGGCATCTTGCATGTCGCGAAATTGCTCCAATCCCTGGCCGTCAAATAGTCCCTCCCCAAGAGAGGAGGCTCGCATCGTTGACAGCATTTGTCGTACAAAAATCGCCTCAAAATCAGCTGCCATCGACTTGATCTCAGCCTGCCGTTTGTCGGCTGCGGGATTGGTCGACACCATCGAAGAAGTGGAGGAGCTTGGGGTGGGTAAAATTGCGGTCATATGATGATCAACTCCGCCGACAGTGCGCCAGCCTGTTTCAAGCCCTCCAATATTGCTGTTAAATCAGACGGTGGAACGCCAAGAGAATTAATTGTCTCGACGATTTCTGCCAGCGATGCGCGTCTTCCAATTTCAAACGCAGGGTTGCTAGGTTCATCGATGGCAATATCGCTACTCTGTTCAGTCGCGGTCTTGCCGCGACTGAACGGCGCGGGTTGAACGACCCGGGGACTTTCTTCTACCCGTACCGTCAGTTTTCCGTGGCTGACTGCTGCAGGACCAATACGCACTGCTCCATTGATGACGACCGTCCCGGTTCGTGCGTTGACGATGATCCGGGCCGGTGCATCGGCTGGTTTGACGATCAGATTCTCGATCTTGCCCATTAACATCACGCGTTCCTGCGCGCCTAGCGGTGCGGCAATCCGAACCGTCACAGCATCGGCGGCGATTGCCTGCTGTGAATTCAAAGCTTCATTGATGGCATCTGCGACGCGCAAGGATGTGGTTAGGTCTGCATCGGTCAGGTTGAAGCTGAGAAACGGTTGGCTTTCAAATCCGGTGGCAACGGTTCTTTCAATCGAAGCGCCGCCGGAAATCCGTCCTACGGAGGGAATGTTGACGGTGACTTTGGAACCATCTGCGGCGGATACACCCAAACCGCCAACTGCCAGATTTCCCTGCGCCATTGCGTATATCTGCTGATCTGCACCAAAAAGTGGCATCAAAATCAACGTACCACCGCGCAGTGATTTTGCCTTTCCGATCGCCGATACCGTGATGTCCAGGCGTTGGCCGGGTTTGGCGAAGGCCGGCATTTCTGCCGTAACCAATACTGCTGCTGCATTTTTGGAAGCTGGATTGACTCCGGGAGGCAGGGTCAGGCCAAACCGGTTCGTGACACCTTTTAGTCCAATCGTGGCATATTCCAGACTATCATCTCCGGTGCCGGCAAGCCCGACCACCACACCGTAACCGACCAGCTGGTTGGTCCGTAGACCGGCAAAGCTTCCGATGTCCTTGATCCGTTCGGCCTGAACAGGCTGAGTGACTACAACAGCTGCTGACACCAGCGCGAGCAAAGTCGCTAACCATTTGATTGACCGGTATATTCTTGATGATTGGGTCATAATATCTCTTAAGCTTGGGGCTAAAATGGCGAAATGAAGGAGAAGAATTTTTGCAACCAGCCCTGTTTGCTTGCTGATGCAATCTCTCCAGTGCCGCCATAGATGATCCGTGCATCGGCCACTTTGGTTGATGGAATTGTGTTGTCGGGGGAGACATCGATGGCGCGAATAAGCCCGCTAAACTGGGTATGTTCGTCACCCCGGTTTAACGACGTCAGTTTTTGACCCCGCACCAGCATCGTCCCGTTCGAATAGCTTTCCGCAACGGTCACGCTAATCTGCCCCTGCAGACTGTTCGATTGATCGGCACTGCCGGTGCCAGAAAAGTTCTGAGAGCCGCTTGTTGCCACATCGCTGGGCGAAAATAGCGAGAAAAGACCGGTTGTAGGCGGTGCTAGAGAAAAACCGCCATTGCGATCTTTCGACGCGCTGTTGGATTTTGAAGCGCGAGTTTTTTCGACGAGCAATATCGTAATAATATCGCCCTTCTGGCTTGCCCTTGTTCCACTTGTCAGGGCCGAATAGCCGGAAGTCACCTGAAATATGGCGCCGTTCGCAGCGGCAGGTTCCGGCCGCGGTGCGGCTGTGACCGGGGCAAATTCTTGCGCCGAGATGCTGGAATGCGACCCCATGCAACTGACGAGCAGGAAAGGCGTCACGCCCATCAGCAAGATTCGTTTTGGAAACGGTTTATATGTCATGATGGATACGCTTCTTTCTTGCGTTAAAATTAGAGTTGCTGGTTTACGAATTGCAGCATGTCATCGGTTGCCGAGATCATTTTGGAATTGACCTCATAAGCGCGCTGCGTCTCGATCATGTTGACCAGTTCTTCGACTATATTGACGTTGGATCCCTCCAGAGCACCTTGGCGGACATTGCCAAGGCCTTCTTGCCCGCCTTGTCCTACTTGTGGTGCGCCGCTTGCCGCTGTTTCCGTAAGAATGTTATTGCCAACAGAAAGCAGTCCCGCCGGATTGGTGAAATTGGCCAGCTCAATTTGTCCGAGTTCACTGGGATCGCTTTGTCCCGGCAAAGAAGCTGTTACTACCCCATTGTTGCCAATAGTTATTGCGGTGGCACCTTGCGGCACCTGGATCGCGGGTACCAATGGCAAGCCATCGCTGGTGACCATATTGCCCTCGGCGGTCAGACTGAAATTACCTGCTCTGGTATAACCGGTGGTTCCATCCGGTCTTTCGACTTGGAAATAGCCGGCGCCTTCAATCGCCAGATCCATGGCATTTTCGGTGTTCTGCAAAGTGCCTTGGGTGGCGATTTTGCTTATGCCCGACAGTCTTACTCCGGTTCCCAACTGTATCCCGCTGGCAAATCGGTTTTGTGAATCCGACGGTGCTCCAGGGGTGACGATATTCTGATAGGCGAGGGTTTCGAAGTCGGCTCGGTCTCGCTTGAATCCCGTGGTGTTTACGTTCGCCAGGTTGTTGGCAATCACGCGCATCTTGGTGTTTTGTGCATCCAGTCCGGTGCGGGCAACTTGTAGGGCAGCGTTACTCATTTTGTCATCTCCTGCATTCGATTAGCTTTGCGGCAGGGACATTACGCCCGCGCCACTATCATCAAGTTCCTCGGTCATTTTGAGTAACCGCGCCTGCGTTTCCCACGCACGGCTGGTTTCAATCATATCGACCAGAGCGGTCGTCATATTGACGTTCGACTGTTCCAAAGCACCGGAAATAACTTTGGCATTTTCATCGACCGGCAAAATACCGTCGTCGGCCACGTGGAATAGAGTATCTGCACCTTTTGACATTTGACTGCCTGTCGCACTCACAAGTTTCAACTTGCCAAGCTGTTGCGGCAGGGTTGGATCGCCACCTATCGGCACATAAGAAATTGTGCCATCCGCACCAATGTCGACGCGTTCTGATGGCGGTAACGTAACCGGGCCACTTTCGCCCAAAACCGGGAAGCCATCCCCGGTAAGCATAGCGCCCGACGGACTGATTTGCAGATCTCCGCGCTTCGTATAAGCTTCTTCGCCATCAGCGGCCTGAACGGCGAGCATCGCATCGCCCTCCAAGGCAATGTCGAGTGGGCGATCGGTTTTTGTGATCGCCCCCCCGTTCATATCGGCCTGCATATCCCGCTCAACAGACATTGCCCGGCTGTCATGGCCCGGACCATTCAAATATTGGGCCTTTGCCGAGACCATATCGGCCTTGAAACCCACGGTGTCCGAGTTGGCCATATTATTTGCAATGGCCGTTTGCCGGTTCATCAGCGATTTCATCGCGTTAACGGTTGTATATGCAAGCTTATCCATGGTTCATTCCTTCAGTTGATCAGAATCTAGATCTGAAGGTTTATGATGGTCTGGGTGAGCGTATTGGATGTTTCAATCGCTTGGGCATTGGCCTGGAAATTGCGCTGAGCAGCAATTAGCGAGACGAGTTCCTCAGTGATATCGACGTTTGCGAGTTCCAAAGAACCTGAGCGGACTTGTCCGAGTGGACCGTTCGCTGCCTGGTTGATCTGTGCTGAACCGGAATCGCCAGTCGACTGCCAATGGGCGTCGCCGACGGGACGAAGGCCTTCGATAGCGGCGAAACTTGCCATCGCGAGGGCACCGATCTTCATCTGGTTACCGTTGGAAAATGTCGCAGAGACAACACCTTCGTTGTTGACTGATATGTTGGTCAGCAGTGCTGCGGGATCAGTGGGATCGACATCCGGCAAAACAAAATCGAACATGTCAGCGGCGTTGGTTGAAGTGGCCACGCCATTTGCATCAACTGGCAGCAACTGCGCTTTTGCGCCAATGGTATCGACCACTTCGCGATTGTTATTTACCGAAAACGCGCCGTTGCGGGTGAAAGTCAAATCCTGCCGCGGAGGTTGACCTTTTACGGAGAAGAAACCGTCGCCAGCAATCGCCAAATCCAGTGTTTTGTCCGTTGACTGTAAAGTACCTTGGGTGAATTGCTGCTTTATTCCATTCAGACGTACACCCTGACCAGCAACAGAGCTTGTCGCTTGGGTCGGAGCGGCTGCAAAAAGGTCGCCGAACAGGGCACGACTTTTCTTGAAACCAGTCGAGTTGGTATTGGCAACGTTGTTTGAAATAACATTCAAGTCAGTCTGGGCCGCTTTCAGGCCGCTTAGTGAGGTAAAGAATGACATATTATCTTCTCCTGTGTTAAATTAGGTGTCGGATGACCCAAATTATCCGATTTTAAGCGCCTCGGCGGGAAATACGTTGCCGATGGGCGTGACAAGAATGGGAGGGCCATTATTTTCAGATGTTTTTACGGATGCCACCGGCACCCATGTCGCTAGATTGGAGACCGACCCGCCGTTGATACGAACTCGCAGGCGCCCCTGGTCGAGGGGTTTCCCGGCTTCGTCTTTGCTGTCGAAATTGAATTCCACCGGACCGGCTTCTTGCCGACCAAGTTCAACAAACATTACGATTTCACCGGCCTCGTTGAGCAGATCAATCGAAAGATTGTCAGTTGCTTTGGTGAGCTCAAACTCGCCAGAATACTGACCATTTTTATCTGCGACCGAAATATTTCCGGGTACCAAAATCGAATGGCCAATCCATTCCTTAGCGTCTGAGAGCCGATTGTTTCCCAAAATGGAGGCAATCTCAGAAAGAGACTGCTTCATTTCGGAAATGCCGGCGACGCTGGAAAATTGTGCAAGTTGGGCAACCATTGCTTGGTTGTCCATCGGGTCGAAGGGATCCTGGAATTTCAGCTGGGTCGTCATCAGACGGAGGAAGGAATCCTGGTCCAGTTTATTGTCACCTGTTGCGTTTTCCGGTTGCGCCTGAGCGAGACCGGCAAGATTTGTTGTCGGTGTCTGAAAAATTTCTGGTGCAATATTCATTACTGGTTCCTTACTGTTTCTAGAATTAAAGACTTCGCGGTTTGCAAAACCTGCACATTATTTTGGTAATTTCTGGCGGTTTCGAGCATGTCGATCAGCTCGGCCGTTTCATCAACGGCTGCCTCCCAAACATAACCTTCTTTATCCGCAATAGGATTCGACGGATCGTGACGCTTCTGCGGCGCGGCATCCGTCTTGACGATGCGCTCGACGTCCACCGTGGCGAGATTGTCTTCGACCACCGAACGAAAAACCGGACGCATGGCCCGAAAAGCTTCCTCTTCGCTGGCATAGTCCGTTCGGGCGTTGGCCAGATTGGACGCAGTAGTGTTCAACCGGACCATCTGGGCGGACATTGCCCTGCCGGCTACATCAAAGACGTTCATGCTACCCATGCTCATTCTCCTTTCAAGGCGCGCCGAATTGCAGACACTTGTCCCTGCATGAAGGACAGGGTCGTGCGATATTGAATGGCGTTTTCGGCAAACAGTGTTTGTTCGACGGATAGCTCCACCGTATTTCCATCCAGCGATGGTTGCAGCGGTACTCGGTATCCGGTGTGATCACTCATCGCCTGATGGAGCGATCCACCATTTTGTGCCTGCTTCATGGCAAGGTCAAAATCGAGGTCTTTCGCTTTATACCCAGGCGTTGAAGCATTGGCGATATTTGACGCCAGCATATTAAGGCGTTGAGAGCGAAGCTGTAATGCGCCGCCGTTCAATGCAAATATCTGATCCAAACTAGGCATCGTTTCTAATCCCGTATTAACTATCCGGTCCGATGACCGTTCTTGTTCATGAGATACCCCGCAATTGGAGTGCTCGAACATGACGATGCAAAGGGCGTGCCAATTTATTTATATCGCCCGACTTGTAACGGTCTGTCGGTGATCACCGCCAGTATTTGCGGGTAGTATGTTTCGGGTTTTGCGAGAGCGGCAAAATTCTGCCGCTGACCGGCAAGTTTTTGCCGCTCAAATCAGGATTGGGATCAATGGACATTCTACTGACGAACATCTGGCGTTTTTTTGATCCTGTATTATTTAGTGTGGTTCTAGGCTGCGTCTTGACTATGGCTTGGGTTCAAAACGGCCGTCACTCCATAGTTCGCGCATTCGCTGCACTTGCCAACAGCGGCAGAAATCCGTTTGAAGCAAGCGGGGAAAACGCAACGTTCATATGTCGGAGAATCGACTTCACACTACGGGAGCAGGGGCTTGCCGGATTGGAAACAGTGCGTAGCCAGGATGCATTTGTGACCCGCGTTCTCGGCTATCTGGCCGATGCAAAGGATTCAAAGAGCTTTGAGGAATGGGTGCGTCTGGAGGAACATTCCGCTGAAACCAAACAGAATATGACCGCTAGCTATTGGTTTTCGGCGGCGGAAATTGCTCCGGCAATCGGACTCATCGGAACGATTACAGGACTCATCCAGCTCTTCGCGATCGGGATAGATCCATTGAAAATGGGACCGGCCATGAGTTTCACCTTGCTCACCAGCCTATATGGTCTCTTTATTTCCCATATAGTCGCTTTCCCGATCTACGTCCGCCTGCATTCAAGAGCAGAGGTACTGAACGCATATCGATCAAAGGTAGTTCAGCATATAATCAACATCGCCATCCGGGAACTTGATTCCGTTAGCCCGGTGCATTTTGTGCCAGCAAACACGGCAAAGAAGAACGCGTGATCCATGAACGCCGGGCGTACCACCTTATCCTTTCTTGATCTCGCGCTCATGTTGCTCAGTGCGTTCGCCTATACGCATTTTGTGAATATCGCGGATGCCGAAACCCAAAGAAAAATGGCCAAGGCCAGCGCATCAGCTGCTGCAACTCTGGGTTCCTATAATTACACAGCATCGGACTTTTTTGACGATAGTAATGCGATGCTCACCGAATTTGCCAAAACAGAAATTGCGGAAATACTGACGGTTCAACAAGAGCAACTGCTGATCATAGATGTCGCGGCAGCACCAGAAGTGCAGAACGGATCGCGTCTGCGTCAATGGGAGACAGTGTCTGCGCGATCCGCAGCTATTGCAGATGCTTTCGAAAGAGCCGGCCAGGATGGGAAGATGATAGTCCTGAAGGTCCCCGATAAACTCGTTTCCAAGCCCAGTGAGAAGCAAACGGTTAAATTGACTTTTCTACTGCCGGATACGAACTGATTATCGTCGCACAAGATTTTTTGGCGAAACTGGCATGATATCTGCTTGGTTCCTTCCATTATCGAATAGGAACAAATCACATGTCCCACTATCATTTTCTGCTGCCCATCGTTTCCGTCTTGTCCATGGGCGCTACCTCACCCTTTGAAGACACCACATTTCTTGATCGGCAGGTTGCATCGCATTTGGGGGCTGGCGTGGGAGATGTTGGCGGTGCTCATGCAGCAATAGACCCCAAGCTTAAACTCAAGCGCTGTGCGAACGCGGTCGAAATATCCGAGACGAACAGGAACGCGGTACTGGTCAGCTGTTCGGAACTCGGATGGAGGATATTTGTTCCCATTCGCCTCGGTGGCAATGGAAATAGCCGGGGCAGTGGCGCTTCTGCTGAGCCTTTGGTGCAACGAAATCAGCCGGTGACTCTTGTTATCCGGCGTTCTAACTTTAGCATCAGTTATGGTGTGATCGCGCAACAGAGCGGTGGGATGGGAGATTATATTCCTGTTCGGTCCGACCGGAAATCCAAGGAATTGATGGCCAGAATATCCGGAGCGGGTGAAGTTGAAATGACTCACTGAAAAAATTATAGACGAAGAACTTAATTTTTTCCGAACAAGCCGTAAATGGTTATGAAAGAAGTTATAAGCGCCACCGGATACGGTACAGCAACCTTTAAATTTGCTAATGTGGCGCAGTAAGGATGTAGTGATATGAAACCTGTTGATAGCTATTCGGCCATTAATACGCGGTTGGACCGTCCGGCTCTGAATGAATCTGCGGCAAAAACCGTGGAGGCAGCCGCTGACACCGGAAAAACAAAGACGCCTAGTGCGATTTCGACTACAGCGTCACAGCTAGCGAGCGAGAAACCACCATTTGATGCACAGAAGGTTTCGGACATAAAACAGCAAATTGCCTCTGGTAGCTATACGGTTGATACCGACGCGCTGGCCGCAAAGATGCTTGGTGCAGGTGTACTCGGTGTGGATTCCAAAAAATGAACCATTTAGTCGAGACATTCCGAAACTCTCAGCATAGCTTGATCTCCGCATTAGATGGACATGACAGCGATGCGATCTTTCAGGCGAGCAAAGAACTCAGTAAGGCTGTTTCGAAATTAGGGACTTTGGAAACGGCGGATGTGAATCAATATTTGCGACCGCTGATGTCTGAGGTTGACGAGTTGATGCAGGCATCAATTTACCGCCTTCGGTTCCTGAGGGACCATAGCTCGTCCCGCCTGCAGCTGTTGTCCGGGTGGAGAGCCAATCAGGCGGATACATATTCGAATGCTGCACGGGGTCGCTAAGCGCCGCAAAACCGGATATTAATTCGGACCGTATTCATTAGATTCAATTTTTGGCATGATCATTGCTTATCTCTTTAACGGGAGAATTCGAGCAAGACATGTCAAACCTATCCATCACCCAAAGCTATGAACGCGGCAGTTTGCCGAACGTAATTGCGCAATCCGCGCAGCGCAACGGCGTTGATTTCAAATATCTTATGGCGCAGGCGCAACTCGAAAGCGGAATGCGTCCGGATGCAAAAGCAAATACGTCTTCCGCAACTGGCCTTTATCAGTTCGTCGAACAAACATGGCTCGGCCTCGTCAAGCAAAAGGGCGGTGATTACGGCCTCGGCTGGGCTCAGGAAGCGATCTCCCAAAACCGCAATGGCAAGTTTACCATTGCCGATAAATCGCAGAAATCAAGCATTCTCGCGCTGAGAAACGATCCGGCGCTTTCTGCCAATCTGGCGGGGGAATTCGCTCGGGATAACAGCGCTTATCTTGAGAATCGGATCGGCCGGGAACCGGCATCCGTTGACCTGTATCTTGCACATTTCCTGGGACCAGCAGGTGCCGGAAAATTCTTGAGTGCATTTGATGCCAATCCCCACGCACCGGCAGCGCCGGCTTTTGCAAATGCGGCACGATCCAATAGCTCGATATTCTATAACAAAGCCGGCGGCGCTCGAAGCTTTCAAGATATCCGGAACCTCTTTGCCAAAAAACTGGACGATGCCTCGATGTTGGCAGGGGGCGGCAATAGTTTTCCGACGGCTGGAAAAAACTTGCCGCAATCGCAGAAGCCGCTGCCGATGGTTCAGCCAGCGGATTATCTCCGGATCGCCAAGAACCATATCAATGATCAGAGCCATTCAGAGAAGCCCAAGCCGTTCGATGAATCGGCTCGTGTTGCTTATCTGATGCTCGCCTCACTTGGATTATAAATGAAAATGACAAAAAAACTTTTCGCTCTGGACCAAATTGCAGGTCATCTAAAATCCGGACTGCTCCCGATGGCTACGCTTCTGCTGGTCATTTTCATGGTGCTGCCGCTGCCGACCATATTGCTGGATATCGGTTTCATTACCAATATCATGATTTCGCTGGCGATCCTGATGGTCGCGCTCAATGCCAATAAGCCGCTTGATTTTTCTAGTTTTCCGACGGTCCTGCTCTTTGCCACACTCTTGCGATTGGGATTGAATGTCGCCTCCACCCGCGTGGTGCTTGTGGAAGGCCATGCAGGCGGCGACTCTGCAGGTCAAATTATTGAAGCCTTCGGAGGGTTGTTACTCGGCGGCAATTATGTGGTCGGCATATTCGTGTTCTGTATCGTGATGATCATCAATCTAATCGTTATCACAAAAGGTGCCGGCAGGGTTTCAGAAGTTTCCGCGCGCTTCACGCTGGACGCCTTGCCTGGCAAACAGATGGCGATTGACGCTGACTTGAACGCGGGCCTTATCGCGCCCGAAGAAGCAAAGGCACGGCGGTCAGAAGTTGCGACCGAGGCTGATTTTTACGGATCAATGGATGGTGCATCCAAATTTGTAAAAGGGGATGCCATTGCGGGAGTCCTGATTCTGGCTGTCAACATCATCGGCGGCATCATTCTGGGTTTAACAACGCACGGACTTTCTTTTGGTGAAGCCGCAAGCACTTACTCGATGCTCGCGATCGGTGATGCCCTGGTTGCACAAGTCCCGGCCTTGATTCTGTCCATTGCCGCAGCAGCCATCGTTACCCGTGTTTCGTCGACTCAGAATTTGGCGGATCAGATCACGGGGCAATTCGGTTCGGGTGCAGCCTGGGTTCCGGTTGCCGTTATTCTGACGATCCTCGGTGTGCTACCCGGTATGCCGCATGTGGTGGTTCTTTCTGCAGCGGCTGTTGCAGGCGGGATTGCTTTTTATCTGATCCGCAAACCTAAGCCTGTGGAAACGATCGTTGAACCGATCAAAGAGAAGAATCCGGAACAGATAGATTGGGAGGATGTTTCCGAAAAGGCGCGTCTTGGTATCGAAATCGGATATGGTCTTGTTCCATTGGTTGAAGACCGCAAGGGCGCACCATTGATGAAACGGATTACCGGCATCCGGCGTCAGATATCCAAAGAACTGGGTTTTGTTGTGCCGCTTGTTCGGATCAAGGACGATTTGTCGCTGGAACCCAACAGCTATCGGATAATGATGGGTGGAATGGTTTTAGGCGAGGACACTGTTTGGCCGAATGATTTCATCGCGCTTGATGACGGCCATGTGGATTCGGTAATCGAAGGTCGGCCTTGCAAAGATCCGACATTCGGGATGGATGCAATCTGGATCAGTGCGGATAAAAAATCCCAGGCGATAGCCGAGGGCTATACGGTCGTGGATGCTCCCACGGTCATAGCGACCCATCTCAATGACGTCGTCCGGCGCAATGCAGCGCAGCTATTCGGTATGGATGAAGCGCAGAAGCTGCTCGACTTCCTCAAAGAATCTTCACCTCAGCTGGTCGACAGTCTCACTCCGCAACCTTTGTCGCTATATGCCATTACGGCAATATGTCGTGACCTTCTCGCCGACAAAGTACCGGTGAAAGACTTCCAGCAAATCTGTCTGGCAATGTTGGAAGCATCGAGCTTGCATACTGAAACACCACAGATGGTCGATGCGATCCGGCAAAAAATTGGCAATCTGATCGTGCAGACCCTGGTGCCAATCAGTCTGCCCCTTCCTGTCGTGACTTTGGATGCAGAACTCGAGAACTTGCTGGTTGGGGCATTGAAAGTGGGAGAGGACGCCAGTTATCCCATCGAACCACAGCTGGCTCAGAAAATAATTGAAGCAGTGGATGAAGCTGCGCACACCCTTCCATTGGAAGCTCGCAACGTGGCCCTTATCACTTCGCCGGTTGTGCGGCGACCGCTTGGCGCGCTGCTTAAACAGCGGTTCCCGGACCTGACCGTACTTTCTTATCAAGAACTGCCAGACGATAAATCGATCGAAGTGTTGACCAAAATCGGGGTTCCGCAATCCAGTCAAGCAATGGCTGTCACCGATGCAAATCAAAACTAATCACCAATCGGGAATACGATATGTTGAAATCAAAAAACCGAGCATCACAAGCTTATAGCGCGATGACAATAGATGAAAATAGGCTGATCGAAGAGAACCAGTCTCTGGTCACAAAGATTGCCTGGCAGGTAAAATCGTTCGCGCCCGATCAGATGGAGATCGAAGACCTTATCCAGGTCGGGCTGGTTGCAATGGTTGAGGCCGCCAAAAAATATGTCGATCAAGGACATAGTTTCAGCACCTATCTTTACGTGCGTGTTCGCGGTGCAATGATTGATGACTTGAGATCAACGTGCAATTTGCGCAGAACATCCGTCGATTGGCACAAGAAAGTGCGAAGGTTTCGTGACAAGCTGGTGCAGGAACTTGGCCGGGAACCCAATGAGTCAGAACTGGCTCTAGCGATGGAGATGGATCCTGGCGATTTCCGCAAGAACACCGATCGCGCGATTGATGTTCATCTCGGCTCACTGGATGAAGTGTATTGCGATTCCAGTAGCTGGTTTACCGACCAGGAAGATGATCAGCACAAAATATTGGAAAAGTCCCAGATGGCAGAACTGCTGTCCGCGAAACTGAAGCAGCTGAACGAGCGCGAACAACTTGTGCTCAATTGCTATTTTGTGGAGGAAATGCAGCTGGATGAGATCGGGGATATCCTTGAAGTATCTTCTGTGCGCATCTGCCAGATCAAAAAGCGTGCGTTGGAGAAGCTGCAGGTTGCAATGACTGCCAACTAAACTTCTCGTCCTGCATCCACCCACAAGCCGACTTCTAATTTTCACGAATAGAAAAAGCCTCCTCCCGTTCGGGAAGAGGCTTTTTCGTGTTGGTGAATTCAGATATTAACGGAGCAGGCTCAGTACGGACTGCTGAGACTGATTAGCCTGCGACAACATCGCCGTAGAAGCCTGGCTCAGGATCTGGTTTTTGGCCAGCTGAGTGGTTTCAGCGGAGAAGTCGACGTCCATGATACGCGAACGCGATTCTGTGATGTTGGCCACGCGATCGGACAGACTGGCTATCGTGCTCTGCAAACGGTTCTGCGAAGCACCTAAATTAGCCTGAGCCGTTGTAATCGTATCCAATGCGGTGTCCAGCGCGGTCAATGCAGTAGCTGCGCCAGTATCGGTACTGATATCGATAGCGTTTACGCCAAGTGCGGTTGCATCAACATCGGTGAGTGCGACGGAAACCGTCTGACTTGCGGCGCTGCCGGTCTGAATGCTGATTGAAGCGTTGGTACCGTCAAGCAATGCGACGCCGTTGAAAGTCGTTCGCGATGAAACATCACCGATCTGCGCGACCAATGCCGTAACTTCGGCTTGCAGGTTGGTGCGGTCACCAGATGACAGGGTACCGTTGGCCGATTGGACAGACAGTTCACGCATACGTTGCAGCATGTTGGTGATCTCGTTCATGCCGCCTTCTGCAGTCTGAGCCAATGAAATGCCGTCATTGGAATTACGGATGGCCATGTTCAAACCACGAACTTCCGACGTCATACGTGTGGCAATCGAGTTGCCAGCGGCGTCATCGGCAGCAGAGTTTACACGGCGGCCCGTTGAAAGGCGTTCGATAGATTTGGCAAGACCCATTTCAGCTTGGTTTGAAGCATAGCTGGTACGCAGGGCCGTAACGTTTGTTCCTATTACAGTCATGGTGTCGTCCTTTTCACAGTTAACATAATCGTTTCATCTAGCGGGTCACCTCGTCAGATGAAGCGGCCTCGAGGTAGTTAACGGCGGCCTCTAAATTTAATTAAGCAAAAAAAATGACGGGTTTCCGACAGGCTACATCAAGAGTGTCCACTTTCCGACATGGATGACGAGTTTCCGACAGCTGCATCGGGATTGATCGGCAGATTTTTGCCGTTTATGAAACTGGCACGGCCATTGCAAAGTAGTTGGCAAGCACATGGACATTAGGTCCTGCGCTTGATGTACAACGTGAGGGAATGGCCATGATCAACGATAAACTGAACCCTAGCCTGGTCTCTAGGTTTCCAGAACTTGTCGATTTGCTAGCGAGTGTTGAAACGATTCACTCGGCCCACCAATATTCATCTTCTGCCGCGCAACTACCCCACACAACCCGCGAAGCATCCAAAGGTGAATATGAAGGAGCAAAAGATCCCGTCGTGGTTTACCGCGATGGACCATTCCATTTCGTTCCGGCTACCCTCAGCCAACCACTGCGTATCGAGTTTGGCAATGCGGACAGAGAATTTGGTCTGTCTTGCATTGTTGAATCGATGCGCGGTGGCAAGGGGCCAGCATATGCAGACCCAAATTCGATAGCCCTATATAAATATGCCGCTAGGGTGGCGCGCAGTGATGCCAACGTCATGATCACCGGCGAGACCGGTACCGGCAAAGAAGGCATGGCACGATTCATTCATGAAAATAGTGAGCGGGCGAACAAGCCTTTTGTTACCGTAAACTGTGCCGCGATCACGGAGTCAATGATCGAGTCCATTTTATTTGGACATAAGAAGGGTGCCTTTACCGGTGCGTATAACAGTGCGGTGGGCTTGTTCAAGGAAGCCGACGGCGGCACAATATTTCTCGACGAGATTACCGAGATGCCGCTTGAAAGTCAGTCCAAGCTGCTTCGGGTCCTCCAAGAGGGCGAAATACTTCCCGTTGGCGCGTCCCGTCACGAAAAAATTGATGTTCGCGTGTTTTGCGCGGCCAACCGTGACTTTGCCGAAGAAGTTGGGGCAGGGCGGTTTCGCGAAGATCTTTACTGGCGTCTGAACGTCATGCCGGTCGAGCTTTCCCCTCTTGCTCACCGGCCCGCTGATATTGTCGCTATCGCTGCGTTCATGATGATTGGTTTCCAAAAGCGGAGCAGAAAATTCATTTCGCTTTCCCGTTGCTGTGTCCAGCGCCTGAAAGAACATAGCTGGCCTGGAAATGTGCGGGAACTATCCAACGTTTTGCAGCGTGCGCTGGTCATGTGTGACGGTGATCGGATCAAAGCCGATGATCTGGTCTTTTCAGGAGCGCGGCTGACCGCAACGCCAAAGCAGGACGACGTTTCAAACAGGCCTTCCTCGCGTTTCATTCGTGGGCGTGATCTGCACTCGATTTCGAAAAATGTCGAATATGAGGCCATCAATCAAACATTAGAAAAAACCAACGGCAATCGCCGTGACGCCGCAAAAGAGCTCGGCATATCGGAACGCACGCTGCGTTATCGGATGGCCGATATGCGCGCGCTTGCAGCATAGAGAGGATATAGAAAATGTCTTCAGTCAATATGAACAGCCTGATGGCCGCCCGCAATGCCATCCTTAACCAAAACAACGCGTTACAAGATATCGCCAAGAATGCGGGTCTTGGTGGGCCCGGACAAACTTCTGCTCCGAAAGAAACGACGGGTTCGAATAGCTTCTCGACGCAACTCACCAGCGCACTTCAAGAAGTCAACAAACTTCAAAAAACTGCGGATGAGGAAATGACGGCCTATCAGATGGGCGAAACCAATGACGTCGCAGCAGTTATGCTCGCGAAACACAAAGCATCCCTGGGATTTGAATCCACTTTGCAAGTCCGCAACAAACTATTGTCCGCCTACAAAGACATAATGAACATGTCGGTATAATAGATGGCTGAGCAATTATCATCCGATCAGGCGCTGACACCCGCGACCTCAAATGCTTTGCTGCCGGCAAACGGTAGCTATGCTGGTTCAAGTGGTCCACTCGGCTCGCTGCAGGCACTTTTCAAACAACCCGCTATCGCGCGGGCGATGCCGCTGATAATACTATCGGCGGTCGTATTGGCTGCGCTCACCGTGTGGTTGGTTCTTCGCGAGCCACCACAGCGGGATCTGTTTCGCGGCCTGCCCGACAATGACAAATCAGCGGTGATGCAGGCATTGCAAGTCGCTAATATTGCTTACGGCGTCGACGATGACACCGGCACGCTAACCGTCAGCAAAGAAGACTATCATTCGGCCAAGATCGAATTGGCCGGCCAAGGCTTGCCTCGATCTGCGCCGAGCGGTGACACTATTATGTCGAGCATGCCAATGGGGGCAAGCCGAGCGGTTGAATCGGAAAAACTGCGCAATGCTCGTGAGATGGATCTGGCGCGATCGATCGAAGCGATCGATAGTGTCTTGTCTGCGCGGGTCCATTTGGCCGTTGAGCAGCCCAGCATATTTTTGCGCGACAGAAATGAGCCTTCCGCTTCCGTGATATTGCATCTGGCGAGTTCAACGAGGCTTGATGAGAAAGAGACTCAGGCGATCCTGAACCTGGTTGCCAGTTCGGTGCCCGGACTTTCCGCATCCAACGTATCGGTGATCGACCAGAACGGCAGGCTCTTGTCGAGCAACAGTGACGAAGCATCCCCCGGGAGTGATGCACAATTGAAAGTGAAGGCGGCAATCGAAGACCGTTATCGTCAGTCGCTGGCAAGTTTGCTTACGCCGCTGGTAGGACCCGGAAATTTTGTTGCGGAAGTCACCGCAGATGTAAACTTTGATGAAAAACAGGCGACAAGTGAGACTTATCCGATCGAGGGTTCGGTATTGCGTTCCGAACAGGGTCAAAAGTCAAACGAATTTGGTGGTGCCGGAAGCCGCGCAGGCGGCATTCCCGGGGCGCTTGCCAACCGTCCTCCTGACGCCGCAGAGTTCGCGGATCAGCCTGCCGCCGGCGCGGATGAAGCCGGGGGAGCTGCTGAACCCAGAAGTACCAGCGAAGAATATCGCCGGAACTTTGAACTGGCACGGGAAGTCGCCGTGATCAATCAAGCGCCAGGTCAGGTGTCCCGTTTATCCGTCGCAGTAGCGATTGATGATCGAGCACTTAAGAACAAAAAATCTCCAAAGGAAATCCAAGAGATTGAAAAACTCATCAAAGGCACTGTCGGTTATAGTACCGAAAGAGGGGATCAGATTGCTGTAACGGCGCGTCGATTTAAGGCGGTTGCTGACGATCCGGTGACAGAAACTTGGTATGAGACATCCTGGTTCAGCATGCTGGTACGCAATCTGTCTGCGCTCGTAGTGGCCCTGTTGATCATATTCGGTATCGGTCGACCGGTTCTAAAGCGCTGGCAGTCCTCCGAGAAAGCCGCGCTCCCCAATCCAAATCAAAAATCCGTTCCAGGAAATGCCAACGCATCCGGAAACTTCAATCAAGCTAGAGCTGAGGATGGTGGATCACTGCAGAATCAGACCGCGGGCGCGCTTGGTTCGCCGGTGACCATTGATATGATCACTTCGGCCAAAAGCTATCAGGAACGCGCAATTTTGACTCAGAACTTCGTCAAGCAGAACCCGGATCACGCGGCTCTGGTGGTGAAGGAATTGCTCAAGGAATCCGATGCACTGGAAGAAGTAGATGGCTGATACAAAAGTTAAAGATGACACAGAAACTAGCGATGAAAGCGGACAATTGGAGCTGATCACCGGGCGCCAGACCGCAGCCATATTGATGCTGTTGTTCAATGACGACGAAGCCGCCCAAATATTGGAACGGCTCGAGCCCCATGAAGTGGAAGCATTGGGCGAAGCGATGTTTAGCGTTGCCGATGTTGATGCGACGCAAATTGACGGTTCCTTGGATCGGTTCCTCGTGCTGACCATGAATCAGACTATGTTGTCCTACAAGTCCGATGAAAAAGTCAGCCGTGTCTTCCGCCGGGCCTTGGGTACTTCCCGGGCCGAGACGATTATGAACCGTTTCGCGCCAAAACGGCCCAGTAATATTGCTGAAATGCTGAAATGGATTCCGGCGAAGGATATTGCCCATCTGATATCGCATGAACCGCCTCAGGTTTCTGCGGTTCTTATGTCGTTTTTAGCGCCGGAGGCTGCCGCAGAAATAATAGAATTGCTGCCGCCAGATATCCAGGCAGACTTGATCTACAGGGTGGCCACGCTTGGCCCTGTCAGCGCTAAGGCTCTCGCTCATATTCACGGGCTCTTGGAGAACACAACACCGCCTGAAGAGGAGGCTGCGCCGCCAATGCAGGTCGGAGGCGTGCTCGACAGTGCGACGATTATCAACAATCTATCGAAGGAACGCGGTCGGTCGCTGCTGAAGGAATTGATGAAGCGAGACAAGGTAACCGCGAAATTAATCGAGGATGAAATGTTTATCTTCGCGGATCTGATGAACTTGTCCAAGAAAGACATCGGTTCAGTGGTCCGGAAAGTCGATTCCAGTATTCTCGTTCCCGCGCTGAGAGGGGCGTCGGCCGAACTCAAAGCCAAAATCTTTGGGGCGATGTCCAAACGGGCGGCTGAAACCATTCAGGATGATATGGAAGAAGCGCCTCCGCAACCGATGGATGCAGTCGTTGCTGCCCAGAAAGCCGTCATTGCAGTTGCTAAAGTCATGCTCGACAATGGCGAGATAAACATGGCTGGTGCCGGAGCCGATTATGTCTGATCCCAATCTGGCGAAAACCTTCGGTAATGACGACGTAGTCCCATTGTGGCGGACGACAACTGAACAAACGCGATTTTCAGCCTGGACCAGTGGGCTGGCTGCCGTTGGGGGCGATAGTGATAGTGACCGCTTTTCGAGTTTCGCGGGAAGTGGCCTGCCCGAGGAATCGATGCCATCTGGCGAGCAGGATGCCGATATATTCAGTGTCGCCTATAAAAAGGGCTGGGAAGACGGCCAAGCCTCATCAGCAGACGAACAGGCTTCTTCGAGCCAAGAAAGCGATGCATTGGCAGATGCTATCCAGCATTTGAACGATCTGTCTTCGCAGGGCAGTTTTGCGTTCATTTTGTCGGCCGTGGAATCCCTATTCAAGCGTTGCGCCGAATTGGCGATTCCCGATCCGGACTTGCTACAAGCCTGGGCATTGCAATTGGCAGAGCTGGTGGATCAAGACCAGAAAGGGGTCACGCTTATCCTTCATCCCGATGATGTCGGTCTTATCGATAGCAATATATGCAAACTGGCTCTGCGCGGCGATGAATCCATGCTGCGGGGCAATCTGAAACTCAGCCATTCCGGCGGCTGGATCGAAAAAGGTTCGGAAGTCGTGCTGGACGAACTGCGGACTCTGATCGACGAATTTAGTGGCGGTACATCGGTGTCCAATCATGACTGATGTTGTAACGTCCGAAAGCGAAACAACCGGATTGCCGTCAGCTGCTTGCGAAGTGCTGGCGCGGCTCGATGATATCGGAAACGGACCGCGATATGTCGGCAAATTATCGGCGCACGATAATGGCATGCTGGAGGTTACTGGTTTTGAGTATCCGCTCGGCTATTCGGGTCGGGTAATGGCGACCGATGGCCGCGAGATCAGCGCCGAGGTTGTCGGCTTCAAGGGTGCCAGGACGCTGATGATCCCAATGGTGCAAGACGCTCCATTACGGAGCGGAAGCCGGGTATTGCCGTATGCCAAATCCAATCAGGCTGCTGTCGGCGAAGCCCTTTTTGGCCGGGTGATCGGGCCAATGGGCGAGCCGATTGATGGCAAAGGTCCGATATTGACCACCGAAACCGTTCCTTTGGCAGGACAAGAAGGCAATGTCCTTCGGCGCGCCAGCGTTTCCCGGCCGATCGACATCGGTATTCGTGCGCTAAACGGTCTGCTTACCATCGGTCAGGGACAGCGCATGGCCATTATTGCCGGCTCGGGTGTCGGCAAGTCGATGTTGATCAACCAGATATTGGATGGAGTCGTGGCTGATGTCGTGGTTGTTGGCCTGATCGGCGAACGTGGCCGCGAAGTTAACGATTTTGTCAGCCGCCGTCGCGAAAAGAAGGGTTCTGTGCCCACCGTGACGATCGCCGTTCCAGCCGATCATTCACCATCTTCCCGATTGAAAGCTGCTTACCGGGCAACGGCTATCGCGGAATATTTCAGATCAAAGGGACTATCGGTGGTTTTGGTGATCGATAGTCTCACCCGGGTGGCTCACGCGCAGCGAGAAATTGGTTTGGCTGCAGGTGAACCTCCTACCATGAAAGGTTACCCGCCTTCGGCACTCTCGTTGATCCCGCGTTTGGTTGAGCGGGCTGGAAATGACAGCGATACCGGTGGATCGATAACAGCCATTTATACCGTGCTGGCCGATGGCGATGACATGGACGACCCCGTGGTTGATAGTGCCCGGGCTATAGCTGACGGCCATATCATATTATCCAGGTCGTTGGCAGAGCAGGGAATTTTTCCGGCGATTGATGTGGGAAAGTCAATCAGCCGCGTCGCGGTTGATATTATTGAACCTGAACATCAGGAAGCACAGCTTCACTTCAGGCGCCTTTGGTCAATTTACGAGGAAAACCGGGATCTTGTCCTGATGGGTGCTTATCAGGCGGGCAATGACGCCAGCATTGATGAAGCTTTGGCCAGTTGGCCACTCCTTATTGAGTATATCAAGCAGAAACCGCGTGAACTTGTCGATTTCCGGACAAGCGTGACCCAGCTTTCTGGCCTGTTTGCATCATGAAGCGGCGCGTTAGAGGGCTGCGGCGCGTGTTAAAGGTTCGCGATACGCAGAAGCGTTTGAAGGAGCGTGCGCTGATCCAGGCCGGCAGCCATTACGCGCTTTTGGAAAACAACGTGCAGAGAATTAAAAGCCTTCACGCTGAAACCCACCAGAGCGAAGTCGCGGTAACGGCGGGCCTGTTTTCTGCCAAGATGGAATTGTCGGATCGCTTGATGGAAGCTTCGCGTGTCGTGGAGCTTTCTGCTCAAGCCGCGATGCAGGTTCTTGCCGCGGCAGAGCGGCAAAATTTTGCCGCTCAGGCCATTCATGACGGCACCGAGAAGTTGTTGAAATCGAAGGTTTCAATACTCCGGAAAGCGGAGACTCGGCAAGAAGATACTTCAAGTAACATATTGTACAACATAGATAATTACAAAAAAAAGGAACATCGTGATGATTGGTAAAATCATGTCCGAAGCCGCTCACTCCATAATTGGCATGTTTTCTGCAAAGCCATTAAGCATGGAACATAAAACTTCAAATTCTGATTTTGGATCACTGTTGCGGCCACCTGAAGAGCAAGCTCATTCTGGTTCCGCCGGGAAGGAAATCGACACTTCCGATTTCGAGGATATCGGTGTCGACGAGGCCAGTTCTGTTCCTGCTCAACCTTGGGAAACGGATAATGTTCTGCCTTTTCTCAATCAAAGTTTTGGTAGCAAGATATTCGGCCAGGATAGAACCTCGCAAAAAATCGAACAAGATCAGACCACGTTCAACCAAGATGTTATGATCGATCCGGAGACACTGCAAAATAGCGTCGCGACTGCATCCTCTCCAGATGAGGAAGCCCACCAAGCTGGGGCTGGACTTACCTCGGACATCTTGTCGCGGCAGGCAAACGTCAATCTAGGCAATGGTTCGCAAATCGATATGCCACCGACTAGAGGCGCATCAGATGTGGCCGATGGACGGCCGGGGACCGATAAGCGTCAATCCGGGCAAAGAGAAGAATTTCAATTTCGGTCACGCATTCGTGAAAATGCGGTCGGCGACGAAATTTTCCCAAGCAGCGACAAGGGGCTTCTGAAGCTGCAAAGCCTGCAATCACAAATGCGTAGTGAAAACGGTGATCTGATAGCGGCAGCTGCAAAAGCATCAAAATCGCATGAACTTGAAGCCCTTGATGTCCAGTTCAACGACCAGACAAGCAAATTGGAGGCGGGCAAGCACGCGGCAGCACTTTCTCCGCTCGTTACGAAGGGAGGGGGACAAGCGGATGCGCGGTCTGGGCTGGGTCAGTTTGATTTTCGTTCATCGCCGCAGGGTCTTCTGCCAGTTGCCACAAGCGATCTAAAGAAACCGATTGTAACTGACGGCGAGTTTGTTGAATCGGTCAAGCTGGATTTGCAGCCAAAAATCAAGGCTCTTGAAACCTCGATCGAACAACAGCCGCTCGCCAATTTCCCTGCGCAGTTGGCTGTTCGTGAAACGACTCAAAAACCTGTTTTATTCAATATGTCCGCGCCGCAGATTGCCGAGCGACTAGCCGCTGAAATCGCGGATATTTCGGTAACCGGCGGACCAAAGACGTTTGAAATCAATCCCCGCAATCTGGGCCGGATGGAAATTATCTTCACCACGCGCGGATCAACGGAGATTATTGAAATTCAAACGGAGCATCGAGCGGCCAAAGACATCATTGTTCAACATAGTCAGCTGCTGCAGGACATCTTGAAATCCCAGGGTCGCGATGATCTGACACTCCGTGTCGACGTGAAAGAAAATACATTCTCGTCATCAAGAACCGATGGTGGAAATCTTTCGCAGCAGGAAAACCGCGACGCGCGGGAACAGCAAGCAAGACCGTCGCAGCATCGCCAAATGGCATCGTCGTTCGACAATACTACCGAAAACGATCCCGCATCAGACAGTAGCCGATACGCCTGAAAGCCATTCCCGGAACAAGAAATTTAACCAGTTTAGAGGTCAAAATGTCAGAGACGAAATCAGAAGAAGAAATCCCAGCGCCTAAGAAGAAGGGTAAGCTTAAGACCATACTCGTTGCCACTGTTTTGATCGCGCTTCTTGGTGGTGGAGGGGCTGCCGGAGGCTTTTATGCGGCCGGGATGGTCGGTGGAGATCATGAGGAATCAGAAGATCCCAACAAGCCCAAGATTATACTGAAGGATGGAACGGCTGTTAGCGAGAAAGAGGCAAGGCAGTCGGTGCCGAAGGCATCGCCCAGTGCCTACAAAGTGACTTATCATCAGATTGAACAGCCGTTCACTTCGAACCTGTCTAATTCAGACAGTTTCGCGCAGTTGTCACTCGCTGTTTCTACTTATTATGACGAACGTGTTTTCGAAAATGTAACCAATCATGAGATTGCGATTCGATCGGCGGTTCTCATGGAATTGGGTCAGCAAGATGCGATCGAACTTGAGGGGCCGGAAGGCAAGCGCAAGCTGAAAAAGAAGCTGCGAGATATTATCAATGAAACGCTGAAAGAGAAAACCGGCTTTGGCGGAATTGAGGATGTCTACTTCACCAACATGGTTGTTCAGTAAGCGCTTTTGAAAGTAGCAAGATCATGACGAATGCCAAAACACCATCTACGGATCCCGGAACTGCAGCAGCAGAGAATGTTGCTGGTCCGGCAAATCACAGCCTACTTAAAAAAGGCGGTCCGGACGACCTCTTGTTGCTGGCCTATAAGAAGGTTGAGAAAAAACTCGACGGTGCTTTGAAAGTGTATCTGTCAAATGTGATTGACTGTGACTTGGAAGTGGAAGTTGGTGACAGTACGAAGCTTTCTTTCAGCGATTGGCTGTCCGGTCTGGAGACTGAGTCTGTTTATCTGGAATTCCACCTGGGCGCTTCGAAGAGTCCGATATTGGTTCGGGTTGCCAGAACATATTTGACCGCATCGGTTGACTGTTTCTTTGGCGGACAATTTGATGGTGGGACGCAAAGCATCGGGGAATTGAAAAAGTCTGAAATCGCGATGATCGATCGGTTGGCTGGCGCGATTGCCAACGGATTGACCGACGCGTGGTCAACTCTTTTTGCAACAACGGTTCGTTACAATTGCTGTATTTACGACAAGGGCGATATTGAACTGGATTTGGAAGATGAAAATGTTCTGGTTTCCGCGACATCCGTTCAACTCTCTGGGCATCAGATCGCGGCGATTGACATAATCCAGACGATAGATGGATTGATAGCAATTGAGCCACAATTGAACCGCCCCCATCTTCGGGATGTGAATGAAATCGATCCGATCTGGAAAGCCAATCTCAAAGATTCCGTGGAGCAGATTTACTTGCCTGTCCGTTCGGTTCTCGCCCGTCCGACCATGCAGCTATCAGAACTCTCCCGACTTGCCGTCGGAGATATTTTGCCCGTCGCGCCAACAGACAATGTTCCACTTATCGTTGGAGACCGGGTTTTCGCTCACGGCAGCATCGGTGAGCAAAGCGGCGGTGTAGCCTTCAAAATTAAAAATTTTTTATAGGACTAGATGATGAATGATATGACTCATAATAGCGAAATGCTGGACGCCGCAACGCGTGTCGATATCGAAGGGGAGTCGCCCCAGGACCATTATCGTTTCTTGTCCGATATCAAAGTCAGGCTCTCGGTCGAAGTTGGCAATGTGTCGATGACAGTATCAGAAATAATGGATTTGCGAGAAGGGTCTGTGGTCGAGCTCGACAGACAGGTCGACCAGCTGATCGACATCAATGTGAATGGAACTCTTGTGGCCCGGGGAGAAGTTGTTCCGGTCAAGAATAAATTCGGTGTGCGTATTGCGGAGATCGTGTCCAACGGTATGACGCGCGCGCGGGTCGAAAGGCGCAACTGATGACCTTCTATATCATCAAGCTGTTTATCATGTTGCCATTGATAGGCCTGCTGATCTTCGGGTGTCTTTGGCTCTATCGCAAGTATCAGCCGCAGATGATGACGCGACAAAATTCGAATCTTTTGAACGTCGTCGAAACTCTCCCCATGGGAGTGCAGAGCAAACTGGCCGTCGTCGATTTTGGAGGCCGCCAGATATTGTTGGCCGTGACCCGCAACGGTATTCAAAAGATAGATTCTCACCATGCGGAATAGTCTAAAAGTAGCGTTGGTTTTCGGCCTGTTTTTCGCATCGGCCTGTGCAGCCGATCCGGCATTCGCCCAGGATTCGGCTCCGGGAGCGTCTGTTGCCTTGGAACGTGCATTAGACGACATCTCGGGTGACGGTCAGCCGCTGAGTACCACATTGCAGATACTGATCGTAATGGGTCTGATGACTGTGTTGCCGTCCCTCATATTAATGATGACGAGCTTCACCCGGATCATCATTGTCTTGTCAATATTGCGCCACGCGCTGGGTTTGCAGCAGTCACCGCCGAATCAGGTCTTGCTCGGCCTGGCCCTGTTCTTGTCGATGTTCGTCATGGCGCCGCAAATCGAGCAAATCAACGAGCAGGCGATTGCACCCTATTCCGCTGACGAGATCGGTTTGACAGAAGCCATCGAAAAATCCGGAACGATTATGCATGGTTTCATGGCAAAACAGACCCGGCAGAGCGATCTGAAACTATTCATGGAACTATCTGACAAGAAGGGTTTCTCATCCGCCGAAGAGATTCCGTTTTCCATTATGCTTCCCGCTTTCGTAACCAGCGAGTTGAAAACGGCCTTCCAAATCGGATTTCTGGTTTTCTTGCCATTTCTCATCATCGATCTGGTGGTGGCCGCAGTGTTGATGTCGTTGGGTATGATGATGCTGTCGCCCGTGATTATTTCAATGCCCTTCAAATTGCTATTGTTCGTGATGATTGATGGATGGGCACTGACCATGGGTTCTCTTGCCGGTTCTTTTGCGACCTAGATCATGACTGACAATCCAGATTTCTTTATTGGCATTGCACAGCAAGCCCTTTGGATCACCGCCCTGGCAGCGGCTCCGTTTCTGATACCCGCATTGTTGGTCGGGCTTCTGCTGGGCATGGTGCAGGCAGCAACGTCGATCAACGAGCAAACATTGACCTTTGTTCCCAAGCTGATTGTGGTCGCTGCGGTTGTCGGTGTTTTCGGCGGGTCGATCTTGTTGCTGATCGCAGACTTCACTCGCGAAATTTACGCCCGCATTCCGGACCTCTTGCTGTGATAGCGCCCGCATTCGCAGAATTTGAAGGCCAGATGTGGATGTGGTTGATGGCGATGATCCGGCCCGGCGCGGCAATGGTTGTCGCACCAATTTTTGGTGCGACGAACATACCTATTCAAATCCGTATTATTCTGGCGTTCATGATCGGGATGGTTGCGACGAACAGTGTGAGCTTCGATTTACCGAGTGAAACAGCGATTACTTTGGGCAATAGCTTGTTCGTTATGGGTGAAGTTGTCACCGGTCTGGCGATAGGTTTTGCGCTTCAACTTGGTTATTCAAGCGTGATGATCGCCGGGGAAACGATCAGCAATGCCATGGGCCTTGGTTTTGCTAGCATGTCAGATCCTCAAACCGGCCAATCGACGCCGGTAATCGGGCAGTTCCTGACGATCTTTGCAACTTTGCTTTTGCTCGCCATAGACGGACATCTGATGTTGATCGCGACAATCGTGCAAAGCTATGCGGCGCTTCCTCCCGGCTTTGCGATGATGGGCCCCGAAATGCTTTACAGCATGGTGCAATTTGGCGGGACGCTGTTTTCCATGGGATTGCTCATAGCTTTGCCAGTGGGTGGCGCACTCATTCTCGTACAGTTGATGATGGGCTTCCTCGCCCGGACGGCACCTGCGCTCAATCTGTTTGCAGTCGGTATACCCGTAACAATTACCGCCGGTCTGGTGGGTTTGGCGGTCACCGCCCCGATTATCGCTGATGCTGTCATTCGGGCGTTGGGAATGGGTCTTGACCAGGCGGCGCTCGTTGCAGGAGGTGGATAGTGGCGGAAGAATCCCCCGGCGGCGGAGAAAAGACCGAAGCACCAACCCCAAAGAAATTACAGGATAGTGCCAAAAAGGGCGATGTCCTCCAATCCCGCGATTTGGGTGGTGCGATGATGATCTTTGCGGGCACCGCTGCATTTTTGATGTTTGGCGGCCTGCTGTTTAGCGCGCTGGCCAATATGGTAGCCAGCGCGCTAATCATTCGGCCCGAAGATATCGAGGCGTTCGAAGTGGGTGATCGCAGCGTGGCTTTGGTATCCGACATAGTACCAGAATTCATGAGCCTGTTTGCGTTGTTGATAGTCGCTGCAGTTGCAACGCCTGCGGTGCTGGGTTCGTTTGGCTTTCGATGGTCCGCGATGAAACCGAAGCCGTCAAAACTGGATCCAATCAAGGGATTGAAACGTATATTCGGGTCCAATGGCGTGATGGAACTCGGCAAATCTTTGATGAAAGTGATCCTGATTGGCTCGGTAGGCGTATCAATAATATATCTGCATCTCGACCAGATAGCGCAACTTGCCGCCCAAGATGTCGGAAACGCTGTTGCCAGCTATTCATTCCTGTTCCTCAAGCTTTTAGTGGGAATCTGCGTCAGCATGGTGCTGATCGCGATGATCGACGTTCCGATCCAGCTTTTCCAGCGCGGTAAACGGCTGAAAATGACGAAGCAGGAAATCAAGGATGAACATAAAGAGAGCGAGGGTTCTCCCGATGTCCGCGCGATCCAGCGTCAGCGGCGTGCCGAGATGCTCAACGATTCCACACGCAAGGCAGTTTCTGAAGCTACGGTGGTTCTGGTTAATCCAACCCACTTCGCGGTTGCTCTACGATATGACCGCGAACAGGATATGGCTCCCGTTGTGCTCGGCAAAGGATGCGATGCCATTGCGCTGGCCATGCGTGAGATGGCCGGTGAAATCGGCACGCCCGTTATGGAATATCCTGACCTTACACGATCGATATATTATACATCGGACGTTGGTGATGTGATCGATGATCGTCTCTACGCTGCGGTCGCAATGATCCTTAGTTTCCTGATCCAGCTAGATGCCAAAATGGTCAGTCCGATCAACAAGCCCAAAATTTCGCTGCCCGATGACGTTAAATATGGAGTCGATGGCGCGCGATTGGCCTGATTTCAAATTGCATCACGCCATTAATTTGCGTCCAGACACGCCGTAAAATACCCAAAGGAAGTTTCTTATGTTCGGAAATATCGCAAATAGCCTCGGGGTTGGCTCTGGAATTAACACAGCGCAGCTTGTAAACGACCTGCTGGCTGCCTCCCAAGGCGCAAAACTCGGTCAACTTAATCAGCGCTCGCAACTAAATTCTTCCCGAATATCTGCCATGGCGGCTACTCAGTCCGCCCTGACCACTTTTTCTGCGGCTGTGAAGGAGACTTTGAACGGACAAGGCTTTGTCGGTGACCTGGTCTCTGGCCGTCAGGATTTGGCAACAGCATCGGTACTGGAAGGTGGCCGGCCGGAAGGATTGCCTGCTTCGGTTGAGGTTGTGCAAATCGCGGTTGCCCAGCGCGAAATATCGGACGTTTTTGCCACCGCTTCCACCGCCGTTGGCGAGCGAACGCTTACCATCAACAACAGCGGTGGTAGTTTTGATGTTGTCATCGACGGCACCAACAACAGCCTGGCCGGTATGCGAGATGCGATAAATGCCAGCAACAGTGGCGTAACCGCAGTAATACTGACGGACAAAGCGGGTGCCCGTCTGGTCATGGAAGCACAAGAAGGTGCCGAGAATGCGTTTACGTTAACGCAAAGCGGGGTCTCGCCCGCGATGAATTTGACCAATATAGCAACAGCTTTGGACAGCATTGTCAAAATCGATGGCATCGAGCTCACCAACAGTAGCAATACCGTCACCGGCGCGATACCGGGCGTGCAAATTTCCCTGTTGGCCGCTCAAGTGGGGACGCAATTCACGATCAATGGTGGTTCGGAACCCTTGGACGTTCGCGGGTTGGTTACGGAGTTTGTAACCGCCTATAATGAATTACGCAGTTCGCTGAATAATGCAACCAAACCCGGACTGGAAGGAGACAGCGGCGGACCGTTGGCAGGCGACCGTGGGGCCCGCGAAGTCATCCGCAAGCTTAGCCAATTGACATCAACCCGGCTTACCGATGTTGGTGATTTCAAGACGCTTGCGGATATTGGCGTGCGGACAGAACCTGATGGTACGCTGAGTATCGACAGTACGCGTCTCGATGCCGCTCTGGCATTGGACAGTGGTGCAATCAAATTAATGCTTGAGCCCGCAGTTGCTACTGATACTCAGATCGGCTTGGCCGGCGCGCTCGACGCCATTTCTACTGCACTAAAGAGTGACAGTGGCGCTTTGACCGTGGCTCAGAAGCGTTTGGAAGCAATCCGGGAATCGATTTCGGAAGCGCGGGTAAAGATCAACGAAGACGGTGACCGACTGCGCGAACAGCTACAGACGACCTTTGCAGGACTTGAACGGCAACTCTCGATTCTGCGCTCGACACAATCCTATGTTGAACAACAATTCGCCTCCTTCAACGACAACAGAAACTGATCTGGGAAAGCAATAGAACATGACATTTCAGTCCCGAATTCAACGAGCCTCTAGCTACCAATCCGTTGCAAAGGAAAGCCGTGTTTTAGCGGCAAATCCCTATGAACTCGTCGCGGTGCTTTTTGAAGAACTGCGCGACACGCTTAACCTGATGATTGAAAGTGCGCGGCGCGGTGACGATGCACGCATTTTTCAATATCGAGCGAAAGCACTGGCCATTCTCAGTGGTCTGGATGAATCACTGAACTTCGAGGTGGCGGGGGACCTGGCGCAGACTTTGCACATAATCTATACTGAAGCTGCAAAGCGCATTCAGATGGAAGGGAGGGAATCCTGTGTCGAGCGCGTCGAGTCTGCGCGAGAAATGATTCACGAAATTGAGAAGGCTTGGACCGCTATCGCGCCCTTCAACTAGTTTAAGCTGTGCGTTGCTAGACCGCAACTTGATAATCAACACGATCTTCAACGCGCCAGTCGATGTTATGCTTACGCATCTTGTCGATCAGTGTGGTCCGTTTGATATTAATCGAGCGCGCTGCACGGGAGACGACGCCATGCGACGTATCCAGCGCTTTCATGATGATCCGACGTTCTTCAAATTGAAGATGGACATTCAAGTCTCGAATATTGTCTTCCTGATGCGCGAAATTTGAGACGCGTGGAGCGGAGGAAAAAGGCACAGTTTGATCGGTCCGCGATAATCCTTTCGGCGCAGATACTGTAGCATCCATATTCGGAATAGCCTGTGCGATATCGGATTGCACCAGTTTGGCAACGTCGTCAGCTAATATCTGCTGACCAGAAAAGAAAACCGAAGCGCGCTCAACGACATTGCGCAATTCACGAACATTGCCCGGCCAATCATAACACTGCATTGCCGCCAAAGCCTCTGCGGTAAAGATGGGGAGGGGATTTCTTCCATCCTGATTTTTCAGGAAATGCGCAATCAATGCGGGAATATCCTCTGCCCGTTCATTGAGCGCCGGCACTTCGATCGGAACAACACACAGGCGATAGTAGAGATCTTCACGGAATGACTTGCTTTTGATGTATTCACCGAGGTGTTTGTGCGTCGCGGCGATCACCCTCACGTCGACGCCGATATTGCGGTTACCACCCACCCGGTTGACAATACGTGTTTCCAATACTCGCAGGAGCTTCACCTGCATGTTGATCGGCATATCGCCAATCTCATCGAGGAATATCGTACCGCTATCGGCTTGTTCAAACAACCCGACATGCTGGTTTACGGCACCGGTAAAGCTGCCCTTTTCGTGACCGAAAAGTTCGGATTCAATCAATTGATCGGGCAGTGCGCCGCAATTGACAGCAATATTGGGGGCGTTTCCGCGATCTGAAATAGCGTGGATGGCCTCAGCAACAACTTCCTTGCCGCTGCCGGAAGGGCCCGTGATCATGATCGAGCTATTGCACCGGCCAGCAAATTTAATGATTGTACGCAATTGCTGCATTTTTGGACTATCGCCGATCAGCTTCTCAGCAAGCAACGTCTCTAAATTTACATCGGTCATTTAACTACCCAGATAACAAATACACCCGCATCCCCGAATTGCCGGGGAAGGGTGGTTCGGAGATCCCGCAATCTCCGAACCGTCACCTGGTAACGTCAGAAATGGACAAAGATGGTTAAATATGGGTTAATGAAATGACGTCAGTTCCACCAAATAGACGTTCGTCGCGGCTCGTGGACGTTACGAATCAGCGGCGGACTGCATAATGGGGCGTCGGTTTCGTGTTAAAAATGTGATTTGATGCTTCCCGCTGTAGAATATCGGATTCGGCGAATTTCCCTTGAGTTTTGGATGAATAATGTTCGTTGAACGCGCCGATCCTGTGCCGGATTAGCGCCACAGGCTCTGGAGCGATTATCAGGTGCATGGCTAAGGGGCGAGGATGGCGCTCTACATTCAGATAATTTTCTGGGTCGACTGCACGTTAGTCTTTGGACGGAGTCGGGGCTTGGAGCTCAGCAGGGAGCGCTGGAAAGAAGGGTTTCTATTTTCTTCCTGCAATCGAGCGACGCCGAAACGAAAATCATGCGATTGTCGGCAGGATTTGGAGTTTTTACAATCAAGCCTTGCTCGGCCATAACGTTAATATATCTCATCGCTGTCGTCATCGGGATGCCGGAACTATGCGCTATGGCTGAAACTGTCACCCGCTTATCTTTTAGGTCACAGATGTAGATATCGAGACACATGATCCAGCAGGAGTCCGCAAACAAGCCATTCCCGGTGTCCAGTGACCGGGACTTTAATCGCCCCCAATGCAGATATTTCTCAGCACGATCAATCAGATCAACATGGTTCACGTCTTCATTGAAAAAAATTTGTTTATTGCCGATTGGTTTATCCGAATCCGCAATCCGTTTATCCAGTATCTCAAATCTTTCGATTGCTTGCTGCATGGTCAACCGGAGCTCTGCCAGCTCAGCTTCAAAATTATCCATTGCCTTTACGTTGCAATTCTAGAGCCCCCCCCCGTCTTGCTACATTCCCCAATAAAAACGTAGTCGCATTCTTGAGTACCTACGACCATGCTCTGCTTTAGTTGCATTAAAGCCCAAATTCCTCGGGTAGTGACAGATTGATACGCGCTATCGGGGTTCGGGACAATCGGATATCTAAGATTTAATGAAAATGCGGGCTTTTGGAGCTTTATTTTGCTGATTGAACGGAGCCTTTAAAGGCGATTATCGAGATCCGGGGGTTGATCCTTGCCACATTACGATTTTCGAATAACTGAAACAATATGTTCGAGAACTGCGGTATGCAAGGGAGAGGTGAACTCGCAACCATAATCATGATAATGTACCCACCGGATATGCGCTCCGAGCGTTTGCAATCCGGGTAAGGTTACATATACTAATTTGTCAGCATCAAGACTCGTGCAACATTGCATTTTAAAACCGGTGACTGAAAGATCAGACAATGTCGTGCGAAACCGCTGCGTATCGGACTGCCGAACAAATATTTCCGACGCTACCGCCTCGCGGTTGTTTGACCGCCTGCTATCTGCTGCAAGCTGATCGCTTCGATCAGGTTCGAAGTTAACGCGGGGTGTCATGGTTTCATCCTCAGCCAGTTCGCTATGTGATATGAACGGTAAAAGCAGTAGCTGACTAAGGGCGATGGCACGGACCAAGACGTTGTATCGACTGATTTGGCTCGATTAAGTCCTGAAACGTTATTCAAGAACGATCCTGGCGAGTCCGACCGTGCTTACGCATGAGTGTTGATCGGTCAGACCGGTTCAGCGTTTTGCACACCAGCGCGGACGTCATTCCGCCCGGAATCCGAGGAATATTGCTTAGTTTTTTGTCCAGATGACCGTCTCTCATTATATGTCGGCGAAACTGGGTGATAGAATGAGCGTTGGAAGGAGTTTCGAATTCGAGGCGGAAGCAGCGCGGCAATTTGCCTTGGAGCGATATGATGTTCTGGATACTGTCGAGGAATATTGCTTCGACCATATTACCAAAGCAGTAAAATTGGCTCTCGATGTTCCCATGTCCGCAATATCGTTGATGGATGGAGACCGGTTGTGGTTCAAATCGAAAATCGGTTTTGATGTGCCCGAAGTACCGCGATATACCGCATTTTGCAATCATACCATTGGCCAGTATAGTTCGCTGATAGTTGAAGACACGACCCGGGACCCGCGTTTCGCAAATGATCCTTCGGCGAGCGGTGTCCTGTCGCTGAAGAGCTATATTGGCGTACCACTGACGACGCCGGATGGTCATAATATCGGAGCGCTTTGTGCAGGAGATATTGTTCCGAGGAAGTTTACGCACCCGAATATAGAATTGATGGAACAGCTGGCGGAACTGGTCATTCATGAACTGGAATTGCGTCAACAGGCGGATAAGGACCGGCTGACCGGGGCTCTTACACGTAGCGGATTTTCTGTAGAAGTGCAGAAAGCGATTTCCTTGTACGACCGGCATAAAACTAAAAGCACGCTCGTTCTTTTTGAAGTAGATCTCTATAAAATGCTCACGCACCGTTCCGGCGGCTTGTCCGGCAACATCCTGTTAAGGACGATCATTCAGTCACTGATCGCACGTCTCAAACCGTCGAACTGTGTCGGGCGCATGGGAGGAACGCAATTTGCGGTTCTCCTCACAGCCACCACCAAAGCGGAAGCGATGTTTGCAACGGAAGAGCTCCTGAGAACAATGGAGCAATCGAACGAGGGGGTTTTTCTCGACGTGAGCTTCTCTGAAATGTCACCCGAGATCGGAATTTGCGATGACTGGCTCAAGCAGGCGAATATCGACCTGAATGATGCAAAAGGTTCTGACCGCAACGGGTTTCATATGAAATCTGCCAAACGCTTTGACTGGGCGTGTTGATGCAGACCAAATCAATCAGTCTGGGCGGACAACCGCCAAAGCCTTCTCTCATCCGCAAGATCATTCGCCTGAAAATACGCAAATAATTCGATATCGGAGTTTCCGATTGGCGTTTGTCCGGTTTGTCGTTCGAGCTGTCGCGGGCCGGCGCAGCGTCTGCCGTTGTACTTGACACCAGGGCGCAAAAGATAGTTTAGTTGCGATTATGTGCAATGCAAGGCTACTTGCATTGACCGTGAAATTTCAAGGAAAGGAACTGATCATGGCAACCGCAATCCAAACCCATGAATCTGCAATGGCGGTTGGCCCCGGATTTTCGATCCCCGACCCCCATGATATCGAAACTCTCCAAGGCAAAGTCTCTGATGTGGAATGGCAGCTGCGCTGTGATCTGGCGGCAACTTACCGGCTTTGTGCCATGCACGCCTGGACCGATCTGGTGTTCACTCATATATCCGCCCGCTTGCCCGACGAAGATGGTGAGGAGCGCTTCCTGATCAACCCTTATGGCGTGTTGTTCGACGAAATGACCGCGTCGGCCTTGGTGAAGATCGATCTCGACGGGAATATCCGGCAGGACACACCTTATTTTATCAATCCGGCCGGTTTCACTATCCATAGCGCAGTCCACAGCGCTCGTGAGGATGCTGGATGCGTAATCCATGTTCATACGCCCTATGGCATCGCTGTGTCCGTCCAGAAGGCCGGGCTTAGACGCTACACCCAATTTTCGATGCAGGTCCACGATGACATCGCCTATCATGCTTATGAAGGCATTGCGCTTGATCTGGAGGAGCGGGACCGTTTGATCAACGATCTTGGGGAGAAGAACCTGCTGATCCTGCGCAATCATGGCACGCTCACTATCGGTCAGAATTGTGCCATTGCTTTTCTGCGCATGTATATCCTCGAAAATGCCTGCAAGACGCAGATATTGGCGCAATCGGTTGGTGGAGAAGACCAGCTCCACGAGGAGAGTGCAGAAATGGGGCATCGCGTCTACCAGCAGGGCGCTGCCGCTTTCCAGAAAGGGTTGGGAGATAATCTGGTCTGGCCGGGCCTGATGCGAAAATTACAGCGCACCAATCCGGGACATGATCGCTAGAGATCAAACGGCTGACGGGAAAGAATCTCGACTTTCTTGTTTTCGAAGACCGCGGAACCCAATTCCTGTTTTTTCTCCATCAGCAAGACGTCGCGCTTGCGGACCATCTCTATGAGCGGATCATGAAATTGCCGGACGGCTGCGGTCAGCCAGTCGTTGACCAGCGGGTCGCCCGGCGCACCGGTCATATCAAAGTTGCTCAGTCGCGAAGCAATCGCTTCCGCCGGCATCATATATTCATAGGTGACCCAATAGTTGGTCGTGAACCAGCTGATCGGCATGCCATCAAGGCCGAAACTTAGGGCGCCAAAATGGACGACACCTTGAGTCCGCTTGCCATTGGGTAATTTGGCGGGAGGCTGATAATAAGGTTCGACATCTTCAAACATGTCGAGTGGCAGGAACATGTGGAAGTGGCCATGTTCGCCTTCTTCGCGCTCTTCCGGCATGTGCGCATGGTAGAACCAGCGCGACTTGTTGCCCGGCGCGATGCAATCCCCTTTGGGATAATGTTGATATTGAACGAAAGGGGCGTCTGCCGGTACCACTCTGGGTACTAGCGAGACGCCCTCTTTAGCTATCTGGCTGGTAAGCTCAAACAGCCTTTCTAATGCATTTTCCAATGCTGAATAAGCTGAGCTTACTCGGTAACCGCGTCTGCAGCTGCACAGGTAGCATCGCCAGCTGCACAAGCAGCATCAACGGTTGCATCAGCAGCAGCATCAGTTGCTTCTTCAGCTGCACATGTTGCATCTTCAGCCGCACATGTTGCGTCTTCAGCTGCTTCTTCAGCTACAACAGCAGCATCGTCAGCTTTTTCTGCACATGCAGAAAGAGCAGGAACGGCAAGTGCAAGGCCGCCAGCTACAGCGAGCATTTTGCGGAAATTGGTTTCGGTAGTCATTTAAAATATCCCCTTTGGATGAACTAGACTTGCTCCTTTATCTGGAAAGAGGCGGGCATGGCAAGTCTATTTCGTAAATATTGTGTTAATCTGACCGATACCGGGTCGGTTATCCACTTTTGGGACACTCGGTGCGATATGTTGTGCTGACCGGGATGCGGCTCTTGGGTCTTATCGTTCAACACCGCGAATCTTTCCCCATTGGCGGGTCACTGTATAACCGAGATAACCGGTTCCGAAGAGCGCATAGAGAGGCTCCGGTATCCCGGCGAGATAAGCGTTCATGCCGGCAGCGATATCGCGGGCTGCCTCCGGACGGAACGCGGCGATCAGTCCCATTGGTATCGACCAGAGCAGCAGGAGATACATGACATAGAGGAAGCTGGGACGCGCCCGACTCGTCCAGGGATCGACCGATTTCGCCTCCGCGAGAATGGCGGCCATTTGTACGCGAACTTCTTCCAGCTCCTGACTGCCTTCCAGTTTGAGAAGTTCCAGCTTGGCCCGGTCACGCGCTTGCTTGTCCGGAATGATCTTGTCGATGATGTTTGAAACGGGACCGATGAGGGTCGATATAATGGACATTGGATGGTTTCCTTTCGAGTTTCCGAGATTTCAAAGTTTGTCAAAGTTTGGGCCAAGAACAGGTTTTGCGAGGAAGCGAAGTTAAGAATGAGTCTGAAGAGTTCCGCTAATCTTGACAAACTTGACAGGGTTATAAGCAAAATAGGATCTGGCGAATTTCAGCCGATCCGGTTGGCCAGCCAGCCGTAGAGGAAGGCTTCGTTGGCCGGGCGCGTCTCCGTGAGCTCGATATAGCGCGTGCCCTGAAGCGCCTCGATCGCTTTCAGCAGCACGAACTCGCCTTTGGTACCGCGTTTGCGGAGAAAAGCGGCTAGCGCCGCCAGCGTCTCGCCGCCAATCTCGCGATCGACAGATATATTCCGATAGTCACGCCCATTGCGGTTGAGCGCATTTAAGGCGCGCTGGAGAAAGCCAGAGGCCGTACCGGTTCCCATATTGATCCCGGTGTCGAAAAGTTCGGCCGCGATATGCGGCGCATGTTGAGCAATCTGGACAAAACCTGGCCGAAGCCAGTATCTATGTTTGTAAATCGCTGCCGCATCCTCGCGCGGAAAATGCCGCATATCGCCTGCATAGCCATGAGCCCGTGCAACCGTTTCCGTGACACCCCATCGGGTGGGTCCGCCCCGGTCAGCAGGATGATCGGAGAAACCGCCTTCGAGCGCTATAACCTTGTCGATCAGCGTGTCGATGTCGGGCATCCTGTCGGGAGAATGGGGCATGGGAGAATCGCCTTTCTTGGTGGAACGGCATTGAGATATAACCTATTTGGTTTGATGTAGGAAAGGGGCGACAAAAAGTCGGAAAATGACAAACAGCCGGTGCAAGATAATCGGTTTGCCAGCAGGCTGATTTAATATTCTGCTTGTATCGGGAGGAGCGGCGGCAGCGGCATCCTATCCGTAATAACCCTTATTCAGAGCATGGATTCAGCCGTGCTATTCTTCACCCGATGACCGTTTCCGAATGGGGGATCGCAATCACAGGAGACAGTTTATGAAATCCGTGCTGCTATATATCGCCGATGATGCAGGCCTTGAGGCCAGGCTTCAAGCGGCGCTCGATTTAACCCGCTCGCTGGGCGGGCATCTTCATTGCCTGCGGGCGAATCCCTACAAGACACAAATGGCCTTTGATGGCGTCACCGGCATGTCGGTGATGTATGATGTCAGCAAAATGTCGCGCGAAATGGACGAAACGCTGCGCTCCGAGATCGAGAAACGACTGGCCGATGAAGATGTCTCATGGGATTATCGAGAAGAAAATGAGGAGCCTTCTCGCGGTCTTTCCAAAAATTCCAGCTTGGTCGACATCATTGTCCTGAGCTCTGCCAGCGGTGACAAGGATACCGCCCTGCCGCTGGGAATATTGGGAGACGTCCTGTTTAACGCGACGGCTCCGATTTTGGTCCAGCCCGACAATGTGAAAAAATTCGATGCCTGTGGACCGGCCCTGGTCGCTTGGAATGGCAGTATCGAGTCGGGCAATGCGCTGCGGGCCGCAGTGCCGCTGCTAAAAATGGCCAGCGATGTTCATATCCTGACGGTCGAGGAAGACAAGGATCACGATCTGCCCCAACTCGCCGCTTCGCAATATCTCGCCTACCATGGTATAAAATCTGAAATTCATAGCCCGCCAGCAGGCAAAGCCCGCGTGGATGCCACACTTTTGTCTGAAGCCGAAAACGTGAATGCGGAATATCTGGTGATGGGTGCTTACGGGCACAGCAGGGCGAGAGAATTTCTGTTTGGCGGTGTCACCCGCAGCCTCTTCAAAAGCTCCCCTTTGCCACTGGTTGTATCCCACTAAATGGCAAAAAATTCCGAGATTTTCGTAGTTGATTTTTGCTTGGTCATGCCCGCTTTTGGTGCAGGATAAGCTCATTCGCCATTTGCTATTGGGCGGCTAAAGGATAGATGTGGCACGTGCGCAAAACCATGGTCTTTGACATCAAGCAGCTACCCTATCTGGAATCCTTTCTGTCCGGCCTGCCATATTGTGTCATGATTGTGGACCGCAATCTGCTGGCAATCGATTGCAACGCATCCTGTTTGAAGCTTCTCGGGCTATCCAGCGTTGCGGAGCTACCCCAGGGCGCTCCGGGAACCTGCCTGGCGCTGTCAGATCAACCATTCTTTCGGGAAAACATGGTCCGCGCCTTTGATGGAGCTCCGGGAAAGCATGTCGAGCCGTTCGAGGTGCAACTCGCGTTGCCGGATGGACGTTCGATGCTGGCCGAATGTAATCTGGCTCCTTTGATCAATCCAGAGGGCAGAAGCGATGCGATCATGATATCCTTTAAGGATGTCACGCCGCTCAGGGCCGCGGAAAATAAGCTGGAGCAGGCCTCCTCAATATTGAAATCAATCCTGACCACCGTACCGGACGCCATGGTGGTGATTGATGAAAATGGTATCGTCACCTCTTTCAGCGCCACTGCCGAAAAAATGTTCGGATATGATCAAGACGAAATAATCGGTCAGAATGTCAAAATATTGATGCCGGTGCCCCACAGGACCGAGCATGATGGCTATTTGAAGCGATATATAGACACTGGTGAAAAGCGGATTATCGGTATCGGGCGAACCGTCGATGGATGCAGGAAAGATGGCACGACCTTTCCTCTGCAACTGGAAGTCGGGGAAGCGAAAATTGGCGATGAGCGATATTTTACCGGCTTCATCGTTGATTTGACCGAAAAAAAGCAGACGGAAGCGGAGCTTCAGTCGCTTCAGGCCGATTTGGCGCACGCCTCTCGCCTGAGCGCGGTCGGAACATTGGCCTCTTCACTCGCGCATGAAATCAATCAGCCGTTGACCGCAATAGCCAATTATCTGTCGGCGGCGCGGGACATGATGGATGGTGATTTGTCGGAGGATCGGGAGTTTTTCCGGGAAGCGCTGCAGGAAAGCGTGACCGAGAGCTTGCGCGCAGGAACCATAATCCGGAAGCTGAGGGAATTTGTGTCGCGGGGCGAAATCAACCGGCGGGTATTGTCGATCGCGCAGGTAGTGGAAGATGCGACGGTCCTGGGAATGATAGGCGCACAGTCAAGAGGTGTTCGATTTTCGATCGATATCGCGCCTGATACCAATTACGTTTTTGTAGATCGCGTGCAGATCCAGCAGGTGATGGTCAATCTGATGCGCAATGCCATCGAGGCGATGGCTGATAGCGCCCAGAAAAAGCTTCATATCGGCGTGACTTCGATAGACGGTGACAGAGTGGAAATTGCCGTATCGGATACCGGTTCTGGTATTGATCAGGAAATGGGAGGCAGGCTTTTCGATCCCTTTGCCAGTACCAAGGGCGAGGGAATGGGGTTGGGGCTTTCTATATGCCGGACGATCATCGAGGTGCATGGTGGGACAATCCGCGCTGAACCCAATCCCGAAGGGGGAACGATATTCCGGATAACGTTGGAAAAAGCAGAACTGGAGCAAGATGATAACCGTTGAATGGCAGAGCATAGATCGATTGTCATCATGTCCGGCCTTGCTGACAGCGGCATCGTTGCGAGCGGCAGCGCTAAAGTGACGATTGCATACTGACTGAGCCTGGGCTTTCCAAACCTCTCTATTATGAGGGCTGGTCTTCGTCTTCGTCTTCATCCTCGATCAATACGCGCTGAGCCGCACCGTCGAGATCATCAAATTGATTGTGGCGCATCGCCCAGAAAAAGAAGGCGAGGCCGGAAATTCCCATCAGCAGGGCCACCGGGATCAAAATTGCCAGTCCGCTCAATTGGCTGCTCCGTTGAGGCGCAGGGCGTTGCCGACGACGATCAGGGAAGACAGCGACATGGCAATCGCGGCGATCAAGGGGGTAACCATGCCGGTAAGAGCCAGCGGTACCGCGATGATATTATAGCCGATCGCGAGGGCGAAATTCTGGTGGACGATCTGCATGGTGCGCCGCGCGACCTTTACCGAAAGCGCCACGGGCATCAGGGATTCGCTGGTAAACACCGCATCTGCGGCTTGCTGACCGACATCGCTGGCGGAACCCGGCGCGATCGAGACGTGGGCCGCGGCGAGGGCAGGGCCATCGTTCAGTCCATCGCCCACCATCAGCACTTTGTGACCATCATCGGTCAGCCGGGTAATTGCTTCGACCTTGTCTTGCGGCGATACATCGGCTTGAGCAGAGAGACCCAAAGCCTGTGAAACAGCGGAAACAGAGCGAGCATTGTCACCGGAGATGATCGAAGCGGGTAATCCCAGTGTTTGCAAACGTGCGATCGCTTCCGATGCATCCGGCCGGATTTCGTCGCGCAGTTGGAGCACGACTGAATCGGACCCGATGGTTAGCTGGCTGGACAGATGATCTTCGGACGTTTCGGGCTTGCCGAGCATTACTGTTACGCCACCCCACGTGGCCGCCATGCCTTCGCCGGGCAATTCCTGAATGTCTTCCAGCACGGCGGGTTCAATATCCAGCGCCAGCAGGCCAGAGCGAATGCCCTTGCTGACCGGATGACGGCTGGCTTGCGCCAGCGCCAGAGTGATTTGTTTTTGGGTGAGGCTGAGGTCGTCAAGGTTAACCGGTACCGGCCGGCCGAGGGTGAGAGTGCCGGTCTTGTCAAACAGCGCATAATCGACCTCTGCCAGACGTTCCAGCGCGCTGCCATCCTTGACCATCACGCCTTTGCGCAGCAGTGCCCCGGCAGCCACGACCTGTGCCGCCGGCACCGCGAGGCCCAAGGCGCAAGGACAGGTGATGATGAGCACCGCGACCGCAATCAGCAACGACTGGTGCCAGCCCGCCCCGACCACCATCCAGAAAACAAAGGCCAGGAGAGCGAGGCTATGCACGGCGGGCGCATAGTAACGGGATGCCCGATCGGCGATGCGCACATAGAAGGATCGGCGTTGCCCCGCGTCGTCCATTAACCGGGCAATGTCCGCGACGCTCGTGTCCTCACCGGTAGCCGTGGCCCGCACGATGACGGGCGATGTCAGGTTAAGCGTCCCGGCCAGCACCATATCATCCTTGCCTCTGGGCTGCGGCTCGCTTTCGCCGGTCATCAGCGAGCAGTCGAAACTGCTCATACCCGATATAATCACTCCATCCGCCGCCAGATTCTCACCGGCCGCTACCATCATCCGCATGTCCGGAAGCAAATCTTTGGACGCCACCCAGCGGGTTTTGCCATCATCCTTCAGCACCATCGCGCCAGGGGCGGACTGTTTCAGCAGTGCACCGATGCCTTCCCGCGCCCGGTCACGCATCATGCCGTCGAGTACTCGCCCCGCGAGCAGGAAGAACAGCAGCATCACCGCACCGTCAAAATAGGCATGGGAACCGCCGGTTGCGGTTTCGTAGATGCTGAGAGCCGTCGCCAACAATATGCCGATCGAAATCGGAACATCCATATTGGTCCGGCCCTTGCGCAGCGCCATGACTGCAGACGCAAAAAACGGTCGTCCCGAATAAGCGATCACGGGAATGGCGATCAGCGCGGAGAGCCAGTGGAACAAATCCCTGGTGACACCGGCTGCGCCGGACCAGACGCTGACCGACAACAACATGATATTCATCATCCCGAAACCGGCAACCGCGAGCGCGCGGATCAGTCGATCCGTGCTGCCTTTTTCTTCGGCCAGCGGATTGTCGGCGAGAATCTGGACTTCAAAACCCAGTCCTTCAATTTTGCGCTTGAGCTGAACCTCGTCCAGTTCCGGCAGGTGCGATATGGCCACTTGTTTGGTAGAGAAATTGACCCGCGAAGATAAAATGCCTGGCACGCCGCTCAGACCATTTTCAATTTTTGAAATACAACCGGCGCAGCGGATTGCCGGCACAGCAAAGCGGGACACAATCTCCTGTGACCGATCGTCGCTTATGGGTGCGATGGCGTTCAAAGGATATCCCGAATCACGCGCATGACTTTGTCATCCCGGGTGATGATAATCTTCAATTTCCAGCGGCCCTCGGGTAGTGTCTGGACGCTCTGATATTCACCCGTACCGGCCTGTATAAAGTTGATTTCGAACGGCTCGGACTGACCAATCGGATGCTCTGCAATGGCCTCCATCGTGGCTCCTTGCAATGGCGCGCCATCGGCTCCGATGATAATTATGCTGGCCTTGTCCGCTGTCCGAACCGCGGGAGAAACGGTCCAGCCATGCGCCTGCTGAGTGCGGGCCTGTTCCAGCCACTGGTTATATTTCTGGCTCGCGACATAGCTGTTGTCGACCACTGTACCGCTAAATGTCGAAAGCGCGAACCGCGCCATGACCAAGTTCACTATGATAACGACAGCGAAAAACGAGACGATCATGATGGTGGCGTGATAGCCTGTGAATTTTTTCACCTCACCCGTTTTCTTGCTCATTCACCTGTCTCCGGTCGTTCAAAAAACACCTCGTCAATATCATTGGCCTCGGGATCATCGGCTGCGGTAACCGTCACGGAGAAATCTTCCCGGACAGGCCCTTCTCCGGGCGCGGCAACATAGAGCCGCAATCTCGCTACGCTATCGGCGGGCACTTTGGTGATCAGGGTCTGTCCCGCGGCTTCCCGCGACCCGGCATTGGACCACATGACTCCGCCCTTCAGTGCCGTCATCCCGATAATCATGTCGCGCGGCCGGTTCTCCATATTGCGGATATTGATCGTGTAGCTGTTGCGAACATGGCCGTCGGCGAGCTGGACATAGACTGGGTTGCGGTCCTTGTTGGCGCTGATGTCGATGCGCGTTCGATTGCCAACCGCAAACAGCATCGCCAGCCCGATCGCGCCCCAGATTGAAAAATAGAGGATCGTGCGAGGACGAAACAGGGTTTTCAGAACCGGCTCATGCGGTTTCCCGGCTTTTTCCAGTTCGGCATCTTCCAGTGTCGCATAGTCGATCAGCCCCCGGGGGCGTCCGACCTGATCCATCACCTTGTCGCAGGCATCGATACAAAGCGCGCAGGTGATGCAGCCGATTTGCGGTCCTTCGCGGATATCAATGCCGGTCGGGCACACCGCAACACATTGATTGCAGTCGATACAGTCGCCGAAGCTGCCCGGTTGGGCCTCCGCCTTCTTAACGCTGCCGCGTGGTTCGCCGCGCCAGTCCTTGTAGGTAACGGTCAGCGATTTCTCATCCATCATCGCTGCCTGGATGCGCGGCCAGGGGCACATGTAGATGCACACCTGCTCGCGCATGAAACCGCCGAACAAGAATGTCGTCGCCGTCAGAACGCCGACCGTGGCATAAGCGACAAAGGCCGCCTCACCGGTCCAGAAATCCACAACCAAAGTTGGTGCATCGGCGAAATACATGATCCACGCGCCGCCGGTCCAGAAGGCGATAAACAACCAGACCGACCATTTCAGCAGGCGCTTGCCGATTTTCTTTGGTCCCCAGGGTGCGTCCTGCAAGCGGAACTGCGCATTGCGGTCGCCGTCGATGGTACGCTCGACATGCTGGAACAGGTCGGTCCAGACGGTTTGCGGGCAGGAATAGCCGCACCATGCCCGGCCGACGGCAGAGGTGACGAGGAAAAGTCCGATACCGGCCATGACCAGCATGCCCGCGACATAATAAAATTCATGTGGCCAGATTTCGATGCCGAACATGTAAAAGCGCCGGTTGGCGAGATCTATCAGCACCGCCTGATCAGGTGCATAGGGCCCACGATCCCAGCGGACCCATGGTGTGACATAATAGATGGCGAGGGTGATCGCCATGATCGCCCATTTTAACCGGCGGAATGTGCCATCGACGGCCTTGGGAAAAACATCCTTGCGCGCTTCGTAAAGCTTTAGATCGGGATCCAGGATTTCCTTAGGATTGTTCATCATCCCCGCTCTCAGCCTGGGCTTCAGCTGCTGCCGCAGGGGCAGGAAGCTTTTCGCCACCGCCCAGCGAATGCACGTAAGCCGCAAGCATCCGGATCGTCGCGGAGTCGAGCCTTTGCCCCCAGCGTGGCATCACACCGTGGCGGGAATTGGTAATTGTTTCGGTCAGCGAAGCGCGATCAAGACCATAGAGGCTGATCGCATCGGCGAGGTTGGGAGCACCCTGGGTCCGGTCGCCCGTACCATCGGCTCCGTGACAGATCGTGCAATTGGCTTCAAACAGAACAGCGCCGCGCCGGGCTGCTGCGCTTTGTTTTTCTCGGCCTGACAACAACCGGACATAGGAAACCAGATCCTGAATTTCATTGGGCTGCAATATGCCGTCTTTGCCGAAGGCCGGCATTTGCGAAAAACGGGTTTCGGCGTGATCCGGATTGCGGATGCCATGGATCAACGTGTATTCGATGGATTCGAGATCGCCGCCCCAGAGCCAGTCATCATCGTTGAGATTGGGATAGCCGGTCGAACCCGCAGCTCCGGAGCCGTGGCATTGCACGCAGTGGACCTTGAAGGCCGACCGTCCGCCCTCAATAGCCTGTTGCATTAGCTCAGGACTGCCTTCGAGCTTGCGGATATCGGTCGACACCAAAGCCTGCCGGATCGGCTCCAGTTCACCCTGGCGTGCGGCCATTTCCTGCTCAAATTGTCCCCGGCTGGTCCAGCCTAGTGTGCCTTCAGTGGCGGAATTGAGCATGGGCCAGGCAGGATAAAGAATGACATATCCGATCGCCCAGACGATGCTCGCATAGAGAGCCCACAACCACCAGCGTGGCATGGGCGTGTCGAGCTCTTCGATACCATCCCATTCATGGCCAACGGTTTCAGTTCCTGTCGGTTCGTCAATGCGCTTGTTGTCAGTCATCATTGCCACCTTTTTCATGGCCATCATCAAAGATCATATTGGCGGCGTCTTTATGATGCCGGTTCGCGTTCGGGCGGAATGTCCATCCGATAAAGGTCAGGAATACGAGCCCCATGAAAACGAGACCCCAGCTGTCGGCGAAATGACGCATGGCATCGTAGCTCATCTTGGCTGCTCCTGCGCTTCTCCGCTTTCAAAGTCTACCAGCGTACCCAACATCTGGAGATAGGCGACCAGTGCGTCCATCTCGGTCAGCTTGTCCGGATTACCATCAAAATCACGTACTTGTGTCTTGGGATAGCGTTTTTCCAGATCGGTCGAGTTGGCCATCGGGTCGGCCTGTGTCAACATATCCTCATTGGCTTTTGCAACGTCATCTTTGCTGTAAGGAACACCCAGCCGGACCATGGCTTTGAGATGAGCACTCATATCGCCCGGATCAAGTTCCTTCTCCGCAAGAAATGCATAAGGCGGCATGATCGATACCGGCACCACAGCGCGCGGGTCTTTCAGATGCTGGACATGCCATTCATCGGAATACCGTCCACCAACACGCGCCAGATCGGGTCCAGTGCGCTTCGATCCCCACTGGAATGGATGATCGTACATCGATTCCGCAGCCAGCGAGTAATGGCCATAGCGCTCGACTTCGTCGCGGAAAGGACGGATCATCTGGCTGTGACAGGTATAGCACCCTTCGCGCACATATATGTTGCGTCCCGCCAGTTCGAGCGGCGTATAAGGCCGGACACCTTCCACCTCCTCGACCGTATTGTCGATCCAGAACAGAGGAGCAATTTCGACAATCCCGCCGATGGCAACGGCGATGAAGGCAAAGACCGCTAGCAAGGTTATGTTACGTTCGAGCTTCTTGTGATGATGTGCAAGTTTCGACATATCCGGCCTCCTATTCCGCTGGCTCGGCGACGATCGGCCGGTCGGCCTCGGCATTATGGGGAGTCTCGGTCATCGGTTTCTCCACCCGCTCGTGACCGGCAATGGTCATCCAGACGTTGTAAACCATGACTGCGCCTCCGGCGAGGTAGAGCAAACCGCCAGCCGCACGGATCAGATAGAGTGGCTCCATAGCCGAAACGACTTCACTGAATGCATAGACGAGATAGCCATCATCACCATATTCGCGCCACATCAGACCCTGCATGATACCGGCAACCCATAAAGCTGCCGCGTAAAGCACTATGCCGATGGTAGCGAGCCAGAAATGCCAGTTTACCATGCGCAACGAATAGAGCCGTTGCTTGTCCCAAAGGCGCGGAACCAGATAATAGACAGCAGCAAATGTAATCATGCCGTTCCAGCCCAGCGCACCGGCATGGACGTGACCGATTGTCCATTCGGTGTAATGCGACAGACTGTTGACTGCCTTGATCGAAAGCATCGGTCCTTCAAACGTCGCCATGCCGTAGAAAGCCAGGGCGAGCACCATCATGCGGATGATCGGATCGGTGCGGATCTTGTCCCATGCGCCGTTCAGCGTCATCAGCCCGTTGATCATGCCGCCCCAGCTTGGCATCCACAATACGATGGAGAATACCATGCCCAGCGTCTGCGCCCAGTCGGGCAGCGCCGTATAATGGAGGTGATGCGGTCCCGCCCAGATGTATAGAAAAATCAGCGACCAGAAGTGGATGATGGAAAGGCGGTAGGAATAGATCGGTCGCTCCGCCTGCTTTGGCACGAAATAATACATCATCGCGAGGAACGGAACGGTCAGGAAGAATGCGACGGCATTATGCCCGTACCACCACTGGGTCAGTGCATCCTGCACGCCGGCAAAGGCGCTATAGCTTTTCGCACCGAGCAGGCTGACCGGCATCGACAGGCCGTTGACGACATGCAGCATCGCGATGGTCAGAATGAAACTCAGATAGAACCAGTTGGCAACGTAAATATGAGGCTCGGTCCGTCTTGCCAACGTGCCGATGAAGACAATGGCATAAGCTATCCAGACGATGGTCAGCCACAGATCGACATACCATTCCGGTTCGGCATATTCCTTGGACTGGGTGATGCCGAGCAGATAGCCGGTAGCGGCCAGCACGATGAACAGCTGATAGCCCCAGAACACAAAACGGGCGAGGCCAGGGAAGGCCAACCTTGCCCTGCAGGTGCGCTGGACGACATAATAAGACGTCGCGATGAGCGCATTGCCTCCAAACGCAAAAATAACCGCCGACGTATGCAGCGGCCGCAACCGTCCGAACGTCGTGTATTCCAGTCCCAGGTTGAGCGACGGAAACACCAGTTGCAGGGCGATGTAAAGACCGACCGTAAAGCCGGCGATGCCCCAGAAAATTGTAGCAATTATGCCCCAGCGGATCGGATCGTCGTCATATTTTCCAGGATCGGCGGGCGCTTTCAATATCCCGCGACCGATGGCGGCATAGTCGGCTTTGCTGATCGTCACCCAGAGTCCGATCAGGCAAGCCATCATGATGATCGCCATATGCACGGCGAATCCGCCGTCGACGGCCAGAGCCATAGCAGCGAATGCCAAAAATACGAGCACCAGCCACCCGCCGGCCTTTACCAGTAAATTGTCCATAAAGTCCTTCCCCGTCTTATCGAAATGGCGCTATCAGCCCGCCGATTGCAGCAGTATAAGTAGAGTTACGTAGTCGAACAACAACTGTCAGTCTATCGCGATTTTGGCCCAGACCGGCAAATGATCGGATGCCTTGCGGGCAGCAGGACTGTCATGGACGCCGGCCGAAGAAGATTGAATGCCATCCGAATGCATGATCCGGTCGAGCGTCGCAATCGGGCCGCGGGAATGAAAACTCCGGCCACAATGGACCATCTGGAAAGCCTTGTTAAAATCTTTCAAACTGCCGCCGGCCGCGCTCCATTCGTTAAGGTCCCCCATCAGGAGGACTGGTGCCTCCCGTTCTTTTTCCTGCGCGAGCTTTATGATGGCGGATGCCTGCCGTCTGCGCCAAAGGCCGGACAGGTCAAGATGCATGCCGAACACCGCCAGCTGTCTTCCATCCAGTTCCAAATGTGCCATGATCGCGCCGCGCGGCTCCAGACAAGGAATGTGCATGATATCATGTTCCAGCACCTTGACGGATTTCCTGACCAATATTGCATTGCCATGCCAGCCCATCGAATCGATCTGGACATCCAGCGGGATCGCGCGATAGTCGCTGTGCATTTCCAGCATATTCTGGGGAATGGCCGCGGCTCTTGTTCCGAACCGGCGATCCGCCTCCTGCAGCGCCACAACATCGGCGTCCAGTTCGTTGAGCACCTCGACGATCCGACCGGGATTGCGGCGTCGGTCCGTACCAACTGCCTTGTGAATATTGTAGCTTGCGACCTTGAGCATTAACTGTTTTTCGTCAAGTCAGAAGGGATTCAGGGTAAAACCCTGCTGTTGCAGCAGGGCATGTGTCGTCATGGCAGACAGGGACATTTTTACACCCGGCAAAAGGTCGGCATTGGTGATGCCATGGGCCGCTGCGCTTTGGCCGCACAGGTGAAATTCCACACCATGTTCCTGTAGTTGCGCGATGGCCGCGGCGCTGGCATTTTTCTTCCCGTCTTTATGCGCCGCGAAAAACTCCTGTTTGGTCAGATCGAACGCCGCACCGCCATGAACGACGATGGCAAGATGGATATTCTCGGCCGGAACGCCTGCGGCTACGTGCATGTTGATGAAACGCGCGGCGCTTTCGATTGTGCGATTGAGCTTGTCCGGATCAGCGGCCTTGGCGACGTCGAAGCTGATGTTGAATATTGTGTCCTTGGCCAGCGGTTCGCTGGCCTGTACCGGCGCTGTTGGCCCAAATTCTTCAAAAACCGGGCCGGACCTGAAGTTTTCCATCTGGGCCGACGCGGGTTGGGCCAGAGCCAATAGCGGCAGCAGCATGACGAGACGGGGTATTTGCATTTTCATTCCAGTTCATTTTTGCTATTTGAGGTAATTTCCATGCTGCTTCAGTAGCCAATGGCCTGGCCGTCTTTGCGCATTTCGGTTGCACCTGTGTAGACACCCGTTTCGGCGTTTCGGACGATGGCCTGATAGCCGCCGAACATAGCGCCATTGTCGACAACTTCTACAATATGGCCCATGGCCTTGAGCCGTTCAACCGTTTCGGTCGATATGCCCGGTTCGACGTTGAGCACGCCGAGAAGATCTGCACCCGATCCGGCCAGATCATTGGTCGGCTGACGACCACCATCATGGTTTAGTCGCGCAGCGTCTCCGGCTTCCTGCAGGTTCATGCCAAAATCGACCAGGTTGATCATTACCTGAACATGGCCTTGCGGCTGCATGCCGCCGCCCATCAGACCAAAGGACATATAGGGCTTGCCGTCCTTTTTCATGAAGGCCGGAATGATCGTCTGGAACGGTCGTTTGCCCGGCGCATAGACGTTCGGATGGTCGGAATCGAGCGAATATAATTCACCCCGGTCCTGAAACATGAAGCCGAGGCCGTCGGCGACGAGACCGCTGCCCATGCCACGATAATTGGACTGGATCAGCGACACCATCATGCCATCCTTGTCGGCGACGGTGAGATAGGTCGTGTCGCCTTCGCCTTCCAGCTTGGGCTCGCCCGGACCGAATTCCGGTGAGGCTTTCGCCGGATCAATCAGAGCGAAACGCTCCTTGCCATAGGCGTCGGAAAGCAGCCATTTCAGCGGGGCAGGGGAGATGTCCGGATCGGCATAAAAGCGCGCGACATCTTCAAATGCAAGGCGTTTTGCCTCGGTAATATAATGGAGAGCTTCTGCGCTTCCGCGTGGCCATTGGGCAAGATCGATATTTTTGAGGATATTAGCCATTTGCAAAGCTGCAAATCCCTGCGAGTTGGGCGGCAATTCGCACAGTTCATAGCCTTTGCGATAGGCAACGCAGCCCGGTTCTACCCATTTGCTGCTGTGCGCGGCAAAATCCTCATAGCGCAGATTGCCGCCAATCCGCTTGAAATAGCTATCGATCGTGCTGGCGATTTCGCCTTTATAGAAGGCATCGCGACCACCGGCAGCGATTTTGCCGAGCGTATTGCCAAGATCCGGGTTTTTGAAAATCTCGCCCGCTTTGGGTGCGCCGTTCTTGAAATAGGTATTCCGCGCATTGTCAAAATCACCGATCATATCGAGGCTTTGCTCGAATCGCTTGAGATTGCTGTCGAGATAGTATCCGATCACCGGCGCGACCGGGTGGCCGTTCTTGGCATAGGCGATAGCCGGCGCAAGGATATCAGCCATGCTCAGCTTGCCGAATTTTCCGTGCATTTCGAACCAGGCATCGACCGTACCGGGAACGGTGACCGGCATCGGACCGAAGGGCGGAATGGTCTTGCTGCCCTCGAGCTGTTTGATGAACTGCTTGTAGCTGGTCCCCATCGGGCTTTTGCCGGACCCGTTGAGGCCATAGAGTTTCTGCGTCTTGGGATCCCAGATAATCGCAAACAGATCGCCGCCAATCCCGTTGCCGGTAGGCTCCATCAGGCCCAGCGCCGCGTTGGCGGCAATCGCAGCATCGACCGCCGAACCGCCTTTCTTGAGAATATCGATAGCGATCTGACTGGCCAGCGGATGGGCGGTTGCCGCCATGCCATGCTGGGCATAGACCGGACTGCGGGACCAGGCTTCACCGACCGGGCGTCCGCCCGCGCCGATTTCGAGCGCTGGCTTCTCCGGGGGGGCTGTGTCCTGTGCAGATGCAGGACTGAACGTAAATGCAGTCAGGGCAAAGGTGGAAAGGAGTAAGTTGCGCATAATATCATCCGTCCTGCAGCGGCATGTTCCCCGCGTGATGCGAGGCTGCCGAGATACCACTCTAGCCACTCTGCTTCCCGCATCAAGTACGGAAGATAGTAGCGCTTGACTTAATTGCAAAAACACCTATGTTGCATTGCAGCAAAGGCGGCAAATCATATTGACCGTCTGGCGAGAGTTCTGCGTGAGAGGTGACAAGATCATCTCGAACCTATCGCCTTCATTGCTTCTTTCTTTCCGGCAGCCTGATCACGCGGGTCGTCTTAACAGACGGCGAACACGCGCGTAGCAATCATGCTGTGCGCTGGAAACTTGCTGCTATTACAAGGTATTATAATTGACTAATTTTTCTGATTTCGCATTGGCGGAACCTATTCAAAAACGCGTGGCCGAAGGCGGCTACACCACTCCCTCGCCCATCCAGCAACAGGCCATTCCGCCGGCGCTCGAAGGCAAGGACATTCTTGGTATCGCGCAAACCGGTACCGGCAAGACCGCAGCTTTCTCGCTGCCTGCCATCCATCATCTGTTGAGCGACAAACGCCGCGCCGGACGCTATGAGTGCCGGATGCTGGTGCTGGCGCCGACACGGGAATTGGCGCGGCAGATTGCCGACAGCATGACCGGCTATTCCAAAGGGCTCGGCCTGTTCGTGACATCCGCTTTCGGCGGCGTCCCGATCAACCGGCAGAAGCGCATTCTGGAACGCGGTGTCGACGTATTGGTTGCGACCCCCGGTCGTTTGCTCGATCTGATCGACCAGCGCTTTCTGACTCTTTCCAAAGTCGAAATCCTGGTGCTCGACGAGGCCGATCAGATGCTTGATCTCGGCTTCATCGTTCCATTGAAAAAGATCGTTCCGATGCTGCCCAAACAGCGTCAGAGCCTGTTTTTCTCGGCAACGATGCCCAAGACCATCTCGCAACTGGCCGACCAGTTCCTGACCAACCCGGTCCAGGTTTCGGTTGCACCGCAATCGACGACCGCCGAACGTGTCGATCAACGCGTCACCTTTATCAATCAGGATGACAAGCAGCGTTTGCTCAAGGATTTCGTCAACAACGAAAATCCGGATCACATGCTGGTCTTCACCCAGACCAAACATGGTGCCGACAAGGTTGTGAAAAACCTGATGGCAGTCGGCATCCATTCCGCCGCCATCCATGGCAACAAGAGCCAGCCGCAGCGCGAGCGCGCTTTGGGTGACTTCAAGAAGGGCAAAATCAACATTCTTGTCGCCACCGATATTGCGGCGCGCGGCATTGATGTCGATGGCATCACCCATGTTATCAACTTCGACATGCCCAATGTGTCGGAACAATATGTTCACCGGATCGGCCGGACAGCAAGGGCAGGCGCGAGCGGTATTTCCTACTCGCTGGTAGCGCCCGACGAGCGTCAATTCTTGCGCGATGTGGTGAAACTGACCGGCGTGAAGCCCGATGTCATTGCATTGCCGGAAGGTTATGACGAACCGGCTCGCGAGGAAGTTGCTTCCCGTATCTACGGCCAGAAGCCAAAACGCTATGGTGCAACGCCAACGCGCAGCGGACGTTCGAAGAATAAGCATAGTGCTCGCAAAGGTCGCCCAAGTGGCGGTGGTTCAGGCCGCGGTGGCCCGGGCTCGGGTGCAGGAGCAGGCGCAAAGGGCGACGGACCGAAGCATTGGAACAATGGCGCGAAATCGTTCAAACGCCGTCAGGCGCGCAACGCGGACGCCTAGACTATTGGGAAATCAGGGCCTTGCTTTCGGCAAGTGCGCTGATTTCCTTTTCATCCATATCCAACCAATCCTGAAGCGCGGTGACATTATGTTCGCCGCGTTTTGCGGTTTTGCTATTGCAATCAATGCCGCTTTTCGATTCCGAAAAACGATAGGGGGACTGAATGGTGCGCCGCGCATTGCCTGTATCATCGGTCACATCCACAACCACGCCATTTGCTTTCACGCTGGGCTGTTCATAGATTTCCGGACCAAAGGGCTGGACTTCGCCCCAGGCTAGGTTGAGCCGGTCAAGTGTTTTGGCAAGCGCGTCAAAGCTCTCATGACCGATGATATGCTGTTTCATGGCCCGACGCCGCAGCCGCACCTTGGTTTCGATATCCGCGCCGTCCGGCGTCGGGTCGACCAGCCCGTCTCGCGTCGAGAACATCACCCACATCCATTTCATGTCGCCGGTTATTATAACGCTGCGTTTTTCCGGCGCGTCCCAGACAATATTCTCTTCCGGTTTTGGCCATATGTCATCGAGCACCCAATGGGCATAGTCATCAACGGAATGGAGCACGTTGATCATCGCCAGGTCAATATGCTGCCCCGCCCCCGATTGATCGCGAACACGCAAGGCCGCAAGAATGGCAATGATCCCGTGGAGCGAGCTGTAACTGTCCGCCACAGCCAGTTGCGTATCCGTAGGCCGTCCGCCGCCGATTTCCATCTGTCGTGCAATCAATCCCGATTCCGCGTGCAGAACCGGGGCGTAGGCAGCTTTTTTTCGATCCGGGCCGGTTTGACCATAGCCCGAAATCGACAGCATGATCAAAGCTGGATTCGCCTTGGACAAATCCTCCCATCCGATGCCCAGCTTGTCCATGGTCCCGGGCCGGAAATTTTCGGTGACGATATCGGCTTTGGCGGCCAGCTGTAGGATCAGTTCGCGTGCGCCATCGGCTTTCATGTCGACGCAGATATTCCGTTTGCCTATATTTTGCTGAAGATAATAGCCGCTGACCCCGTCGCCGATTTTGCCTAGCCTGCGGGTGACATCGCCTTCAGGCGGTTCAACCTTGAGCACTTCCGCGCCGAGATCTGATAGCAATCGCGTCGCATAAGGCCCTGCTACCACGCGCGTAAAATCAAGGACTTTCAGCCCTGCCAGCGGAAAACCTGCCATACTGGCCTCAGACTATAATTTCATCTGTTGTTTCATGGTTTTCTGCGTAGCCTTTCCGTAAGGCGGGAGAAAACCGGCTATTTTGGCAATATTTATCTTCGGCTGGCGATATACGGCCTTGGCATGGCTGAATTCCCTGAAGCCATCATGACCGGTATAGGCGCCCATGCCTGACGGGCCGACTCCGCCAAACGGCAGATCGTGCTGCGCGACATGGAAGATCACATCATTGACCGTCACACCGCCGGATATGGTCCTGTCGAGCACCCGGCGCTTGTCGCTCTCGGTCTCGCCAAAATAATAGAGCCCCAGAGGCCGGTCATGATCATTCACATAGTCAATTACTTCATCGAGATTGCGATAGGTTTTTACGGGCAGCACTGGACCGAAAATCTCTTCCTGCATGACCCGCATATCGTCGTTGACATTCTGCAGCACAGTCAGCGGCATCTTGTTGCTGTTGGTATTGGAGAAATCTTCATCACCCGGATTGACGACGGTCTGTTTCGCGCCTTTCCCGACCGCATCATCGATCAGTCCCTGCAGCCGTTCCTTGTGCCGGGCGTTGATAACCGATGTATAGTCGTCATTGGCGATCAATGTCGGATATTGCTCGGCAACATTGGACTTGATGCCGTCGACGACCGCGTCTTCCTTGTCATGCGGTACCATCAGATAGTCAGGCGCGAGGCAGATTTGACCGGCATTCATCATCTTGCCCAGGGTGATCCGCTGGGTTGATCTTTGGATATCGGCATCGGGACCGATGATGGTCGGTGACTTGCCGCCCAGTTCCAGCGTTACCGGGGTGAGGTTTTGCGCGGCCGCTGCCATGACATGCTTTGCAATGCCGCCACCGCCGGTAAAGATCAGGTGATCCCAGGGAATTTCCGAAAAGGCCTTCCCGGTTTCCGGGCCGCCGGTGATGACCAGCATTTCCTCTGGCGCGAAATATTCGGCCACCAGTTTCTTGCACAATTCTCCGGTTTCCGGCGTGAATTCCGAGAATTTGATCATTACCCGATTGCCGGCACCCAAAGCGCCGATGGCTGGATCAAAAGCGAGGTTGATCGGGAAATTCCAGGGAGAAATAACGCCGACAACGCCCTTGGGTTGATATTCTACCTGACCGCTCGCACCCAAAAGGTTGAGCGGAAAATCGATCTTGCGCTTTTCCGGGCGCATCCATTTTTTCAGGTTTTTCTGATGGTCCTTGGCGTGACCGACGATCGACATCAGGTCCGTCATGACGGTTTGCGGCGAGCTTCGATGCCCAAAATCGTTGGAAACCGCCTCGCATAGCGCATCCTGATGATCGACAATCATCTGTGCGGTCCGGTTGATCCGGTCGATGCGGGTTTGATAGCTCACCGGCAACTCGGCATGAAACGCCTTGCGCTGTGCCTCGAAGAGATTCAAGATTTCGTCTTTGCTGACTTCGCCTGCTGCTGCTTCCAATGCTTCCATATCTTCTCTCCAAGAGGCAGGGCATTGATGCCCCGTCATAATCCATTTCAATTGACCACTTAAACGCTTTTTTGACGGCTTGTCGAGGGCGAACCGGCTATTTCGCGAGCGCGTCGATGGCTTCCGCGGTGGCTATCAGTTGTTTGGCTTGCCTGTAGTGCAGAAGCTCCGTCATCTTCCCGTTCACCACTATGACGCCCTTGCCGGCATTAATCGGGTCTTTGAACGCCGCGATTATCGCCTCCGCCTCGGCGAGTGCATCCGCTTGCGGGGCAAAAACCCGGTTGGCTGTCTCGATCTGCGCCGGATGGATCAGAGACTTGCCGTCAAAACCCAGCTTTTTAGCTTCCAGACATTCCATTTCGAGGCCATCAGGATCGTTAAAGTCATTGTAAACACTGTCGATGATGTTGAGCCCATAGGCGCGCGCAGCGATTACCGCCTGGGTCATGACGGATCCGAAAATGGTGCGATCATGTTCTGCCCGCATTTCCTTTGCCAGATCATTGAAGCCCATAACAAAGCATGTCAGCCGCTTTCGCGCACCAAGAGCCGCGATTTCCGCGAGATTCAATATGGCCTGTGGCATCTCGATCATCGCCCATAGTTTTGTGGCGAGGTCCGCATTCTGGTCCTCCATGAAATCGCTGATCCGGACGATATCATCCGCACCTAAAATTTTCGGCACCAGCACGGCATCAGCCCGGCTCAGACAGGCCTGCTTGAGATCCTCGGCAAACCAGGGCGTGTCCATGCCATTGATCCGCACGACCAGTTCCCGCTCGCCATAGTCTCCGGATCTCAGCGCCGCGCAGGCCTGTTCCCGTGCCTCGTCCTTGGCATCGGGTGCAACCGCATCTTCCAGATCGAAAATAATCGTATCGGCGGGCAGGGCCTTTGCCTTTTCCAGCGCCCGTTTGTTGGATGCGGGCATGTAAAGGCAGGATCGGCGGGGGAGGAATTTTGCTTGTGTCATAAAAAACTCTACCACCAGCGGCAAATCTGGAAAAGGCCGAATCTGGCATCAATCCATACGGGAATGGAGAATTTTACCGCATATTAACCATTCCAGTGCCAATGCGTGATGCGCTGAAGAACAAGTCGCAACATAAGGGAAAAGCCGATTTCATGAAGCACGATCACAAATTTGGATCGGTTGATGCTAACGCAGTGGCGCATGAGGGGCATTTGGCAGCTGATCAGGTTGCAGGTGCACGACATTTCTCCAGAGAAGCCAGGCCGGGTTCAGGCGTGGCCAATAACAAGAGACAGGTTCGAAGGACAATCGGTCTCGCCCTTCTTCTCTTTGATATCATTGCTATATCTGTTGCTTTTTTGACCGCTGATATGTTCCGTCATGGCGAAATAACCCAACAGCAATCATTGCTGCTAGCGGTTATTCTACCAATTTTTTCAACGATAACCTTGTCAAAAGATGGCTACAGCGCGCGCGCCACCATTGATCCCAATTTCGGTATTCGAAAAGCAGTTACGGGATTTTTGCTCGCCGCGGGTTCGGTGTTGCTTTTTGCCTTCGCGTTAAAAACTAGCGAAGAATTTTCTCGAATCATGTTCGGTTTGGCAGTGATTTTAAGCGTGGCGGCTTTGCTCCTTTCCCGGTATTTCGTTACGAGATTTGGCAAGCATAAACTGGGTAATAATCCATATGCGACATTGTTGATTGATGAAAATGATCCCGCAACAATGACATTTGGAACGATGAAATCCGTGTCTCCAGTCCCGTCCGATCACGATGCCCTGCTCAGACTAGGCCAGATTGCTCGAGATATGGAACGAGTGATCGTAAAATGTGCACCAGAAAATAGAGCAAAATGGGCATTCGCTTTGAAATCATTGAATATCCACGGCGAAATTGTCGCCGACGAGTTGACCGAACTGGCACCTCTGGCTTTAACGACGATAGACGGTAGACCGGCCCTTCTTTTGAGTTGCGACCCGTTGAGTTTGAGGCAGCGGTTGTCAAAGCGAATGCTCGATCTCGCGATCGTTGCGCTGGCAATTCCCGCCGCATTGCCAGTCATATTGATCGCGGCAATTGCAATAAAGGTTGAAAGCCGCGGGCCCGCATTTTTTCTGCAGAAGCGCATTGGCCTTGCTAATCGAAATTTTACGATCTGGAAGCTTCGTTCGATGCGTATGAATGCTGTTGGTTCTGACGGTATGATATCGACGCAGCGCGATGACGAGCGACTGACAAAACTCGGTTCTTTTTTGAG
>CBETBW010000012.1:0-86028 GCA_965534715.1 uncultured Parasphingorhabdus sp.
GGGCATCCTCGACACGGTAATAGTCGCGGGTCAGGCCACCGTTTCCGGGCTGTTGTCCGTCCTTGCGCTGCCACCATTCCGACGCGATGCGCTCCGGACCCTCATAGCGGATCACCTGATGGGTCTTGCGCCGCCAGGTGAAGCGATAGGGCGGGCCATCGGGGACTTCGGCGATCACCTGCACGCGCTGTGGCGGATCGAACATGTGCAGCGGGCGCATCGGTGGATTGTCGCATGACTGCATCTTCCACGGTGCGGGTGACGGGGCGTTGAGCGCGGGCAATGCGAGCAAGCCCTGTTCGGGTATATGGCTGTCGGCGGGCACAAATTTCTGCACCCGTTCGCGGTCCAGCCTCGTGCTGAGCTGGCTGACCAGAGCGACTTCGTCGCCTTGCCGGTCCTCGCCGCCTTCGAGCCGTAATTGTTGCGGTGCCAGTGGTTCCGAAGCAGTGATGCTCAGCCGGATCAGATCATAGCCGAAGCCGGGGTTGAGCGGGTCGTTGAGCGCCTCAATCCGTTCGCGCAACAGCCGCTTGAAGAGAGCCGCATCGCGGGTTGGCGCACCGGTTTCCAGACCGAGCCGCGCGACATCGCCATCGCAGCGGAACAGCATCATCCGGATCATCCGCGCGCCCTGGCCGCGTTCGCTGAGCCGTTCGGAGGCTTCTGCAAATAGTTCCGACAGGCATGAGAGCGCGCTATCGATATGGGTCAGCGGTTCGGCAAAACGCCGCTCGGTGACCACATTGCCAATTCTGCGGAGCGGATCGATCGGGCGGTCTTCGAGCCCGAGAATCCGGTCCAGCCGGACCGTGAGTTCCATCCCGAAACGCGCTGCCAGATTGGCGCGCGGCCGTTCGGCAATATCGCCAATCCGGTATAGCCCGGCTCGTTCCAGCGCCTGATGGATCTTCGCGTCCATGGCGAGCGCCGCCACCGGCAGCTGGGCCTCCGCGCCTTCCTTCAGGCCATGTCGGGCAAGCGCAAGCGCGGCATCCGGCGTTCCGGCGAGCGCCCAGTGGCTACTATAACCCGAAGCGTCGAGCCGGTCCTCGGCATCCTGTGCGAGCGCTTCTTCATTTTCATGAAGATGGGCCGCGCCGGTGATGTCGAGGATCAAAGCATAAGGCGGGTCGACCGCCACCATCGGTGTGTAGCGTTCACAGGCTTCCGCCAGTCGCGACAGCATATCTGCATCGGCCAGCGGATCATGGTCAAAGGCGAGCAGGTCCGGCACGCGTGCCCGCGCGTCGGCCAGCTTCATGCCCGGTCCCAGACCCAAAGCCACCGCCTGCCGGTCCGCCGCCATGATCACCATCGCGCCGCGGATTTTCTCGGTCAGCGCAAACGGATGGTCAGGCGGCCCGTGTGCCCTGATGATCCGCTCGGACGGCAGATAGGGCAGGAACAGCGCCAATGTCCGGCGCGTTCTGCTCGCTCTGCTGCTCGCGGAAGACTTGTTGGTCACGGTTCCACTCCAGTCGGGCGCTGAGCCCGTAAAGACCGCTGCGATGGCGCAGCAGGCTGATATCAAAAGCGCTGTGGCCCGGAGCATTGGCCTCAAGCGCGATAGAAGGCGCAGCGGCCACTTGCCAGCGGCTGAAGGCAGCGGTCGGCAAAGGATTTTCCGGATCGCTGCCGGAGCGCAGGCACAGGCTGAGCACGCCCGACTTTTGTGCCGACAGGGACAGGCGCCGGGTGGCGGTCAGGTCGAGGCCTTTGGGTTTTTTCCCTGCCAGTTCGATAATCACCGCTCCCATGGTCGAAGACCGCACGCCGTTGGCGGCTGCGCGCAGCGCCGCTATGCTGTCCGGCGCATCGACATGGATGATGCTGTCCGGATCAATTCCCAATTCCGCCAGTCCCGGCGGATAGAGCCTGCCCTGCCGTCTGGCTTCCCCGCTTTCGCTGATCCACAAAATGGGCCGTTCATCCCTGCACCGCTGGGCCAGTAGCAGCGCCATGGCCGCTGCACTTGTCCGGTCTTCCTTGTTCGCCGCGTGCAGTTCATGCAGCGCCGCGCGCGGCAGGCCATCGGCCCCCGCGTTGCCGCGCAAGGCGGCGTCGATCCTGTCGACGCCAAAGGTGAAGTGCGATGGCGCGCCATCGACGGCGGTCGTCCGTGTACCAGACGCCGCCAGTATCCTGGCGAGCCGCGCCCGCAAGACCGAGGGTTTTGCTGGTGTCGCCGGAGGCACAGCAGAAGGGTTGACCGGCGAAGGCCCGAAAGCCCGGCCCGAATCCGAATCGATATTGTTCATGATTTGTTCTAGTTTATAGAATGGACGGATTTGGTCAAGCCTGTTCACGATTTCCGATATCAGGCGAAACAAGGTTCATCGCATAATGCTTGACCAGAGACCCGGGGGTGATGAACATGGCTCAAGAGGAGATTTGCCATGAAAGTCACATTGCTCAAATTATCGGCCATTTGCCTGGCAACCACGGCCCTGACGCCCATGCCGCTATTGGCAAAGCACCACGAAGCTGGTGAAATGAACGAAATGACGACCATTGATGTGGCCGCCACCAATGCCGCGCTGACCGCTGCAGACGGCCGGTCAGACGAAGACAAGGCTCGCGATGCCGGGCGCAAACCGGCGGAAATATTGCACTATCTCGGCTTGAAACCGGGCGACACCGTGCTTGACCTGATCGCGTCCGGCGGCTGGTATAGCGTAGCTGCGGCAATCGCGACCGGTTCGGAAGGCAAGGTCTATGCACAGAATCCGGCGGCGGCGCTACAATTGCGCGATGGCGCTTATGAAACGGAAATCACCGCAAGGCTCGCTGCCAATGATTTGCCGCAGATTGAACGGCTGAACCGCGAAGTTGCCGATCTTGGCGTACCGGACAATAGCGTTGATGTCGCGATCACCGCCCTCAATTTTCATGATGTCTACAATAGTTACGGGGCCGCGGCGGCAACCGGCATGTTGCTGGCCGTCAAGGCCAAGCTGAAACCCGGCGGGACATTCGGGGTGATTGACCATGTTGGTGATCCTGATGGTGATAATACAGCTACCCACCGGATTGACCCGGCGCTTGCGATGGCCGCTGCCGAAGCCGCAGGTTTCACTGTCGAGCGCGACGATGAACTGCTCGCGGGTGAGGGTGACGATCATGGCAAGAATGTTTTTGATCCGGCAGTACGCGGCAAGACCGACCGGTTTATCCTGAAGCTGACCAAGGTGGAATAGGCTCCAGCCCAGGAACCCCACGCCAGGGCCTCCTGTGTGGCGGCTGACCGGTGGGCAACCATCCCGTCAACAGAGCCTGCAACAATGCGCCCGACCCTTGAAAATGCGGTACAGTAACCTTTTGTCCTACCGCTGCCTCAACTCGCCTCAATCGCCTTAACAAATCCGGCCATCGCTTTTTAGGCCGTCGCCTTTAGCCGGAAGGCTGTGGCGGTTGATCGCCATTTTTTTGTAATTGTAAGGATAAAATATGAAGAACTTTCTGACTCTCTTGACTGGCGCTGCGCTTGTTGCCGCGACACCAGCCCTGGCACAAGATGCCGCTCCGACTGTCGAAGCTCAAGCGGGTATGAAAGTTATTGGCCCCAATGGCGCTGATGTGGGTACCGTGGATTTTGTAGACGCTGGCGTCGTGGTGGTGGATACCGGCACGAACAAGGCTGCGCTCGCGCCTGATGCCTTTGCCAAGGCAGAGAACGGCCTGTCGATCATGATGACCAAGGCTGATCTCGATGCCGCCGTAGAACAGGCGGCTGCCGACGCAAGAGCCCAATTGCTGGCCAGCCTGACCCCGGGCACCGAAGTGAAATCGGTAACCGGCGCTGCGGTGATTGGCACCATTCAGGAAAGTGACGCCGAATATGTGACCGTCGAGCATGATGGCCAGCCGGTGAAACTACCGGTCGCTGCCTTCATGTCGAAAGCCGACGGTGTCTCGATCACGATGACCGAAGAACAGTTCGAAGCCGCGCTCGCCGGTACGCAATAAGCCTAGACCTTGACGGCGGCAGGCAAATCGGCCTGCTGCCGTTAAGCTACTGCGGTTAAACAGTGAACCGCATCGCCAGTTCATGCATCGCAATCGCTGCCTGTGCAGCCTCGCCGCCCTTGTTCTTGCGGGTCTTGTCGGCGCGCGCCAGCGCCTGTTCTTCATTTTCGACGGTAATGATCCCGTTGCCGATCGCCGCGCCGTCCATGGTCAACGCCATGATCCCGCGCGCGCTCTCACCGGCGACGATTTCAAAATGATAGGTTTCGCCGCGGATCACCACGCCGATCGCGACAAAGCCGTCATAGAGATCGCTGTCGATTGCCAGCGAGATGGCACCAGGAATTTCCAGCGCGCCGGGCACGGTGACCAGATCATGTTCGTGCCCCGCCGCTTTCAGGGCATCGGTCGCTCCCTCGATCAGCATGTCGTTGAGTTTATCGTAAAACCGCGCTTCGACGATCAGGAATTTTGCCATTTTAGTGTCTTTCAAATTCGTCATCCTGAACTTGTTTCAGGATCTGGTGGATATGTCGCTGGGGGTCCTGAAACAAGTTCAGGATGACGAGGCGGTCAAGCCGCTTCCAGCTCTCCGGTTTCCGCGCGAGCATCGCCGCATGGCACCGCACGCTGCCCGATAATCCTGAGTCCGTAAGCATCCAGCCCGACCAGTTCATGGCTGGAGTTGGACAGCAGTTCCATATCATGGACACCCAGATCGGTGAGGATCTGCGCGCCGACGCCATAGTCGCGCAGCTGATCCATCTCGGGCGGTTTCTGGCCGGTCAGGCGGGTCATCTGGCTGGAGAAGAAATTGTCCACCCGCGGGCTGATGAAAACGATAATCCCGGCGCCCGCCTCGCCGATCAGCTTCATCGATTCTTCCAGCATCCTGGACTGCGGACCGGTCTGGCCGAAAATATCGTTAAAAATCGCGGTCGCGTGCATCCTGACCAGAGTCGGCGAATCCGGATCAACATGGCCTTTCTGCAGCACCAGCTGTTCGCTTTCGGTCGCCGTGTTGAAGAATGTAATCGCCTTCCACTCGCCGCCCCACTGGCTGTTGAAGGTCGCTTCGGTGCGGCGCTGGGCAAGATGGTCATAGCGCAGCCGGTAAGCAATCAGGTCCCGGATCGTGCCGATTTTCATGCCATGATGCTGGGCAAATTCGATCAGATCATCGAGCCGCGCCATCTCGCCGTCATCCTTCATGATCTCGCAGATCACGCCGGCGGGGTTGAGACCGGCCAGCCGCGAAACATCGACCGCCGCTTCGGTATGGCCGGCGCGGACCAGTACGCCGCCGTTGCGCGCCTGCAAGGGGAATACATGGCCGGGGGTGACGATCTCGTCCTTGCTCTTGGTCCGGTCGATCGCGACCGCCACCGTGCGCGCGCGGTCGGCGGCGCTGATCCCGGTGGTGACGCCGTCACGCGCCTCGATCGAAGTGGTGAAGGCGGTTTCATAGGCACCGCGGTTATTCTGGCTCATCATGTCGAGGCCCAGCTCCTCGACGCGGTCCCGCGACATCGCCAGACAGACCAGCCCGCGGCCATATTTGGCCATGAAGTTGATCGCGTCGGGGGTCGCCATTTGCGCCGGGATGATCAGGTCGCCTTCATTCTCGCGATCCTCGTCATCGACCAGGATATACATCCGCCCGTTGCGCGCCTCGTTGATAATCTCCTCGGCGCTGGCCATCACCGACGCGCCGCCGCGCGCCAGATAGGATTCCAGCTTGCCGAGCGTTTCCGCCGTCGGGTTCCAGTCCTCTTCGCCCAGCCGGCGCAGACTGTTGGCGTGCAGGCCGGCGGCCCGGGCCAGCCCGGCGCGGCTTTCCTTGCCGGATTCGATCAGTTCAATCAGTTGCTCGATCAGGATTTTGCTCATGGACTCGGCCTTTATGATGTGATGTTGGGAAATGGATATCACATTGTAGTGTGATTGGTCTAGAGTGAAAATCACATTGGCTTCACATTGGTTTCATGTCCTTCTGCGGCGAGCAGGCACAAAAATATTCACGCGAAGCCGCGAAGCCGCAAAGGGGTTGGGCGCTTCTGCCGGTCTTTGTGGCTTTGTGCGCGCTCCGCTAATCCTGCGCCTCGTCGAAAGCTTTACACCGAACGCATGTTTTATTTTCTGTGACCTTTTGCCCCAAACCGCAGATTTCCTGCTTTTGTGGGTCGTCGGCCGGGTGCCGAGTGTGACCTTCCGGATTGCCTGACCCAAGCGGCCTGGCGAAAACATGTCGACTGCAGCCAGCGTCGCCATCCTGTTCAAATTGTCAAAGAGCCTGTGCCGAGCCTGTCGCGGGAGCGGTGGCGACAATAAGCGATCGGGTCGGATGTAGGAAAGCGGTTTTTAGGAGTTTGGGGATTATTGCACCTGTCACCGTAATTTGTAATTTTTGTCACCGTAATTTTATGTTCTCAACCTGTCACTGTTTGGATAGCTCACCTTACAAATCACAAAGGGGACTATCAACGAGAACCACTTGATCCATCCTTTTGCCCTATAAACAAATCCCAAATTTTCTTTCCGAAAAATATGGGACAACCAATGCCGTGAGTGGAGGTGGCCGCGTTTTTCTGCCTCTTCCAAATAGCATATCGATTTCTCGATATCCTTTTCCAACCAACCGCCTTTATAATGCTGCAATCCAAGGACAAATAAAGCGTTCGAGAAGCCTCGCTCTGCAAGCCGTTTATACTCGATTTCCGCTTCTTCATATCTCCCCTGTCCCTGAAGGTACCGAGCCAAGAGATATGCTCCCTCCATCGAACCACCGGAAGCCGCCTCTTTCAACCAGAACTCAGCCGCTTCAAAATCGCGTTCGATTCCGTATCGTCCGTACATGTAATATTCTCCCAAATAGAACATGCTCAGCGACGAGCCTTTCGCTGCGAGGCTCTTCATCGATTCAATGGCAGAAACGGGATCGGATTTTCCGATATCTAGTGTTTTTAACAGTTCGGACGCCAGCGGCTCAGAATCCCACTCTTTCTGAAGATTCTCACCGGGTTGCGACTGTAATGGATCGAAGCTCTTTATCATTTATCACTCTAGTAGACATGATATCATTCCGGAATTGAATTGATGTAATCAGTCTAAGATGCACAATACAATTAGTCCACTAATACCAAAATTGATTTGTTTCTTAAGCGCCAGTAACTACCGGGATTTAAGGTGACACTGTACTCAAATTCAGTCGTGATTTTTTTCCCCTCCTTTTTAAAGGAGGGGTTGGGGTGGTTTCTCACGTCGTAGAATGGTTCTTTCGTTTCGAAGCCATTTCTGTCGACACCCTCGCTGTTCGCTGTTCGCTGACGCGAGCGATGCTTGCGCATCGCCACCACCCCTTGATCCCCTCCTCTGAAGAGGAGGGGCTGACTGTGGCACGTGATCAATCACTCGCCCGCCTTTTCCTTTGACCGGAACCTTTCCTCATCCGATACGCTATTAGGCCATGGCAAAAGCAAAGCATTGGATAGAACCCCATCCGCAGGGCATTTATGTGCGGCCTGCCGATGTCTGGATCGATCCGTCAGTGCCCAAGGAAAATGCAGTCGTTACCCATGGCCATGCCGATCACGCGCGCGGCGGGCATGGGGATGTCTGGGCGACGCCGGAGACGCTGGCGATCATGGGTTTGCGCTATGGCACCGAAGCCGGGACGGCGATTGGCTATGGCGAGGGATTTGAACGGGGCGGGGTTCACTTCAGTCTGCATTCGGCGGGCCATGTGCTGGGCTCGGCGCAGGTGCTGATGGAATATGAAGGCGAGCGGATTGTCGTCACCGGCGATTTCAAGCGGCGGCCGGACCCGACCTGCGCGCCCTTTGAACCGGTGCTGTGCGATATTTTCATCACCGAGGCGACCTTTGGTCTGCCCGTGTTCCAGCACCCGCCGATCGCGGGCGAGATCGCAAAAATATTTGCCCGGCTGGAAGCCGAACCTGACAGCTGCATATTGGTCGGCGCCTATGCGCTTGGCAAGGCGCAGCGGGTGATTGCCGAGCTGCGCCGCGCGGGCTGGGACAAGCCGATCTATCTGCACGGTGCCCAGGTCAAGATGTGCGCGCTTTATGAAGAGCTTGGCGTGTCGCTGGGCGAATTGCGGCTGGTTATGGATACGGCCAAGGACGAGATGCGCGGACAGATCATCATCTGCCCGCCATCGGCGCTGACCGACAAATGGAGCCGCCGGCTGCCCAGTCCGGTCACCGCCATGGCCTCCGGCTGGATGCGGGTGCGCGGGCGGGCGCGGCAGCGCGGGGTCGAGATCCCGCTGGTCATCTCCGATCATGCCGACTGGGACGAACTGACCGGCACGATCCGCGAACTGGCGCCGAAGGAAACCTGGATCACCCATGGCAGCGAGGACGGCCTGCTGCGTTGGTGCGAGCTCCACCAGATCAAGGCGCGGGCCTTGGCGATGGTCGGGCGCGAAGAAGGGGACGACGGCTGATGCGGCGGTTCGCGGCCCTTATCGACAGTTTGATCTACACAAGGTCGCGCAACGCAAAGCTGGCCGCGATTTCGACTTATTTGCGGGAGACGGAAGATCCCGATCGCGGCTGGGCTTTGGCGGCGCTGACCGACAGTCTCGATTTTCCGGCGGTGAAATCCGCGACCATTCGCAATCTCGCCGGCACCCGGATCGATCCCGAACTGTTTCGTCTGTCGCGCCATCATGTGGGCGATACGGCCGAAACGGTGGCGCTGATCTGGCCGGAAGAGGAGGAGCGGGTAGAAAGTGATCCGACGATCGACCAAGTGGTGCAATCGCTGTCCGCTGCAACGCGCGCGACGGCGCCGACGATTGTCGCGGCGTTGCTCGACAGTCTGGATTCAAACAGCCGCTATGCGTTGCTCAAACTCGCGGTAGGCGGGATGCGGGTCGGGGTATCGGCGCGGCTGGCGAAGACGGCGTTCGCGCAAGCCTTTGATGTGCCGCTCGACGATGTCGAGGAGCTCTGGCACGCGCTCGATCCTCCCTATGACGCGCTGTTTCAATGGGCGGAGCAGGGCGGAGAGCGCCCGGATCTTTCCACGACGCCGTTCTTCCGGCCGTTCATGTTGTCTCACCCGTTCGAGGGCGACAGTCTTGATCTCGGTGAATATGCGGTCGAATGGAAATGGGATGGCATCCGGGTACAGGCGGTCCATCTCGGCGGGGAAACAAGGCTCTACAGTCGCGGCGGCGATGATATCAGCGCCGCGTTCCCCGACATTGTCGAGGCTTTTGATCGCGACGGGGTGATCGACGGCGAACTGCTGGTGCGGGGCACCGATCAGGGCGGCGAGGCGGCCAGTTTCAACGCCTTGCAGAAGCGGCTGGGCCGCAAGACCGTTTCCAAGAAAATGCGGCAGGAGTTTCCGGCCTTTGTGCGGGTCTATGATCTGCTGGTGGAAGGCGACGACGACCTGCGTCTGCTACCCTGGCATCAGCGGCGCACACGGCTCGAAACCTTTGTACCGACGCTCCATCGCGACCATTTCGATCTGTCGGCGGTGGTCGATGTCGATGATTTTGCCGCGCTGGAAGTGATGCGCGCCGGAACCCGGGAAGCGGCGATCGAAGGGGTGATGCTGAAACGCCGGGAAAGCCCCTATCTGGCGGGCCGGGTCACCGGTCACTGGTACAAGTGGAAGCGCAATCCGCTGAACGCCGATTGTGTCATGATGTACGCACAGCGCGGCAACGGGCGGCGCGCGTCCTTCTATTCCGACTATACATTCGGCTGCTGGACCGAGGATGGCGAGCTGCTACCGGTCGGCAAGGCCTATTCCGGGTTCACCGACGAAGAGCTGAAATGGCTCGACCGCTTTGTCCGGCAGAACACGCTGAACCGGTTCGGGCCGGTCCGCGAGGTGGAAAAGTCGCTGGTGCTGGAAGTCGCGTTCGATTCGATCCACGAGAGCAAGCGCCACAAGTCGGGCCTCGCCATGCGTTTCCCGCGCATCCACCGCATCCGCAAGGACAAGCCCGCCGAAGAAGCGGACCGGATTGCTACATTGGAGGCGATGGTGTCCTGACGCTTCCCTCTCCCGTGCGGGAGTTTGCTTCTGCAGGCTTAATGAGCATAGCGAATTTAGCCGGAGCTGGGTGAGGGTGTACCGCCCTTGAGTGGCACTGCAGCCCACCAGCGGAGCACCCTCATCCAACTGCGCCTAGCCGCCTTCGCCAAAGCTTCGGCGGCAAGGCTCCGTATCCTTCTCCCTTAAGGGAGAAGGTTTGGGTTTCTATAGAAAGTCCCGCAGCGTCTGCACGAACTCATCGAACTGGTCATGATGCAGCCAGTGGCCGGCCTGTTCAAATTCCTTCACCGTCACATTGTCGCCGAAATATTGCATCCGGCCGTCTTTCTCCGGATTGCTCGCCCAGCTGTCGGCACCATAATGGAGCTGGGTCGGGCAGGTGATATTGCGCCAGAGGTCGTGGATGGCGTCCTGCGACAGATCGATGCTGTCCCAGTGCTGGACATAGGGATCGAACTTCCAGCTGTAGCTGCCGTCCTCGTTGCGGATCACCGCGTGGGTGGTGAGATGGCGCGCCTGTTCGTCGGAGAGATGCTTGTTGGCGTCCTGCATGCGGTTGAGCGCATCCTCGAAAGTCGGATAGCGCTTTGCCTGACGCCCGGCAGCGTTGCGTTTTTCCTCGATGCTTTTGCGCACCCGCTCCAGCGGGCCGGTCTTGTCCCGTTCGGCGAGCATGTCGGGGCTCGGGCCAAGCCCCTCGATTGCCACCAGCTTGCGCACCGTGTCGGGATAGAGCCCGGTATAGCGCAGCGCGATATTGCCGCCCATGCTGTGCGCGACGATCGTCACGGGCGACAGGTCGAGCTGGTGGATCAGCTGCGCCAGATCGGTGACCATCGCCATATTGGCATAATGGCCATCGGTGCTCCACTGGCTGTCGCCATGGCCGCGCACGTCGGGGCAGATGATATGCCAGTCATCGCGCAAAGCCTGCGCCGTCCAGTCCCAGTTGCGGCAATGGTCCTTGCCGCCGTGGAGCAAGATCAGCGGCGGCTTGTCCTCGTTGCCCCAGTCGGCATAATGGAGCTTGAGCCGCTGGGAGAAATAGCTGTGCGAGGCGGGGCCGATCAGGGTCATTTTGGTTCCGATGGTCGTGATGTTGTCGAACCATGGCTCTAGTGTGATCGGCGGGGTTCGACAAGCGTCTGGGTGATGGGGGGGAGCTCCGGAGTTGTCCCGGCCAGCTTCAGCACTCTGGCGGAACCACCAATCTGCCAAACTCTGCGCCGCGCGTCGCACAGTGACCTTCGTCATAGGCCGGAGCTTTGGAAATGTTATGGCATGTGCAGATGACGCAGCTTGAGGACAGAAAATGATCGGACGTAAATCGAAAATCGGCATTGCAATAGCGATTGCCCTCATCGCGGGGATGCCCGGCGCGGCCTTGGCCTGCGAGGTTTCTCACGGTGTGCGGGCCAAGCTTGAATCAGGAAGCTACCGCACCACCCTGAACGATGTTTTTGTCGATGATCGTGGGCATAGTGTGTCTTCCGGCAAGAAAGGGCCCAGCCAGACTTCCTTTGAATATATGCTCACCGAATGGCTGGTTCCCGGCAAGAATATTGTGAACATCGATTTTGACGGAACCGCAGCGGAGTTCGAAATCTTTGCGCGGTGCAAGGGTACCTATGACGATGACCGTATCGTCGATACAGCGCGCTTTACATCTCCCTCTTCCAAACAACTGAGCTTCGAACATGAGGGGCTGCTGGAATATACCTATCTCAAGGCCAATATTGCGGGTGACGAAGGGCTGCTTGATGCGGTGAAGAAACTGCAGGATGCGGCCCGAGCGGGCGATGTTAAGACCATCGTGCACATGCATGGTCCGATGATCGAAGAATTTGGTCGGCGCATGGGAAGCACCGACGGGATCACGTCCTATTTGCGATCCATATTGTCCAGCCATCCGGCCGTGATAGCAGAAACATTCACCGTAAAATCTGTGATGGGTGGGCGTGTTTATGAAATACTCGGGGCGGACGATCAGCCGCTCATTTCCGTGTCGGGGAAAACCGAAGACGGAAGTTTCTCCTGGCCAGGGGGTGTCTATTGGGCACGCTTCGGCGACGAATGGGCGGTTGTTGCAAATTAGGATGCAGAGAGTTTTGCCGAACTTCCGCAGTTCCGGATTCGGTGGATGCCGGCGCGACTGAGAGTGTCCTGAAGCCGCATTGCCACCAAATTTTGACGAGGCCGGGAAAGGCGTCATGGGCTGCTGGTGCGGGTGACGATAGGAAGCTATCTGAATTCATGCTATAAATCTGGATATTTAAAAGGAACACGGTCTTTGCGAAACGAATATATCAAATGCTTGGCAGTTGCGCTCTTCGTCGTCGCACAGCCGATTGCCGCGGTTTATGCGGAAACGCTCCCAGAGCTGGATGTCATGGCCGAGGTGGCGGTTGATGAGGAGAAGGGCATATCCTATGCTCAGGAACAATCGGCGCGCGGCGAATTTCTCGAAGCCATTGCCACGCTCGAGCGGGTATTGGCGCTCCACCCCAAATCGGATAGCGCCCGTCTGCTTCACGCGGTAAATCTGTGCCAGATCGATGACCAACTGGGCGGTGCCGTCGAACTAGGCAAATTGAAGGCCAAAAACTATACCGATGAGCTATGGGCCGATGTCATGAAACTGTGCCCCCTGGCGGGCAAGGAATAGACCATGATATCATTTCAATCCTTGCCCTTCAAAGCATCCCTGTCGGGACTGATCCTGTTGTTTTTCGCGACGACCCCGGCTGACGCAGCGCCGGTGCAGGTGGGTATCGCTGCCACCGTTGTCGGCGATGTCCGGCGGAGCAATGCGACAATCAGGAAAGCCGTCAAGATACCGCGCCGCCAGCGGCTGGCCTGGGGCGATATGCTCGCCACTAGGAAAAAGAGCAAGTTGCAGATCCTGCTGCTCGACCGGTCCACCCTGACCATCGGATCCAACGCCCGGCTGGCGATCAACCGCTTTGTCTATGATCCGGGTAAGGAACGGTCATTCGGAGCGACGGTGAGCAAGGGCGCCTTTCGTTTCATGTCGGGCCGCAAGTCCGCCAAGTCTTCCGCCTCTGTGGGTTCTTCAGTCGGTACCATCGGTATTCGCGGGACCGCGCTGGATGGCGTGGTCGGAAAAGAGGCGGTGCAGATCGCCAAAAAAGAACCGTTTCTGGATGGCGTGAAAGGCGACAAGGATAGCGCGATGCTGGTCGTCCTGCGCGGACCGGGTCCCAATCGAAGCGGCGATCTGGACATCGGACTTGCCGAAGTCAGCGCAGCGGGAAAGACCGTAACGCTCGATCAGCCGATTCTGGCGGCTTATATTCCCAGACCAGGGGCCCAGCCGATTGGTCCTTTCCCGCTCTCGGCGAGCGGCCTGTCGAAATTACAGGATTTGCTGGCGCCCAGCGTGACCAGTGCCGGCAAAAGCGGCTTGCTGGGCAAGTTGCTGCCCGCTGCAGTGATCGGCGTCGGCATCGGTCTGCTCTTGCCGGGCGGTGATGAAGAATGTGTAGACTCCAATGCAACAGGCGCTTGCCATTAGCAAAAATCTGACCGCAGAGCGCTATTTCTCGGTTGCCTCGAAGACGCCGTCCCAGTCTTTCCTGACCGGTCCAGCCGATAGTGTATCGATCCGCTGGCGGTAAACCGCGACGAGCACGGAGAGGCCGCCATCGCGGTAGGCCGCCTCCTGTTTGTCCAGCAGACGGCTGGCCTCGGCCCAGTTTTGCTCGCGATAGAGTCCCAGAAACCTGTCATGCTGGCTTTGCAATAGCGTGAAGGCAGCATCCTCGTTCATCCCTTCGTCGCCAAGCAGCGCAAAGATCGTGTCCGATGCATCGCGTCCCACCACCTTGACCCGGTCCAGTTCGAGCAGGGCAAAACCGTCCAGCTGCGTGGCGAGTGCGCTTCCGATCAGAATCTGCACGCCATATTGCTTGGTCAGTCCTTCAAAACGGGAGGCGATATTCACCGTGTCGCCGATCAGGGTATAAGACAATCGTTGCTGCGACCCCATATTGCCGACGCAGCACAGGCCTGCATTCATCCCGATGCCGATCTTGACATTGGGGGGCCAAACCTGCCCTGATTTTCGCGGCAGCTCCCGGTTCAGCCGCTCGAGGCTGGCTACCATTTGCAGCGCGGCGCGCGCGCCGTTGCGAAATTGATCGGGATCATCGAGCGGCGCATTCCAGAATGCCAGAATCGCATCACCGATAAATTTGTCGACCGTGGCCTTTTTCTCGAGCAGAATGTTGCACATCGGGGTCAGGAAGCCGGTCAGGAAGTTGATCACTTCCTTGGGATCATATTGTTCCGAAATTCTCGAGAAGCCCCGAATATCACAGAACAGGACCGTCATCTCGCGTTCTTCGCCGCCGAGCTGCAAGCGTTCCGGATTGGCGGCAATTTGCCGAACCATTTCGGGCGAAAGATAGCGGTCAAATGCGGTGTGGATATAGGCCCTCTGCTGTTCCTCCCGGCGAAAACTCAGCAGGGTCTGCACCGCATAAACCAGGATCAGGGCGATGATCGGCCATGTCGGATCGAGCAGATAGTGTAATTGGTCAAAGGCCAGCCAGCTGCCGGCGGCGACGGCAAGCGTTGCCGCCGTCCCGATCGCGGCGCCGATACTGGCACCTGCACCGGGTAGCAAAAGGGCCAGCCCGCCGCCGAGCAACAGGATCAGGAAAAACTCCATGCCGGGCGCCCAGTCGGGGCGGGTCAGGAATTGCCCCAATATCATCTGTTCTGCGGCCTGTGCGTGGACCGTTACCCCCGGTTCATTCTCGTTCAGCGGCGTTGACACCAGATCGCGCAGTCCGGTTGCGCTGGCCCCGATGAACATGATTTGCCCTTCAACCGCCGCGCGGATACCCTCGTCCAATATGTCATCGGAGAGAAGTTTCCAGGCCGGGATCGTGCGTTCGGGTGCCGGTTCGCTAAAGTGCATCCACAGCTCGCCGGCGGCTGTGGTCGGTACTTCAAAATCTCCCACTCTCAGGTTGACGATCGCCCCCGGCGCACCCGCCGTCTCGCCGCTGCCATCGCTGGTCTTGACCAATATCGAATCCGCCTGTTGCGCCACCCGCAATGCTTCGAGCGAGAGTGACGGCACCAGCTGTCCATCATAGAGAAACACCAGCGGTGCCCTGCGCAATATCCCGTCCGCATCGCCGACGATGCTGAGCGAACCCAGTCCCGCAGAAGCCTGTCTGAGTTGCGGTAGCGATTGAACCGCTCCCTGATATTGCTCGACCCCTTCGGTCGGCGGTGATCCCAGCACCGCCATGCCGGATGGCAGCTCGATCGGCTCCCCGCGATCCTCGTGCAACAGGAAGAAACCGCTGACCACCGGCGCCAGGGCGAAGCTGTCGGCCAGCATATCATCATTATCGGGCAGACCGGAGAGCGAGCGGACCAGATCTGCATTGCCTGCACCTTTCGCCAAGCGCGCTGCAATCTGGTCGGGCGATGTCCGGTCCGGCTCGGAAAAAACCATGTCAAACGCGATCGCCGCCGCGCCGGCGTCGGTAAGTCTTTGGGTTAGCCGCGCAATCTCCGTCCTCGACCAGGGCCATTGTCCCAGCCGTTCGACCGATTCCTCGTCAATGTCGATGATCCGGACGCCTGCGTCCCGGTAAGCGCGCGGCGCCGCGTTCTGATAGCTGTCGAAGACCATCAACCCCAGCCGGTCAAATCCCGGAATGGCCGCAAATTGTAAAGCTGCGATGGCAAAAACGATCAGCAGTCCCGCGATGATCGGCCCGGTTTTCAGAAGTTCCAGCCACCGGCCGATCAATGCACTCCCATCCTTGATCACCGGTTTCATGCCAGGCTGATTGCCCCAGTCGCAGCAAAACTGCAAGACGCTAGGCGCAGTCAGGCGGCAGGTGTCGTGTTTCTGCCCGCGCAAATCGGACCTTGGAGTGGTGACGCCCATATCCGTATATCTCCGTATTTCCGAAAGATCGCAAATCCGCCATTGGTCACTTTTCGTGCCTGTTTCCACTATCAGAGGAAATTATAATGTCCCAAACTGCCGCCATCGCCACCGCTGAGCGGATTCATGTCTGGGACGCGCCGTTACGGCTGTTCCACTGGCTCCTCGTCATCGCCATGGCCGTCGCATTTCTTTCAGCCGAAGAGGCAAGCCCGCTCAACAACTGGCACATTATATCGGGCTGGGTAGCAGCCATCCTGATCGCATTTCGTATCGCATGGGGCTTTGTCGGCGGCGAACATGCGCGTTTTTCCGGGATGTGGAAAGGCGGCGGCCTTGGACATCATCTCAGCGGAATGCTGCGTTTCAAGCCAACGGCGGCAATCGGTCACAACCCTCTCGGCTGGATATCTGCCCTACTGCTTATTGCCGTCAGCATTGTTACAATCTGGACGGGTGCATTGATCGTCACAAGCGGAGGGGCAGCGGGTGAAGACCTGCACGAGATAATCGGCTGGAGCCTCCTCGGATTGGTAGTCATCCATATCGTGGCTGTATTCGTCATGTCTCTCATGACCCGGGACAATCTGGTACGGGCGATGGTAACGGGCTACAAGCGTGCCGGACGGCATCCCGATGTCAGCAACGCACGAAGGCCGTCGTTTTTCTCGTATCTGGTCGGCCTTGCCGCTATCGCCGCTGCCATTTTCGGTATCTTGCAAATTGATCCGCAGGCATTTGTTCCGCGTTCGACTGAATCGGCTGAGCATGGCGAAAATCAGACAGGCTATGGGCAGCGCGATGTTGAGCATGACGAGATCGGGCACGAAATCGATAACGAGTGATCCGAACAACCGGGAAAGGAGCCATTGAGCGCACGGAAACGACACTCGAAAAAGCTGCTGCCGCCGTTCAAGACAAGCTGTCATCTGTGATCGATTCACTGTGCTCTCAGGTCGCCTGCCTGCTTGAATGCCCCGCAATCGTCCAGAAAGAAACGGACGAAAAGAAGACATTGTGCTAGTCAAAAAATCAACATGTCAGACGAACCCCGTTCCGAATTAACCCACCTTATCCAGCAGAGCACCAAATTGCGTATTTGGGCTAGCTCTCGCCTATGGGCACAGGTGCTGATCGCGATGGTGATAGGCGTTGGCACGGGCATATTGCTTGGCCCGGCCGCAGGATGGGTCCCGCCGGCTAAGGCCGAAATGATCGGTGACTGGCTTGCTCTTCCCGGGCAGCTTTTTCTCGGGCTGATCGCGATCGTTCTCGTGCCGCTGGTCTTTGCTTCCATCGTGAGCGGACTTGCGGGGGTCCCTTCCAACGAGGCCATGCGCAAGCTGGGCGTACGGCTGGGCTTGTTCATTGTCTCGACCACATTCGCCGCCGCCTGGATCGGTATCTATCTGGCCCGGCTGTTCAAACCGGGTGAAGGGCTGGAACTGCCGGTCGAAAAGGTGCAGGCAGACGTTCAAACCTTTGACGTTACAAGGCTGCCCGACCTTGTTGCAGGCGTGCTTCCGACCAATCCGGCGGCTTCCGTAATCCAGGGAGACTTGCTGGCAATCGTGATCCTTGCTGTGTTGACCGGGGTCGCTGTCAATCAGATTCGACAGGAAAAGGCCGCACCGATCCTTGCTCTGCTCGACTCGCTGATGTCCATTTCCATGACAATCGTAAAATGGGCGATGCTATTGTCTCCGCTCGCGGTGTTCGGATTGATGGCACAGCTGATGATCCAGATTGGACCGAACTCGCTGCTCGGTCTGCTCAACTATGTCGGCACCGTCCTCCTCGGACTGGTGCTTCTGTTTCTGATATATGCATTGTTGCTGAAATGGGTCGGCGGTCTCGATTTGCGTTCCTTTGTCAGGATTGCCGGACCGAACCTGCTGCTCGCATTTTCCACGTCCAGTTCATCTGCTGTCATGCCCAGCACCATCCAGACCGCACGCAAGTTACAGGTACCGGACGACGTTGCCAATTTGGTGGTTCCGCTCGGAGCGACGATGAACATGGCGGGCACCGCACTATATCAGAGCGTTGCCATACTCTTTCTGGCGCAAATATCGGGCGTAGATCTCAGCCTGGCTGAAACTGTCCTGCTGGTCGGCACTCTGGTCGCATCATCCATCGGCGCGCCGGGTACGCCCGGTGTGAGTATTGCGATACTGGCGAGCGTTGCGGCGGGGTTTGGCATACCTGCATCGGGGCTTGTGATCATTCTGGGCGTGGACCGGCTTCTGGACATGTCCCGGACGGTCGTGAATGTGACCGGCGATATCACCGCAGCCGTGCTGATGAAAAAGGTTCTGGCTTGAGTCAGCCTGGTTGGTCCATCCTTTCAAAGCCAATCCGGGAAAAGCTACGCCAGGGCCACACCCTCGATCGTGATCCGGTTCAGATAGCGCCGATGCCCCTGATAGTCATTCAGCGCATAATGCCAGGTCGACCGGTTATCCCACATCGCGAGATCTCCGGCGCGCCATTTGTGGCGATAGTGGAAGCGGTCCTGCATGATATGGTCATATAGCTGCTGCAGCAAATCCCTGCTTTTCTCCATGTCCATATCGACGATCTCCAGGGTGAAACCGGGATTGACGTAAAGCCCCTTCACGCCGGTTTCGGGATGGGACAGAACCACTGGATGAACCGCCGTCTGTCCTGCCTGACCGGGGTTGGTATAGCGGTCACCAATCGCCTTGCGATATTCGCTTTCTTCGCCAAAAACATGGGCATTGCCGTGCCTCGCTTTCAGACCCGCAATCCGTTCCTTCATCGTATCATCGAGCGCTTCATAGGCAGCGGCCATGCCGGCAAACAGCGTATTACCGCCGCTCGGCGGAATTTCCAGCGCATAGAGGATCGAGCCCATCGCGGGCGCTTCGTCATAACTGTGGTCGGTGTGCCAGCCGCCGCCGATATTGAGCATCTGGTCCGGTTCCTTGAGCACTTCGGCGATTTCCGGATAGCCCTCGCGGCGCTTGAAGAAGCGGTTGAAATCAATCGCGCCCCAGTGTTCGGCAAAGGCGATATGCTCTTCCGGTGTCAGCTTCTGTTCGCGGAAGAACAGCGTGCCGTGGTCGAAAAATGCTTGGCGGATATCGGCAAATTGCTGATCGCTCAGGCGGGTGACATCCACATCCTCGACAATCGCGCCCACCGCCTCGCTGGCTTTTAAAATCTGCATATCGCTCTCCACCTTACCCTGTTCCCTGCGGAACGGAATTTATGATAGTGTAGCAGCGATTTTGCAATTTAGGAGTCCTTCCATGACCGAACCAACCCGCACGATGTCCCTGAACCGTCGTCAATTGCTGGCTGCCACCGCCGCAACCGGCGTCGCGCTCTCCGCCGGTCCGGCGACTGCCGCCGAAGGCAAGCCGGATCTCACCGGCAAGTCGGTGCTGATCACCGGCTGCTCCTCCGGCTTCGGCAATCTCGGTGCGGTTCTCTACGCCGGACTGGGCGCGAAGGTGTTTGCCACAATGCGAAATCTGCCGCGAGCAGAAGGGGCCGCTCTGGAAAAGGCCGCCAATGCGGGCGGGCTGGATATTACCCTTCTCGAACTCGATGTCTTGTCCGAAGAATCGGTGAACACGGCTGTCGCGGAAGCCGAACGGCTGAATGGCGGCGCGCTCGATGTCATCATCAATAATGCCGGGATCGGTACCGGAGCTCCTGTGGAGCTGCAGGATCTCGCCATGATGCAGCTGCTCTTTGACACCAACGTGATGGGTTATCAGCGGGTCGCCCGCGCGGCCCTGCCCAAGATGCGCGCGAAGAAATCCGGTCTGATTGTCAATATCTCGTCCCAGCTCGGTCGGGTGATGGTGCCGGGCATCGGCCTCTATAGCTCGACCAAATTTGCAGTTGAGGCGATGAGCGAGCAAATGGCTTATGAGCTGGTCCCGCACGGCGTTGATGTCACGATCGTGCAGCCCGGCGGTTTCCCGACCAAAATCTGGGAAAATGGCAATATATATACATTGAGCATGCTGGAACGCGCCGATGACGAGCGCAAGGCCGCCTATCAGGCGCTGGTCGAGGGTGCGTTGCGTAATGGTGGCGGGTCAACCGATCCCGAAGACGTGCCGCGCGCCATCGCCGGGGTGATTGCCAAAGCGCCCGGCAAGAGACCACTGCGCCTGCCCGTCCATCCCGGCCGCAAGCCGCAGCAGGGGATTAACGAGGTCAGCGCGCAGACACAGGTCGCGATGCTCGGCAACTCGCCCTTTGGCCCATGGGTCAAGGATGTGAACGGGCGAAGTTGAACCAATAGACAATCCGACGGATTTGGCGTTAGGCCGTTCGTTTCACGAGCAGTAGCGGAATGAGATAGATAATCAGAAATATCGCATTTGGGATGATATTCTGAGCATTGCCTGACGCTGCTGATGCGGTGCTGTCGACGCCGAACCAGACCAGGAATGTGTAGATCGAACCCTTGCGGATCAGTTCGCTGCCCTGCTCCACGCCTGGTGCCGTGATAAAGACATACATCGCCATCAGGCCGGCAAAGACACCGCCCGCGATCGCCATCGCCATTTTCGCTTCCGCTGTGTCCAGCCCGGCAACGCCATTGCCGCCCGAGGAAGCAAGCTGAAAGAACATCTCGTTCGCGCCGGTAAAGTCATTCACCCCGGCGAGGGAAAACAGAATGGCGATAAGAATGGAAAAACTGCCGACGATACGGATATAACGGCCCGTGGTTTGTGGTGACATGGTCTTCTCCTGGTTCAGTTTCTTTGCGATAAAGCATGCGGCAGTCATCAAGACAATTACCTCTCGGGTAAGTGCATGCTGCGCGATCTATGCTATCGGTTGGTAACGCCACGGACAGGGTGAAGGAGACGATCATGCCCAGCGAATTTGGTGCAATATTGAAGGACTGGCGCAAACTGCGGCGGTTCAGCCAGCTCGATCTCAGCCTCGAAGCGGAAATGTCCGCCCGCCATTTGAGTTTTCTGGAATCCGGCCGCGCCAACCCCAGCCGGGCAATGGTGCTCCGCCTCTCCGAAGCATTGCAGCTGCCCCGTCCTGCCGCCAATCAGGCGCTCAACGCAGCGGGATTCGCGCCCGTCTATCCCAGCCTTTCGGACGATGCGCCGGAACTGGCACCGGTCAACCAGGCGATCGCGACCATGATCGACCATCATGATCCGTTTCCCGGCTATGCTATCGATGGACACTGGAATGTGGTGAACAGCAACAGGGGTGCCGAGATGATTCTGGCTCTGGCCAGCCCCGGCAGTCCGGTCAATCTGGTTGACATATTGATCAACAGTGGGGGTCTCGATCTTATCGAAAATTGGGAAGAGGTCGCGGTTCTGTCCCTCTCGCGCCTGCGTACCGAGATACTGGAACTGGGCGGGGACGAGATATTGTCCGCGCTCGCCAGACGGCTGGCGTCCCACGACCGGGTCCGGAACGTCGACCTTGGTGCGATCAATCTCAATCAGGCGGTGATCCCGACGATATTCCGGGTTGGAGAAACCCGCCTATCGCTGTTTTCTGTGATCGCGCAATTCGGTTCGGTGCAGGATACCAGAGCGGGGGAAACCCGGATCGAGCTGATGTTCCCGATGGATGACGAGACGGTTCAGTTTTTCGCAAGATAGCCGCTGGCATAGTCTGGCGGCGCAGCATAAGATGCGAAAATGGAGGGACGAATGCGGAAAATCAAATATGGTCTGATGCTTGTGGGGCTATGCGGCTTCGCCGCTTGCACACCTGCGGCCTCCCTTGAAGCCCCGGTTTCGTCCGGCACCGTGACGACGAGCACTCGGACCACCGCCGGTGAAGCGGCGGCGGAACTCGAGTGGCAGAAAATTTATCAGTCGTGGTCTGAAAATGTCGAACCGTTCCGCGTGATCGGAGACGAAGCGCAGGGGATATATTTCGTCGGGACGCGCGGGCTGGGCATGTTTTTCATTCCGACCAGAGAAGGCCATATCGTGATTGATGGCGGCATGCCGGGACAGGGCAAGCAGGTTTGGGAGAATATCAAAAAGCTTGGCTATAATCCTGCCGATGTCAAAATTCTGCTCAACAGCCATGCCCATTGGGATCATAGCGGCGGACTTGCCGAACTGAAGCAGCTGACCGGCGCGAAACTGCTGGCGAGCGAAGGTGACCGCTCGGCGCTCGAAGGTGGTTTCTATCTCGGCTCGGAAGACAATCCCGAATTGAACGCACCGCCGGTCAAGGTGGACCGGATCATTGCGGACGGGGAGGCGGTGAAGCTGGGCGATGTCACGCTCACTGCGCATATCACGCCGGGACACAGCCGGGGCTGCACGTCATGGACGATGGATGCGCGGCAGAGCGGTCAAAGCTATGAGGCGCTGTTTTTCTGTTCCGCAACGGTCGCCGCAAACCGCCTGATCGGGCCGCCTCAATATGAAGGGATTGTCGAGGATTATCGCAAGACTTTCGCTATGACCAAGGATTGGGAACCCGATATCTTCCTGGCCAACCATCCCGAATTTGCCGGAATGCCGGAAAAGCGCGAACGCCAGAAAGCGGGCGATCCGTTAGCCTTTGTCGACCGCGAAGGCTTCCCGGCGATGATCGCCAGGTTGGAAAAAGCGTTTGAAGCGGCGCTCGAAAAGCAGACGCTCAAACATAATGCGATCATGAGCGATTGAGGGGTAGAGGTCCACATTGTAACCGACTGCGACCGAACAGCCTTCCTCTATCCATTCACTTTGCAGCAGCTTTGTCGCAAGTGCCATCAGCGGAGCCCTGATTCGCCGATCCGGATATGGGCGGTGGCAGGAGCGACCAATCCGCCCTCTAGACCGGTTATGGTCGCCGCATGAATAACGATATGCCGAAATATCACGAGGGACTCCTCGGTGCATTTGATGCCCGGCAATTCGAGGTTGAGGAGCACTCAATGTTGAAATATGATTCAATATTCATATTAGATATTTGCTTATCCGGTAAAATGCGGTTAGCCGTTATTTTATGGCCACTGATTATTCGGAACATATTGAGTCTAAAGACAAACAGCCGCGTACCGCGCGCGGGTTGCGGACCAAGCGCAAGTTGCTGGACGCCGCGGCGCTGGAATTTGGCGAGAAGGGCTTTCACGAAGCGTCGATCACCGGGATTACCCAGCGGGCGGGGACCGCATTGGGCAGCTTCTACACCTATTTCGATTCCAAGGATGAACTGTTCAGTGCCCTCGTCCGGGACATGAGCTCGCGCGTGAAGAGCCATGCCGCGAGTGCGATGACCGAGTGGCAGGACGCGCTGGAACGCGAAAAGCTGGCGCTTGAGGCGTTCATGAACTTTGCCCGCGAGCACAAGGAAATCTATCGGATCATCGACGAAGCCGAATTTGTCGATCCCGAAAGCTATCGCTCGCACTATGAAGAGACCGCCAAACGCATATTTGAACGGCTGCAGGAAGGCAGCGCCTCCGGCGATTTTCGCGATCATCTGGAAGAGGCCCATGCCTGGGCGATCATGGGCATGAACGTTTTTCTGGGGTTGAGATACGGTATCTGGACCGAAGAAAAATCTGCGGTCGAGATTGCGGAAGTCGCGAATGATATTTTGGCCAGGGGAATCGCGGCAGACAAAAACCGGCGATAATCCCGGGCGATGTACCGGCTCTTCTTGCCCCATCTCTTTGCCTCAAAGGAATGACGCTTTCGCGATGACGCGAACGGCTCTGCGATTCAGATCAGAGGATTGCGATCATGGTGCACCTGGCTGATTTCACCCCAACGAGCTCTGCCTTGGCCATTAATTAGTCCAAAAATTCAACCTCTTATGGATGATTTGAGACATTCTGACCATTCCGTACTGTTGCTATTTTGGCACGTTCGGCTGCCATAATAGGAACGGCCCCACAATTAAGTTGAAAGATGGCTCAACTTTCATTAGTGCTCATCCCAATATTCGACAACCTTCAAACAGTCATCGGGATTTGGGAGAGAATAAATGAGAGACTTCGGACAGATTATTCGGTTAACAGCACTGGCAAGCGTCGCCATGGGCGGCCTGACCGCAGCACCGCTCTATGCCCAGAGCGCCGATGCTGCAGAAACAGGCGAAGATTCAAACATCATTATCGTCTCGGCCCGCCGCCGCGATGAACGCCTTGTCGATGTTCCCATTGCGATCACGGCATTTTCCGCTGAAAAGCTGGAGCAGCAGGGCGCAGTCGATATTACCGATATTGGTCTGACAACTCCCAACACCACGCTGGAATCTTCGCGCGGGACAAACTCGACTCTCTCGGCGTTCATTCGTGGCATCGGCCAGCAGGATCCCGTTTCCGGTTTTGAACAGGGCGTCGGCATTTATCTTGACGATGTCTATCTCAACCGGCCACAAGCCGCTGTCCTCGACATCTATGATGTCGAACGGATTGAAGTGCTTCGCGGTCCACAGGGCACGCTTTACGGACGCAACACCATCGGTGGTGCGGTCAAATATGTGACCAAGCGTCTGCCTGACGAACCTTCGTTCAAGGCGCGGGCAACCTACGGCACCTATGACCAGGCTGAAGCAGTAGTAACTGCCAGCATGCCGCTTTCCGACATTGTTCGTGTCGGCGCATCGGGCGCGCGCCTTTCGCGCGGCGGTTTCGGCGACAATCTGACAAATGGGCTGGAAAATTATAACAAGGATATCTGGGCAGGTCGCGGTACGCTGGAAATAGGCGGATATGGCGAACCTATCCTGATCCGGATTTCGGGCGACTATACAAAAGACGAAAGCAATCCCCGTGGCGGTCATCGGTTGATCCCGGGCGCTGTTTCCGGCGCGCCAGTGCTTGATAATGTGTTCGACACGCGCGGCGGGCTCAATGATCCGATTCAGGATATCGAGGCTTATGGTCTCTCGATGAATATCACTGCAAATCTTACCGATACACTCACGCTGCGTTCAATCAGCGCATGGCGCAAGGATGATACCGCTACGCCAATTGACTTTGACGCATTGCCAGCGGTCGATCTCGACGTACCCGGATTCTACCGGAACGAACAGATCAGCCAGGAATTCCAGCTGCTTTATGAAGGCGACAAGCTCAACGGTCTGGTCGGATTCTACTATCTTGATGCCAAGGCTGATACGCTTTTTGATGTCCGGCTTTTCACAACTTTTGCTGGTCTCACCGCCTTTACCGAAGCTGATGTCGATACCGAAACCTATGCGGTTTTTGCCGATTTTACCTATGATTTCACCGAGCAGTTCAGCCTTTCGGTTGGTGGTCGCTACACATGGGACGAGCGGACAGCCAGCATATTGCGGCAGAATTTTCTCGGCGGCGGTTCGCCGACATTTGGCGGCGCGGGAATTCCGTTCGGCGGACCCAGCACCGATTTCGAGGGCAGTGCGAATTTCAAGAAATTCACCCCTCGTGCTTCGGTCAGCTTCAAGCCCACACCCGATCATAATATTTATGCAAGCTTTTCGCAGGGCTTCAAAGGCGGCGGTTTTGACCCGCGCGGTGTGGGTGTGACTGCGCCTACCGCCAACGCCAATGGCATCCCGAGCGATAGCGAAGTTGCTTCCTTCCTCAGCTTCCAGCCTGAAGAAGTAGATAGCTATGAAGTCGGCTATAAGGGCAGCCTGCTCGACGGCGCTCTCAATGTTGCGCTCGCAGCCTTCTATACCGACTATAAAAATGTACAAATACCCGGATCGGTAGCATGTACTGTCGGTGGTCTGCCTTCATTCTGCGGTGTGTTTACCAACGCTGGCAAGGCTACTCTCAAGGGCGTTGAGCTCGAGGCGAGTGCGCGACTGGGTGAAGATCTGGTTGCCAGTGGTGACCGGGTAATGCTGTCCGGCTCGCTTGGTTATATTGATGCAGAATATGACGAATATATCACCAACATTGGCGGCGTGCCGACAGATGTTGCGCAGTTCCGTTCTGTCCAGAATACGCCGGAATGGACCGCCAGCGGTACATTTTCCTATTCCACTCCGGTAGGAGAAGGGGATCTCTATCTGGGGACAACGCTGTCTTATCGCAGCAAGACAAACCAGTTCGAGATTGCCAACCCGTTCATTGATCAAAAGGGCTTTGCCCTTTGGGATGCCAATCTTGTGTACAATGCGCCAGACAAACGCTGGAGCATTGGTCTGCACGGCAAGAATCTGACCAACAAGCGCTACAAGACATCGGGCTATACCTTTGTTGCTGCCGATCCAACGACCGGCGCGATCATACCTGGTGCCAACGGCCAACCGATTGGTACGCTCGGCCCCGAAGGAACGCTGACCGCGTTCTTCGGTAACCCGCGTCAGGTCTTTGTTACCGCCGGAATCAAATTCTGACCACTTCGGTTAACGATCTCCCAACTGGGCACGGCCGCACATATCGTGCGGTCGTGCTTTTCATGTTGCTGCTGGTCTATACTTTCAATTTTCTCGACCGTCAGATTCTCGGCATATTGGCCATCCCGGTTAAAGAGGACCTGGGGCTGAGCGATACGCAACTGGGCGCGCTTGGCGGCATTGCCTTTGCGTTGCTCTATTCGACACTGGCAATTCCGCTGGCGCTGATTGCGGACAAAACCAGCCGGACATGGGTGATCACCATATCACTGACAATCTGGAGCGGTTTTACCGCGCTATGCGGTTTAGCGACAAATTTCTGGCAGATGTTTCTGTTCCGACTGGGCGTCGGCGTCGGTGAGGCCGGCGGCGTTGCACCATCCTATGCCTTGATAGCCGATTATTTCCCGAGCCACGAGCGGGCACGGGCGCTGGCAATCTATTCACTCGGCATCCCGCTGGGTTCTGCTGCGGGCGTGATGTTTGGCGGCTATGTCGCGCAAATGATCGAATGGCGAACGGCATTTATCGCCGTCGGCATTGCCGGCGTCGTGATCGCGCCGCTATTCCGCCTGATCGTGCGCGAACCGAAAAAGGCGGTAGCCACCGAGCCAACCGCTGTGGAACCTGCCCAGAAAACCAGCGATGTTTTCCGCATATTGGCGGCGAAGAAGAGCTTCTGGTTTCTATCCTTTGGCGCCTCGATGAGTTCGCTCTGCGGCTATGGCATCGCTTTCTGGCTACCCAGCCTGATGCAGCGCAGCTTCGGCCTCGATTTGATCGGCACATCACAATTTTACGGCGCGATCCTGTTATTTGGCGGCACGGTCGGCGTTCTGGCGGGCGGCTGGCTGGGCGACTATTTTGGCAAGAAGGACCGCGCTGCTTATGCCTGGTTACCTGCAATTTCCTTCATCCTGGGGGTTCCGTTGTTCGCCGGCGGGATATTATCCTCATCCGTCACCGTAGCGTTTCTGTTTCTACTAATACCGCAGGCGCTGGCCTATGTCTGGCTTGGCCCGGTTCTGTCTGCTGTTCAGCACCTTGTACCGGCAACCATGCGCGCGACCGCTTCTGCCAGTTTCCTGTTTATCAACAATCTGATCGGGCTTGGATTCGGTACGTTGATACTGGGTGCGATGTCCGACCGGTTCAGCCTGACCTATGGCGATGAAGGTCTGCGCTATGCGATCCTGTCAGCGCTGGTTTTCTATGTTGCAGCGGCCGTGCTGATGGCGCTGGCCGGCAAACATCTCCGCCGTGAATGGGTCGAATAATGAAAAACTACCGGGACTATTCCTATCGCAGCGCCGATGACCGGCTCGATCTATACGCCCGTGATTATCACGGAAACGGCGACGGCGCTCCCATCCTGATGATGCACGGCCTGACCCGCAACAGCGCCGATTTCGAGAATATAGCTGCAATCCTGCGCGACAAGCATCGCCTGATCGTTCCGGACCAACGCGGGCGGGGACGGTCGGATTATGACACCGATCCCGGCAATTACACACCGCTGGTCTATGTGCAGGATATGTTCGCATTGCTCCGGTCGCTGGACATCAAACGGGTCATATTGATGGGCACATCGATGGGCGGCCTTATCGCGATGTTGATGGTTGCCCATCAGCACAATGTCGCACAGGCGCTCATCCTCAACGACATCGGCCCCGAAGTTGATCCCGGCGGGCTGGCACGGCTTCAGAATTATGTTGGCAAGCCAGTAGATATTGCGAATTGGCAGGATGCAGCAGACCTCAGCCGCAAAACCAATGAAATCGCGTTCCCGGATTATGGTGACGATGACTGGATGGCTTTCGCGCACCGCACGTTCATCGCCAACGAGAGCGGCATTCCCCAATTGGCCTATGATATGGCAATCTCGCAAGGTGTAGAAGGCGACGACCCCAGCGCTGCGCCGACCGATCTCTGGCCGGTCTGGGATATGTTGTCGGATATTCCGACGCTGGTTGTGAGAGGCCAGAACTCCGACATTTTGTCCCCGGATACGCTCCGTAAAATGAAAGCAGGCCATAGCGGCTATATCAGGGCGATAGAAATCCCCGGTCGCGGTCATGCCCCGATGCTGGATGAGCCGGAAGCCGTGGCAGCGGTTCAGGGCTTTCTGAACGAGATCTAAACTGGCCAGAAGCTGGTCGCCATCCGCGCTTGCCTTTGATCATGATTACCATTTCATCGAGATGCCAGCAATCCCCGGGCGACCGCGGTGCCAATTTCAATTTTGCCACAATCGTGCCACCAAAATGTGAGAAACCAACGGCACAATGTTTCACAGGAAGCGTTCAATCCGCCGGAGGAGTTAACGTGACAATGCCATTGGCATGCTTAATATAGTTCGGTGGGCAGTGCATGAAAGCCAGGCTGATATGATCAACACCGATATGACCGCATCCAACGGCCCGGATGTGATAACGGCAGGCAGGAAAAAACCGGCACCGACCAACAACGACATGATTGATGAGGCATTGCGTGAAAGCTTCCCCGCCAGCGATCCTCCGGCCTGGACGCTGGGTGTCGATCGCCGCGATAACGGGCCGAGCCGCCTGAAAACCACCAGCAAAATTGCAAGGAAGTGATACCGCTATGAGCTCGCTTTATCCGATAGACCGACTCGATACCCATGACGTCGCAAACCAGCCGCCCACGCTCGAGATGTTTGACCGGTTCGGTTCAGACCAGGCGCTGGTCGATGCGGTGACGAAGGCGGGAGGCGGTGCTCATTCGAATCGGCTCAAGGCCTTTGGACTGAAAACCGGGTCTCCGGAAGTTATCGGCTGGGGAGACGCTGCGAATAGAAACCCGCCGGTACTCGAGACCCACGACCGTCAAGGAAGACGGATAGATGAAGTGCAATTCCATCCGGCATATCACAAGCTTATGGCCCTGGGTTTTGACGAGGGCGTGGCGGCGGCAGCTTGGGACGGCACCGAGGCGGGCCATGTGGTCCACGCAGCATTGAGCTTCCTGCTAGGACAAGTTGACGCTGGCACCGGCTGTCCGATGACAATGACCTACGCGGCTGTAGCGGCATTGAAGCTTGATCAAGATGTTGGAGACGAGTGGGTCAAGCGCATTCTATCCTCGGCTTACGATCCTGACGTGCGGCCATCCAGCGAAAAAAGGGGCGTCACGATAGGCATGGCGATGACCGAAAAGCAGGGCGGCTCGGACGTTCGGGCGAATTCAACACGCGCAGAGCCAGCGGATGGTGCTTATCGCCTGACGGGTCATAAATGGTTTTGTTCCGCCCCGATGAGCGATGCGTTTCTGACGCTGGCCTATACCGAAAAGGGACTGACCTGCTTTGTCGTTCCGCGCTGGACACCGGATGGGCAGCGCAACGCAGGATTCCGCATAGTCCGGCTCAAGGACAAGCTTGGCGATCGCTCCAATGCATCCTCCGAAATTGAATATCACGGAGCCTATGCCAACCGGCTTGGCGAGGACGGGCAGGGGGTAAAGACCATTATCCAGATGGTTCATCATACCCGTTTCGATTGTATTGTCGGTTCAGCTTCCACGATGCGCGCCGCGCTTGCCGAAGCATTATGGTACGCGGCCCATCGAACCGTATTGCAGCGGCGGTTGATCGAACAACCGGTGATGATGTCCGTGCTTGCCGATCTCGCGGTAGAAAGCGAAGCAGCCACCGCGCTCGGGTTCAAGGTAGCGATGGCGACTGATGCCAACGACCCGCTCGCGCGTCTGCTTACCCCGATCGCAAAATTCTGGGTCTGCAAACGGGCACCCGCGATGGTGTATGAAGCCATGGAATGCATAGGCGGCGCGGGCTATGTCGAGACCGGCCCGATGGCGCGATATTTTCGTCAATCTCCGCTGAATGCAATCTGGGAAGGTTCGGGAAATGTCATTGCGCTGGACGTGCTGCGGGCGATGGAGCGGGAGCCACAGTCAACCGAAAGTCTGCGCGCGTTTTTGGCATCCGCGAGGGGCAGCCATTCCAGCTATGACAGCTGGCTGGATACACTGGAATTCGATGGCCTGACCCAGCAAGATGCGCGTCATTGCGTCGAGCGCCTCGCGCTGGCGGCACAGGCAGCGGTGCTGATCAATGCCGACAGCGTGATTGCGGAACCTTTCTGCCGATTGCGGCTGGACAGACCAAGCTACACATTTGGCGCATCCGGAGCGGTCATCGATGCACGCGCTATCATCGAGAGAGCGATGCCGAAAATCAGCTGATCACGATATGAACACAGACGCCGTGTGTTTGCCGTTGACGCGCAATGACTATCTGGCTGACGTCTGCTCCTGATCGCGGCGAACGAAGATCAGTCGACCAGCTCGGGCTCTGGAGACAGTTCCTCCGGCGATGTGACCGACATGCCCAGCGCCTTGGCAATCCCTTCGCCATAAGCCGGGTCACAACGGGTGCAGTTGTCAATGTGGCGCTGCTTGATGAAATCCGGTGCGTCACCCATATTGCGCGCCGTGTTTTCAAAGAGAACCTGCTGTTGTGCGGGCGTCATCAGCTGGAACAGCTTGCGCGGCTGAGTGTAATAATCGTCGTCATCCTCGCGGAAATCGAACATCGCGGCATCACCGTCGATCCTGAGCGGCGGTTCTGCATATTCGGGCTGATCAATCCATTGGCCAAAGCTGTTCGGCTGGTAGTGCGGCAGTCCGCCGTAATTGTCGTCGATCCGCCCCTGGCCATCACGGTGATTGCTCATCACCGGGCATTTGGCCGCGTTGACCGGTACCTGCTGGTAATTCACGCCCAGGCGGTAGCGCTGCGAATCCGGATAGTTGATCAGCCGTGTCTGCAGCATCTTGTCAGGCGAAACGCTGATGCCGGGCGCCAGATTCGCTGGCGAGAAAGCTGCCTGCTCGACATCCATATGATAGTTTTCCGGGTTGCGATTCAATTCAAACTCACCCACTTCGATGAGCGGATAGTCGCCCTTATACCAGACCTTGGTCAGATCGAACGGATGAACGCCGTAGGTTTCTGCGTTGGCTTCGGGCATCAATTGGACATACATTTTCCAGCGGGGGAAGTCGCCGCGCTCGATCGCTTCGTAAAGGTCGCGCTGATTGCTTTCGCGGTCACCGGCGACGACCGCCGCAGCCTCTGCGTCGGTGATATTCTCGATACCCTGCTGGGTTCGGAAGTGGAATTTCACCCAAAAGCGCTCGCCAGCGTCGTTCCAGAAGCTGTAGGTGTGACTGCTGAAGCCATGCATATGCCGGAAGCTCTTGGGGATGCCGCGATCCGACATCAATATTGTTACCTGGTGCAGGGCTTCGGGCAGAAGCGTCCAGAAGTCCCAGTTGTTGGTCGGTGAACGCATGTTGGTACGCGGATCGCGCTTCACCGCCTTGTTGAGGTCGGGAAATTTCTTGGCGTCGCGCATGAAAAACACGGGGGTGTTGTTGCCAACCATGTCCCAATTGCCCTCTTCGGTATAGAATTTGAGCGCAAAGCCGCGAATATCACGCTCGGCATCCGCTGCGCCGCGTTCCCCTGCCACCGTGCTGAAGCGGGCGAACATCTCGGTCTTCTTGCCAACGTCGCTAAAAATTTTGGCGCGGGTATAGTGCGAGATATCGTTGGTTACGGTGAACGTGCCGAACGCGCCAGACCCTTTGGCGTGCATGCGACGCTCCGGAATCACTTCGCGTACGAAATTGGCGAGCTTCTCGTTGAGCCAGACATCCTGCACCAGCACCGGGCCCCGCTTGCCGGCGGTCATCGAGTTTTGATTGTCAACAACTGGAGCGCCAAAAGCCGTTGTCAGGTGGGACACGGGACATTTGCCCTTGTTCAAGATATCATCAGACATGATTATTCCTTCTCCAGTGCATAAGATTATCAGCATATCATATAATAGGCATCGGAATTAATCAAAGCCGGTATGTTACGTATTGCGAACGCTTTATAGCGGGAAACCTCGAACTACAGATGAAACGCTCGACACCGGTGCACATCGCATAAAGGTTGCGTCATATGGCCTTTGCTTTCGCGCTTCACTTTTTGAAGGGACGATGGAAAAGATCTTCTTGAACCGTTTTTTGGATGACTTTTGTACATTGTTAAATTGCACGCAATTGCGTAATTTGCGCAAGACCAAAGCCTGATAACATATTGAAATATAAAAAATAATGGTGCACCCGACAGAATTCGAATCTGTGACCTCTGCCTTCGGAGGGCAGCGCTCTATCCAGCTGAGCTACGGGTGCCAAGGCGTGTGTCGCCGGACGCGCGTTTAGCAGCGACATTGCTGCATTGCCAATCAAATATTTCGCGGTCAGCCGAGCAAGGACTAGTCTTCGCTTTTGTCCCTGGGAATTTTCTCGATCTTCTGGAATTTGCCAAGGCCGCAGGAACCGCGGGTGTCGATCTGGCCACCGGTCTGGGTCAGCACATGGATGATATCGACGTTGCACAGCCGGTTGGTCGATGTCTTGTAGGAAAAGGCTTCCTCAAAACCGAGGCCGTTGCATCTGTGGGGCAGATTGTTGCGGTAGATGTCGCCATTGCGCATGACGAAATCGATCGTCTGGTCATCGATCACATCGGTGGAGCGGATATTGGAGCGCAGGATACAGCTTTTCGGCTCGCCGATAGTCTTGATGACATATTTGTCATCGACAGAGGACTTGCCGCCCATATCGGCACCCGCAGCGGCGCAACCTCCCGTGGCAAGAAGGGCACTGATCATGACTGGAGCTAGGACGCGCATGGGTTTTCTCCGCTGATGTAGGGACAATGTAGCTTGTAACAACGCATTCATGTCGGAAATCTGAATGGTCCGCCATCAGGAATATTCCCTATTCAGGGCATCTATGGTGCCGGCGTTTTCTTTTTGAAGCGGCACAGATCGGCGACCGGACAGCGCCAGCATTCGGGTTTGCGCGCCTTGCAGATATAGCGGCCGTGCAGGATCAGCCAGTGATGGGCGTGGACGCGGAACGGGCCAGGGGTCTGTATCTCCAGCTTTTTCTCCACCGCCAGCACGGTTTTTCCCGGCGCCAGGCCGGTGCGATTGCCCACGCGGAAAATATGGGTGTCGACCGCGAAAGTCTCCGCGCCGAAGGCACAGTTCATCACCACATTGGCGGTCTTGCGCCCGACTCCAGGCAGCTTGACCAGCTCGTCGCGATCCGCCGGAACCTCGCCGCCGAAATCCGCGATCAGCATTTCCGACAGGGCGATCACGTTTTTCGCCTTGGTGTTATAAAGCCCGATGGTCTTGATATGCTCTTTCAGCTCGTCGAGGCCCAGGTCGACCATCTGTTGCGGCGTCTTGACCCTCTCGAACAGCAGACGGGTCGCCTTGTTGACCCCGATATCGGTCGACTGCGCGGACAGCGCCACCGCGACGACCAGCTGATAGGTATTGCCGTAATTCAGCTCGGTCTCCGGCGAGGGATTGTCGGCCGCGAGGCGGGAGTAGAATTCGAAGATATCGGCTTTTTTCATCGCGCCTGTCATGGCGGCTTGGCAGGGAAAACACAATCGATTGGACACAGCGGAGGATCGAGGCAATCACGTATATCCAATATACTGCCGCCACCGTTCCCGAAGGCTAATTCATCCCGAAAGCGGAGATCTTCATTCAGCGAACAGGGTTGAACGTCTGGATTATATATTATCCAAATGGCTGATAAAGGTCATGTTGGGGTTGGGTGAACCATTTCGGACCTGACGGCGTCATATAGAAATGATCTTCCAGCCGGATGCCGAACCGGCCCGGTACCACGATCATCGGTTCGTTGGAAAAACACATGCCCGACGCCAACGGCGTCTTGTCACCCTTGACCAGATACGGGCCTTCATGGATGTCCAGACCAATGCCGTGACCGGTACGGTGGGGGAGTCCCGGCAAGTCGTAGTCCGGGCCTAATCCGTGACGGACCAGCACATCCCGTGCGGCTTGGTCGACATCTTCGCACGGCGTGCCGATTGCCGCGGATTCAAACGCGGCTTGCTGTGCTTCCTTTTCCACCCGCCACAGGTCCTCGATTTCGCTATCCATCTTGGAAAGGGCATAGGTGCGGGTAATGTCGGAATTATAGCCATCGATGGTACAACCGGTGTCGATAAGGATGAGTTCGCCCTCCTGTAGCGCCGGGTCGCCCGGTACGCCGTGGGGATGGGAGGTCGCTTCGCCAAATTGTACGGCACAAAAACTGTGGCCGCCATCGGCACCGTCGGCGCGGTGCAGGCGGTCGATCTCGGCGATCACCGCGCTGGCTTTCATGCCCGGTCTGATCCATTCAAAGACCGCCTCGTGGACGCTCAGGGTGAGCTGCATTGCCGCGATCATCAAATCAATTTCAGCCGGTGATTTTATCGCGCGTAGCGTCGCGATAATCGGCGCGGCAGAGCCATAGCGAATCGGTTTTTTGAACTGCGTCAACGCATCGAACAACCGTGCAGCATGGCCATAAGAACAATCGGGATCGAGCGAACATTGCTGGCACCCGTGTTCCGCCAACAGCGAAGCTACGAGCGAAAACGGGCTTTCATGCTCCTCCCAAAATGCCATCTCTTGGATCAGTGGAAATTTGGCGCGGATCGCTGACTCTTCAAATTTCGGGCAGATGAAGATGGCGCGGTCAGCGGTGATAAACACACCGACAAACCGCTCGCTTTCGTAGAAGGCCTCGCCAAAAAAATATCGCATATTGCTGCCCGGCGTTATCAGGACGGCATCGAGGCCGCTTGCCGGCATGGCCCGGCGCAGCTTGTCCAGCCGCTGTTCCCGTTCGGCGTTGCTGATCAGGGGCGGTCGCGATGGTGTCGTCATGGTAAAAATCTCCAGAATGGGCGGCCAGGATAGCAGGATATTCGAGTTGCATATCTATCCGGGCCAGAATAGCGGCGACCCCCTGACAAACAAGCACCGGATGGACGTTTCCGCCAGGCAATATTTCGACTGCCCCTCAGATTTTGGTCGCAAGTTCGATATAACAGGCTAATATTCGAACCGTGTGTATCGTTGCATTTGCCTGGAAAGCCCATCCGAAATGGCAGCTGGTTGCCATTGGCAATCGCGATGAACTGCATGCCCGTCCGGCAGAAGGCGCGCACCGCTGGGAAAACCCGGATCATTTGCTGGCCGGCAGGGATGCGCTGGCCGGAGGAACCTGGCTGGGTGTTTCCGAACAGGGGCGTTTTGCGGTCGTTACCAATTTATCCGGCTTCGGCGCACCAAAGCCAGATCGTGCATCCCGCGGCGATTTGTTGAAGGACTTTCTGGCGGGGCATGGCCGATATTCCGATATCGGAGCCGCAGAATATTCGGATTTCAATCCGTTCAACCTGATAACCGTGACAGAGGGCGAGGCACTGGTTCACACCAATCGACCCGACAAGACCATGAATATACTTCATCACGGTATTCACGGACTGTCGAACGGATCCATCCACCAGCCGTGGCCCAAATCCCCGCAGCTCAACGAGGCATTGGGGCAGTGGATTGCACAAGAGTCCGATGATCCCGCGATATTGTTTGATTGTCTGCTCGACCGAAACACATACCAATCCGAAGATCGTTCCGTTCCGTCCTCACCATCCGGATTTGAACCCCAGCATTCCGCCATTTTCATGCTCGACCCGACATACGGAACACGCTGCAGCACGGTGGTGGCGATTGACCACAGCGGCAACGGTGTCCTCATGGAGCGCCGGTTCGCGTCATCGGGATCAGCGATCGGTGAAACCCGCCTGCCGTTTTCCTGGCCCACCCCGCGATAATGTTGTGGTTCCGGACCAAAGCATTTGGCCAGTAACCGGCCGGATTACCCAAGGCCCCGTCAGCGGTGGGTCACCATCCATCGGTGACGGTTGACAGTCCGGTACATCCATCGCAAGCGGCCCGGCATGGCTATTATCGCGACCATCATGAACAGCGCCACCGGGCTGCCGATCCAGAAAATGACCTTCGGCCGCATGCCCAGGCCGTGGGCCTCCTTCAACCTCGAGAGCGGCGAGCTGGTCACCGCCGAGCGGATTGATGTCGGGACGCCTGCGCATGGCAAGTTTGTTGCGCCGGTTTCCATCTGGGTGACCCCCAAGACCAAGACCGAGGCCTGACCGATGAGCGTGGCTTTCCGCCGGGAAGGGGATGACGAGCATCTCGAGCCCAAGTTCGAGCATCCGATTCCGCTCGGCCCCAATCTGGTCACGGCACGCGGGCTGCAACTGATCAAGGACCGCGTCGCCGAATTGCAGACAAAGGTCGCTGCGCTGACCGACGAGGTCGCGCTCAAGATCGCCAAACGCGACTTGCGCTACTGGAACACAAGGCAATCGACGGCCGAGCTGGCTCCGGTGCCGAGCGGCAACAAGGTGGAATTCGGCACCAGGGTGACCTTCCTGCTCGACGGGAAAGAGAAAACCCTCGCGCTTGTCGGTGATGACGAAGCCGATCCGGCCAGCGGGCTGATTTCCTTTTCCGCACCGGTCAGCCGGGCGCTGATGGGACTGGAGCCGGGAGATTATAGCGATTTTGCGGGTCGGGAAGATGCGATAGAAATCCTGACCATCGAAGTCATCACGCAGGCATAGCAGACAGGTACGCAGCAGCAGGCCTGCCGGTCAGTCGTCCTGAACCCGGTCCATCAAATCCATGAAATCCCGCGCCGAATTCCGGTCAGCCTCCTCCTCGAAGGCTTTGTCCAGATCCAGATGCGTGCCGAGCATATAGAGCACCGCCCATAGAGCAAAGCGCCGCCCGCGATCCGTTTCCAGACCAAAGTCCACCCGCATATGCTCGATACCCGCGCTCAGCGCCTCCGGCTGGATCGCGGACAGATCGGCGGTGCCGAAATAGCGTTGCAACTGGTCATCAAAATCCATGGGGTGGGCCTATTGGGTTCCCGGTAAGTTGGCAAGCAATCCTGAAACCGGAACTACGCGCAATTGCGTAGAGACGATTTTGATCGCTGGTCTTACGATTGCCCGGAAACTCATGATCGCGATGGAGTCCCCCAATGGAAAACCACATGAAAGCCGCCATTTTTATCGAGCCCGGCAAGATCATCCTCGGCGAAAAACCGATTCCCGACATTGGCCCGCTCGACGCGTTGATCCGGATTACGACCACCACCATCTGCGGCACCGACGTCCATATCCTCAAGGGCGAATATCCGGTGGAAAGCGGTTTGACAGTCGGTCACGAACCGGTTGGCATCATCGAAAAGCTCGGCTCTGCGGTGGACGGCTTTTCCGAAGGGCAACGCGTCATAGCCGGCGCGATCACGCCGACCGGCACATCGCACGCATCGCTGTGCGGTTTCCACTCGCAATGCGGCGGCCAGCACGGCCACGGCTGGAAAGCGATGGGCGGCTGGCGCTTTGGCAATACGATAGACGGCGCACAGGCGGAATATCTGCGCGTGCCGGATGCCATGGCCAATCTCGCCCCGGTGCCCGACGGGCTGACCGATGAACAGGTATTGATGTGCCCGGACATTCTTTCGACCGGTTTCAGCGGTGCGGAGTCCGGCAAGATCAGGATCGGCGACAGCGTCGCGATTTTTGCCCAGGGACCGATTGGTCTGTGCGCCACCGCCGGCGCAAAAATGATGGGTGCGACAAATATCATCACCGTGGATTCGATCCCGGAACGGATGGAAATGTCGCGCAGCATGGGTGCAGATCATGTGATTGATTTCAACAAGGTCGACCCGATGGACGAGATCATGCGGATCACCGACGGGCGCGGTGTCGATGTCTCGATCGAAGCGCTGGGCAAGTCCCAGACATTTGACTGGGCCTTGCGGGTATTGCGGCCCGGCGGGACGCTCTCCTCGCTCGGCGTCTATTCCGAAGACCTGACCTTGCCGGTGGATGCTTTTTCTGCCGGACTGGGAGACAATACAATCGTCACGACGCTCTGCCCAGGCGGCAAGGAAAGAATGCGCCGGTTGATGGAAGTGGTCGGATCGGGACGGGTCGATACCAGCAAGCTCGTGACCCATCATTTTGCGCTCGATGATATCGAAACCGCCTATGATCTGTTCGCCCATCAACGCGACGGCGTGATGAAAATCGCGATACAGCCTTAGGGTGGCGATGGGCGCCTGTAGGGAATGATCTTCGAAAATCAGGTAGTTTAGCTGCACCGGGTTGGCCGAGCGAACGCAAGCAAATTCCTGATGACGAACAATTACTGATAAAGGTCTAAAACTCCAAAACCCCATCCATCCCATACCGCCCGGCACTCTGCCCGACCAACCAGCCAGCCGCCTTCACCGCACCTCTCGCAAAGATCATCCGGTTCTCCGCCCGGTGGGTCAGCTCGATCCGTTCCTCGTCGCTCGCCAATATGACGGTGTGATCGCCCGCCACCGATCCGCCGCGCAAAGCCGCGAAACCTATTGCGCCCTTGGCCCGCGCGCCGGTGATGCCGTCTCGACCACTTTCGCTGTTGGTGGCGAGGTCGATGCCGCGTCCGCGTGCTGCCGCTTCGCCCAATAATTTCGCCGTTCCCGAAGGGGCGTCGACCTTGTGGCGATGGTGCATTTCGACGATTTCGATATCCCAGTCGTCGCCGAGCTTGCTCGCCGCCTGTTCGACCAGCGCCGCCAGCATATTGACGCCGAGCGAGGTATTGCCGGTCTGCAGCACGGGGATTTTGGTCGCGGCATGGTCGATGGCGGCGTGATGCGCCTGCTCCAATCCGGTCGTGCCGATGACAATCGGCTTGCCCGCTGCGACGCAGGCATTGAGCGTGGCTTGCAGCGCCGCCGGGGACGAGAAATCGACCAGTATATCGCTGGCTGCGACCAGTGCCCCGATCTCATCGCCCTGATCGCCCCCTTTATCCACACCGCCGGCATGGGTCTGGCCCGCTTCGGCAATCGCCGCGACCAGCGCCTGTCCCATGCGGCCCTTGTTGCCGATAATTCCGATGGCTGTCGTCATATGCACATAATCCCGTTCGTCCTGAGCTTGTCGAAGGACGCCCATCCGATTAGAACATCCGGACTTCGACAGGCTCAGTCCTAACGGTTTTTGGATGGGGTGCAAAGCGGGATAAATAAACGACAATATGCAACACAATATCAACAATATCGTCATCCTCACCGGCGCGGGCGTCAGCGCCGAGAGCGGCGTGGCGACCTTTCGCGGGCCGGACGGCCTGTGGGAAGGGCACCGGGTCGAGGATGTCGCCACGCCGGAGGCCTTTGTCCGCGATCCCGATCTGGTGCAGAATTTTTACGACGAGCGGCGCGCGAAGCTCAAGACCGTGCATCCCAATGCGGCGCATCAGGCCTTGGCGCGGCTGGATGCAAAATGGCCCGGCGAGCTTTTGCTGGTGACGCAAAATGTCGATGATCTGCACGACCGGGCGGGGTCTGAACGCTTGCTCCATATGCATGGTGAGCTGAACAGCGCCTGGTGTCTGGCTTGCGATGCCCGCTTTGCTTTCGACGGCGTGATGGCGGCGGGCCCCGCCTGTCCGCAATGCCAGCAGCCCGGCCAGTTGCGTCCGGACATCGTCTGGTTTGGCGAAATGCCCTACGAGATGGAACGGATCGAGCAGGCCCTGAGCAAATGCGATCTGTTTGTGTCGATCGGTACATCGGGCGCGGTCTATCCGGCGGCCGGCTTTGTCCAGACCGCGCGGTACCATGGCGCGCGCACGCTGGAAATGAATCTAGACCCGTCCGAGGGCAGTTTCCACTTTCACGAAAGCCAGATGGGCAAGGCGGGGGAACTGGTGCCCGGATGGGTCGAGGAGCTATTGTCGCATGGGCTATGTTGAGGGGGCGGCGATGAAGGGCGGTTGCCATTGCGGCGCGGTGCGGATCACTGTGCCGGGGCCGCCAGCGGAAGTGCTGCAATGCAATTGTTCGCTGTGCCGCAAGACCGGCTGGATCGGCGGCTACTGGCATCCCGACGAAGTGACGGTCGAGGCGCAGCCGGAGGCGCTGAACCCCTATGTCCAGGGCGACAAGATGATCGCGCTGTGGAACTGTGCGATCTGCGGCTCGCACACCCACTGGACCCCGCTAACCCCGCCCCCCGACCGGATGGGGGTGAATATGCGGATGTTTGATTGTGAGGACTGGCAGAATTTGCCGGTGCGGGAAGTGGACGGGGCGAGTATGTAATGTGCCCTGCGCTGGATGTAGTGCCCTATCGCAGATCAGCGTCCAGCCGCTAAAACTGGGGTCTGCTTAGGGCGGAGAAGCCGGACGCCAGGGTCAGGCCCTCTACTCCCGTACCTCGCTTCTGCGATCCCCTTTTCGACGTTCTTCTTTTCGCCGCTCCGAGCCTCGGTAGTTTGGATCGTCTTTCAAACGACGGTCTGTTTTGCGCGGATCGGAACGGGAATCACTGCTCCTGTTTTCGCTAGACATTTTGATGTTCCTCAAAATAAATTTAAGCGGCCCCTTAAAGAGTTAGTTTATAAAAAGTTTTCTGTAAACTATATGTTCACAAACGCTTAACTTGTTCACATGCATTCAGAGTCCGGTTTCAGGATGTAGCGGATAGCAGAAAAACACCCATCCGCACTTTGGTGCGAAGCTCGGCTCACCAGAAGCTTTCTCCGCCCGACAATCTCCGCATCAAGGCGGAGCGCTGCTGCTACAAATTTACTTTGACGAACAGATAGATGATCCACAGCGCCATTGCGACGATCGACAGCGCGGTGCCGATCACACCGGCCTGACGGAACCGCACATTGCCGCTCTTGTGATGCTGATACATGCCGTAGATATGCAGCACCCGCGCGATCAGGAACAAGGCCGCTAGTCCGGTCAGCGTCCAGTGATGGGCGCCCGTCATTTCGAGCAGCGCCAGCAGCAGGATCGCCATTGGAGCGTTTTCCATAAGGTTCGAGTGGCAACCGCGGACCATTTGCAATTTTTCATCGGTACCGGCACCAAAGCTCGTTTCGGTGGCCAAGCGCTGCCCGATCACCTTGAACATCAGAAATATCATCATCAGCGCGCAAATGGCGGCGGCGAGCGCGGTTACTGGTAACGTCATGAACATCCTCCCTCATTTTTCCCATATCTTAAGCGATTTTCGGCAAAGCGCAAATCGGGGTTCGGGCGGTTGGGTCGCGGGCGGTAAGCTAGGGGTTGATTAAGTTTGTGGTGGCGTGCCGCAGCTTTTGCAATGCGGGTCCTTGGGCAGGTTGATGCTGCGCATCGAGGGCGCGAGGCCGTCGAACAGCTGGAGTTTTCCAGCGGGGTCCTGGCCAAAGCCGGTGATCACGCGGATCGCCTCCATCGCCGCAAAGCTGCCCATCAGCCCGACCATCGCGCCGAGAACGCCAACTTCGCTGCAATTGTCGCAATCATCGGGGTCGAGCGCGTCGCCGACGAAGCAGCGGTAGCAGGGCTTGTCGTCCTCCCAGCCGCGGAACGTGCCGAGCTGTCCCTGAAACTGCCCGATCGCCGCTGAAACCAGCGGGACACGATGCGCGACCGAAAGATCGGAGACCAGCAGGCGGGTCTGGTAATTGTCGGTGCCGTCGATAATTGCATCAAAAGGCGCAAAAAATGCTGCGGCGTCTGCGTCAAATTGCTGCGCGGTAAGTCGTTGATTAACCTTGGTTACCAAAATATCCGGGTTTAGTTTTTGCGCGAATTTTTGTGCGGCATCGACCTTTGGTTTCCCGATGTCATCAGCCGTAAACAATATCTGCCGTTGCAGATTGGACAGCGACACCACATCATCATCGACAATCGTCAGCGCACCTATTCCGGCCGCCGCGAGATACTGGATAGCGGGGCAGCCAATACCGCCGACACCGATGATCAATATATGCGCAGCAAGGATCTTTTTCTGACCAGCACCGCCAATGTCTTTTAGCACAATATGGCGGGCATAGCGGTCGAGCTGTGCGTCGCTGAGTGGACTCATTCAGGCCAGCGGAAGGTGATCGCCTGACGGTACCATTTCTTATCGCCATTGCGTTTGACCGCACCGTCATGTCCGGCATATTTGGTCAGATGATTTACCACATATGTTTCCAATTGCCGGCAGCCGGTTTCGACCGGCACAACGCGGGTCACGCGGCCTTCGGGGGACACCTGCAGCGCGACATCTACCCGGGCATGAACCCATCCGATATCGGATGGCAGTTTGCAGGCAGCTTTTTTGGCAATGCGTTCTGCTTGCCGTTCGTGCCGTTCCAGAATGGGCAGCTTTTTTTCGAACTGGGCCAGCTCCAGATTATAGAAATCAGCAGATAATTCCTTGATTTCCACGTCATCGGCGGAAGCAAAAGCCCCTGAAAGTGCAATGGCAGCTATAATATTTATCATCACATCACCTCTTCAAAAACGAGTCTATAAATTAATCATACGCCGGTTGATCCGAATCCGCCAGACCCCCGCTGCGTTTCGTCCAAATCCGTCACCTCAACGAGAACGCCGCGCTGAACCGGGGCGACAATGATTTGCGCAATCCGGTCACCGCGCTGGATAACGAAATCATCCTCGCCATGATTGATCAGAATGACCTTCAGTTCACCGCGATAATCGCTGTCGATGGTGCCCGGTGTATTGGGTATGCTGATACCCTTTTTCAGCGCGAGGCCAGACCGCGGACGCACCTGTATCTCGTAGCCTGCAGGAATGGCATACGCGAAACCGGTTCCGGCCAGCCCCCGCTTGCCCGGTGCGATCGTCAGTGCTTCTGCGGCGCGAACATCCATTCCGGCCGAACCGCTGGTCTCATAGGAAGGCAGTGGAAGGTCACCGGCATGGTCCAGTCGTTTGACGGCAATATCAACGGGTTCGAACATCAGGCAATCTCCTCGCTGATTTTTGCAACTAGTCGGCGTGCGACGTCCGGTTTGGGCAGGCGCTCCCAGATTTCGCTGCCGGTTCTGGTGATGATATGGACGCTGTTATCAGCCCCGCCCATTACGTCCCCGGAAACATCATTGGCGACAATCCAGTCGCAGGATTTTTTTGCCAGTTTCGCTTTGGCGTGCTCGGCAATTTTCTCGGTTTCGGCGGCAAAGCCGATGAGCAGGCCGGGGCGCTGCTTGTGACGGGCAAGGCCAGCCAATATGTCCGGATTTTCGGTCAGTTTTAGCGGCGCAGGCGCATCCCCTTGTTTCTTGATCTTCTGCTCCGACTGGCTGTCGGCGCGCCAGTCGGAGACAGCAGCGACCATGACTGCGACATCGGCTGGCAGGGCGTCGTGCACCGCCTGTTCCATTTCGAGCGCGGTTTGGACATCGACTCGCATGACGCCGGCCGGTGTAGTGAGGTGCACGGGACCAGCCACCAAAGTTACTTGCGCTCCGGCCTCGGCAGCAGCGGCGGCAATGGCAAAGCCCTGACGACCGGAAGAGCGGTTGGCGATATAGCGCACCGGATCGATCGGTTCGTGCGTCGGTCCTGCGGTAACGAGGACATGCTTGCCGCGCAGTGGCCGGTGCCGGTCGGGTGCAAAGGCGGGCTGGCCGTCGAGGGGATTGGGTCGGTCGCCCAGTTCAGACTCTACCCCACCGGGAGTTTGCATTAACGGCGAACCGATTCGCGCGCTGATCTCGGCCATCACCGTTTCCGGTTCGGGCAGTCTTCCCGGTCCATGTTCACCGCAGGCCATATCGCCTTCATCGGGCTGCATCACGATGATGCCATCCATCTTGAGCTGGTTGATATTGCGCTGCGTTGCGGCGTGTTGCCACATCCGCACATTCATCGCCGGAACGACCATCACCTGGGTATCTGTCGCGAGCAACAATGTGGTTGCCAGATCATCGGCAATCCCGCCGGCCATTTTGGCGAGCAGGTTGGCGGTAGCTGGACACACGACCAGCAGATCGGCCTCACGGCTGAGCTGGATATGCCCCATCTCGGCTTCGTCCTTCAGTGACCAGAGAGTCGTATGCACTTCATTTTCCGACAGGGCGGCCAGCGTCATCGGCGTAACAAATTGCGCGCCCGACTCCGTCAGCACGCAGCGAACGGTCATGCCGGATTTCTTGATCAAGCGGATGAGTTCAGCCGCCTTGTAGGCAGCAATGCCGCCACCGATGATCAGCAGGATATGTTTGCGTTTTGCCATGGGACGGCCTTTTGCAATGCAGCGGCTTAGCATGCAACCGAATTGATTTTTTCGCAGTTTGAATGTAACATAACAAGAAAATGGTCGCGCTCCATTCACTTGGGAAAGCGATATGCAAGAACAACATCAAGTCCGGCAGCTGCTCATTATAGTCAGCGGCCTGTCTCTCGCGCTCCCGTCGCTTTCGGCTTGTGCGGAAGCCACCGATTATGCGGCGGACGCCTCCTGTGCCGCGGATTGCATGGCAGGGACGCCAGGATGTGCTGTCTGCGCTGCTGAGGAAGAGGTCGATCCCGTCTATTCGGTGAACAGCGATGATCCGGTCGAAGCAGCAAGAGAGCTTGCATCAATCCGCGATGGTGTGGCCTCCTTCGACCCGCCTCGCAACATGACGCGGGGCGAAGCGGAAAATGTCCGACTGATCATCGGCGCCGATCAGTCCGTTGAGGATACCGAGAATTTAGCGGAGGACGGCGGTGCTCCCGTGTCATTGACAATCGATTTGGGATTGTGGGTTTGCGCGGAACTTTTCGCTTCAAACTTCGAGCTGCAAAGCGAAAAGGTGCAGTGTCACAATTTCGGCAGAGGCCGGTTCAAGTCGTTCGACTGGGATATCGTGCCGCTGCGAGAAGGTTCGCAGTCGCTGCAGGTGGAAGTCATTTCTTATGATCGCAAAGGCGGCGACATTGTCGATTCTATCCCCAGCAGGGCGATAGATGTTACGGTGGATGTTCGGTTGCCCGACCAGATTGATGACGGATCAAAGGTCATCAGTGCGATATTCGGGTCTATGCGGAACATGCTGCTGTCGCTGGCCGGATTGATTGCTGCTCTGGGCGTAGTGGTCTGGCGAATCCGCCGAATCGGGAAAAAGCCGGATTCGTCAGAATGAGGCAGGCTCAAGATACGCCCTGTGCGAAATTATCAGATATTCGGAATGTTCCCGGGCAGGCTGGCCCGTTGGCCGCAGCGATATAGCGGTCCGGCAACGACCCGACCGAATCTACGGCGGATGATACGTAACACCGTGAGCATCAGGTCAGCCAGGGCCAAAGAACCGCATGCTCTCCCCTCGGGCAAAGGACCAAGCTGGAAAACTTGTCCGTTATATGTTCTAAGGGACGGATATAACAACGGGTTGCACATCAAGACCGCAATAATGGCGATAATGGGGTGTGCTATGGGACGACAATTATCCGTATATCTTTCGGCTCTGTTGGTTATGGTACCGGCCAGTCTGGTTGGTTCCTGCACTTCTCTTGAAGCCCCGCCGCCTCCACCGCCTCCCCCTCCGCCGCCACCGCCACCGGTATTTGAGTTTACGTTGGATAGCTGTGCGACCGCCCAAAACCCTTTCATTATCGCGCAATGCCGGGCGATGGGGCTTGTCAGGCCAACCGCGACACCGCCCAGTGGAAATTGCAGGGAAGACGGCTCTTGCCCTTCAAACAGCGGCGAAACGGGCGGGTCCGAGACGATCTCGCATAGGAAAGGAGGATTAGTATCGAGTTCGGTCCGTCAGAATGCCCAGGCAGTGGATTTTGATGCGATTTTACCGGGAGCGGGCAATCCTTTCTCCCAGATGTTCAGAACCGCTATTGCCTCGTTCGATCCTCCCAGGATTATGGTGAGGAGCCGCCCTACCAATGTGAAGCTGGTCATTGGTGCCGATCAGACGGTGGAAGCAACGGAACGCAAGGCCAGAGATGGCGGTCTGCCGGTCAGTGATCGGATCGAGATGCTTGGAAACTGGGCTTGTGCTGAACTTTTCGCTGAAAATTTCACGATCCAGAATGATGCCGTTCAATGTTACGCGCCCGGCAATAGTCGCTTCAAGGTCATGAACTGGAGCGTTATCCCCGATCAGAAGGGCAAGCAGAGCCTTCAGGTTGAAGTCACGTCCTATGATGAAGAAGGCGGGAGAATAATCGATCAGATTCCTAGCGACGCCATCGACGTGGAGGTAACGGTCAAGACCGTAGACGCCCTGTCCGATGGAGCAAACGACGGCGGCAAGGTTTTAGAGGCTGCCAAGAAGTTTTGGTGGGCGCTAGTTGGATTCATAGTTGCGCTGATCGCAGGGGTGCGACTGATCATCAAAAGGGCTAAAACCGACTAGGGATATTCCGGAGGCCCCGCTTGTCACTTGCGGCGACGTAGACCGTGATGATTGTAGCGCTTGTGAGGGTTAGGTTATCGGCATCGCCTGTGACCGACGGCGGGAAAAACGGAAGAATAGCAAAGGCAACAGCCGGAAGCATGAATGCAGTCGTCGCCGGCTCATCCCCACATGAACATGGCAGCCGCACTAGCTGCCCCGGCAATCGCCGCGGTCAGCGCATAGCGCCAGAATCCGCCGCCCTGACCCTTTTTCCGTGTTTCCCACATCAGTTCCACATCCGCGACCGGCAGAGCCGGCGGTGCGCCGCCTTGGCGGGGGAGCTGCTGGTCCAGTCGCCGGACGATATCGGGTAGCAGTAGCAGGGTATCCAGATCTGTATTGATCCGGTCGGCAATGGCCGCTTCCGGACCCAGTTCGCCGCGAATCCACTGCTTTACATAGGGCCCGCTGGCATCCCACATGTTGATCAGCGGGTTGAGGTCCGTGGCAATCCCCTCGACCATCACCATCGTCTTTTGCAGCAGCAGTAGATGCGGCTGGGTTTCCATGTCAAAGTCGCGGGTAATCGCGAATAGGCCGTCAAGCATATCGCCGACCGACAATTCGCTAACCGGTTTACCGCGCATCGGTTCGCCGACCGCGCGCAAAGCGGTTGCGAAATCCTCCATGCTGTGATGATCCGGAACATATTGCGCTTCAAAATGAATTTCGGCGACGCGTTTGTAATTACCGGTGGTCAGGCCGTATAGAATTTCTGCCAGCCAGACGCGCGCTTTTTTGTTGATCCTCCCCATGATGCCAAAATCGATGGCCACAATCGTGCCGTCCGCCTTCACGAACAGATTGCCCTGATGCATATCGGCGTGGAAATAGCCGGCCTCAATCGCCTGTTTGAGGAACGTGTGCACAAGCCGGTTCGCAATCGCATCAAGGTCATGGCCCGCTGCAATCAGTTCATCCCGGTTCGAGATTTTTACCCCGTCGACCCAGTCGAGCGTCAGCACACGACCCGACGTCCGCTCCCAGTCGATGGCCGGAATCTCATATTGTTCAACCTGAGCCATATGTTCGGCAAGTTCCGAAGCGCTCGCCGCTTCGCGGCGCAGGTCCAGCTCGCGCATGGTCCAGCGGCGGAAATTGGCGATCACCAGTTGCGGACGGAGACGCTTGGCCTCGCCGCCCAAAGCCTCGAGATGCGCCGCAGCCCATTCGTAGGTTTCGATATCCTGGTTGAATTTCTTGATGATGCCGGGGCGCAGCACTTTGACGGCCACATCCTTGCCTTCCAGCGTAGTCGCACGGTGGACCTGGGCGATTGATGCGGCACCAACCGGATCGGGGTCAATATGGCTGTATAGCTCGTCCATAGACTTGCCGAGGCTGAGTTCGATCTCGTCGCGAATCTGGTTAAAGGGCACGGGCGGCAGGCTGTCCTGCAATTGCAGCAGATCGCGGGCCGCCGCTTCGCCGATCACATCGGGCCGGGTTGCCAGCGTCTGGCCAAGCTTGATGGCCGCCGGGCCAATGGCCTGCAGCGCGGCAGAATAATTCGGCTCCTTCGGCTGGAATGTTCCGAGCCGGGCAATGCGGAACAGGCGGCGGACCTGTGGCGGTGTCGCCTTGTGCTTCTCAAGGTCGCGCAGCGCGCCATGCTTGGCGAGCGTACGGCCCCATTTGAGCAGGCGGAATATATGGGTGCGGGAGCTGGTCATCGGATGTCGGTGCTCAAACTTTCCAGCCGCTATGGATCGCGACCAGCCCGCCCATCATCGGCTCCACTTTGGTCTGGCTGAATCCGGCAGCCGCGATCATGGCGCGAAACTCTTCCATCGACGGAAATTTCGCGATCGATTCGGCAAGGTAGCGATAGCTGGCCTCGTCATTCGCCACCGCTTTACCAACTTTGGGCAGGATATGATGGGAATAGGTTTCGTAAATTTTGTCAAAACCGGGCCATCTGGTTTGCGAAAATTCCATGCAATAGAAACGCCCGCCATATTTTAATACGCGACGGGCCTCTGCCAGAGCTTTGTCGATGTGCGTGACATTGCGGATACCAAAGACGATCGTATAGGCATCGAAATGGGCATCGGGAAAGTTTAATTGCTCAGCATTCTGCTGGCTCCAGACCAACCGCGTTTCGTTCTTCTCCAGCGCCCGCTCCACGCCTTCGGCCAGCATCTCGGCGTTGATATCGGCCACCGTGATATCGGCGCCGCTGTCGACCATGCGAAAGGCAATATCGCCGGTGCCACCGGCCATATCGAGAATCGTCTCGCCGGCGCGCGGCTTGACGCGGCGCACGAACCGGTCTTTCCAAAGCCGGTGGGTCCCGGCGCTCATCGCGTCGTTCATCACGTCATATTTGGAGGCCACGCTGGAGAAAACCGCGCCAACCTTGCCGGTCTTTTCGCTCTCTTCGACCTCTTCATAGCCGAAGGAGACGGTTTTGCTTTCGATAACCATTTTTTGCCCGTGCTGATTTTTCTTTGAAATCCCAAGTAGACGAGCCTTGGCAGCACTGCAATCACTCTGTAGCTGCCCGTTGGAATGTAACCGATGAGGAACGCCATGCCCGAGCTGCCCGAAGTGGAAACGACCGTCGCCGGTTTGCGGCCAGTGCTCGAAGGGCAACGCCTCACTCTGGTTGAACCGCGGCGCGCCGATCTGCGCCGGCCGTTTCCGGTTGATTTGCGGCAACGGATGACCGGTGCCGTTGTAACTTCGCTCGCCAGGCGCGCAAAATACGGCCTGATCGAAACCGATCGCGGCGACGTGATGATCTTCCATCTCGGCATGTCGGGGCGCTGGCGGATTGACCCGGAGGAAATCGAGAAACACGATCATCTGTTGATCGAAACCGATTCCGGTCACCGGCTGGTGCTCAACGACCCGCGTCGATTCGGCTCGCTGGATATCGTGCGTATATCCGACCTGGGAAGCTACCAGCCTTTTGTGGCGATGGGACCGGAACCGCTGGGCGAGGATTTTACCCCTGCCTATTTGAAAGCTGCGACCAAAGGTCGAAAGTCATCAATCAAGCAATTGCTGCTCGATCAGCGCACGGTCGCCGGACTCGGTAATATCTATGTTTGCGAAGCGCTGCACATGGCGGGAATATCACCGGGCATGAAGGGCGGGGCGATCTCCAAGCCGCGCTATGAGCGGCTTGTGGTGGCGATCAAGCAGGTCTTGACCGCTGCGATCGCGGCCGGCGGTTCTTCCCTGCGCGACTTCGTCCGACCGGACGGGGAACTGGGCTATTTCGCCAAGGACTGGCTGGTATATGGCCGAGAAGGGGAGGCCTGTCATTGCGGTGCTGCGGTACTGCGGCGAGTCGATAGCGGGCGGTCGACCTTTTACTGTTCGCAATGCCAGAAATAAGCGGTTCACTAAGCTATTGACGGGAATCGGCTGTCACGCTATTGCCCGCCGTCTTGAGCCGGAAGCCATACGTAGCCTCCCGGCATTTAATTTCAGATTTTGAGGGTTTTCCATGGCTAATACGCCGCAAGCAAAAAAACGTATCCGTCGCAACACGCGCCGCACCGCGATTAACAAGAATCGCCTGAGCCAGATCCGGACCAAGATCAAGGCCGTGGATCTAGCGGTTGAGGCTGGCGATAAAGACGTGGCAGCCGCAGCGCTGAAGGCCGTACAGCCTGAACTGGCGCGCGGTGTAACCAAAGGCCTGTATCACAAAAATACGGCTTCGCGGAAGTTCAGCCGCCTGACAAAACGGGTTGCCGCGCTGCAAACAGCTTAGTCAACCTTCCATATCTGCACAGAAAAACCCGCCCGATTTTGGCGGGTTTTCTTTTGGGCGATAGCCATCTGATTCGCGGCCTGTTTACCCGATCCGGCCGACGGGATGCCGAAATGTCATGCCGCAGACCAGTCAGCGACTTTGTTTTTTTGCTTGTGCAGTGTAAGCAAAAGGGTTCAAGCCAGCCGCAGGGCGTCAACCTGTCGCCGTTCAAAGCCGGTTCAGCCTGATTACTCTATCATGCCGGTCATGATGTTGGGCAATCTGAAGGAAAAAACATGACCATTCTCGCCAAGTTCGGCTTCAATCGGCAGAGGCTTTCGCTGTTCGCGCCGCTGGCCCTCCTGACCCTTGGCGCCTGCACAACACCGTTCCGCGCCGACGTTCAGCGCTTCGCCGCGCTTCCTGACACCACGGGCCAGAGCTTCGCCGTTGTCGCCGCTGATCCTGATATGTCGGGCGGACTTGAGTTCGGGCAATATGCCGCGCTGGTCGAACAGCGCCTGCTCGACCTCGGCTACCGTCGTAGCGACGATCCTGCTGCGGCAGAACTGATCGTCAGCATGGATTATGACATCGACAAGGGACGGGAAAAAGTCGTTGCCGATTATGATCCATTTTATCCCTCCAGTCGATTCGGGGGATATTACGGACGCCACCGTTATCTCTATGGCTTCAACGATCCATTCCTGTACGGGGGCTATGGCTTTTCCGGCTATAACGGTGTCCGCAGCTTTACCGTTTACTCCGCGGAACTGGATATGAAGATTGACCGTGCGGTCGATGGCGAACGCCTGTTCGAAGGCAAGGCCGAGGCGCTGTCGCGTTCGAAGAACCTGACCTATCTCGTGCCCAATCTGGTCGAAGCCATGTTCACCGATTTTCCGGGAAACAGCGGCGAGCGGGTCCGGATTTCGGTCGCACCCGAGAAAGAATAGGCTCGGCCGCTCTCAGCTCTCAAGCTGGCGGAGGAGCATCCGGACGTCATTGTCCATTTCGCTGTCTTCGCCGCGCAAATGCTCGACCAGTTTGACCGCGTGGATAACCGTGCTGTGGTCACGTCCGCCAAATTTCCGGCCGATTTCCGGATAGCTGCGGGGCGTCATCACCTTTGCCAGATACATCGCTACCTGCCGCGGCCGGGCAACGGCGCGCGCACGCCGTTTCGATGACATTTCGTTGCGGTCGAGCCGGTAATATTCACAAACTGTGCGCTGGATCTCGTCGATCGTGATCCGGCGGCGACAGGCGCTCAATATGTCGGACAATTGCTCCTCGGCCAATTCGCGGCTGATTTCGCGGCCGGTGAGCTGGGCATAAGCGAGCAGCTTGTTGAGACCGCCTTCGAGCTCGCGCAAATTGCGGCTGATCGTGCGGGCGAGAAATTCGACCACCTCTTCCGACACATGCTGGTGCGGCATGGTGGCGAGCCGGTGCTTGAGAATGTCCCGGCGAAGCTCGAGGCCCGCGGACTGGATATCGGCGACCAGCCCCATCGACAGACGCGAGAGCAGCCGCTGGTCGACACCGTCGAGAGCTTGCGGCGGACGGTCTGCTGCTACGACAACGCGTTTACCCTGGCTAATCAGCGAATCGACCGTGTGCAGAAATTCCTCCTGCGTAGAATTCTTGCCGACGATGAACTGTATGTCATCGACCATCAGCAGATCAGCTTCGCGCAGGGATGCCTTGAATTCCATCCCCTCGTTGCGGCGCATGGCGGATACGAATTCAATCATGAACCGTTCGGCAGACATATAGATAATAGTCGACGATGGAAATTCCGCGCGAAACGCATGACCGATCGCGTGCATCAAATGCGTCTTTCCCTGACCGGTCGAGGACTGGAGATAAAGCGGACAGAAAAGCGGTTTCTCGGCCGCGGCCGTGCGCTGTGCGGCATTGAGCGCGAGAACATTCGAATTCCCGGCGATAAATTGATCAAAAGTCATTCGCGGATCAAGATCCAGACGAAATTTGCTTTCGGGAACAATGTTGTAATGACTTTGTGCCGCCGCATCATTGGCATGCGATATTTGGGCTATTTTTGCGGCCCCTGACTGGGCCTGGAAAGCAAGACCCCTGACCGCCGGGTGATGGGCTTTCCAAGCGAGCAACAAACGCTCTGAATAGCGATCACGGACCCAGTTGGTCGCGAATTCCGAAGGGAGTGCCAGTTGCAATATGCCTGTGTCCGAATCAAAAACGGATAGTTTGACCGGCTTGATCCACTGGCCAAAGATCTGCGCTCCCAGATCCCGGCGCAGGCCCGCACAGATTTTTTGCCAGATAGTTTCCAGATCCGCTGAAATGATATTCTCTGTTATCACCGACTCATTCTCAGACAGACCGCCAACACGATCAGATACGCTCTCGTTCACGAACATCCCCCGACATCATCCCCTTGGCGCGCAAAATAGCAGCGCCAATATTCGACTGCAGATTTCAGACACCCGACACCCCCATCCATGGGAATCAGTCAGACGCACCAACCCTTTGCTGAAAACACGTTTTCAACCGTCATTTTTATTTTCATGTGAGGCCTGGAAATTACATCCGGAGCCACGAGCCAAGATTTGTTATTAAGCCCCTCCGTCCGAGTCGAGCAAGAGCAGCACGGTAAAAATAATGAAATATATTTGTTGACACTGACAAGTCGTGGTTTTGCTTCAATATCTTTTTAAGATATTGATATATATAGAAATTATATTGTGGATAACAGGGCATAACAGGCGAATCGCGGAGTCAGCTTAGGTTGCGGTAAACTGGCAAATGATGTTGTCAGAATCGCATCGGAAGTCTGTCACAGGAAATCTTGTCAGCGAACCCGCGCAAATAGGCTTGCCAAAGGCGCCGTGATTTGGCAGTGGCGCTCGCCTGACCTCAACGATGCCAGAATGCATCTTGTCATGGGGGCGATTAGCTCAGTTGGTAGAGCGCTTCGTTTACACCGAAGATGTCGGCGGTTCGAGCCCGTCATCGCCCACCATTTTCCCCCGATCCGCAGTCGAACTCGATTCGCCTCAGCCGAAACTTGCTACCGCGGCTACGCAAACAAGCGACAAAATTGCAGCGGCTATCATTGGAAGCGGGCGCAGTCTGTTTTCGGGCAATTGTGCGGCGGAAAAGTCGGCGCGGGATCGACGACCCGTTACCATTGGTCCGATGAGTTTCTCTTTCATGACAAAATGGTAGATCGCGATTGCCGCTATATGCAGCCCGATCAGCGTCGCCAGCAAGTTGAAGTTGAATTCGTGGATCTCTGCGAGCTGCCGGCCGGTCTCGAACGATACCAGCACGGCTAGTGGTCCTGATTCGAGGCCATCGACATCCACGGAAAATAATCCCGTCGCAATTTGGGAGGCCAGTGCCAACAGCAAGGCGAAGACACTGAGCACGGCCAAAGGGTTATGGCCAAAAGTTGCGCCATATTCCCGGTTCCGCAATTTGCCGATGTAGGGTTTCAGGGATCCGATCCGTCGCACCATAGGCGTGAAGCGCGCCGTCCACGTCCCGATCAATCCCCATATCAGCCGGAAGAGGACGAGCCCGAACATGGTCAGTCCGAAGATTTTGTGCCAGTCCATATAGCCCTCTTCCGCGGTCCACCAGAGGAGCGGAACAAGGACCACCATCAGCCAATGCACCAGCCTGATGGCCCAGTCCCAGACCAGGATGCGCGCCAATTCGACTGTCATCGCGGGCTAGTCGTCCAAACGATATTTGTCATGACAGGATTTGCAGGTGCCACCGGTGGCCTGGAACGCGGTCGCGATGGCAGCGACATCACCTCCCAGCGAAACCGTTTCGAGCTTTGCGGCGGCCTCCCGCATCGTCCCGACTTTTTCATTAAAATCTGCTTTATCTTCCCAGATGATCGGTAACGCTTCGGTTTCGATACCCGATTCCGGACCAGTTCCTTCCGGAAACCAATCGACCATGGATGCGGATTCTTTGGGTACCACTGCGGCGGCAGCCTGAATTTGCGCCAGATCGGGGGTACCCGCCTTCAATTGGTCGTTGATCGCCTTGAACGCCTTGCCCATCTTCTTGAGCTGTCCCTGTCGCGCCTCAATCTGATCTTTCACCGTCACTCCACCGGGAAGCTCGACGCTGGCTGTCTCGGACACCTCGTCTGTTTGGTCGGACTGTTCGCAACCGGTCAGCAGCGTCACCCCGGCAAGCAACGGCAGTATGATTTGTATTTTGCAGCGCTTCATCAAATTCTCCAACAAGCCAACGATGCTGATGAATAGCGCAACTCGGTAAAAACACAATCCGGTGCGGCTGTCGAAAATGATAATTCCAGATCAGATCCCGTACTCTCTTGCAGCTCCTCAGGAGGTGGAAATCAACCTTCGGCCAGTGTTTCCTCCAACAATGCAGCAGCCTTGGCGCCATCCCAATCCATTGCTCCCATCACCCGCCATACTTCTTTTCCCTGTGTATCATAGAGCACAGTGGTCGGCATCAGGCCGGACCCGAATCCAAAGCTCAAACCATTTTCCGGGTCGACATAGGGTTCCAGTTCCGCAAAGTCGGCGCGTGCGAAAAACGGGCCGACCTTTTCCGCGCCCTGAATGTCTTGTGATACGACCAATACCTTGAGCCGGTCTTTCTCGCGCGCAGCCAGTTCATCAAGCATCGGCATTTCGACAATGCAAGGCGCGCACCAAGTGGCCCAGATATTGACTAGCAAGGGTTTGCCGGTGAAATCGCGCAGCCGCACTATGCGTCCGTCGGGTGCCTGAAAAGGCGTGTCGACCATCGCGGTACCGCGCAATGAAATATCCAGCTTGCCGACCATGCCTTGACCGCTCTCGATCGTCTCCCCTGCTTCCCGGGGGTTGCTGTCAGCAAATTCTTGCTCCGCTTCGCTCGAGCCTCTATCGCAGGCGGCTAGGCTCACTAGCATGACCAAGAACAGGACGGTACGCATCACAACAGGCACGAAAAATTCCAATATCATGTGGGGTGGCAGATTTGCCGATGGCCCTTCATCAATCATGCGCGAGATAAACGCCTCGATCCCGTTCGACAAGAAGTTATGGCAGCATGATATTCGCGCGAGTCTGGCTCATGTCGCGATGCTGGCGGATCAGGACATTGTCGATGCGAAAGACGCGACGCAAATCATCAACGGCCTGAATCAGATCGCCCGCGAATTTGAAGCCGATGGCGTCACCGAAAATCTCGACCTCGAAGATATTCACATGCACGTCGAAGCGCGGCTCGCGGAGATTGTCGGTCCGGTAGCGGGTCGCCTGCACACCGCGCGCTCTCGCAATGATCAGGTAGCGACCGATTTTCGGCTTTGGGTGCGCGATGCGATGGACATGGTCGATAGCGCACTGGAGGCCCTGCAAAAGGCGCTGGTGGATCGTGCCGAAGAACATGTCGGAACGATCATGCCGGGATTCACGCATTTGCAATCGGCCCAGCCGGTGAGTCTCGGCCACCATCTGATGGCTTATTATGAAATGGTCCGGAGGGATCGCTCGCGTTTCGCGGATGCGCGTAAGCGGATGAATGAATCGCCGCTTGGTGCAGCGGCGCTGGCAGGTACGGGATTTCCGATTGATCGCGACAAAACAGCGTCGATGCTGGGTTTTGACAATCCGACGGGCAATAGCCTCGATTCGGTTTCTGACCGGGATTTCGCTCTTGATTACCTGATGGCAGCAACCCAGTGTAGTTTGCATCTCTCCAGGCTCGCCGAAGAATTTGTGATCTGGGCGAGCCAGCCTTTCGGCTTCATCAAACTACCCGACAGTTTTTCGACCGGGTCCTCGATCATGCCGCAGAAACGCAATCCCGATGCCGCCGAACTGGTGCGCGGCCATTCCGGGCGGATAGCCGGTGCGATGAACGCGCTGGTGATCACCATGAAGGGCCTGCCACTCGCCTATTCCAAGGACATGCAGGACGACAAGCCACCCGTGTTTGAAGCCCATGACTTGCTCGGCCTGTCGATCGCTGCGATGACCGGCATGGTCGCCGAAGTAGAATTCAGTGGTAGCCGGATGCGCGCGCTGGCAGAGGCGGGCTTCTCGACCGCGACCGATTTCGCCGACTGGCTGGTGCGGGAAGCCAAGCTGCCGTTTCGCGAGGCCCACCATGTCACCGGAGCGGTGGTGTCCCTCGCCGAAGAGCAAGGCTGTGGCTTGGCTGATCTCACATTGGAGCAGTTTCAGGCTATCGATAATCGAATCCATGACGGTGTTTTCAGCGTGCTTGGAGTCGACGCCTCGGTCGCCAGCCGATCCAGCTATGGCGGGACGGCACCGGATCAAGTAATGGTTCAGATTGCAAAAGCCAAGCAAGCGCTGGAGCTGGAGAGTTGAAATGAACAAAGTCCAATCGATCCTGCTGCTGACCGGCGCCACTGTCATTCTGACCGCATGCGGCAATCGCGGTGCCTTGCAGCCAGCTAAGGGCGAAGCCTTGCCCCCTGCCATTTATGGTGAGGCGAAAGCACCCAGCGGGGAAGACCTGCTGATCCCGTCGACCCAGGCCTTGCCGGAGCGCAGCGACGAATTGCTCCGTCGGTCGGAAGAAAGGCAGGACGACGAATTTGACCTGCCGCCACCCGGCTAATCCCATTCCACGCGTTTGAAAGTACAAGATATTGGACCATTTCCAGCTCAAAAATGGTATATTGCACGCGGAAGACATCCCGCTGTCGCAGATCGCCGAACAAGTCGGGACTCCTGTCTATGTCTATTCGCGCGCGACGCTCGAGCGCCATGCGCGGGTCTTTCGCGAAGGGCTGAAAGATGCGGGTAGAATCCATCTCGCTTTCGCTGTGAAATCGAACCCCAATCTGGCGGTTCTCCGGATATTGGCAAATCAGGGCTATGGTGCGGATGTGGTGTCGGGCGGCGAGTTGCAGCGTGCCCTGGCGGCGGGCATGAAGGCGGAAGACGTCGTTTTCTCGGGAGTGGGCAAGAGCCGCGAGGAATTGACCCTTGGTCTCGGGGAAGGCATCGGCCAGTTTAATCTGGAATCGGAAGAAGAAGGCGAAATGCTCGCTGCAATAGCCGCTGCTCGGGGGGAACGCGCGTCGGCGACCCTGCGCGTCAATCCCGATGTCGATGCGGGCACGCATGCGAAGATTTCGACCGGCAAGAAGGAAAATAAATTTGGTGTAGCGATCGATGTTGCGCCGGATATTTATGCTCGGCTTTCCAAGCTCGATGGACTCAATTTGCGCGGAGTCGCCGTGCACATCGGCAGCCAGCTGCAGAGCCTCGAACCGCTGGAAAAATGCTACACAAGAATGGGCGAACTGGTCGCACAGCTGCGCGGTGCGGGGCATGCCATCACCCATGTCGATCTGGGCGGCGGGCTGGGTGTGCCATATAAGCCCGAAGACAATCCGCCAAGTCCGGCAGAATATGGTGAAATGGTCGCGCGGGTGACCCGGGATTGGGATGTCACCCTGATGTTCGAACCCGGCCGGGTCATTGCAGGGAATAGCGGCGTCATGATAACCAAGGTTATCCGGATCAAACCGGGCGTAAGCAGCGATTTCGTGATTGTCGACGCGGCTATGAACGATCTGATGCGGCCAGCCATCTATGACGCCTGGCATCATTTTGAAGCGGTTGAACCGAACGGCGAGACGATGGTTGCTTCGATTGTTGGCCCGATCTGCGAAAGCAGCGATATTTTTGCCAAGGAACGGGTGGTCGACCGCGTGCGGACCGATGATCTGGGGATTTTTCGTACAGCCGGAGCCTATGGCGCGACCATGGCGAACACCTATAACAGTCGGCCTCTGGTGCCCGAGGTGCTGGTCGATGGCGATCGATATGCTGTGGTTGCCGAACGGATCGAACCGTCGACGATCATGGCTGCCGAACATGTGCCCGATTGGCTGAAATAATGCGTCACGCCCGCCACCGCCTAGAGAACCAACTATGTTGGTGGATGCGATGAACCAGTTGCCAATTTTCCTGAATGTGAAGGGCCGCAAGATCCTTCTCCTGGGGAGCGGCGAAATGGCCGATGCCAAAAGGCGGCTCTATGAGCGCGCGGGAGCGGTAATCACCGATGATGAAAATGCCGCTGAACTCACGCTGGCGGTTGTAGCGCTGGAAGATGATGACGAGGCGGTCGCGGCGGTAGCGCGCCTCAAAGCGAGAGGTTTGCTGGTCAATGCCGTAGACCGTTCCGCGCTGTGCGATTATACCACGCCCGCAATCATCGACCGCGACCCGGTGCTGCTTGCCATCGGCACCGGCGGGGCCTCGGCGGGGCTGGCCAAGGCGCTGCGGCAACGGCTTGAGCAATTGCTGCCAGCCAGTCTGGGAATGCTGGCGATTGCATTGCTCAATGCGCGGGAGCGGATACAGCATATCTGGCCGGATGGAGCGGCGCGCCGAAAAGCGATCGACGCTGTGCTCGATCCCAACGGCCCCCTCGACGTGATGTCCGATCACGCGGTCGGAGACGTGGATATATGGCTTGACCAACCGCACGGGCAGGCGCGGTCCCAAGTCATCGATCTGGAGCTGACCAGCGCGGACCCGGATGATCTGACCCTCCGTCAGGCGCGTTGGCTGGGGCAGGCGGACCAGGTTTTTGCAAGCAGCGATGTGCCGGAACAAGTGCTGGACCGGGCGCGGGCTGATGCGCGGCGTTTCGATCTATCGCTATGGGACGAGCAGCCGACGATCGGATTGACCTTGCGGATCAGGATGAAAACATGAACGGATTTTCTGAAATCGCCGGCGCCGATATTGTCACCGTGTTGCAAACCGCTCTGGCTCCCGCATTTCTTCTGGTCGGCATCGGGGCCATGCTCAACCTGTTCGCGGGCCGTCTCGCGCGGATTATCGACCGGTCACGCGACCTTCAGGAGTTGTTCAAATCCACCACAGGCAAAGACCATGACCTGGTTGTCGCGGAACTCGGAGACCTGCAGCTGCGCATCAAGATCGTCAATAGCGCCATATTCCTGAGCGTTATCAGTGCCATAATTGCCTGCGCGCTGATCGGCATGCTGTTCATCATGGAACTGACCGGTGTCGATTTTTCCTTGGTCATTGGCGGCGCGTTCATCGTTGCGATCAGTTTGCTTTCTATCGCTCTTGTCCAATTCCTACGGGAAGTACGGATCGGCGTTCGCGATTTTATGATCCGCGAAGAATATCTCGAACTATCAGAGAGCGCGAAATGAAAAGAGGCTGCCGGTCCGTTCGGACCGACAACCTCTGAACATGGGTCAGCGGTAGGAAGTGCCGCTGCCGGGTTGCCTGATATCTAGATCAGATTTGCCTCCCGAACGGATTTTTCCGACCCCTGTGCTGAACCATGAGACATCGGACCACCTCCTTTCGCTTGTGAATGTAATACGAACTGTTGCATTGAAATATTCTCCGCTGTTCGACGCGATAAATGTGAATCAAATCGGACTTGCGATCAAGTCTTGAATTTTTTTATTTTGCTGTCACAATTGCGCGTTCCGGCCTGATAACAAGTGGATCAGGTACGGCAATCTTCCACCACACGACTAAACTCGGGCCAGACCGGGATAGCGAGCGATTCCAGACCACTGGTTTCGACGGCAAACCGGCCACGGCTATAGGCAATGCGGTCCATCATCATATCGCGCGGGGATATCGAAATGGCCACATAATGTGGTGTTCCACCGCTATTGCCAGCGGGGTAGGATTGCAGACCGGCGCTGGCGCGCAAGACCATGGTCGCCTTGTCACCAACCGAACCGGACCGCGACAGGAACAATTGCCGGCGCGACTGATCGCAGCGGATGATGAAGATTGCGTCTCTATCGGATTGACCGAATAGCGCCAGCGAACCGCGCTCATCCTTTCGATATACCCAGCCGCCAGGGGCGATCGGCCAGTCAATCCATTCGCCCTGCGGTTGCGTTGGCGCCGGGGATGCAACGGGCCTGGTCGGTTGCGGGGCCGGTGGAGGTTCCGGCTGCGCTGTCGAGCAAGCCGCGAGCGCAAGCAACAGCAGGGGAAAGGCCATAGGAAAAGGGAGCGGGACAGAAATGATTCTCATAGCAATGGAATATGGCCAAAAGCGAGGCGCTACGCTAGTCCTGATTTTCCATGCCCCGGTCTGAACCCAAAGTCGTGAAACAACGCGTTGACCAGATACTGGCAGATCGCGGTCTTGCCGATAGCCGGGCCAAGGCGCAAGCCTATATCATGGCGGGGCTGGTGACCGTCGCGGGCAAGAAAATCGACAAACCGGGACACAAGATAGCGAGCGATTCACCGATTGAGCTCAAGGGCAAAGACCATCCGTGGGTCTCTCGCGGCGGCATCAAGCTTGATCATGCGCTGCAGCATTTTGGCATCAGCGTCACCGGCATGATTGCGATGGACGTCGGCAGCAGCACCGGCGGCTTCACTGATGTGCTGCTGACCGGGGGTGCGGAAAAGGTCTATGCTGTAGACAGCGGCACCAACCAGCTTGCCTGGAAGCTGCGGCAGGACGACCGGGTCGTGGTGCACGAACAAACCAGTGCCAGGATTCTCACCGAGCGGCATATTCCGGAAACAGTCGATATTGTCGTCTGCGACGCCAGTTTTATTTCATTGGTCAAAGTCCTGGAACGACCGCTCGAATTTGCCAAGGAAAAGGCGACGCTGGTAGCGCTCATCAAACCGCAATTTGAAGCCGAACGCAGCGACGTCGGCAAGGGTGGTGTTGTGCGAGACGAAGCGGTTCGCCAGGCAGCCTGTGAAAAAGTGAGAGATTGGCTGATTGCATCCGGCTGGGATATTCTGGGAATTACCGAAAGTCCGATCACCGGCCCAAAAGGTAATGTGGAGTTTCTCATCGGGGCTCAAAAATCCTGAAACCAGCAACCGTGACGATGTCACTTTCTATCTGATGACTTGTTATTTTCGGCACTTCTCCCTAGCTGGAGGCCTATGATAAAAACAACGCAACCCGCCCTTTTGCCAACCGCGCCGGATGTTGGTGTGTCGATCCAGCGTATGACCACAGACGTGTCCAACTGGCTGACGAACCATTATGTAGAACTGATTGTGGCAGCCGCTATCGGCACTGCAATCTTCTTCCTGCTCGGAGCGATAAAGCGTCTCGCCGTACGCTATGTCCGCAATAATGACGGTTTGACCGGATATCGGACTATAATCGGCACTGCGATTTCCCGAACCAGCAAGTTTTTCATGTTGATGGTGTCGGCCGAGCTCGTCGTGAGCTTTGCCAGTGCGCCATCCGGCGTCGATCGCATCGTGCATGTTCTGTTCACGATCTCAGTGGTGATCCAGGTCGCGATCTGGCTTCGGGAAATCATTCTTGGATTGATCGTCCGACGGACGTCACAGGATCCCGATCAGCATGAAACGCTGCACAGTGCGATGACCCTGATCCGCATTTTGGTTACATTTCTGTTGTTCGCCATTGCGACCATCATGATTCTCGATAATCTCGGGATCAATGTCACGGGTTTGATTGCCGGTCTTGGAGTCGGCGGCATAGCCATTGGCCTCGCGGCACAGGGGATATTCTCCGATCTCTTTGCCGCGCTGTCGATCATCTTCGACAAGCCGTTCCGGGCCGGTGACTCCATTACCTATGGCACGACGACGGGGACTATCGAAAAAATCGGTCTGAAAAGCACACGACTGCGCTCGATCATGGGAGAAGAGGTTATCATCTCGAACACCAATCTTCTCGACATGGAAATAACCAATCTGACCCGGCTGGCGCGACGCCGGACCCGGTTTGGAATAGGCGTCATCTATCAGACGAAACCGGACGATGCACGGCGTATTCCGGGCCTGCTTAAAGACATTGTCGAAACCAATGGTGCCAGCTTCATCCGGTCGGGTTTTGTCGGATTTGGAGACAGTTCGATCAACTTCCAGCTCGATTTCGATATTATGAGCAGCGAATATGAAGTGGTCTTTGAGGGGCGGCACCGGATCGGCCTGGCGATTCTGCAAAGGTTTAATGAAGAAGGTCTGGAATTTGCCTATCCGACGCAAACAACCTTCACCGCTGCGCCGGATGGCGAAATGGTCCTGCCCTATCCGGCAGGCGGGTACGGCGTTCCGGTGAATAATGACTAGCGTTCCGTAACGGCAGCGCGATCCCGAAAAAATTCCTTGTTAATTGACCGATTAACAGGGACAATAGGCGTCAAAAGCGACTCCGATACCAATCATAAGGAATATCATCATGCGTGACGCAGTCATCGTTTCCACAGCCCGTACGCCCATAGGCCGCGCCTACAAGGGCGCGTTCAACACGACAACCGGTGCAACATTGGGCCATTATGCCGCAAAAGCGGCCGTCGAAAGAGCGGGCATCGATCCCGGTACGATCGACGATGTCGTCTGGGGCAGCGCGTTGCAGCAGGGATCGCAGGGCGGCAACCTTGCCCGGCTAGTGGCCTTACGTTCAGGTTTTCCTATCGAAGTGCCCGGCATGACGATTGACCGGCAATGTTCCTCCGGCCTGATGGCGATTGCCACGGCGTCCAAGCAAGTGACGCTCGACCGGATGGACGTGGTTGTCGGCGGTGGACAGGAGTCGATTTCGACCGTCCAGACAGCAGAAATGCGGATGCAGCCGGATCGCGAATTGCTCAAGATGCATGATGATATTTACATGCCGATGCTCCAGACGGCCGAAGTGGTTGCCGAACGCTACGGGATTAGCCGCGAAGCCTGTGACGAATATGCCCTGCAGTCGCAAATGCGCACTGCAGCCGCTCAGGAAGCTGGCCATTTCGATGCTGAAATTGTCGAGGTGACAACCAGCATGGGCGTTCAGGACAAAGAAACCAAAGAGATATCCCATGTCGAGGTCACTATCAGCAAGGACGAAGGCAACCGCCCCTCGACCACTCTGGAAGGTCTGCAAGGATTGAAGCCCGTGCTCGGACCCGACAAGATCGTTACTGCAGGCAACGCATCGCAGCTTTCCGACGGTTCTGCTGCCAGCGTTGTGATGGAAGCAAAGGCGGCAGAGAAAGCCGGCCTCAATCCGCTTGGCCGCTATATAGGCATGGCCGTTGCCGGCACCAAACCCGATGAAATGGGTATTGGTCCGGTGTTCGCGATACCCAAACTGCTCGAGCGCTTTGGTCTGAAAATGGACGATATCGGTCTATGGGAACTCAATGAAGCGTTCGCCGTTCAAGTGCTATATTGCCAACAGAAGCTGGGCATTCCTAGCGAGATTTTGAACGTCAATGGCGGCGCGATCTCTATCGGCCATCCCTACGGGATGACCGGAGCACGCTGCACCGGCCACGCCCTGATCGAGGGCAAGCGGCGCGGCGCAAAATATGCCGTAGTCACTATGTGCATCGGCGGCGGACAGGGTGCGGCCGGATTGTTCGAGATTTTCTAGTATAGTGCATAACGGGCCGGCGCGGAATCGCTGGCCCATATCAATCAGGGAGAATATATCATGGCAGCAGTAGGCGTAGTGGCAACATTAACCGTGGCCGAAGGCAAGAATGCCGAATTTGAAGCGGCCTTTTCCGAGCTGACGGCGGCTGTTAACGCGAACGAACCGGGCAATGAGTTTTACGCCGCGTTTCAGTGCAAGGACAATCCGCAGCAATACAAGGTGCTCGAACGCTATGCCGATCAGGCAGCATTGGAAGCGCATGGCAAATCGGAGCATTTCCGGGCGAGCGGTCCGAAGCTGGCACCGTGCATGGCGGCGGCTCCGGTTATCGAATATCTGGACGGATTCTAGCCCGCGCTTTCTGCAGGCAATATTCTGCCGAACTCAAACTGGAAACCATCGACGCGGTCTTTTGCGAGCAGCAGAGGCCCGTCGAGGTCGACCCAGTGTGCGAGCTGCGCCAGAGCGAAAGCCGGCCGAATTCCTAGTGACGTCGACAGCATGCAGCCGACCATGATTTTCATTCCCATGGCCTGCGCTGCATGGGCCATCGCTATCGCCTCGGTCAGACCGCCAGCCTTGTCGAGTTTGATGTTTACCGCATCATAATATGGTGCAATCCTCTCGACGTCGGCGCTGGTGTGGCAGCTTTCATCGGCGCAGAGCGAAACCGATGACCGCACCCCGCTGAGCAGATGATCCCGTCCGGCGCTGACCGGCTGCTCGATCAACTCGACAGAATATTGCGCCAGTCGCTCAGCTTCGGCTGCAATGTCGAGATCGTTCCAGCTTTCATTTGCATCGACGATGAGGCGAGCATCGGGCGCACCGCGATGGACGGCAGCAACCCGTTCATGGTCGTTCTGGCCCGACAATTTCAGTTTCAGTAATTTCTGTCCGTTGAACGCGGCCTGGCGGGCGTGGGCTTCCATGATTTCCGGTTGGCCAAGCGATATTGTGAAGGCGGAGATCAGGGGGGCCGGCTCGGGCAAACCTGCCAATTGCCCCAAGGATTTATTCCTTTTTCGGCATTCCAGATCCCATAGCGCACAATCGAGGGCATTGCGGGCGGCTCCCCGTGGCATGTTCTGAAGCAGCACTGCGCGATCGAGATCTGGATGCTCGGCGGCAAATCGCGTTATCTCTTCTGCGCATTTTTCTGCGCTTTCTCCCTCGTAATAGATCGGTGTTGCCTCTGCCGAGCCCGTATGATGGCCATCTGAAACTTCACACCGCACGACATCGACATGGTTCTTTGCGCCGCGGCTGATGATGAAGGAGCCGGCGACCGGCCATCGTTCGACGGTGACAGAAACAGTGAGTGCCATATGACGCGTCTACTGCGTGGCGGCGAAAGCGTCACTCAATTTGTAGAAGGCCGGCGCGCTTGCTGCAATGGTTCCGGTTTTGCGGCCCCGGTCAGCTGTTTTGCGATCGGCTGCCACCGGGCTTCGGCTGACCGGCGCGCCATATAGGTATCGAGACCGATCTGCAGCGCAACAAGCATATAGACAAATGGCTGGTAAGCGATGCCGACGAACAATGCCCCGACGAGAAAGATGATGTGACCGTGTTGCAAGGCAATGGCGAGGGGAGCCACCCATTGCTCGCCTTCCTTATCGGATTTCGCATATCTTCGTCGCAACAGTTCCATTCGCCACAGACCCCCGACATGGATGATCAACCACAGGATCAGGCCGGGATAGCCCTGTTCGCCGAGCATTTCGAAATAGCTGCTGTGAAATGCGCGCGATTCATCCTCGACAAGCCGGGCGTCGACATCGTCCGGATCAATGCCCCAATCCTCATATTGAGCGACATCTACTTCCGACAATTCATAGGTCAGCTTGTTGATCCGGTACACGTCAAACCCGCCTCCAAACGGATTTTCCTTGACATAATCCAGCGTCCACCGCCAGACCGCGAGCCGGGTCGATGCAGACTGGTCCGCTTCGTAATTTTCAATCGTCGCCATCCGTTCGGTGAAGCTTTGCGGCAGAAGCGGAATCGACAACAGACCAAGTGCCACCGCAAGGCCGCCATAGATCAATCGGTAGCGGACAAAGCGCAATTGCAGCACTGCCCAGACCCCGATGCACACGAGACCGGTCCGCGCCTGTGTGCCAATCGGGATGAGCAACGCGGCGAAGATCAAGGCATATGCGAAAATTTTTACCCGCCAGTCGGGTGGGAAAATCGTTCCATGATTGGCCAGCCAGAGGATCAGCGGGATGATACAGATGGCGACCGTCGAGATGATCGATCCCTCGTAGAGGCCGGCGTTGTTGTCGACCAGCAGCACCAGGACGCCATATCCGCCGCCCGAGGCCAATGTCTTGATCCCGCCGGTAATGATTAACGTCCCGGCGCACAGCACCATGAACAGCGCCAGCGCTTCAAGCCTCAATTTGGTCCTGAGGGTCAGTGGCAGGAATATCGCGAAGACCAGCGCTTTCCACACCCAGTCCCATTTTTCCAGCGCCGCGTCGGGAACCTCGGCCTGCACCGTGGTATATCCGCAATAGACAAGCAACAGGATCATCATCGCCTGGCGGATGGAAAAGCGGCTGTCCTGCTTGTTGTCTGCGAACATAAAGCCAAGGAAGGCGAGAGCGAATACGATCAGCGATAGCGGTACGGAGTTGAGCATGAAATAGCTCAGCCGCTGCGGGGCCACGATATCAACATAGGCATAGATCAAAGTGAACAGAAAGGGTCGCTTGAAGGCGAGGAACAGGAGCGCCAGGAGATATGCGACAAAGGCAATATCACGCATCGGAGCGCGACCCGTTACGGGGAGGTTGCTTCACGAAACCATCTGGGTCCTTGTTGCGTTCCGGCGGATCTTCGACATCGAGATCGTCGCGATGGACCAGACGCCAAGCTGCGATCAGCAGCAAGCCATGCGTCAAAGCGATAGAAAAATTGTCTATCATCTACCCAATTCATCCCGGCACGAGCGGCGAAAGCGCACTCTTCTACCATCGCGCGATACAGACTTTGGGTTGACGGGACGTTAATCCTTTTTTGGCAAGGCTTTGTGCCATGACGCGTATTCTCCACATTCTCGATCACAGCCTGCCCCTGCACAGCGGGTATTGCTTTCGCACACGCGCGATCATGAAGGCGCAAATTGCCAGCGGCCTGACGGTTGCGGGTGTCACCGGCGTTCGTCAGAATCAGCATGGCTATGTCGCGAAACATCCGCTGGAAGAAGCCGATAACCTCCAGTTTTTCCGTACTTTGGCTCAGGTTCAGGGGCCATCACCGGTACGCGAATGGCGGGAAGTTGCGGTGTTGGCAGAGCGTCTCGATCAGGTCATCCGGGAGTGGCAGCCGGATATATTGCACGCCCATTCACCCGCTCTCAACGGGCTGGCCGCCTTGCGTGCCGCCGAAAAATCGGGATTGCCACTGGTCTATGAAATCCGGGCATTCTGGGAAGATGCCGCGGTCGGCAACGGCACAGGCAGGGAAAATAGTCCGCGTTACTGGTTGACGCGCCAGCTGGAAAATCATGTCATTAACGGCGCGGATGCGGTTGCAGTGATCTGCGAAGGTTTGCGGTCCGATCTGATTGGACGCGGTGTGAAGTCCGAGAAAATAACCATCTCTCCCAATGGTGTAGATCTCGACCTGTTCGGGGAACCACCGGTGCGCGATGAGGAGCTTCTGGCCGAATTGGGTTTGACCGGGAAACCGGTTTTGGGATTTATCGGCAGCTTTTATGACTATGAAGGGCTCGACGATCTGATCACGGCCCTGCCAATGCTTCAACGCTGCCATCCCGACGTGCATTTGTTGCTGGTCGGCGGCGGTCCGATGGAGGATGCGCTGAAGGCCCAGGTGGATCGGTTGGGAGTGGGGTCTGCAGTGACCTTCACCGGTCGTGTGCCCCATGCGGAAGTCGAGCGCTTCTATGGCCTGATGGATATCATGGTCTATCCGCGCAAGGCGATGCGGCTCACCGACCTGGTGACGCCGCTCAAGCCGCTGGAAGCGATGGCGCAAGGCCGGCTGGTGGCGGCATCGGATGTCGGCGGTCACCGGGAGCTGATTGCAGATGGTGTCACAGGTACTCTTTTCCCGGCCGGTGATCCCGAAAAAGCTGCGGAAAAGCTGACCAGTTTGCTGGATAACAGGGCCATATGGCCTCAAACTATTGAAACAGCGCGAAAATTTGTTGAGGCGGATCGTAACTGGTCGTCAAACATTTTGCGTTACACTCCTGTTTACCAAAGGTTGATTGCGCGCAAATCTTACGAGCGCGCCGCATGAGTTGGTGGAGAATGATATGGACCCGATAGAGCAGGATATGGCTCGGTTTAAACAGCCTGCAATGGCCGTTGCGGGTGGTATTGCGGCAGCGCTCGTGATTGCCACATTGCCCCACGTCTATCTCGAAAATATCATCGGCGCGACCGGACTATCAGAAATCATACCGGCCGCAGCGCCGCCCTTGGGGAATACAGCGCGCGGCCTGGTTGCGGTCGTGACGGGAATGATATCGACTTCGGCGCTCTATTTGTTCCTAAATCATAAACCAAAATTTTCTGGAGGAGGCTCCGATATGAGCTTGGCAATTCGCAAAAACCTGACAACGGACACCATCGACGATGAGCGGGAAGGCCAATCGCGGTTTTCCGTACCGAAACTGAACCTTTCGGCAAAATCACTGACCAAGTTTCTTAGAAAACCGAAAAAACCCGCTGGCCAGGTGACCGAGTTGAAGGACTTGCCAGACGTCAGGCCTGCGGATCGTCATCCGGACGCTCCCGCACGCCAGCCGATCTTTGCATCTTCCGATCTGGGTGCTCCGCTCGCCGAAAAAATCAAGCAGTTTGAGCAATCTGAAGTCGAACAAGCTCTCGCAGAGCCGGTAGAACAATCAGCGCCGCCGGTCGCAACGCCTGCTCCATTCGAGGCCGAGAAGATGCTGCATTCGCCGTCCGTCGAGGAACCGACGCCGGATCTGTCCGACGATGTTTCCATACAAGAAGAATCGACGGCTCCAAGCGACGACCTGTCGAACTTGTCCCTGGCCCAGCTTGCCGACCGTCTGGAAACCGGTCTTCGACGCCTGAAAGCGCTGGAAACGCGTGGACAGATCGCGCCACCTCAAGCAAGCATCGATTCTTCTCCAGCCACCGAAGAAACCACTCCACTGGCGGAGGCTTCCGAAGCGCCTGCTCCGGTTGCCATTGCGCCGCTGCGGTCAGTCGATTCAGCCGAAATGGACGCTCAAGACAGCAAGCAAGCGGATATGGATGCGGCCCTGAAAGCGGCAATCGGCACTTTGGAGAGAATGACAGTCCAGCGTTAACGGTCGCTATTTCGGGTTGTTTTCGACGGGATCTACGATCGATAGGGCTTCGACCAGCAATCGAGCCGCTGATTGTTCCGTGACCAATATATCTGCGATAAAATAACCGGGGATTGCAAATTCGTGAACCGGCAGCGCGTTGGCGAGATTTTCCACAGCGGCAAGGTCAGCTACACCAGCCCATTCGACCGATAAGCTATGACGCGTCCCGGCGAAAGTGATGCTCGCCCAAAGGCGCTCGCGTTGCAAGGTGACGATGGCCCTATCTCCGACCAGCGCTTCGATTTGATTGGCAAGCGACGAACCAGGATCCGTTCGGCAGCTTTTCAGGCGCACCGGATCAACCGGCATGATCTGCCCGCCATATGTTCATGAAATATTCTACCCGGTCCGACACGGTCCTGCCGGGTTGGCGTCCGTTGCGCAGATCCTGAACGAAGCGCGGATCGCGCACAGACAGTCGGCCGAATTTGGTCCACGGCATGTCGGTTTCCTTCAGGAATATCTCGATTTTTCGTAATAATGGCACCGGCAATCTCCTTCTCGTTGCCCGTCGCGCGAAACGGCGACTCGTTAAATAGGGAAAATCCTATTTGAAATCAGATTTCCTACATGTCTAGGAAAAATCCTATTGTCAGTTTCGGCCAGTGCGGCTATACAGTGTCGATTATGACCGATGATCCGCGCGCCAATCTCGAGGAACTGATCCGCAAAAACGGCCATGATTTCGCCGCGATTTCGAAAATGCTCGGCAAAAATCCAGCCTATATCCAGCAGTATATTCGGCGTGGTTCACCCCGGAAGCTGGATGAAGAAGACAGGCGCAGGCTGGCGGAGTTTTACGGGGTGGAGGAACGGTTGCTCGGCGCGCCTGCGGCACGTGACGCTCGCCGGTCCGGTGATGTCCCCCCCGGCGGGTTGCTTCGAATCAAACAGTTACAGGTTGGTGCGTCAGCCGGCCCGGGATCATTGGCGGATGACGAATATGCCGAATCCATGGGGTTCGGGCCCAAATGGCTCAGGCGATTGGGCGTAGATCCGGCTGATCTTTCGCTGATAGCCGTTGACGGCGATTCGATGGATCCGACTCTGGGTGACGGCGACGACATCATGGTCGATCACTGCGCATCCTCCCGGGCTTTGCGCGACGGCATATATGTGCTGCGCATGGACGACGTGCTGTTGGTCAAGCGCGTCGCCATGGGTCCTTCAGGAAAACTGTCGATCCGTAGTGACAATCCGCAATACCCCGATTGGGATGATGTCAGCCCGGAAAGCGTGAACATTATCGGCCGGGTCGTCTGGACGGGGCGGCGGCTTTGACCGGCCTGTCAATACGCGGCTTGCAACTTGGGGGCGTTGACGCCAAATAGCCTGACATGACAGACGCTCCCCTCAAGGCCGTGATTATTCCGGTCACTCCGCTCCAGCAGAATTGCACGCTCCTGTGGTGTACCAAGACCAACAAGGCAGCGCTCAGCGATCCCGGCGGCGATTTGTCGCGGATCAAGGCGGCGGTCGAGGAACATGGCGTTGATCTCGAAAAGATCATCATCACCCACGGCCATCTCGACCATTGCGGTCAAGCGGGCATGCTCGCCGAGGAACTGGGCCTTCCGATCGAGGGGCCGCACGAGGATGACCGGTTCTGGATCGACCAGCTCGAAGGCGACGGCGCGCGTTACGGCATGGTGGCAAAAAGCTTCGAGCCCGATCGCTGGCTGAAGGATGGCGATCAGGTGACTGTCGGCGACCTGGTGCTTGATGTCATCCATTGCCCCGGCCACACGCCGGGCCATGTGATTTTCTACCATCAGCCGTCAAAGCTGGCCGTGGTCGGCGATGTTATATTTCAGGGTTCCATCGGCCGCACCGATTTCCCGCGCGGCAATCATCAGGACCTGATCGACGCGATCACACAAAAGCTCTGGCCGCTGGGCGATGACGTAACCTTCATCCCCGGCCATGGTCCGACCAGCCAATTTGGCTATGAGCGCAAAACCAACGCTTTTGTTGCCGATAATGTATTGGCGGCGCGCTGAGCGGATTCAGACCAAATAAGGAATCGCAATCGCATAAACGCCAAGCCCAAGCAGCGTCAGCATGGTTATGATCGTACCGATCATCCGGCCTTTGCCAAATTTGCCATCATCCATACCGACCCCGTGCGCGACGCGGCCGAGCAGATAGAGGCCGCTGACGATCCAGAGCCATGTGGGTGATGTTGTGCTGGCCAGTTCAATCGCTCCGACAAGGAGCAACACGAATGGCGCGCTTTCGATATAGTTGCTATGGGCACGCATGCGGCGGATGACATTTTCATTGCCGCCATCGCCGATGCTGACTTTCTCGCTGGTCCTGACTTGTCCCACGCGGATCATCAGCCAGATATTTATCAGCGCGGCAGCGCCCGCCACGGTCAATGTTATCGGTAAAATCATTTTATCCCCCGGATATGTGTAAATTATCGGCCTTCTATAGAAGCACAATGCTTGCAACGCACAGGAATTTCATTATACGCGCCCCTTCGCGTGCAATCTGCTGAACTCCCACCAGGTGATTCTCCAAAATACGGAGACTGGATTGTTTGGCTTGGATGCAGGCATTTGACATTAAATATAAAGAACAGGCTTAGCAATGGCTGTACCAAAAAGAAAAACTACACCGTCGAAACGCGGTATGCGTCGGTCTCATGATGCTTTGAAAGTCGAAGCTTATCAGGAATGCCCGAATTGCGGTGAATTGAAGCGTCCGCACCACATGTGCGGAGCTTGCGGCCATTATAATGGCCGTGAAGTCTTGGCCGCTGATCTTTAATCAGCTAGTCTCTGGACTTCTGACGCGCAATCAAGGGGAATAACCGGTGGGAATGAGGCCGCGAATCGCGATTGATGCGATGGGCGGAGATGAAGGCCCGCGCGTCATGGTTGCAGGCGCGGCGCTCGCGCGTCACCGCCATGCCGGTTTTCAGTTTCTTTTTGTAGGTGATGAAGCGCAGATCAGAGAAGCGCTCAAGAATCATCCCAATCTCAGCGCGGCATCCGAAATATTGCATGCACCGGACGTCGTGTCCGGTGATGACAAGCCGGGACAGGCGCTGCGCGGTTCCAAAACAACATCCATGGGCATGGCTGTCAATGCCGTGAAGACCGGAGAGGTTAGCGCTGCGGTGAGTGCTGGCAATACCGGTGCGCTGATGGCCATCGCCAAACTGGCGCTGCGCACGATGCCGGGTATCGATCGACCGGCCTTGTCGGCGCTGCTCCCGACGATGAAAGACACCGATGTGGTGATGCTGGACCTCGGTGCAAACACCGAATGCAACAGCCGGAATCTCGTGCAGTTCGCGGTGATGGGTGCGGCTTACAGCCGGATCATGCACGGTTTTGATCGCCCCAAAGTGAAACTGCTGAATATCGGGACAGAAGAAGCAAAGGGTACCGGGACGATTCAGGAAGCCGCTGCGACGCTGAAAGGCGCTGCCGGGCTGCATATGAATTTTCTCGGATTTACCGAGGCTGATAAAATATCCACCGGCGAGGTCGATGTGATTGTGACCGATGGCTTTTCCGGCAATGTGGCGCTCAAGGCGCTGGAAGGAACCGCGCGGTTTGTCACCGACCTGCTGAGGCAAAGCTTTCTGAGCAGCCTCCGTTCCAAAATCGGGTTTCTGATATCCCGGCCGGCGACCGAAATGCTGCGCGACCAACTCGATCCCAACAACCATAACGGAGCTGTTTTTCTGGGCCTGAATGGTGTGGTGGTAAAAAGCCACGGGAGCGCGGATGCAAAAGGCGTAGCCAATGCTGTCGAAGTCGCCGCTCGGCTGGTGGAGGACAGTATTTTGGAACGTATCAGCGAAGATTTGACTAAAATCAATGAAGCGACGCCGGTAGCAGAGGTGACGAAATGAGCGTCGTTGCCACCAGGCGTGCGGTCATCAAGGGCACCGGTTCAGCCTTGCCGCGGACCCGTGTCTCCAACGCCGAACTGGCGCAGCGGGTCGATACGACAGATGAGTGGATTGTCGAGCGCACCGGCATACGGTTCCGCCATATTGCCGAGGATGATGAAACCACATCTACCTTGGCTATCGAAGCGGCTGAAAAGGCCATGCAGGCGGCAGGCTTTAGCAGCGCCGATATCGACCTGATCATCGTCGCGACAGCGACTCCCGACCAGACATTTCCGGCCACAGCAACGATTGTCCAGGATGCACTGGGCTGCAATGGTTGTGTCGCTTTTGATGTCGCCGCAGTTTGCTCGGGCTTCCTGTACGCGCTTTCCGTGGCGGACAGCATGATTCGGGTCGGCAGCGCGCAAAACGCGCTGGTGATCGGCGCAGAAACGTTCAGCCGCATACTGGATTGGGAAGATCGCGGGACCTGTGTGCTTTTTGGTGATGGCGCCGGCGCAATCGTGCTCGCGGCCGAACATGGTGAAAACGGCATCCTCGCCACCCGTTTGCACGCCGATGGTGCGCATAACCAGCTTCTCTATGTTGACGGCGGAGCCGGTACGACGGGGACGGTCGGTAAGCTACGCATGAAAGGCCGAGAGGTTTTTCGCCACGCCGTCGTCAATCTGTCTTCGGTTCTGAAAGAAGTGCTGGAAGAAGCGGGAGAATCGATCGACAATGTCGACTGGGTGGTTCCCCATCAGGCCAATGCACGGATATTGGATGCAACCGCCAAAAAGCTAAATCTTTCACCGGAGAAAGTGATCAAGACCGTTGATATGCACGCCAATACTTCTGCAGCATCGGTCCCGCTGGCTCTGGATACCGCGGTGCGCGATGGTCGAATCAAGGCTGGTGATTTGCTGGTCCTGGAGGCGATGGGCGGCGGATTCACCTGGGGAGCGTCGGTCATCCGCTACTGAACGCGCTGTTGTCGTTCATGGATAAGCCCCAAACCGGCATATTCATCGCTAATTTTACATCTTTGTCGAAAGCCAGTTGAGATAATTGCATTCCGGCCCCTAGCTTGGCGGCATGGACTATCCGACATCCACATGTTTGACGATTTCCGCCCAGTTTCTATATCGCGCCTATCTCGGCTGTTATGCTCTGCAGGCCCGCAAGCCGCAGCTATTGAGCGCCCTGCAATCTTCCGAGTCGGAATTGCGAGATCCCGGCTTTCAATTGAGAGATGAGTCGATTGTCAGTCTCTGTAAGGCGGCACGGGAAGAGCTCAACCGGACAGATATCCATTCGGCGATCGGCAAACAAATGGTTCCGCGAGGGTTTTCTGACCTTGGTTTTGGTGCCTTTTTCCAGCCCAGTTTTGGTGAAGCGCTGATCCAGCTTGTTGCGGAGCAACGCTTGGGCGGCGAAAAGCCAATCGTAAAAATCATGTCACTGTCCTCCGGTGACCGCCTTGTGTGGAACCATGATAGGGCAGTCTCGCCCGATCTTGTTCATATCGTCTTTGCCCTTGTCTACCATTGCGGTGAATCGCTGGCGGAAGGTCGCTTCCATACTGTGAAAGCAGCGCATTTCGCTCACGCCCGGCCGGACGGGTTCAGGGGGTTTCCGGACGGAAATTCGGACAGTGAACCGATCCTTTGCCATTTCAATCGGCCGTCCACCTATCTCGAATATCACCAATCGGCGATGACCAAGCCGTTGCCGCGTCACAATCCCGCGATTGTGTCCGCCACCGGGAGCCAAAAGGCGGTGTTTGCGCGGGACAGATTTGAACGGGAGAATCTCGCTAAACTGACCTATGAATATCTGTTGTACCTGCTCGACAAATCCGGCCTCAGCCTGGATGCTGCTGCTGTAACATTTGGTATGGCGGAGCGGACATTGCGGCGCAAATTGGTGGCCGAAGGCTTGTCCTATCGCCAGCTGCTGGAGCAGGTCCGGCGGGATACCTGCCATCTGTATTTTCTCGAAGGCACGCGGAATCTCTCCGAAATTGCCGCGAAACTGGGTTATAGCGAATTGAGCGCTTTCACTCGCGCTTATACAAGCTGGTATGGCCATCCACCAAGTCAGGACACCGGAGCGTCGACAGCGCTCGCCGCCTGATAAGTGCAATGTCCCGTGAAATGGTGGGCGTAGAGAGAGTTGAACTCCCGACCCCTTCGATGTCAACGAAGTGCTCTACCACTGAGCTATACGCCCACGCTGGAGGCCGTCTAGCCAGCCGCTTCGGCTGGCGCAAGGCTTAATTCAGGTCGCTGATACTGTCCGGTTCGAACAGCCGGTCGACCTCCATAACCAGATCCCGCAAATGAAAGGGCTTCGACAATATTTTGGCTTTCGGAACCGACTGTCCGGCACGTAATGTCACGCCGGAAAAGCCGGTAATGAACATGACTTGGGTTTCCGGGCAGACCGAGGCGCAATGCTGTGCCAGTTCGATTCCATCCATTTCGGGCATCACAATATCCGTTAAAAGCAGATCGAATTTCTGCGCGTCGAGCAACGGAACTGCTGCAGTTCCGCGATCCACAGCGACAACTTCATAGTTGGCTTTCTCCAGAGCCCGTGTAAGATGCTCGCGCATCGCCTGTTCATCTTCCGCAAGGAGAATCCTTATCATATTGTCGCGCCTTCCCGAATATGCCTGATTACAGACGGGCTATTATGCCCAGACCGCTATATAAGTGCAAATCGGTTAATTTTTTCCCGAAAGCGACAATTTTTTCGGGCGCGCGCGGGCTTGTGGGAGCGTGAACATGCCTAACGCCGGTTCCGGCAGATATTTGTCCGCGGTGCCGCCCTATTCGCTGGCCAATATCGAGGCGCTTAAATTCCCGGTGCTGGTCAGTGTGCCCCACTCCGGCCGGGAATATCCGGCTGAACTTCTCGACAACCTGAATGTTCCGGCCTCCCATTTGCTCCGACTGGAAGATCGCTATGCAGACCGCCTGGCGGCGTCAGCCATTGCTTCCGGGTTTCCGGTGATTATCGCTCGTAAACCTAGAGCATGGGTCGATCTCAATCGCAGCCGCACCGAACTAGATCCGGATATGGTGACCGGGATGGATTCGGCCCAGACACACCAGATCAGCAAGAAGGTCAGGGGCGGTTTGGGTATATTGCCGCGCCGGCTGCACGGCGCCGGCAATCTGTGGCGGGAAAAATGGCCGCATCAGCATGTTATTGATCGAATCGAGCAGGATCACGAACCCTATCATGTGATGGTCGAGCATATTCTCGACCAGATGCGATCTGTTTTTGGATGCGCTCTCCTCCTGGACCTTCACAGCATGCCATCGGTGTTCGACGAGAATAGCAGCCCAATCGGGTTTGTTATCGGAGATCGCTTCGGTCGTAGCTGCGAATCGCGCTATGCCGAACTTGCAGCGGATCATTTCCGGATGCCCGGCTATCATGTCCAGACCAACCATCCCTATTCCGGCGGTTATATTCTGGAGCGGCACGGCAAGCCCGCAAGCAATGTACATGCATTGCAGCTCGAAGTGGATCGAGCGCTGTATCTTGATCAGAGTCTGCGCGAGCCGATTGCCGCTGCGCGGTCTATTGCGGAATTGATCGGCAATTGTTGCCTGATGCTCGCCGAGCAATTGTCCGGTCGCGATCAGCTTGAAGCAGCAGAATAAGAGAATCCCAATAAAAAACCACCTCGCCAGGTAGGCGAGGTGGCCAAGGTTCAGGGAGGTGGCATTTCAAAGAAATGCCTGTATAGGTCCGATCGGGGGATGCAGACCCATACAACCTATAATGTGGGCGCTAACGGGAAGAGTTGCAAGACCCCATCACCGGAATATTATTCATACCAGCCGGCCCGGTTCAACCGAACCGGGCGATGCCTGACGACCGCGAGGCGGTCAGACCTGAACGGACGGCGCTTCGGTCACTTGCGGCATTTTACCGGCGCTAACCTGCCTTGCGAAAAGATCGCGCATCAGCTGTAACGAGAAGAGGTGAGCGTAGATCAACGGCAACATACCGTTCTGATTGATCTTGCGGAGTTCGTCGCCACGCATGTCGCGCAATTTTTCTTCGTTGACCATCTTGAATCCGCGATAAACAAAGGGCTTCTCAACGTCTGTTTGCTGAATGGACACTTCGCCATCCATCAACAGTTCCATCTTTTCCAGTTCCTGGACAAACTGACCGGTCCGTTGGCCGGCCTGTTCAAACTGCTCGCAAAAGTTCAAGATATTCTTTGTGGTTTCGCTTGGCTGATCCTTGTCGAACAGGGCGTCCCCTTCTTTATAATCGCCGATAGCATCGGTTGTCGGGTCGAAGCAAAGCGAGAGTTCTTCCGCATCCGGACGCAATTTTGCGAGCATGAAGGGATAGCGGCGGACATAGGCCGGGACGTAGGCTGGCTCGCTGAAATGACCCTCGTCGTTCATGAAGGTATTCACCCCTTCGTTCAGACCCATGAGAATCAGCGGTACGCTATTTTCGCCGACCGAGAATACAATCGGATAATTGCGCGAGGCATTGGCGAATTCATCGGTGGTAATCGGAATGGCGTGCTGCGACTGCATGAAAGATGCATTGTCGAGTCCTTTGACTTTCCATTTTGCATGCTCGTTTGAATTGAGCGGGACCAGGTCCTTGTAGAACATTGGTAGTTCTTGTGCTTGCGGCGTGCTCGCCATAGTCAGATTCTCCGAAAAATTACTGTTGAAATCGAATAGTTGTCTTGCGCTTTAAGAGCCTGACTGGCCGGACGCAAGCGGAACGAGTTTGCCCGGGTTCATTATGTTCTTTGGATCGATTGCGGTTTTTATGGCGCGCAGCATGGAGAGGCGTGCATCGGAAGATAGCCGTTCCAGTTCCGCGCGCTTGTTTTGTCCGATTCCATGTTCTGCCGATATCGAGCCCCCTGCTGCAATGACGAGGTCGTGGACCAGGGGTGTTATGCGGGAGCTATAGTCCCGCATCCAGTCCTGTGCTTGTGCGCCCGGTGGCACCTTGACGTGGAAATGGACGTTGCCATCTCCCATGTGGCCGAATGCAGCAACCTCGGTGCCCGGGAATTTTGCTTCGATAACCGGAGACGCCTCGTTGATGAACCGCGCCATGCCGGGGACCGGAACGCTTATGTCATGCTGCAGAGCCGGGCCAACGGCGCGCTCTGCTTCGGCAATGGAATCCCGGATCTTCCAGAAATCCTCCGCTTGCTGCTCGCTGGCCGCGAGGGTTGCGTCTTCAATCAGACCCCGTTCCAGTGCGTCTGCGAGCAGATTTTCAGTGACAGACCTCGGGTCTTGCGCATCCGGTTGATCGCGCACAATTTCGATGAGCACATGCCAAGGATGTACGCCTTCCAAGGGAGAACGGGTGCCGGGAATGTGGCGCAGAACCGAATTCAGGCATGTTGCGGGAATAATTTCAAAGCCTTCCAGCGATTGCGGAGTCCGGCTATTGAGAAACCGGAAGAGTTGATAGGCCGCGTCCGTACTACTGACAGCGGCCCAGGCAACGCAGCGATCCGTCAGAGCGGGTACGGTTTTCAAGGTCGCGGCGGTTACAACGCCCAATGTGCCTTCGCCGCCGACAAATAGTTGCTTGAGATCATAGCCGCGATTGTCTTTTTTGAGAGCTGCGAGCCCTTCGAAGATGCTGCCGTCGGGCAGCACCGCTTCAATCCCGACCACCAGCGCGCGCATCGTTCCGTGGCGCAGCACCTGAGTGCCGCCGGCGTTTGTAGAAACGAGACCGCCGACCGTGGCAGAGCCCTTGCCGCCGAGTGTCAGCGGGAATCTCTGTCCTTCTTTTGCGAGAGCTTCATGCAGATTCTGAAGAATTACACCGGCCTCGCACACGACCAACTGGTCGCCCGGTTCGATCGCCCGAATCCGGTTCATGCGGCGGAGGGACAGAAGGACCGATCGGCCGCTGACATCAGGCGTTGCGCCCCCGACCATGCCACTATTGCCTCCTTGCGGCACGATGGCCACGGAATGTTCGTTCGCAATCCTCAGTATTTCAGCCGTCTCCTGCGTGGTTGCCGGTGAGACCATGGCTGCCGCTGCGCCGGTATAACGGCCGCGCCAGTCCGTGAGCCAGGGTGCCATATCGTCGTCGGCGCTGGTGAAACCCTTCGCGCCCACAACCGACTGCATCTGCTCCTGCCATTTTGCCATTTTTGGCATGTTTCTGCTCCTGCGTTGTGATGTCACCTATTCGCCATCTTGTGTTTGGATAAGACATCATGTCGGAGTTGTGAAAGACAAGTTTCCGCTAGATGGCAACAGGTGGTAATTTCTCAGTTCATACAATGTTCAATCGCCATTGATATAGCGGAGGCAAGGGTTAATTAAGGGATTTCGGTGAGCCTGTCACTTATAGCGATATTGCTGCTCTCTGTGCCAGAAGCGCGCGGGGTGCAGCAGATGGACGTTTTGTCTGCGGATATGGATTCGGCCACGGCCTATGTGCCAGCGCGACCGGTTGCCTATGCGCAGGTCCGAATCGAAAAACGGGTGATCATCCGGGTACCACGCCGACGGCCGTATCCATTGGCACCGAGAGCAGATTTTTCGCGGGAAGCCCCGCAAAAGACTTATCGGGAAAAGAAAATTGGCAAATGCCTGCCAATGGACAATATTTTGGGAGTGCAGATGTTTGCGGATCAGTTTCTCGACCTGGTTACGCGAGACCGCAAGCGCATCAGAGCGGAGCTCGAAGAGAATTGCCAGGCGCGCAGTTTTTATTCCGGCTTTTATATGGAAAAATCGTCTGATGGAAAAATGTGTGCGGGCCGCGATGTCCTGCACTCGCGCACCGGGGCCAAATGTGAAATTAAACGATTTCGCGAACTTGTACCGGAACGCTAGATCAAGCGAGAAAGCTTGACAAATTCGGGTTATGCGGTCATTGCCCGGCACGGCCCGAGAGGCTAAGACAGGATGCAACGGTGCATCCTATATTTTTCCGGAACCACTATGAAATTTGCCGATATCGGCCTGTCTGAAGAATTGCTGAAATCTGTGGCTGACGCGGGCTATGATGAGCCGACGCCGATTCAGGAGCAGGCCATACCCTCCGTGCTGATGATGAAAGATATCATCGGCATTGCCCAGACCGGCACCGGCAAAACGGCGAGTTTTGTGCTGCCGATGATCGACATTCTCGCACATGGCCGCTCGCGTGCGCGCATGCCGCGGTCGCTGATCCTTGAGCCTACCCGTGAATTGGCTGCGCAAGTCGCCGAGAATTTCGAGAAATATGGCAAGAACCATAATCTCAGCATGGCGTTGCTTATCGGCGGCGTTTCCATGGGAGATCAGATCAAGGCGCTGGAGAAAGGCGTTGACGTATTGATCGCGACCCCCGGACGGTTGATGGACTTGTTCGATCGCGGACGGATATTGATGTCGGGCTGCGAATTGCTGGTCATCGATGAAGCGGACCGGATGCTCGATATGGGTTTCATTCCGGATATCGAATCGATCTGCTCGAAATTGCCCTCGACGCGCCAGACATTGCTGTTTTCGGCGACCATGCCACCGCCGATCAAGAGATTGTCCGACCAGTTTCTCAACAATCCGAAATATATCGAAGTCTCGCGCCCTGCGACGGCCAACACCTCGATCGATCAATCGCTGATAGAGGTCGCTCCGAAGGCCAAGCGCAAATTGCTTGTCGACTTACTGGACAATGAAGGCGTCGATACCGCGATCATATTCTGCAATCGCAAAACCGAGGTTCGTGACCTTTGCCAGAGCCTGCGCAAGGATGGCTTTGACGCCGGGCAGATTCACGGTGATATGGATCAAAGTTCGCGTCTGGCGGAACTGGACCGGTTCAAGTCCGGCGAAATCAACATATTATGTGCGTCCGATGTTGCGGCGCGGGGTCTGGATATCAAGGGCGTCAGCCATATCATCAACTATGATATTCCCTGGCATCCCGATGACTATATTCACCGGATTGGCCGCACCGGTCGTGCTGGTGCAACCGGCGTTGCGATCACCTTCGTGACCCGCAGCGATGCGGAGCATGTCGAGAGCATCCAGAAGCTGACCGGCATGAAAATCCCCGTCCGCAAGGAGCGCAAGGGCAAGGCAGGCGACAAACCAGCCGCCAAAGCTCCGGCGAAAGCTGCTTCGGCTAAGCCGGATCCGGTAAAATCAAAAGCGCCGCGGCGCGATGAAGCGCCGAAGAAACCACGGCAAGATGATCGGCCGAAGAAGCCGCAGCAAGAAACTGCTCCAAAGCCGCCGCCACAAGACAATGCCCCGAAGAAACCGGCGCGCACTGCAAAGGTCCAGGAGGAAAAGCCGCCTGTGGTTCAGAACGGCAATGGCAATGACGCAGATGATGGCTGGAATGGCCCGATGCCTAGTTTTCTGGACGCCAAGCTCAACCGCTAGATTGCTGCTATTGCAGGGTCAGGCTGTCCAATATCGTTGAGGCCAGCAGGTCCGTCGCCTTGGATTGGTCGGCGGCATAGCTGATTTCCGCTTGCACCATCGTGCCATCGGGCTTGCGAAGCAGCCGCTGGCTTGATTTCTGGCCGTTGGTCAAAATCCCCGACGCGCGATATTCATTCTTGCCGACGGGCGCGCCCTCCATGGCGTCGCTGCCATCCTCGATGGCCTGGACGGCTTTGCTCCAGGCTGCGTCTTCGCGATTCTCTACCCAGCTTACCGCCAGCTTAGCGCCGCTTGCAGTGTCGTTGAACACCCGGCCATTGTCATCGCTGGCTGCCGTGTCGACCGTCCAGCCGCCGGGCACCATGATGGAGTAACCGCGCAAGGCGTTGGCATAACTATCGAGGGTGGCGAGGTCGATCGCGGTTTTCGCACCATCGCCTTCTGCAGCTTCCGCTTCGTCACGGATCGCCTGACTCGCGGCATCTGCTTGCTTCGCCAGTTCTTCGCTGGATGGAACGTCGCCCACCGCTTCCTGTTTTCCGCAGGCCGAGAGAAGCAGAGCAAGCGTAAGAGCTGCGCCGATTGGAAGATTTGGAAGCATGTTTTTCATAGCGCCAGACTTAAGACCAGCGGTGGGAAACATCAATGGCGATGTTGGATTCGGGTCGGATTTCACAAATTTGGCTTTGGCCGAAAGTGTCAAACCCAGCAGGATCCAACACACAATCCAACAAAAAAGTCCCGGAATTACGCGGCGTTATCGATACCGAGGTCTGCCAGCTTGCGATAGAGAGTCGAGCGGCCGATGCCCAGGCGTCGCGCAACTTCCGTCATCCGGCCGCGATAATGGCCGATGGCGAGACGGATTACGTCGGCTTCGATTTCTTCCAGCGGTCGCAAATTGCCATCTTCGCAATAGAGCGTGATCCCGATGCCTTCCGGGCTGCTGATCAGATGCGTATCGGTATCGCCGGATTCGGCGACAAAGGATGCGATTTGCGGAAATTCGTCGCAGGTCAGGGCATTGCGGTCGCACATGACGGCGGCGCGGAACAAGACGCTTTGCAGCTGGCGGACATTGCCCGGCCAGCGATAGCTGCGCAGCAGGTTGAGCGCTTCGTCGGTAATACCGAGGCTACGCAGGCCCGGCTGGAGCGCGAGGCGGGCGAGGAAATGGCGGGCCAGCGCCGGAATGTCGCCGGTCCGGTCGCGCAGCGGCGGAATGGTCAGCTGGACAACATTCATCTGGTAATAGAGATCTTCGCGGAAATTGTCCTTCTCGACTTCCCGCTGCAACTTGCGATTGGTTGCGGCGATGATCCTCACATCCAGCTGGAAACTGTTCGGGCTGCCGAGAGGCTGGATATCCGAATGTTTCAGGAAGCGCAGCAAGCGGACCTGTGTCTCAGGCGGAATCCGGTCGACCTCATCGAGAAAAATCGTGCCGCCTTCGGCTTGCTGGAGCAGGCCAATCTTGCGGTCGAACGCGCCGGTGAAAGCGCCTTTCTCATGACCGAACAGGATCGAATCGAGCAGATTGCCGGTGATCGCTCCGCAATTGAGCTTGAGCATGGGCTGCTTGGATCGCGGGCTGGCGGCGTGGATGGCATCGGCGATGACTTCCTTGCCAACCCCGCCTTCGCCCTCGATCAGTACCGGAACACGAGCGCGGGCGGCCTTGGCGGCGATCGCCAGTGCCGCGCGAAATGCCGGTGCAGCGCCGACAATTTCTTCAAATTCAAGCGGCACCGAAATTTTTTCGGTGAGCGGGCGCAGTTCTCCGTCATCCCTGGACGATTCAACGGCGGCGTTGAGCGCTTTGAGCATCAGTTCGGGGGCGACCGGCTTGATCAGATAATCGGTGGCACCGGCGCGCACGGCGTCGACGGCTTCGGCTATCGATCCGACGGCGGTGAGCATCAGGACGGGCAAGGCGGGACGGCGGGATTTCAATTCGGTGATCAGATCCGTGGCTTCGGAACCCGGCACCCAATGGTCGAGGATGATCGCGTCGAGCATCATCCCGTCCTGGGTGCCCAGCGTGGCAATCGCGGTTTCGGCGTCGCGGGCAAAGATCGTGCGGAATCCCGCCCGAGAGGCAAGCGCGGAAATCAACCGGCATTGCGCTGGCTCATCATCGATCAGCAGCAGTAATTTTGTGCCGTTTTGTACCATTTTTATCCCGATTGTGCCAGAACGAGGCATATCCATAGCGGCAACCGGTAAAGAGCCGATTAAAGGTTGGATAAATATTCTATCCGGAATGACGATTGGTAGGGCTTGAGCAGCGGGTAATATCCGTTTACACATTAAGCCTGTTTTGAACGATAATATGGGGAAATCATGACATCGGATAATAATTTAGGCGCAGCTGAGGAATCATATGCTCGCTTCCTGTCGCTGTTGAAAACCGGAACGATCGCGACCGCTGTAGTGGCCATATTGGTGGTTATTCTTATATCCTAACTGATTGGAATATCTTGTGAAAATCGCGGTTTTGAAGGAACTCGCCGACGGTGAGAAGCGCGTCAGCGCGTCGCCGGAAACGGTCAAGAAATTCATCGCTCTGGGCGCTTCCCTGGCCGTCGAAAAGGGAGCGGGCGAATCTGCGTCGGTTGCCGACAAAGATTATCAGGAAATGGGCGCGACAATCGGCACAAGGCAAGCGGTATTGAAAGATGCCGACATTGTTCTGGCTGTGCAGGGTCCCGACCCCGTTTCATTGAAGGGCATCAAGAAAGGCGCCTGGCTGGTTGCCAGCCTCAATCCTTTTGGCGAGCGCAAACGCGTCGATGCTTATGCCAAGCTGGGCATTGATGCGCTGGCGATGGAATTCATGCCGCGGATCACCCGCGCGCAATCGATGGATATTCTTTCATCGCAGTCCAATCTGTCGGGTTATAAATCCGTTCTCGAAGCTGCCGCCCATTATGGCCGCGTCTTTCCGATGATGATGACCGCAGCCGGGACGGTTTCGGCGGCGCGCTGTTTCATCATGGGGGTCGGCGTTGCCGGATTGCAAGCGATTGCCACGGCAAGGCGGCTGGGCGCACAGGTCAGCGCGACCGACGTGCGGGCGGCGACCAAGGAACAGATTCAGTCGCTCGGCGCAAAACCGATATTTGTCGAATCGGTCGAGGGCATCGAGGGGGAAGGCACCGGCGGCTATGCTACCGAAATGAGCGAGGAATATCAGAAAGCGCAAGCCGAACTGGTTTCCAGCCATATCGCCAAACAGGATATCGTCATCACCACCGCACTGATCCCCGGCCGCGCCGCGCCGCGTCTGATCTCGGATGCGCAGATCGCGACGATGCGGACCGGCAGCGTGATCGTCGATCTGGCGGCAGAACAAGGCGGCAATGTCGAAGGCGCTGTTGCCGGCAAAGTGGTCGTGAAACATGGCGTCAAGATCATCGGCGCGAATAATATGCCCTCGAGCATGGCGGCGGACAGTTCAGCGTTATTCTCGCGCAATCTCTATAATTTCCTTAGCGCTTACTGGGACGAAGAGGCCAAGCGGCCGGTACTGCCTGATGATGACGAAGTAACAATTGGCATACGGCTTACCAAGGATGGCAAGGTTGTTAATGAGCGGTTGTTGGGGTGAGAGGCGAGGCTTTCAAAACTTGGCTGGGAGCAAGCTATACTCCAAATTCTGCCGCAACACACCTTTCGCAGGCGAAAAAGGTCGATGAAACCTATGGCGATTTGGATGCGATTTTTGATGCAGGCGAAATTGAGAAAATAGCAAGTGAGCTGAATTATTCCTTACAGGACGCGAAAGCCGGAAAGCCAAACCCGTCGAAAATCTCGGCAGGGAACAATTTATATGCGAATTTGGCCGCCTATAAATCCTCGTTGCGTTGTTATGCTCGGTTCAGGGAGAATGAATCTGAATTCAATTCGGAAACCGCAATAGGAATCGCTGGTCAGGTAATCCGAGAGAAACTTGAAGGGAAGCAATTCGAGTTAGAAAGACATCTCCAGTCAGAACTACGGCGAGAAATCGAGCAGCTTGAAGCTGGTTTGCAGATCATCGATGAAGGTTCCGAACGGAGTGTAGAATCGGGCTTCATTGACATATTGGCGCGAGATGCAAGCGGTGCGCTTGTTGTTGTCGAACTAAAAGCAGGATTGGCTAGGCGTGAAGCGGTTGGTCAGATCACAGGCTATATGGGTGATTTGATGGCGGAAGAACCGGATACGTCGGTAAGAGGTGTTTTGGTTGCCGCTGATTTTGACAAGAGTTGCCGAAGTGGTGTTCGTGCGATCCCATCTCTTGAATTGAAACGATACCGGTTCAATTTTACTTTTGAAGAGGCCTAAACATGGGCTTTGTCTCAACTCTCTCCTCCAAAATCCTCTCCGCTTGCGGGGAGGGGGACCGCGTGCAGCGTGGTGGTAGGGGTTTTGATCTTGCCGCTATGTTCGCGATCAAACCGGAATTTGCGTCTGATCTAACACCCCCTCCGACCCGCCTGCGCTGTGCTTCGGCGGGCCACCTCCCCATGAATGGGGAGGATTGAAAGGAAGTGAATTATGGATTTCATTAGCATCTTGTCAATCTTCGTGATGGCCTGTTTTGTCGGCTATTATGTGGTCTGGTCGGTGACCCCGGCCTTGCATACGCCGCTGATGGCGGTGACCAATGCGATCTCTTCGGTGATCATTGTCGGGGCGCTGATCGCAGCGGCGGCAGGGTCGCAGGCTGATGGTGGTCAGACCGCCAAATGGCTGGGTCTGGTCGGTGTCGTGCTGGCCAGCGTGAACATATTTGGCGGCTTTGCCGTGACCGAGCGGATGCTCGCGATGTACAAGAAAAAGGAGC
>CBETBW010000013.1:0-85984 GCA_965534715.1 uncultured Parasphingorhabdus sp.
ATCCTCCTTAACTTACAACATCAAATTTGTGCCACAGGTGCTGACGGGGAACAATTACTGTCCCGACCTCTGATACGTCTTTCTGCATGGTCAGGAAGAAGGCAAAATCGACAGTCGTCATCCTGAGCTTAGTTCAGCATCCATCGTGCGTCCATCACTGCCTGTGGGTTTGGAGAAGTGGACCCTGAATCGAGTTCAGGGTGACGTAGGGGGGGGGTACATGCCGTTCGTCTCGAGCGAAGTCGAGAGACGGTTGTGCGCGCTTTATCGGGTGTCTCGACTTCGCTCGACACGAACGGGGGTGGTGATATTCTTTGCCTTCCCCTTTTTGTTCCCCGCCGTAGGGCGGGGTCCAGTCGATCGGACAGGACTGTTCTGGGCGCTCGGTTTGATGGCCATGCCCCGCATGCCCAGTCGCCTGTGCCCCTTCGCCGGTGAGCAAGCTTCATGGCCAGTCGCCTGTGCCCCTTCGCCGGTGTCTCGACTTCGCTCGACACGAACGGGAACCGCCCCGATCCAACACCCTTTCCTACAGATATGCGGTTCTGATATGGGTTTTGAAATGGCAAAGAAGAAACTGACAGGGCGCAATACCGTTAGTGGTGAGCCTGTCGAACCACGCCTCTCCGACGAGAAGCGTCCTTCGACAAGCTCAGGACTAACGGCAGAAAAGAAACCCCGCAAACCCGCTAAACCGAAAAAACCCCGCAGGCCGCGCCAGGACGGCTGGACGCCGGCGACGCGCAAGGTGTTTCTGGCGACGCTGCGCAAGACCAACTGCGTGCTCGATGCGTGCCGGGTGTCGGATATGTCGAGCACCTCGGCCTACCGGCTGCGCGATCGCGATGCGGATTTTGACCGGCTGTGGAAAGAGGCGAAGGTCAATGCGCGCAAGGGGCTGGTCGCGGTGGCGCACGAGCGCGCGGTGGTCGGGCGCGAGACCATCATCATCCGCGGCGGCGAGGAGGTCGAGCGGCGGATCACGCCGTCGGACTCGATCCTCGCGCTGCTGGTCAAGCAGGGCAATCTCAGCGAGCAGGATGCGGACCGGCTGATCACCTGGGACGAATGGCAGCGCGGCGTGCGCTTTGACGCCGAGGGCAACAAGGTCGACGAGCGCGACGAAGCGGAGGCGGCGCGCAAGACGCTCGACGCCAAGCTGGGCGCGATGCGGATGAAACTTCTCGCGCGGCGGGCGGCGGCCGAGGAGCGGGTGCGGGAGGCGGAGAAGCGGGCGGACGCGCTGGAGGGGGAGTTTGAGGATGTCGACGGCGGGGAGATCGACGGGCGGGATGTGCCGGGGGGCGGGGGTGATGGTGGAGGGTGAACTGGCGGGCAGAAACACCGTTCGTGTCGAGCGCAGTCGAGACACCCGACGAAACGCTCTCCACCCGTCTCTCGACTTCGCTCGAGACGAACGGAAGTGTGTGAGCTGCCGTTCGCACTGAGCTTGTCGAAGTGCGCCTATCGGGGTGAGGTGTCCTTAGCTGCGCTGGCCTTCGGCTCGACAGGCTCAGGACGAACGGCAGCTCGCAATCAGCACGTCCACGCCTAGCCCCAACCTAAATCCCCCCGTCGGTCACTTCGTAATCCGCTGCTTCCAGCCCGGCTTTCAGCGCGGCGCGGCAGGCTTCGAGATCGTACGGGTCGGTCGAGCGGACGACGAAATTCGCGCCGACTTTGCCCTCGCGGAAGAAGGGGTAGCTGCCGATGGCGCAGTTTTCGTGGGCCTTTTCCGCGTCGCGGAGGATGCTGGCGATCTCGCTTTCCGCCGCCCAGGCGCCGAGCGTGACCGATAGCAGCGGCGCGCCGCCCTCGAGCGTGCCGGTGAGCGCGTCGAGCATCCCGGCGGTGATATGCGGGACGCCGGCCATCAGGTAGAGATTGTCGATGCGGATGCCGGGCGCGCCGGACATGCGGTTCTCGATCAGCTCTGCGCCCTCGGGCACGCGGGCCATGCGCAGCCGCTCCTCGTTGATCCCGCCGCGGCTTTCATAATATTTCTCGAGGATCGCGCGGGCCGCCGGGTGGGTGACGACATTGACGCCGAGCGCCTTTGCTATCGCGTCGACGGTGATATCGTCATGGGTCGGGCCGATGCCGCCGGTGGTGAACAGATAGTCGTTGCGCGCGCGCAGGATGTTCACCGCCTCGGCGATCTGGTCCATGTCGTCGGCGACCACCCGGACCTCGGCAAGGCGGATGCCCTGGACGTTGAGCCAGCTGGCGATCTGCGCGATATTCTTGTCCTGCGTCCGGCCGGAGAGGATTTCATCGCCGATCACGACGAGGGCGGCGGTCCAGATTTTTTCCTGTGTCATGGCGCGTCTATAGAGCGATATGGCGGCGCTAGGGAAGAGCGATCAGCCGGCGCGGCGATATATGTTATCGGGGGCGCATGGCGAGGGGCCGGTCATAGTCGGAAAGCGGCGGGCGGGCGATCTGGTCGAGCGGGACGTGGCGCCACAGCGGCTCGCTGCCCAGACGCGCGTTGAAGCGGACGTTGAAGGTCGACGGGTCGGGGCCTTCCGCAAACAGGTCGGGGCCGTATAGCGGCGCTACATCCTTCTGCGCATAGCCCATCAGACCGAGCAGGGTCGGGAAGATCCGGTAATCCGACGAGCGGTCCCTGCCCGCTGCCGCCGCTTTGGCCCAGCGCGCACTCTGGGCGGGGTTGCCGCCGTCGCCGATCACCACCAGCGGCACCACGCCTTCCTCGATCTGCGGATCGGGCGTGCAATGGGTCGCATCGCCGCCATCATCCCGCTCGTGGAAGCTCTGGCCGTGGTCGGAGGTATAGAGGATCGTCGCGTCGCCGATCTCGGCGCGTGCAAACAGGCGGTCGAAAAAGTCGCCGACGTTCCACAGCAGGGTGTTGCGATAGCTGTTGCGGTAGAGCAGCCAGTTGTCCGCGCTCCCGTCGAGGCTGTCCCGGCCCGCCATGTCGGTGACCTCGGGAAACTGGCCGCGCCTGAGCATCGGGCGATATTTTGCGTGGCTCATCGGGAATTTGTCGCTGACGGGGAAATGGCCGCCGACCTTGTTGACCAGGATCAGCTGCGGCTTGCCATCGTTGAGATAGGAGGCAAGCATGTCGGCCACGGCGTGATCGCGGTCTACCACCGGCACGTCCTCAAACTGGTCCCAGACATCGATCAGCGCGCGTTCGGCATCGTCCATCCGGTTCTGGTAGCGGCCATCGGTGCGCTGGGCATCTATATAGACGGTGGCGAGACCGGCGGTCCTGGCATAAGCCCAGATCGACGGGCTGGCACGAACCGTCTCGCGGTAATTGGCCCGCGTCCCGCCGAAGCGGAGCACGACGTTGCTGCCAACGCTGCAATGGGTGATCGAGGTCGCGAGACCGAAATTGTGGATCGGTGGCTTGCCGCCTGCCCCGGACGCGCCTCCCGCCAGCCCGGAATAGACGCCGGTCTTGCTGTTGATATCGAGATAGGCCCCGGCGATGCTTTCGTCGATGATCAGCACGATATCGGATGCTCGCGGAGGAGCCGCTGGCTTGAGCGTGACAAGCTGGCGCGGGCCGCTCACCGTAGTCGCCATATCAAATCCATAAAGCAGCGCCAGGCTGGCGCCGCTGTGGGAGGACGGTAATCCGCTGGCGCCCTCGCCGCCGCGCAAGAACAGCAGCGCGGACAGGCCGAGCAGGACCGGCAGGGCCGCCCATCTTGCGGCGCGCGCTGCCAGCGGGTTACCGCTACGGGGTTTCAGACCGATACCGAGCAACAGCAGCAACGCCTTGCCCGCCGCCAGCAACAGCGCCCCGCCCTGCTGGGCCGCGGCACTGCCGATATCGCCCGCGCTCTGGACCATGGTGACAAAGCTCTCGTAGCTCATGAAATCGCCGACCGCCCATTGATAACCGTCGACCAGCATCGATCCCGCCGCCAGCAGCAGCGCCAGCGGCCAGCGCAGCCAGGCGCTTTTGAACAAAGATATGCCGACCAGACTGATCGCGCACAGCGCGAACAATCCGCCAAAAGCGACCAGTCCGGTCGGCTGGATATCCGGCGTCACCAGCATCGCCAGCCGCCGCCAAATCTCGCCGCCGCCCAGCAGCAAGCTCAACCCGATCAACATATATTTCACGCGGTTTTGCATCAAGCTCCTGAAAATTGTCACTATTTCCTGACCAGCCGCATAGACCCACTTGGTTAATATCCGCCGAAAGCCGGTGATTTTTTGGGGTCTCGCCAAATCGGGCCGCGATGCTTATATAGGCCGCATGACAGACTATCTGACCGTAGAAGACACCACCCCGTCGGCGCGCACCGGCGCGATCAAGCTGCACGGGCCCGAGGGTTTTGAGGGCATGCGCAAGGCCGGCCGGCTGGCCGCCGAGATACTCGACTCGCTGGTCCCCCATGTCGTGCCCGGCGTCACCACCGGCGCGCTCGACGATATGGTCCGGCAGCAGGCCTTTGCCGCCGGCGCGGTGCCGGCGACGCTCGGCTATCGCGGCTTTACCCATAGCTGCTGCACCTCGATCAACCATGTCGTCTGCCACGGCATCCCCGGCGACAAGAAGCTGGTCGAGGGCGATATCGTCAATATCGACGTCACCGTGATCGTCGACGGCTGGCACGGCGATACCAGCCGCATGTATCTGGTCGGCAAGACCCCGATCAAGGCGAGCAAGCTGGTCCAGGTCACCTATGAATGCATGATGCTGGGCATCGAGCAGGCGAAACCGGGCAACCGGATGGGCGATGTCGCCCACGCGATCCAGAGCCACGCCGAGGCCAACCGCTATTCGGTGGTCCGCGATTTCTGCGGCCACGGTCTCGGCCAGATGTTCCACGACGCCCCCGAAGTCGTCCACGCCGGTCGCCCCGGCACCGGCCCGGAGCTGCGCCCCGGCATGTTCTTCACCATCGAGCCGATGATCAATATCGGCAAATATGCCTGCAAGATGCTCGACGACGGCTGGACAGCGGTCACCCGCGACCGCTCGCTGACCGCGCAGTTCGAGCATAGTATCGGGATTACCGAAGACGGGAACGAGATATTTACGAAGAGCCCGACCGGGCTGGATGCGCCGCCTTATTAGGGGGTGGGTTGGCGCTTCGGGTTGGGGACTTCAGAAAAGAGCGATAGGCATCTAACTGAATGTGAGCTTTAGGATCAAAGGACAACATCCCACAACTGGAAAAAAAGACGTAATAGTTCGATCAATCTAGTCCTTTTCGTCCGGTCGATCCTTCGTGATGAAACGAGCGCGTTCAAGCAGCTCATCAAATGTAACGATATCGATACTGCGATTTTCCCTTCTGAATAGTTCAAAGCTGTCACGCATTAGATTTGCTGCTCTGTCCCCTTCAGCTTTTGAGAATTCGGTGCTCGATCCGATGACCAGAATACTTTTTGCATTTCTGGTGCGTGCTTTAAGAATTTCCGTTCCTGACTTGTTATGGTGTTCACCAAATTGGGAAAAAGATAGCCATTCTGCTTTCTGTTCAATAATTTGTGAAACGGCGCTCATAAATTCAGAACTAAATTCCCATGTGCCCGCCCTTCCGCCGCGTCTTTTCCGAAAGATGGGAGTGTCAGGTCTCTTGATTTCAACAAGCACGGTATAGTCTGTGAAACTCATGAGAAAGTCGGTTACAGGCTTGTTTTGGTTGTCCGTACCACCGCCTCCGACTGTCATTTCCCGTCCAAATTGCCGCATTATGCGATAATCGAGACCATACCCAAAAACCCATTGCTCGCGCTCAAAGAAATCCTGCCACTGTGCCTCAGTCCAATGGTTGAGTCCGATATGTTCCTCATACTCGGCTAAACCTTGCTTGCGGCCAAGAAGGATATTTATTTCTTCGGTGGTCAGCGACTTGTGCAATGCATCCAGCAATCCGTTTCTTTGTTCTAAAGTCATGCTTTTGATGCGGTCAAAAGTTCCACGATCAGACGCATCGATGATCGCCTTCGGCCCTGCCTTCGTCGATATGTCCTCAATCTGAAATTTCTCTTGGTTCGATAGGTCGATAAACTCAATATTGGAAAGAAACCCAATAAGGCGGCTAAACTCGTCTGATCGAAATGTGAATTCATCCTTATCGACCGACTCTATCCAGTCGCCGGCGCGAGTTTTAAATGTCTGTAGAGTTAGCCTCCGAACCATTTTTTCATCTTGGGTAACAATAGCAGAAACTTGAGTTTTGCGAACATTGCCGGTTAGGCGAAGGCACATGGCGCCTTCTATTTCACCAAGCTGAACACGGTCGCTACCTTCAATAACCATTTTAACGTTACGCTTGCGCTCAGTATCTCGGGCACTGAATGTGAAAACCTTTGAGATGTAGGTCTTCGCTTGTTTACGCAGCTTGTAAAATTCATATTCACTGTCATCGCTCATTTAGCGATAGTATCGGATAATAATAAACGTGAAAGATAAATTCGAAAAAGCCAAACGCTTTTATACGTTCGGATGCTGTTTTCACCGGTAAAAATGCTGTGCAATTTTTCTGATTAACTTGGAGTATCGATTCATAACGTACCGGACTCGCCCATCAAGATTTCTTGACACTCGCCCGCTTTCAAGTCTTCCGAGCAAGTTCCGAAAATTAAGTCAATTTTGCAGACTGTCAGCGTCAGTTATAGTTCTAGTACAATGCCCAAAACGCATAATATTGCAGAGCGTGGAGACAATTAATGAATGAAGAGGCACGCAAGGTCATACTAGGGCATTTCTGCGAGCAACGGTCCCTGTCGCCGGACGCCATTCCCTCAGGGCTTGCTGACATGATGTGTGCTGTGACAGCGCCCTACTTTTTGATGATCGAATGTCTCGACGGCCTAGGTTCCGATCCCAGTCATGGGCTTCTTATCAAGTTCATCGATAGGTCTTACGAAACTGCAGCGGGTTCGCTTGCACTCGCAGCAATCGGTCACTTGCGTGAAGCCGAGATACTCTCACGTTCGGTTTACGAAAGCTCCGTGACGACTGCCTATATCGTCCAAGAAAATCCAGCCCAACGGCTTGCCCAATTTTTCCGATATTACGTAAAGCAAGAGCGCGATCAGAATCGCAAATGGGCAAAGGACGTTGAGGGGGAACCCCCTGCAGTGCAGAAGGATCATGAAAAAGGTATCAACCAGAAGAATGAGGCGATGGATGCCTATGAACAGTTTATTGATCACTTTATCGAACATTCCGGAATCAATCCCGAGAAAACGAATAGATGGCCGGGGCTCATCGATCGGCTCACGGCGCTCGGGCGGAGGATCGATTATCGGACGGTCTATGCCGCGATGTGCTCCCAGTCGCATCATGACGCGGAGGATGTGCTGAATTACTTTTTTGCCAACAGTGTTGTGGGGGCAGATGAAATCGCGGAAAGGATGGAGCGGGAGGCCGACACCTTCAGTATATTCATGGTGCTGTTTGGGCTCCAATGGTTTGTAGAGGCTATGCTCGCAGTTTGCCGTCACCTGAAGTTCCCAACCGTAGTGGCTGAGACGGTCAATTCTCTGAAGCGGATTACCGACGAGTTACAAGTCGTCGCTCCGCATCTTGACACCGGTGAATTTCCAGAAAACTGGGTTAAGAGGGGAACCTGAGGTGAAGATTGTTTATTCAGCATCCGCCTTTTGAACTAAAACAATAGTCTGCCAAATACATCTATGCACTCAACAGTTTAAATCTTCAGCGATAACTGACAAGAAGATTTAGGGTTTGTTACAACTGTGACCGTAAATTAATGGTTATCCTGTTTTTCTTCACCATGGCCTCGGTTTGAGAGACCAGTTTTTTCCAGTCCGTAATTTCCTTTTTATCGCCAGACTGGATTGCCTGATTCAGACGCTTCACAGAATCCAAATGCATTCTGACAATTTCCTTAGCGAATTCCGGCCACGTAGGCATTTTCGATAGCTTATCCACAATCATTCCTTTGTATTGTACTGATCATAACACGGGAACGGTTGGATTAAAGGCCAAATTTCAAACAACGTCGCTCTCCATAGTTCTTGAGCAACCATCCCACTATTCCACACCAACCACCTTTACCTAGCAATCCCACCCCCATCCCCTTAGGCAACCACCACACCCGCACCAACAGAGGCACCAAACATATGGCCCGCAAACATTCGAAACATGGTGGCTATCAGGACCTCCCCCACGAGGAGGAGGCTCCGGCGGAGGCGGTGGCTTGCTGGCTCTGCGGGCGGCCGACCGGCAAGACCATCGTCTGGCATCATCCGGTGCCGAAAAGCCGGGGCGGGCGGGATGTGGTGCCGATGCATCCGATTTGCCAGCAGACCCTGATCACCCATTTCACCAACAGCGAATTGCAGCGCCACGCTATGGATGTCGAGGCGCTGCTCGCCGATCCGGTGGTGCGCAAATTTGTCGACTGGGTGGCGAAGAAGGACCCCGACTTTAACGCTACGATTGCCAAAAAGCAGCGCTGAGCGGGCTGGCAGGGAACTACGGGACGGGCGAGACCCGCCCCGCTTGATTCAGTGGTTCAAAGGCCGTCGAGGCCCTTGCTGACCAGGATATTCACCGCAACGCGGCGGTTCTGGGCCTTGCCGCTGGCGGTGTCGTTGCTGGCCAGCGGGTCGGCTTCGGACATGCCGGTGGGGGTCAGCATGCGATAGGGTTTCCAGCCGCAATTCTGCTGGATATAATTGACCACGCGGCTGGCGCGCCGTTCGCTGAGCTGCTGGTTATATTCATAGTCGCCGGTTGAATCGGTGTAGCCGACCACCAGGATCAGGGCGTTGTTCATTTCGTCGGCTGCGTCGGCGGTGGCGCAGAGGTCGGCCTTGCCGCGCTCGGACAGCTTGGCCTTGCCGGTGTCGAAGTGGACATTGGTCGTGCCCTTGACATTATACTGGTCGATATCGCTGACGCGGCTGCGCAGCGCCTCGGTCGCCGCGGTCTGTTCGGCAAAACCCTGGGCTGTGCCGTTGTGGATCATATTGGCGGTCTTGAGATCTTTGTTCTTGAGGTCGATCTGGTTCGCCACCAGGCCACCGTCCCACTGCCAGGTCTCGACGCTGACCGGCAAACCGTTGAGCAGCGAATCTGCCCCGAGTTCATTGCGTTTGATGCCCAAAAATCCTCCGCTGGCCTTGATCTCGGTGGCATCATTGATGGCTATAATTGTCCGCGTACCGTCATCGGCCGTGACTTGTAACTTGTCGTTGCTACGCGCAGAAATAATGCCTTTGATCTCTGGTCCTTCGGTGGCCGTGGCGGCATTGAATTCAGCCATTCGCTGCCCGGACACCAGGATGTCTTCTCTTTCATTCGCCGACTGCGCAGACGCGCTGCCCGGCACCAATATTGCAGCCGTGGCAAGCAGCAAGGCTGCCCTCGTGGTTCTGGAAATGGCGCTCATCATTCTTCTCCTCCTTCAATCAATAATATCTGGTTCAACCTGTTCGTGGCGTTTCATCCGACCGGACCCGCGATGGTGTGTCGTCTGTCCGGTTCCTCCTCAGTTCGCCGCACAATATGAGGCAGCATATAGGCCGCCTGTGAACATATATAGGCCGCCTGTGAACATGTGAAGGGCCTGAGTGGTCAGGTCATCCTGTCTGGCGCATGAACATGTCCGGCATCACCGCCGGTTCTGCGGACATAGCGAGAGGATCGCGGGGCGAACCGTTGCAGACTGTACCGCACTGGCGCATTGTCTGGCTTTGGTTGACTTGCCCTGAAGGCCTCTCCCTATAGTTCTTGACCAACCGCCCTGTGTTTAGCTAGTCAATTAAATTGCACGGATGGTGAACCGTCCGGCAGTTTTAGGAGACGAAGGATGATGCGCAGGCTGGGAATATTATTGGCTCCTCTATTGCTGGTGGCTTGCCAAAGCCAGACCAGCGAGCCCGAAGCGCCCGAAGCGGTCGTCAATGCAGACTGGAACAATATCGGTTTTGACGCCAAGGAGCAGCGCCACAGCCCGCTCGACCAGATCAACGAAAGCAATGTCGGCGAACTGGGCATCGCCTGGTTCAAGGACCTGCCCGACGCCCGTGGCCAGGAAGCCACACCGATTGTGGTTGATGGCAAGCTTTATGTCTCCACCGCCTGGTCCAAGGTCTTTGCCTATGATGCGAAGACCGGCAAGGAACTATGGTCCTATGATCCGCAAGTATCCGGCGAAAAGGCGGTCGATGCCTGCTGTGATGTCGTCAATCGCGGCGTCGCCATCAGCCGCGGCAAATTGTTTTTCGGCACCATCGACGGCCGGTTGATCGCGCTCGATGCGATTACCGGTGCGCGGTTGTGGGAGACCCAGACGACCGACAACAGCAAACCCTATACGATTACGGGTGCACCCCGGGTCGTCAAGAATATGGTGATGATCGGCAATGGCGGCGCAGAATTTGGCGTGCGCGGCTATCTCTCTGCCTATAATGTCCGCGACGGTTCGATGAAATGGCGCTTCTACACCGTGCCCAATCCGGAAGGGAAGCCGGACGGCGCAGCGAGCGACGAGATTTTTGCAAAAGCGGCTGCCCAGACCTGGAGCGACGGCGAATGGAAAATTTCCGGCGGCGGCGGCACCGTCTGGGACAGCATCGTCTATGACGAGGATCTCGACCAGCTCTACTTTGGCGTCGGCAACGGCAATCCGTGGAATCACGGCCTGCGCTCCGGCGGAGAAGGCGACAATCTGTTCCTCTCCTCGGTCGTCGCGGTCAATCCCGATACCGGCAAATATCTCTGGCATTATCAGGAAACACCAGCCGAGAGCTGGGACTATACCGCGACCCAGCATATCATTCAGGCCGAGCTCGCCATCGACGGCAAAATGCGCAAGGTGCTCTACCACGCGCCGAAAAACGGGTTTTTCTTTGTCATCGACCGGCTCGATGGCACGCTGATCAGCGCCGAGCCTTTTGTCGACGGGATCAACTGGGCCGAAGGCTATGATCTCGACACCGGCCGCCCGATCGAGAATCCCGATGCGCGATTCTACAAGACCAAGGAACCCTTTGTCGCCATTCCCGGAGCGCTCGGCGCGCATAACTGGCATCCGATGAGCTATAATCCGAAGACCGGGCTGGTCTATATCCCCGCCCAGCAAGTCGCGCAGGGCTATGCCGTGCCGGAGAGCGAGATTGACAAGAAGCGCGAACGACTGGGCTTCAACGTCGGCATCGGCTGGGCAATCGGCCAGCTTCCCGACGACAAGGAGGCCTATAAGGCCGCAATCGCCGCGACCACCGGCAGGCTGGTCGCCTTCAACCCGAAAACCGGGAAAGTCGAGTGGAGCGTGGATTATCCTGCGGCCTGGAATGGCGGCACGATGACGACCGCCGGCAATCTGGTTTTCCAGGGCACCAGCACCGGCCTGTTCAAGGCCTATTCGGCCGACAAGGGCACGGAACTGCTCAGCATGCCGATGCAGTCGGGCATCGTCAGCGCGCCGTCCACCTATATGATCGACGGCGAGCAATATATTGCGTTCATGACCAGCAAGGGCGGTGCCTTTCCCCTCGCCGCGGGTGTCGTCGGCGGGGTGTCTCGACAGATTCCCAATATTCCCCGGCTGGTGGTGATGAAACTGGGCGGCAAAGCCAAATTGCCAGCGCTACCGGAAAAAGGCGAAGTGGTCTGGGATCCTCCGGTGCAGACCGGAACCCCCGAACAGATTGCCGCCGGCAAGGCGCTCTACGGTCGCAATTGCATGGTCTGTCATGGCGACAGCGCGATCGGTAACGGCTTCACGCCGGATCTGCGGATCAGCGGCGTGCTGCCAGACAAGGACGCCTGGGCATCGGTTGTCGCCGGCGGGGCGTTGAAACACGCCGGCATGGTCGGCTTCGCATCCCAGATGAGTCCCGCTCAGGTGGAAAATATGCGTCACTATGTCGTGAACCGGTCGATCTGGACCAAAGCCAACCTGCCCGAGATGACGGCTCCGGTCCCGCGCTGATATTGGCGCTGCACTCCGGCGCAAAAACACCTGCCTATAATATGGTCATTTGCCAGCGCAAATGCCTGTTTTTTGGGCGGCATTGTCAGTCGTCCGATTAGGCATTAGCTATAGAGCCAAGCATATCAGCGATTCTGTTCGCGAATCGATTCTGGCATGGTAATTGAATAGTATCGGGCAATACTGCCCGGCTGAGGCGCCTTCCTCCTGAGCAGGAGGAATAGCCGAGGAAGTGGTACACGGGGACGTATTAAAATGAAAAAGATCGAAGCCATTATCAAGCCATTCAAACTTGATGAAGTCAAAGAAGCGCTGCACGAAGTCGGCGTTTCGGGGATCACCGTGACCGAGGCAAAAGGCTTTGGACGGCAGAAAGGCCATACCGAGCTGTACCGCGGCGCGGAATATGTCGTGGATTTCCTGCCCAAGGTGAAGCTTGAAGTGGTGGTCGAGGACAGTCTTGCCGACCGCACGGTTGAAGCGATTTCCGCGGCAGCCCAGACCGGGCGCATCGGCGATGGCAAGATTTTTGTCATTCCGGTCGAATCGGCGCTGCGTATCCGTACCGGCGAGCGCGACGACGACGCCATCTGATTTTTCAATCGCAATCAAATCGAACACACCAGAACCAAGGGACTAGCAAATGGGCAATTCAGCATCCGATATTATCAAGATGATCAAGGAACACGAGATCGAATGGGTCGATGTGCGCTTTACCGATCCCAGGGGCAAATGGCATCATCTGTCGATGTGCGCCCATATCATTGATGAAGACATGCTCGAAGAAGGCTTCATGTTCGATGGCTCCTCGATCGGCGGCTGGAAGGTGATCAACGAATCCGACATGATCCTGCGTCCCGATCTCGACGCGGTCTATTTTGATCCGTTCTCTGCTACCCCGATGATGATCCTGATCTGCAATATCGTCGAACCGGGTGATGGATCCCTGTACCGCCGCGATCCGCGTTCGACCGCAGTCCGCGCTGAATCCTATCTCAAGTCCACCGGCATCGGCGACACCGTCTATGTCGGGAAAGAACCCGAATTTTTCATGTTCGATGATGTAAAATACGAAGACGGCTATGACCGTTCCGGCTTCAAGCTTGACGATATCGAATTGCCCACCAACACCGGCCGCGATTATGATGTCGGCAATATGGGCCACCGTCCGGGTATCAAGGGCGGCTATTTTCCGGTCGCACCGGTCGACAGCAGTGTGGACATTCGCGGCGAGATGGTCGCGACCATGCTGGAAATGGGCCTGCCGATGGACAAGCACCATCATGAAGTGGCCGCTTGCCAGCACGAACTGGGCATGACCTTTGGCACGCTGACCGAAACCGCCGACCGGGTGCAGGTCTATAAATATGTCGTGCAGCAGGTTGCCCATGCCTATGGCAAGACCGCAACCTTCATGCCGAAGCCGATCAAGGACGATAATGGCAGCGGCATGCACACCCATATGTCGATCTGGAAAGGCGGCAAGCCGCTGTTCGCGGGCAATGAATATGCCGGCCTGTCGGAAATGTGCCTTCATTATATCGGCGGCGTGATCAAACATGCCAAGGCGGTCAATGCCTTCTCCAACCCGACGACCAACAGTTACAAGCGGCTGGTTCCGGGCTTTGAAGCGCCGGTGCTGCTCGCTTATTCGAGCCGCAACCGTTCCGCATCGTGCCGGATTCCTTATGGTGCCGGTGACAAGGCGAAGCGGGTGGAGTTCCGCTTCCCCGATCCCCTCGCCAACCCCTATCTCTCCTCTGCTGCGTTGCTGATGGCGGGTCTTGATGGCATCGAGAACAAGATCCACCCCGGCGAAGCGATGGACAAGAATCTCTACGACCTGCCACCCGCTGAACTGGCCGAAGTGCCGACCGTAGCCGGTTCTCTCCGCGAGGCGCTCGACGCACTGGAAGCCGATCACGAGTTTCTGCTCAAGGGCGATGTGTTTTCCAAGGACCAGATCGACGCCTATGCCTCACTCAAATGGGACGAAGTCAGCCGGTTCGAATCCACCCCGAGCCCGGTTGAATTTGATATGTATTACAGCAGCTGATCGGGCAGCTTTTCAAACAAGGGGCTGGCGGGAGAAATCCTGCCGGCCCTTTTTCCTGGGCTTTCAGTCCGGCGAATCCATACTATCCACGCCACCGCCGACCAGTGTAGAATCACCGCGAAACTGGAGGGAGGATAGCTTATGCAAGCCCTTTATATCGTGCGTCGGCAGGTGGCACTTTTCTTCGTGCTGTGCCTTTTTTCTGGCTGCGCGATCCAGCTGGTTCCCGACTATGATCAAGCCCTGCTTGACGGGCTCAACGATGCCAACACTGAGGCACTGACGCTGTTCGCGCAGGTTGAAAGCGGGTCGACCGCCGAAGAATATCGCGAATATGCCCGCAACTATGCCGTGCTGATCGGAAAATTCGGCGCGCTTCGCCAGCGCGCGCAATCGCGCTATGTGCCGCCGCTGGCCAGCCGTCTGGCCGAGAAAAAGATCGTCCGCGATTTTTGCGCATCCGAAACCAACCCCAATGGCTGCCTCAACGCCTCGCCGGAAAGTATCGGGGAAATATTGGCCAATCTCCGGCAGATGCGCGATCTTCATCGGCAGCGCGGGCTGGAAGCTGGAGCGGTCGTCGCGTTTCGCAATCGCTATGATATTCAGATTGATCAGGCGCTGACCGTCGAAAATGCGCTGAAAAGATAGGAGGAGGCGATGAATGCAGCAGAGATATTGGATGACATGCTCGGCGTCCTGCGCGGTGAATTGTCTGACGGCTATGATCTGGTCTCAGAGTTTGCGGAACGGCAGGGCCGAATGCTGGCAAAACAGGCCGAACATCTGGCAAAGGAACGGGCAGACGGTTTCCTCACCGGGGATGACGAACTGTTCGCCTTCTTTGTCGATGGCATGAAGCGCGATAGCGAAAATATGGCCCGGTCGATCGCGATGCTGACGGCGCTGACTATCGAACAGGCCTGGAACGCCGTCGCCAACGCTTTATGGGGCGGCATGCGCACGATCCTGGCTGGAGCCGGTGTACCGACTGGCCTGCTCCCCGCAACGCCGCCGCTAATGGCCTAGCGCGTAACCGGTCGTTTGACCCGATCGATGGTCGCGGCTCACCTGCACATTGACACCGCACCGGCTTAGTCATTTGTTAACCATGTTCGTTTATAATTGTCGTCCCCACCAATGACTTCAAGAGAACATATGGCGCAGGAAAAGAAGCGGATATTATTTTACCTGCCCGTCATGACACCCTGGTGGTTTGCCAATATTGTCGTTCATCTGATCCGCGTCATGGCGCGCGCGCATGAGGTTCATGTGCTGGTGCCGCCCTTGTGGCGCAATACCGGCATTGGCGAAGAGCAAATCGATCTGGTTACCGAACTGGACCATGTCTTCTGGTATATCCTCGATGGTCCCGATCATCCCCGATTGCGAAGCGATGCGAGCGGTGAAGAAGATCTGATCGCGCTGGTTCACGACATCAATCCGAACCTCGTGTTGTGCCGCAGCGCCGATATCGTCACGCCAGCGCGCTTTCCCGGCACAGTTCGCTATATCATGGAGGGCGCTGCACCGCCGGTGCGGACCGGATCCAACTGGATCACCCTGTCGCCAACCCTGTTCGATCATGGCCTTATGCCAGCATTGACGCCGGAGCAGCAGGCGGAACTGGACAGTTTTGCCGCACCGATATGGGCGCAAATGTTGCAAGATTCCACTTTGCCAAGCCGGTCAGAATTTCTCTCGATGGCCGGGCTGCCGAGCGACAAGACGATTATCGGTCTGCCGCTGGAATATGAGCAGGAAGAAAATTTCTTCGGCCAGCACCACCGCTACACCGACAATGCAGTGATGGTCGAAGCCATCGCACCGATGCTGCGCGACGATATGGTCCTGGCCGTTACAAACCATCCGTTGAATGAACTATATGGCGACAATCGCGCACTGGAAGCCGCGCTGTCGTCCCTGGATGGCAAGGCCATCATGATCAGCGGTACACAGATTGCCGGCCAGGCAACTTTGGCTTTGGCCAGACACAGCGATGGCATGATTGTCGGCAATTCCAAAAGCTGGTCGGCCTGTGCAGCCTATGGCACGCCGATGATGCGGCTGTCGGATTTTGGGACGGGAAACTGGCTCCAGGCTTATGCCGAGCTTCCTGCGTTTCTGATCGACATCGGCAACGGATCAGGCGGATTTGCTGATCCTGAAGCGGCACGGCGCTGGTTTGCCTTTCATCTCGCCAATAATGTTTTTGATCCGGCCGATCCGGCACTCGCTGCCGACGACCTTATTTCCCGCATGACCGATGCTGTCGAACCCGAACGCTGGGATTACGCCATGGCGCAGTATCGGACGCAACCTTCCCAGCAAGCTGCCTGATGGCATCACCCCCAAAAAAGGAACCTCTCTATGTATGATCTGGCTGTTATAGTACCGGTGCGGCGCGGCAGTTCGCGTATCGCTGAAAAATGTCTGCTTCCCTTTGGCGATCAGGAAACACTGATTGAATGGAAGCTGGCCCAGCTGACGAAAGTGATCGAACCGCGACGCATCTATCTGTCGAGCGAAGACGAAGAGTTTCTGGAACTCGGCGATCGGTTCGGCGTGTCCCGCCATCACCGCCCGCGCCATCTTGCCATCGACCATATCGCACCGTTCCGCGACGTGATCACCGGCATCGTGCGGGACATTCCCCATACCCATATCGCGTGGTCCACCGTGGTCTGTCCGCTGATGGCCCCGCAGGAATATTGTGACGCCTTTCGCACCTATCATGACGACGTGATCTGCGGTAATCATGATTCCCTGCTGGGCGTCAATCTGATGAAGGAATATTTCTGGTCACGCGAAGGTGCGCTCAACTACGAGGCCACCCGCAACCATACCATTTCGCAGGAATTGCCCGACTGGTTCAAGGTTACCAACAGCATCTATATGGCGCCTCGCCAGCAAATATTGCAACGCGAATATTTCGTCGGTGACAATCCTGTTCTGCAATCCCTGTCCAAGCTCGCGGGAGTCGATATTGACTATATCGAGGACTATCGCATCGCGCGCGCGCTCCACTCGGTCTATGCCGAAGACGGGATGGATGTCGTCGATCCCGAAACCCGCATGAACTGGAATGCCGGGGGATCCGATTTCCTGATGGCGATGTGATTGGCGGATGAGACTCCCTCTGTTCCGGAGTCGCTTAATAGTCTTTGCTCACCCGCACATTCGCGCTCTGCCGGCCCAGGGTCGAAATCGTCGACAGGATCGACAGCCAGCGGGTGATCTGGAATTCCAGCTGCGTCGCGCTATAGCCCTTGCCGTCAGTGATCAGCTCGACATAAACGCGGCGGGTGATATATTTTCCCGCGGCGATCGAGGTCCCCGAACCCGTATCGGTGTCGGAGGGCAATATCCGCAAACGATCAAGACCGACTGCCTTGCGGAGTTCGTTGATCGGATCAAGCCCGCCGCCGCTGTTGAGCGAAGCCACCGCAGCAGCCAGTTGAACCGCTTCTGGCGCGGACAGATTGGCAATCGACGCGCCGAATAACACCCGTGAAAGCAGTTCGTCCTCGGGCAAAGCCGGGATGCTGGTGAAGGCTATTTCGGGCTGGTTGCCGGTCCCGGTGACATTGATCGTGGCATTGAGACCGGTCAGATTGGCTTCGGCCTCGATATCCAATATCGGATTGACCGGCTGGTTGCCGACAAAACGGATCCGTCCCCGCTCCAGCCGGAAGCGCCGGCCGGCGAACGTATAATTGCCGCGGATCAGATTGGCGGTGCCGATCATGATAAAATTATCCACCGGTCCGGAAATTTTGAAATTTGCGCGCCACTCGCTGTCCAGCCCGAGTCCCTCGACCTGTAACCGGTTGGGGACATCTGCCGTCAGCGCAAATCGCCATGGACGACTGCGGATTTGAACCGGCCGTTCATCTGCACGGCGATTGATCTCGCGAGTCTTGATTTCCGGCAGGCTGGCCGCCGCCGCGGCCTGGCCAAAGCGGAAGAAGCTGCGGTTGAGCGTCACGTCGCCCGAAATCAGGCCACCTTCCGGAGAGCTCCGTATCTTGATCGGTCCGGTCACAGTGGCAGCGAAATCATCCCGCGCGATGAGCGCTGCCTGCTGCGCATTGACGTCCATGATGATGCCAATGCCTTCACCGGGCGCGACGGCAAAGTTGAAACTGCCGCTGCCGCTTACCGTTCCGCCACCGGCGGTGACACCGGTCACCTTGGGCAGCACCAGACGCGAACCGTCGAACCGGCCCACTGTCTTGATATTGGACACAACCGTGCCGGTCAGCGGGCTTTCCAGCCGGGCGTTGCTGGTGCGGACCAGTCCCTCGATCTGCGGATTGGCGAGGCTGCCGCTGATATCCGCGCTCGCCGCGACCGGTCCGGTCAGGTCAAAGGTCTCCACGCCGGTCAAACGCCACATGCTTTCCGCACTGCCGTTGAACCGGGCCTGCGCGAACAGGGGCCTGCGCATCAGTTCCTCCTGCCAGCGACCGCCGCCAAGGCCGGTTACCCGTCCCTGAAACCGGCCGATCGTCTTTCCTTCGGGAGATTTGATAATCCCCCGTGCCGCCGCATTACGCTGCGAAATGGCAATATTCAGTCCGAGGTCAACGGGTGCGGAAGTCAGTATCAGGCCGGAACGCGTCAATCCCTTGATCGTCAGCTTGGCTTCACCGACCGGAACCTGCGCGCCCGACTGGGTAAGCTTGACCGTGCCGTAGGCCGTACCGCCCAGCCCGAGATCGGGATAGGCTATATCTATCAGCGACAAGGGCATTTTCGCCATGGTCAGGTCAAGTCTCGAATTTCCCTTCCCCAACCGGCCGGACAGCCGGGCATTGCCGCTGCCATAGCTGATCGTGGTCGGGGAAGCCGTCCAGCCGTCATCGACCCGCCGGAGTTCGAGTGCCCGCGTGAGGCGAAGGCTGCGACCTTCAAACTGACCATTCCCGGTAATCCGATAGCGATCAGGGGTGATGTCGGCTTTCGCCTGAAATTCGAAGGTACTGCCTCGCGTCCCGGCCACAGCGAAGGTTGCCTTGCCGCTGCCGTCGGTCAGTTTGGCATTGGCGGCAATCCGGCCAACAATCAGCTCGCCGCGGCTGATCCCCTGCGCCCGGAGGGTCGCGTCGATATTCGACCGGCCATCGATCAAGATAATGTCGGCGTCCAGCACCGCGGTTCGGATGAAAATCGGCGGATTGCCATCGAAGCGGGCATTTTCCGCCTTGAGGTTGGCGCGGATCAACTGCCGTCCGTTGCCGGGACGGAATAATATATCGCCGTTCACGCCGCCGCCGCTGATAGCGAGCGTTCCGGCAAGACCCTGGGCCGTGGGCTTGATCGTGCCGGTCGCCAGCGTGTCGGACACCAACAGGCGATCAACCCGGACCGCGGTATCCTGGCCCGCTGGGGTCAGGATGGTTCCGTCACTGGTGAACGGCCCCAGCGTCGATCCACCGGACGCGATATAGGCAAAACCGGCCGCCACCGGCGTCAGTTGCAGGCTGACCGCCGACAGACCGAGAGCGGGCAGCGGACTATCAAGCAACAAGGCCACTTTGGGTCGATCAAGCTCTCCGTCGAGCTTGAGGTCGTAGTGGCCGTAAGTATCTTGTGTACCCGACCCCCGAAATGCGAAGGTCGCCGCACCGGTTTGGGTTCCGGAACCCCTGAACGAAATCTCGGGAGCCCTGACATTGAGGTCAGAAAACCGCAGAAAACCGTCTGGACCTAGAGCCAGACCGGATTGCAATTCCGGCAGGCCGCCCGCCAATTCGCGCAGGAAATCTACGTCGAATCGCCGCATCCTGGCATTGACCTGACCATCAAGCGAGAGCCCGGAAGGCGCGGGACCCAAATTGATATCAGCGACAACATCGGCCACCCCGACCCCGTCCACCGCAAAACCCGGAGCATTGGCATCGATACTGATTGCGAAATCCCCCGTCGAGGGACGGAATTCCAGATCCAATGTGCCTTTTGCGACGTTGGTCGCGACGCGTGCGCGTTCGGCAAATAACAGATCCTTTTCATAGCGTAGCAATGCGGTTGCGCTGAATCCGGAGAGCAATTGTTGCAGTAATTCGCCGTTACCAATCAGCTTACCGACGGAAAGCTCGACGGGAATGTCCCAGCCACCGGCATCGCGCTGTCCTTCGCCCTCGCCTCGGACATTGGTCAGTAGGGACTTGCCGAAAGCCAGTTGCGGCGCGGTCAGCAGATATTGATAGCGCAGCTCGGAAAGTTTTCCGTTCAGCAGAGCCTTCAATTCGAAATCCTGCGCTTTCAGATCGGCTGCCAGCGCGGATGGGTCAATCAGCCGGGTCTCGAGCCGCATCGCATCGAGACTGTTTCGCGCCAGATCAATCCCGCCCTTGGCGGTAAAGACCAGAGCGGCAGAACGCGCATCGAAATCCAGTGCCACAAGACGATCATCGAGGCTCGCGGTTCCCTTTACCGTCAGATCGGGCGCCGCCAGTTTCTGCGCGATCCCGGCCGGCAACATGGATGCGGTCAACTTGCCATCATAAGCAAACAGTCCTTCCTTCGCCTCGAGAGTGATTTTTGTCAGCGGCTCGCCGTTGCTGAGCGCATTCAGCTCGCCATTCCATTTCTGCCAGTTGCCATCGCCTTTGAGAGTGATAGCCAGATCCCGCTCCAGTCCCAGAGCGCCCGCCAGCACACCACCGGCAGGGGCGATGATTTCGGCGTCGATATCGAGCTTCTGACGATCCGGTTCCGCGTTCAGGGCGAGCAGTATTTTATCGCCGCTGCGCGTCGTTGCCGCATCCAGCAGCACCATGGCGCGACCCGCCCTGATATCCGCCGAGCCTGACAGGTCAGCAAATTGCTCTGAACCGGTGATAGCCGCTCCAAGCGCCAGATTATCCGCGCGAAAAGCACCGATAAATATGTCAAAAGCCGGCAGCAGCGGTTTGTCTTCACCACTGTCGATCAATTCCGGTAACCGCTCGAGCCGCGCTTTTGTGATCACCGCGTCGGAGATATTGAGTTCGTTGAATATCCAGGCCAGCGGATTCCAGTCGATCGCCACCGTACCGGCCGAGAAAAACCGGCCTTTGGGGTCGTCGAGTTCAAGCCCCTGCACTTTCGCCTTGCCATAAATCGATCCCTCGATGTCGGCGATGCGGATGCGCAAGCCATTTTCCGGCTCCTGCGCCTCGATCTGATTGATGATATAGCGATGGCCGGAATCGCTATCCAACCATATGGCAGTCCCGACCAAACCAAGGATGACCAACACAAGTATTCCCAGCAGGCTGCGCATCGGCCAGCGCCAGGTCATCAGCTTGAAGCGCGAATTTTTTGTGCTTTCGGTCATCTAGAACGCCTGCCCAAGCGAGACGTAGACTGCGATACGCGAATCGCCCGGCTGGGGATTGATCGGCGTACCGATATCAATCCGGATAGGGCCAAAATCGCTATAGTAACGGACGCCGAGACCGGCACCATAGCGCAGACCGGAAAAATCCGGTGTGCTGCTGGTGTAAACATTGCCCGCGTCAACAAAGGGTACGACGCCTAGATTACCGCCAAAAAATCCTGTCCGGATACGCGCCTCGAGCGAGAATTCGACCAGCGAACGCCCGCCGACCGGATCATTGTTGACATCGCGCGGTCCGATGCTTTGATAGCCATAGCCGCGCACCGAACCGCCGCCGCCGGAATAGAGTCGGCGTGAAGGAGCGATGCGGTTGTTGCCCGCACCGGTAATCGTTCCCAGGCGCGTGCGTCCAGCGAGCACTATTTTGTCAGAAACCGGGAAATAGGCGCTGCCATCTACCTGGCCCCGCACATAGAAGAAACTGCCGTTCTGAAACGATGCTTCGGGAGCAACACGGCCGGTCAAACGGAAACCGCGGGTCGGATCGAGCAAGTCATCGCTGGCGTCAAAAGTGACCAGCCCCGGCAGCGCACCGATAAAATATGTATCGCGGCCGCTGGGTCCCGTGGGTCCAGTGACATCTGTTTCCCGCGATGCGAGCAGTTCGACGCCAGCCGACCAGCTCCAGCGTTTCTGATAGATAAGATTGCTCTGGCGCTCGATATTGGCGGCAACCGAAAATGTCTGGGCCTTGAATGCCGGCCGATCGACAACGCTCAAAGCTGTGCGCCCGTTCAATATATTGTCACGCCGCCGGTAATTGTTGCGGCGATAGGCGATGCTGCCCGATTGCTCCATTGTCCCGAGCACGCCGGTCATCCGGACCAGGCCCTCCGGCGGAAAGAAATTCCGGTGCTCCCAGCTGACTGCGGCGCGAGCGCCCTCGCCAGTGCCGTAGCCTAGCTCCCCGGCGATGGTTCGCAACGGTGCCGGTGTCACATTGACGGCGATATCCACCGCATCCGGATCCCCGGCGACAACCGGATCGATAGTGATTGTCGAGATTAGCCCGGTTGCGATCAAAGCCCGCCGCAAATCGACGACGTCCGAAGCCTGATAGATATCGCCGGGATCAAAGCGGGCAATCATCTGAACATGATCGGGACCGAACAGGTCCGTTCGGTCCATGACGATCGAACCGAAATTATACTTGCCTCCGGGCGTGACCGATACCTCCAGGTCACCGAGCCGTGCGGCATGGTCGATTTCGAGTTCCGGCTCGCCGGTTTTTGCGAACGGATAGCCATTTTCCGCCATGGCACCATCAAGCCGGTCCTTGGCATCCATGATCCCGTCGCTGTTAATGACAGCGCCCGGCTGCAACCCGAAGCTGTCCCGGAATTTCTGCGGATCAGGTGCGACTGCTGTTTCAATACCGGGCAAGGCAATCGCGTCCAGTTCATATTGCGGCCCCGCCTGGACGTTAATCACCACGGCTAATCGCTCCGCACCATCGGCCTCGAAGCGTGTCTGTACGACGGCGTCATAATAGCCTTCTATCCGGAGCAGGCGTCCGACCAGATCTTCATCACTTTGCGCGCGCCGCCGAACCTGGGCGAAATTGGCATCGTCGCCACGATATTGCTCCAGAACCGACAGGGCTTTAAATCGAATGTCGAATGATTCTGTGATCGTTTCGGGCAAGCCTTCGATCCTGATCCGATAAGCGGTTTCTGCTAGAGCATCGGTTGGTTGATAGTCATTCAGCGGTATATCCGCAGCCAAACGTTCTTCGGCTGTCCTCAGTTCCAGATCGTCACCTTCATCTGACGACGACACCGCCGATGCGCTTTCTTCTTCGGTTTCCTCGAATACCGGTTCCGCCAGCTCATCCAGATCCGGCCATTCGACCCCAAAATCCGGAAATTCGGTCAGCGGCTGATCCGGATCGAGCGGTTGATCGATTTCCGGCTGATCCTGCAAAGCGACGACCGACGGGTCTTCGGCCTGAGCATAGACCGGCCGGACGGGCGAACCCATCAGCAAAAAAACCAGCATGCCAAGGCAGCAACGATATGCGGTCAGACCCATTGTCGACTCTTTAGCGGTTGATGAATCGCGATGCCAATGAATAAGAATGCGTTTCCGACAAGCGTTTCTTTTTGTGGGACATTCCGTCCGATCGCCTGTGGACTGCCAATTTCATAACGGATTTTAATCTTTGGTTAACCAAGAAGGCCCATATTTTCTGGTGAATATGGATCGGTCGCTTTTGGCTGGTCACCAATTGTTCAACGGGAACGCCAGAAATGTCGAATATGCGTATGATTTTAATCGAAGCTGCCATGGTCACCGGTGTCTTGATGACCGGATTGTCGGCGTCTCAGGCCGCTTATGCAACACCGCTTTCGGTCGCTATTCAGGCTGCTGTACCCGACCCTCGGGCGGATGTAAAAATTGACAGCACGATCATGGTTGAACGGACCGAAGAATCGGAATCCGGTGAAATTGTAACCAAGCTGGTCGATCCAGCGACCGTTAAAGTCATTCCCGGCGACAGATTACTGTTCACCAATGCCTATCGCAATACCGGCCAGACGGCGGTGACGGGATTTGTTGTCAATAATCCGGTCCATCAAGCCGTGGCCTTGATCGAGGTTCTGGAAGACTGGGCCCTGGTCTCGGTCGATGGCGGCAAAAATTTTGGCAAACTGTCCGAACTAGGCGTTACGGAAACGGCGGCTGTTGCTGCCCCTGGAAAAGAAACTGCCGAGACGCCAGAACCGGCGCAAACTACCCGACCGGCAATAGCTTCCGATGTCACCCATATCCGCTGGGTCCTGGCCTCGCCCATTGCACCCGGCGCGTCCGGTGAACTGCGCTTTCGCGGCATTGTCAAATAGCGCCGCAACTGCGTTTCACGCCAGTTTACATTCCCATGTTATATCACTGACCCCGATCAGTCGTGCCAGCCGTGACAGTTCGGCTGCCAGCTTTTTCTGCCGTGCGGTGGACCAACGTATCCTTGGTTCGGGCCAGAATTTCGTCACCCGCAGATGTCCCGCTGACCGGTCAGCCTTGATTTCGATCCGGCCGACAAAGCGATCACGCTCCAGTACCGGATAGACATAATAGCCCCAAAGGCGCTGTGCTGCAGGCACGAACATCTCGTTGCGATAGTGAAATCCGAACAGTGCCAGCAAGCGATTCCGGTCGCGCACGATCGGGTCAAACGGATTGATGATCCGCAGGCGGGACGTTGGCTCTGGCGCGTCCGACAGACGAGATTCAATATCGGGCGGAGCAAGAGCCGAGAGCCATTGACCATCACGGGTCTCCAGTTTGACGGCAACCATATCCCCTGCAGATTGCGCCCAGGCTTTGGTTTCCTTTGCATCCACCGCACCCCAGAAGCGCTGGATTTCTCCGAGAGACCCGAACGCCAGCCGGTCGAGCGCATTGCGGCACAGCCAGTCGATCTGATCCGCGTCTTCATGGGCCACTTCGCGATGATGTAACGGGATCACCCGCTCGGCGAGATCGTAATATTTGGTGAAATTCTGACGACGGGAGGTCGCCAGTTCTCCGGCATACCAGAGCTGATCCATTACCCTTTTGTGCGGAGGGCGATCCCACATCTGTTTCACGCCTTTAATCTTGGTATCGAAGGCCTGAGTGGACAGCGGACCTTCTGCCGCGATCCGGGTTTTGATCTCGTGTGTACCTATCTCCGCAACCGCCTTGTGAAAGGAGGCATGGCCCGCCACCCGCTCGCCCAGTCGCCGGAACTGGCGTTGCCACATCGGATAGAACTCGATTGGCAGGATCGAGGCATCATGGGTGAAATGCTCGAATACGGTCCGGTCTTCAGCCAGCATCCTGTCCAGCATCGGTTCGCGGTAATGCTGGTTGCGGCTCCACATTATATGATGATGGGCTCGGGTGACATTCTGGATTGTATCGAGTTGCACATAGCCGAGGCGCCGGACAATATCCGGCAGGTCCAGCGGGCCGGTAGGGGTTTCCGAAAGACCCTGCGATTGCAGCCAGAGCCATCGTGCCTCCCGGTTACTGATCCGCAGCATCACCCCGTTCAAATCGCGGTTGTTTCGATATGCGCGATTTTCCTGTCTCGCCGGGTCGCCAATATGCAACCGGCAACGATCAGGATAGCACCCGAAACCGTGGTCAGCGTGACCGGCTCCTGAAAAAACAGCCAGCCAAAAATCGCCGCCCAGATGAAGGCGCTATATTCCAGATTGATGAGATTTTGTGCCTCTGCCCGGGCATAGCCCCATGCGATAAACACCGCCGATATGATCGATAAAATGGCCCCTGCACCGATATAGGGCAGAAATTCCTTGTCCGGAATCACGGCAAAAAACGGAGCCAGCAAGAGGAAGGCCGCGCCGACAATCAGATTCTGCGAAAAGCTGATCTCGATCGGACCGGCCAGCAGGGCCTGCTGCCGCTGGATCACCAGATTACCCGCATAAAGCACCGCCGAAGCCAGAATTGCACCAATGCCCCATAGAGCCTCTTCATCATAGTCACCCGTAGCCCGCCCCCACGCGATCACCAGGACGCCGCCAAAACCCAGAACCGAGCCCAATATCGCATTACGGTGAATCGTTTCTCCCAGAAATACAGCCGCCAGATAGAGCGCGATAATCGGCGCGATGAAGGACAGGGCAATGGCTTCGGCCAGCGGCACCCGCGCCAGACCCCAGAAAAACAGATAGGACATGAAGACCACGATGATGCCGCGCTGTAAGTGCACCTTGCGCGCAGCTTTGCCCGGCATTTTCGGGCGGCGCGCGAAGAAGATCACCGAGACAATGGCGAGCGATGCCAGCACGCGCCAGAGAAGGGCATTATAGGCACCCAGGTCCATCGCCAGACTCTTCATCACGACATCCATCATCGAGAAGGTGAGCAGGCCGACCAGCACCGAACCTGTGGGCAACAGGACAGGACCATTTCCGGAATTCGTACCGGTGGATTCTACATCGGACATATATTATTCCATCAGCCAAACGTTTGCGCAGGCCATTGTTCTGTTAACGCTCAGCATGCTTCGACAAGCTCAGCACGAACGGTTTTTTAGAAACTGTGCTTATCCACCCGGAACCGAAAATGGCAAGCGCGATCAGAGACCCATTTGCCGGACCGCGAGATCGCGCATGATTTCTTCCGATCCGCCGCCAATCGCCATGACCTTGACCTCGCGATAGAACCGCTCGACAGGATTGCCGCGCAAATAGCCGGCACCGCCGAGAATCTGCATCGCTTCGCTGGCGCAAAATTCGAGATCCTTGGTCGCGCTGAACTTGGCCTTGCAAATCTGCGCGACCGGCATTTCGCCCTGATCGGCAAGCCAGCAAATCTGGTTCAGCCAGCCATCAAGGCGATCCACGCGCGCGGACATATCGGCGATCTTGTGGCGGATCACCTGATGCCGGATCAACGGCTTGCCGAACGTTTCGCGCTGCTGGGCATAATCAATCGAATATTCGAGCAGCACCCGCATCATGCCGAGAGACTGGGCGACCATGCCGAGCCGTTCGTGATTGAAATTGTGCATGATCTGGATGAAACCGCGATCCTGATCTCCGAGCATGTTTTCGGCCGGCACGCGCACGTCGTCAAAATAGAGAGACGCCTGATCCGAGGCCCACCAGCCCATTTTCTTGTCGAGCGCGGTGCGCGAGAAGCCTTCCGCATCGGCATCGACCAGAAACAGCGAAATACCGTGCAGGCCCTCACCCCCGGTCCGCGCGCCGACGACATAATGATCTGACGTCATGCCGCCGGTGATGAAGGTTTTGGACCCGCTGATCACCCAGTGATTGCCATCCTGTCTCGCGGTGGTCTGCATATTGGCCACATCCGACCCGCCACCCGGTTCGGTAATGGCAAGGCTGGACCCTTTTTTGCCCAGCACAATATCCTTCAATATGCGGTCCTTGATGTCTTCCGACGCCAGTTTGTGGATCGGGCCTATCGAGATCGACCGGCCGCCCAGCGCGGCCAGCGTTCCGCCATTATGCGCCCGTGCCGCTTCCTCACCCCAGGCCGCGCGCATGAAAATATCGTCGGTGCCCAAGCCGCCGTATTTTTCATCGACGCCAAAGCCCCAGACACCCAGCGCGCCGACTTTTTCGTGTAGCGCCCAGGGGATTTCGCCCGCTTCATCCCACTCATTGGCAAAAGGCTGCAATTCGGTTTCGGCAAAGCGGCGGCAGGTTTCGCGGAATTGACGCCGCTCGTCATTGTCAAAAGGGCGTAGCATCTGTCTCTCCCGAATTCTTAATCGACTGATTAAACCTCTATCGCCTCCAGCGCCGAGCGCAAGGGGGATGGCAGAGAAACCGGCCGACGAGTGACGCGATCGACATAGACATGGGTGAAGCTGCCCGCCGCCGAAGCAATGTCATCATCACTACGAAACAGGCCCACGCCGTAGGTCACACTGCTATTGCCCAGCCGGTCGACCCGGATCCGCGCCGTCACGTCGTCGGGGAAAGCGATCGGGGCGAAATAGTCGCAGCCGGTGTTCACGACCAGACCGATTATGTCGCCACCTGTGATATCGAGCGCGCCCTGCTCTATCAGATAGCGGTTCACGGCGGTGTCGAACCACAAATAATATATCGCATTGTTCACATGTCCATAAGGATCATTGTCGTTCCACCGCGTGGTGATCGCGCAGCCGGTTCGATAGTCGCTCCGGACCGGCGGTTCAGCTCTGGAGACTTTACCAGGCGGCATCATAGATCCTTTGCGCGTCAGCCAGCGTCAGCTCTTTGGGATTGTTGACCAGCAGGCGGGTTTGCAACATCGCCGCTTCGGCGAGTTCGGTCGTGGCTTCCTTCTCGATTCCGATTTCGCGCAGCTTGCGGGGTGCATTGACCTTGACCGCCAGCGCTTCGAGATAGTCGATTAATTGCTGTGCCCGCGCTTCGGCGCTGTTTTCGCTGCCGCGCGGGATATCGAGGGCGTCAGCCAGTTGTGCATAGAGGGGCGCTGCTGCCTCAAGATTGAACTGCATCACATAGGACATGACCAAGGCGTTGGAGAGGCCGTGCGGGATATGATAGATGCCGCCAAGCGGGTAAGCGAGCGCGTGGATCGCGCCGACCGGACTATTGGCAAAAGCCTGTCCGGCGAGCATGGATCCGCGCAGCATCGCTTCGCGTGCCTGCATATTCCGCCCGTCAAAACACACGGTCTCGATATTTGCGGTGAGCAATTTCAGAGCCTCGATCGCGAGCATGTCGGAGACCGGGTTCTTGGCGTGGCGGCCGGTGTAAGCCTCGATCGCATGAACCATCGCGTCGATGCCGGTGGCGGCAGTCACATCGGCGGGAAGCCCGAGTGTCAGCGCCGGATCGAGCAGCGCGACATCGGCGAACAGATGCGGCGAGACGATACCCGCCTTGGTGGTTTCTCCGGTGGTGAGGATGGAAATGGCGGTCACTTCCGATCCCGTGCCGGACGTGGTCGGGATCAGGATGGTCGGCAGGCCCTTGCGCTCGAGCGCGCCGACGCCGTAAATGTCCGCGAGCGGCTGCGCGCCATCAACAGCGAGAGCCGCAACCACCTTGGCGGTGTCGAGCGAACTGCCGCCGCCCAGCCCGATAACTATATCCACCCCGGCTGCTTGTGCCGAGGCTATCGCTTGCCGGACGATGGCCTCTGGCGGGTCGGCAACCACGGCATCAAATATCACGACCTCGAGTCCCGCTTCGGATAATGTTTTTTCAACCGGTGCGATCAGGCCCGCAGCGACGATACCCTTGTCGGTGACGATCATCGGTCTGGATGCGCACAAGGCTGCGATCTGACCGGGAAGTTCGGCAAGACAGCCTTCGCCGAAGTGGAGAACCGGGACGGTCTGGAAGATGAAGTTTTTCATGGCATTGGTCTTTTGCACCAATGGTTCTGCCGCGCAATAAAAAGGGGCCGGAAAAACCGGCCCCTGATTGTCTGGTGACAATATGCCACCGAATATATTGCAGCCTAGAATTTGCCGCGAAGCGTCAGGCCATACATGCGCGGTTCTTGCACGAAGGCCGAACGTGATGATTCGATGCCTGAACCACGAAGCACGGTGTTGAATGTCACGCCGCGAGTATGTTCATTGGTGAGATTGGTTACCCAAGCTTCAATGCCCCATGCATCATCAATATCACCGATCCCTGCGCGCATGTTGATCTTGATGTGGCCATCCTGAACATCGAACGGTACAAGCGGTGCTGCATTAACTGCAGCTTGCAGGCTACCAGCCGCAGCGATCTGCGCTGCACCTGGCACCACAATCGCCTGGGTCGATGTCCGCTGATCGCTACTCATCCGCACGTTGCTGTTTACGAAGAACTTCATGCTACTGCCCAGATCGCGGTCATAAGTCGCACCAACGATAGCCACCCATTTCGGGGCGTTGGTCAACGAATTACCACAAAGACTCACGACGTTTGGTACATTGGTTTGTGTACCTGCACAGTCGTCAGGATATCTGGCATCGGTGTATGTTACGCCGCTGTTGATTGTCAGATTGTCACTGGGACGGGCTACCATCTCAACTTCAACACCCGTCGATTTTGCAACGGGAACGTTGAACGTCTCGAACTGCGCCCCGGTGAATTCAAGCACCTGGAAGTTCGAGAATTCTTCGTGGAAGCCGGCCACGTTCAAGGTCACCGCATTATCAAGGAATTTGGCTTTCAGACCCACTTCATAGGCGTCCACCTCTTCCGAAGCGAAGCGCGGATCAGATACGCCGCCAACCGGAATCGCCGCCGTGGAATCGAGGTTGAAGCCGCCAGATTTATAGCCGTGCGTAAAGCTGGCATAAACCGTGACCGGAGAAGCAAATTCATAGCTTACCTTGCCGGTGTAAATCAGCTCTTCATCGCTGAACGTACTGTTAAATGTACGCGGTAACGGAAGAACCGCCGCCTGCGGTAAATCAGCCGGGGCCAAAAATGCAAAGCAGCCTGTTCCGAATAATCCGTTACCCAAGGCAGAGCCCAAAGGCGGTGCCGGTGGAGCGCCTACTGGCGGAGCCCCTAACAGGTTGCTCAAGATTGCAGGACATAACGCATTCGAAACGGATGGCTGGGTAAAGCCGCCATCTTTGCTTTCATCCGAATAGCGCAGTCCAACGGTGAATTTCAGACCATATGCGACTTCCAATGTATTATGCGTAAACACGGACCAGCTTTTGCTGCTCTGTGTATAGGCATTTGTCGCCCTTACTGTTGCGGGATCAACACCGCCAGAGAAGAGCCGCAACGGAGCCGGACCTGCGGCACCGCCAAATAATGCACCAACCAGCGCATCATAATCCTGACCAAGGCCAAAGTTTACAGTCTGACTGATGTCCTCGTCCGAATAATAGCCGCCGACCAGCCAGCTAAGCGCCCCGTCGAAAGCATCACCCTGTACGCGCAATTCGTGCGTCATAGTGTCGATCGCCGTGCCGCCGCCGGGCAAGACATTGAAAACATCCAGACCAGAGAAATCCGAGTCGTAAGACTCTTCGGCCCGAAACTCGCGATAAGAACCGATATAAATCAAATCTGCGCTGTCGCTGATCGGGACTTCCACTTCCGCAGTTACACCCCATTGATCGTTGCTGTTGACTGATTGCTGGTCGGACGTTGCAAGGCGATTCTCAAGTGCACGCTTCATTGTCGTCGTATCAAACGGATTGGTAGCAACATCCGGCGCTGCCATACCGCCGCGCTGACCCAAACCAACGACTGCAAATGAACCGCGGGTTTCGACCGGGGACTGATATACTTCAACCGGCGCACAGCAACTGGCTGTACTTTTCGAATAGTCTGCAATCAGTCGACCGCTGATACCGCCGGGCGTTTCGAACCCAAGCTGTCCACGAACAAGATATTGATCGGTGTTGTTGGATTCGCCGATTTCAGCTCCGGTGCGATCGATAACCGTGACAAAACCGTCACGCTTGCGATAGGCGCCGGTAACGCGAAGCGCCAACGTGTCCTCGATGATCGGAGCGTTGATCGCGCCCTGCACACTCATATGGTCAAAATTGCCATAGGTTGCATTCGCAAAGCCGCCGAAATCATTGAGATCCGGACGCTTGTTGGTGACGTTCAAAGCGCCTGCCGAAGTGTTCCGTCCGAACAACGTACCCTGCGGACCGCGAAGAATTTCGACGCGTTCGACGTCGACAAATTCGCCAAGCGCAACGCCGGGACGGGACTGGTAAGCACCGTCAACGAAAATACCGACAGCCGATTCAAATCCGATATTGTTGGAAGTCGTGCCGACGCCGCGGATCCGCAAAACGACAGTGCCGGAAGCGGTCTGAGCATTGGAAGTCGAAAAACTCGAGGAAACGCTGCCGATATTCTGTACGTTCACTACGCCCTGCTGCTCGAGCTGGACCGGGCTGACCGCGGTCACGGCAATAGGAATGTCCTGGACGTCTTCGGCGCGGCGGGTTGCCGTCACGATAATGACATTATCGTCGAATGCTTCTGCTTCCTGCGCTTCGTCCTGCGCAAAAGCGGGGGTGGTCATGGCGGTGGTGCAAAGTGCTGCCATGAGGAATTTATTGAAGGTTTTCATGTGTATACTCCGGTTGAAATCGCCGTCGTCATCGCCGTTTTCCTGGGGGGATGGCTTGTTTTTACGACCGCTACGCGGGGCAGTTGTTTAATTGAACCATTAAATCAAGCAGAGAGCAGCGGAGAAACGCCGATTACACAACCGGCGTTGCAAAAATGTGACAATTTTATCTGGTTAAAATAACAGTGTTATCAGCATGCTTGGCCGGCAATCGATGTCAAAATGCCACACAAGCGATACTCTTGTGTCGCACCGAGCGGCTTACCCAGCGGCTGTTCTGGCGAAATGACTCTTGGCGGCCAGCATCATCACCGCTAGGAGAAATGATCCACCAGCTTAAGGACAATCGATGCCCCAACTCATCCTGCTTCGCCATGGCCAGTCGCTATGGAATCTCGAAAACCGCTTTACCGGCTGGTGGGATGTGGATGTCACCGCAAAGGGCGTCGAGGAAGCCAAGGCAGCCGGACAGTTGATGAAGGAACGGGGCATTGATCCGAATGTCTGCTTTACCAGTGTCCAGACCCGGGCGATCAAGACGCTCAATCTCGCGCTCGAGGAAATGGGCCGCCTGTGGCTGCCGGTGGAGAAAACCTATCGCCTCAACGAGCGCCATTATGGTGGCCTGACCGGCCTCAACAAACAGGAAATGCGCGAGAAGCACGGCGATGAACAGGTCCATGTCTGGCGGCGCAGCTTTGACACACCGCCACCGCCGATGGCAGCGGACAGCGAATATCAAATGTCCAGCGACCCGCGCTACAAAGGGATAGAAGTCCCGGCAACCGAAAGTCTGAAAGACACGATCGCGCGGGTTTTGCCGTATTGGAAAAGCCGGATCGCACCGGAATTGCAGAATGGCAAACGGGTATTGATCTCGGCGCATGGCAATAGCCTTCGTGCGCTGGTGAAGCATCTTTCCAATATTGCGGATGACGAGATTACGAGTCTCGAAATCCCGACGGGCCAACCGATTGTCTACGAACTGGACGACGATCTGAACGAGATCGAACGCTATTATCTTTCGGAACGATAGAGCGTAGCGACTATGCGGGCCGTTCTTTTGCCCGGTACATTTCAGCATCGGCGCGGGACATGAGGCTTTCGACCGTGTCTTTCGGCCCGATCAGGCAATAGCCTATAGCCGCGCCAAGGGGTAGCCGATTGCCGTCATGCACGCAATTTTCCTTGCCGAATTGCCGGACAAGAAAGTCGATTTTGTCCTCCACCTGATCGTCATCCAGATTGTCGAGCAACATGCCGAATTCATCGCCTCCGATCCGCGCTATAACATCCGAAGTCCGGGTATGATTTTTGAGTATTGCAGCAAGGCGCACCAGCAAGACATCTCCGGCTGCATGGCCATGTTGATCGTTGACCGCTTTCAGATTGTCGACATCAAGAAACAGCAAGGCGCTATTGTCGCCGTATCGCTGGCAGCGCGCAATCCGCTTCTCCAGACTCTCAACAAAGAAACGCCGGTTCGACAGGCCGGTCAGTACGTCATGATAGGCGTGCTGCTCCATTTCAGCGAGATCCTCTTTCAGTGCGCTTATTTCGTGCTCTAGCGCACGGCAATTGGCGCAGTACGGATCATTGCTTGCGCGGTGCTGTTGAATATTATCCATCATCTTGAATCCTGAAAGGTCGTGTACTTTTATCTAGTTGATAACACAACAGAATTATTTGATGCACGAGCAACGCATCTGCCGTTTATCGCATTCTGACTTGCAACGGGGCCGGTTGCCGTCAACTTGTCGTCACGAAAATGCCATACCGCCCACATGTGTCATTGCGTCTGCGCAATTTCCCTACTAAACCGCATTGCTTCCGTAGCATTTGTCAGGGGCAAAAATGGTCGAAGCACCTCCTCCGGTTGGGATTATCATGGGCAGTCAGTCCGACTGGGCGACGATGAAGCTTGCGAGCGATATTCTCGATCAGCTGAACGTCGCGCATGAAGAAAAGATCGTGTCGGCGCACCGTACGCCAGGCCGCCTATATGATTATGCATCATCGGCCGTGGAACGCGGATTGAAAGTGATCATCGCGGGTGCAGGCGGGGCGGCCCATCTGCCCGGCATGGCGGCCTCGATGACTCGCATCCCGGTGCTCGGCGTGCCGATCCAGTCGAAGGCGCTGAGCGGCATCGACAGCCTCCTTTCCATTGCGCAAATGCCCGCAGGTGTTCCGGTAGGCACTTTGGCAATCGGAGAAGCGGGCGCAAAAAATGCGGCGCTGCTGGCTGCGGCCATCCTCGCCAATTCGGACCCGGCACTGGCCGGGCGCCTGGATGCATGGCGCGCGGCGCAAACCGAATCCGTCGCCGACAAGCCCGAATAAGCGGATATAATGCAGACACTTCCCCCCGGATCAACCATCGGCATATTGGGCGGCGGCCAGCTTGGCCGGATGCTCAGCGTGGCAGCGGCTCAGTTGGGCTATCGCTGCCATATTTATGCGTCCCATGCCAATAGCGTGGCTGCCGAAGTTTCCGCGCAATTCACCCAGGGGCTGGACGAAGATATCCCAACATTGACCGGCTTCGCTGACTGCTGCGACGTGATCACCTTCGAGTTTGAAAATGTTCCCGTCGATCCGCTGCACCGGATCGAATCCTGCGCGCCGCTTCATCCGCCGATCGCTGCACTGGATATCGCGCAAAACCGGATCGCGGAGAAAAATTTTGCCCGCGAGCATGGCGGGACCACCGCGCCCTTTGCAGAAGTCAGCGATCGATCATCGCTGGACAAGGCGATCGCCGCCATCGGTGCTCCGGCGATCCTCAAGACCATCCGCATGGGCTATGATGGCAAAGGCCAGTCCCGGATCCAGCCGGGAGATGATCTCGACAGCCACTGGGATGCGGTCGCACAGCAGCCCTGCGTCGCAGAGGGATTCGTAACCTTCAGTCATGAATTTTCGGTGATCCTGGTGCGCGGACAGGATGGTGAATTCCGGTTCTGGGACACGCCGCATAATGTCCATGAAGACGGCATATTGGCGCACTCGGTCGCGCCCGCGCCCACCGAAATATTGGAACAGCAAGACGCGGCCCGCGGGCTGGCGGCCCGGATGGCCGACGCGATGGATTATGTCGGCGTGCTCACCTGCGAATTTTTTGCCACCAGGGACGGGCCGGTTTTCAACGAGATGGCACCACGCGTGCACAATAGCGGCCACTGGACCGTCGAGGGGGCTATCACCAGCCAGTTTGAAAATCATATAAGGGCGATTTGCGGTCTGCCGCTGGGTGACACCGGGCTCACCGCGAAAAAGGTCGAGATGCACAACCTGATTGGGGCGCAGGCCGATGACTGGCAACGCCTGTTATCCGACGGTACCAACCACCTCCATCTCTATGGCAAGGGCGAGAGCCGACCGGGCCGCAAAATGGGGCATGTCACCAAATTGCATTTCTAATTTGCAGTCTGCCGGAACTGCGCTAGGCGTCGCGCATGAACCATCCCGAAATCATTCTCTTCCTCGCCCGCGCCGACAACGGTGTGATTGGTGATGGCGACACTATTCCGTGGCGTCTGCCCGAAGACCAGAGGCGTTTCAAAACGATGACCATGGGCAAGCCGATGATCATGGGCCGCAAGACGTTTGACAGCCTGCCCGGCATGTTGCCTGGACGGCGCCATATCGTGCTGACCAGAGACAAGGATTGGGAAGCCGATGACGCGGAGATCGCGGACAGCATTGAAAGCGCTCTGAAAATTGCCAATTCACCCCATATCGCGGTGATCGGCGGGGCGGAGGTCTACAAGGCGTTTCTTGACCGCGCCGACCGGATTGAGCTTACCGAAGTGCATATCAAGCCCAAGGGCAATATCAAGATGCCGGCCTTTGATGATGCCATCTGGGAAGAGACGATGCGCGAGGATCATGATTCGAAAAATGACAAGCCGGGTTACAGCTTCGTCACATTGAAAAGGAAAACCGGATGAAGAAATTCCTGCTGACGCTTCTGGGCCTCGGCGGGATCGCCCTCGCCGCCTTCCTGATTTTCGGACCGGCATGGTTCGACAAGCAAACCAATATGATCGACGGCGAACCGCTGCCGAAGATCAGCGCCGAAGCGCAGAAACTGCATGACAGTCTGATGATCGTCGATCTCCACGGCGACACATTGCTATGGAAGCGCAAGATTACCGATAGTGTTGACTATGGTCATATCGATCTGAAGCGCCTGCAGGCGGGTAATGTCGGGCTGCAGATTTTTTCCAGCGTGACCAAGACTCCCAGGGGTCAGAATTACGACAGCAACAGCGCCGAAACCGACAATATCACCCTGCTCGCGATTACCCAGCTGCAACCGGTGCGGACCTGGTTTTCGCTGCTCGAGCGGCAGTTGTATCATGCCCAGAAGCTTGACCAAGCGGTGAAGGGTTCCGCCGGCGCTCTGGCAACGATCAGTAACGCCGCAGATGTCGATGGCCTTGCTGAATTCCGCGCCCGTGACAGACGACCCATTGGCGTGCTGTTTTCAGCCGAGGGCCTGCAAACGCTGGAAGGCGAGCGCGGTAATCTGAAAAAGCTTTATGCGGCGGGGATGCGCATGGCGGGGATGGTGCATTTTTTCGACAATGAGCTGGCCGGGTCGATGCATGGCATTGAAAAGGGCGGTCTTACCGATTTCGGCCGCACGATCGTCCGTGACATGGAGGATATGGGGATGATCGTCGATATCGCCCATAGCAGCCACGCGACCGTTGCCGACATATTGAAAATGGCGCGGCGTCCGGTGGTCTCGAGCCATGGCGGGGTGCAAGCGGTGTGCGGGGTCAACCGCAACCTCACTGATGCAGAGATCAAGGGCGTAGCGGCGACCGGCGGGATTATCGGCCTCGGCTATTGGGACGGCGCGATGTGCAATACCGATCCGGCGACTGTCGCCAAAGCGGCAAAGCATGTCCGTGATCTGGTCGGGATCGAGCATGTCGCTCTCGGCAGCGATTTTGACGGTGCGGTAACTACGAGGTTCGATACCAGCGGGATCGCCCAGATTACCCAAGCGCTGGTGGATGCGGGGTTTACCGAAGCCGAAATCCGGGCGGTGATGGGGCTCAATGCATTGCGGGTTATCAGGGAGGGGTTGGTGCCGTTGCAAGAGCTTCCCAAGGAGCCAATCAGACCAGCTACTAAAACTGTCCCTTGACCCACCTTGTCATTCCGGGGCCTAGAAATGCTTGAAAAACAGCATGTTTTTCATCAGCATTGCTTGGAACCCGGAATCCACCTCCCGTCTAGACAGCCTGACACTGGATTCCGGACAGCTAGATTTCCTAACCAAATCATAGATTTGGAAGAAATCTGCTTCCGGAATGACAATTTGTGGCTAATGAACGTCCTATGCAACGACTGAACGGAAAAGACCGGATAGAAGGCAACCTGCGCGGGGCGATACTCGCGCTGGGCAATTTTGACGGATTCCATTTCGGCCATCAGGCGGTTGCCGGCAAGGCGCTGAACTGGGCACGGGACGAAGGTCGTCCGGCAATTATCGCGACATTCGACCCGCATCCGGTGCGCTTTTTCAAGCCCGATCTGCCGCCCTTTCGCCTGACATCGCTGGCGCAGCGCCAGCGGCTGTTCGCCGATGCCGGGGCGAGCGCGATGCTGGTTTTCGCATTTGACGCCGGACTGGCCGCAACCACCGCAGAGGATTTTATCACCAAATTGCTGGTCGAACGCTTTGGTGCGGCGGGCGTGGTCACCGGTGCGGATTTCACCTTTGGCAAGGGCGCAAAGGGCAATATCGACCTGCTGCGCGAAGTTGGCGTCGCGCACGGACTGAAAAGCGAAGCGGTCAGCCCGATCGGCGACAGCGATGATGTTATCTCCTCGAGCCGCATCCGGAATGCGCTGAAGGAAGGGAAATGCGAAGAGGCGGCGCGGCTGCTCACCCGTCCCTTCACGATTCAGGGCGAAGTCATCCACGGCGATAAAAACGGCCGGCTGCTCGGCTATCCCACCGCCAATATCGATATGGGCGATTATCTCCGCCCGAAATATGGAATCTACGCGGTAAAAGGCCGCCTGCCCGACGGGCGGGTGCTGAACGGGGCGGCCAATCTCGGTATCCGGCCGAGTTTCGATCCGCCGAAAGAATTGCTCGAGCCCTATTTCTTCGATTTCAACGAAGATCTCTACGGCCAGACGATCGAGGTCGAACTGCACCATTTCCTGCGCGGGGAACAGCGGTTTGATGATCTGGAAGCGCTGAAGGTCCAGATGGAGAAGGATTGCGATCAGGCGCGGGAATTGCTGGATTGAGTATTTCCGATTGAGGATATCCGTTAGTGGTGAGCTTGTCGAACCACGCCTCTCGACGGAAGGCGTCCTTCGACAGGCTCAGGACGAACGGTGGTTTCAAAGCAAGCCGGTTATACGCCAGCTTTTGTCCAGTACGTGATGAGCCCGTCCGCCGTTCGTGGTGAGCCTGTCGAACCACGCTTCGAGACCACAAGCGTCGTTGAGCTTCGCTCGCCCTCCGGGTCGATAAGCTCAGGATTAACGGTAGACAAGCTCAGGGCTAACGGATGGGGGAAATTCCTTATACCGCACTGCAAAAACCATGCTTGCACACGCTCGCAACCTCCCCTAATCCCCGCGATCATGAGCGATCCCAAAGCAGATTATAAAGACACGGTTTTCCTGCCGAAAACCGATTTCCCGATGAAAGCCGGCCTTGCGCAAAAGGAACCGGCGATACTGGAGCGCTGGCAGAAGATTGGCCTGTATGAACGGCTGCGCGAAACCCGCGCCGGTCGCGAGAAATTCATTCTTCACGATGGCCCGCCTTATGCCAATGGCAATATCCATATCGGGCACAGCCTCAACAAGACGCTCAAGGATCTGGTCGTCCGTTCGCAGAGCATGCTCGGCAAGGACGCGCCGTTCGTGCCCGGCTGGGATTGTCACGGGCTTCCCATTGAGTGGAAGATCGAGGAACAATATCGCAAGAAAAAGCTGAACAAGGACGAGGTTCCAGCCAGCGAATTCCGCGCCGAATGCCGGACCTATGCGGACCATTGGGTGGGTGTGCAGCGCGAGGAGTTCAAGCGGCTCGGCGTGCTGGCGCAGTGGGACAAGCCCTATCTGACAATGGACTATGACGCCGAAGCGGCGATTGTCACCGAATTGCTGAAGTTCGCCGAAGCGGGCCAGCTCTATCGCGGTGCCAAGCCGGTGATGTGGTCACCGGTCGAGAAGACCGCGCTGGCCGAGGCCGAGGTGGAATACGAGGATATTGTCTCAACGCAGATTGATGTGGCGTTCGAGATTGAAGATGCACACAACTGCAAAACTATCGAGTTGATGCTTTCAAGAGGTGGTCGAGTGATCGCTCCTATTTGGACAACTACTCCGTGGACCATCCCCGTAAACCAAGCCATCGCTTTCAATACCGAGACGAACTATTTGTTTCTTCGGTTGGGATTGGCTCGACCGGACGGCGATGGTTCTAACTGGCCAGAAGCAGAACTTATCAGTCGACTTAGAGAACACGGCCTAAGGTTGCACAATGATGCCTTCATTGTGGCCAAAGATTTGGTTGATGAGTTTATTTTTCGTGTCAACAAACAGATCGCCAAAATAGATTTTTCAGATTTGACTGACGATCGCGTCTGGTTATTCGAGACGACCGATCTCTCAGTATCCGACAGTGCAGATATCGAAATTTGGGGCAAGGAACTCATCGGAGCCACCGCAAAACATCCAATGGCGGACAAATTCCCGGACAGCGAATTCTACACCAAGCCGCGCCCGTTCCTTGATGGCTCGCATTTCGTCACCACCGATGCCGGGACCGGGCTGGTCCATATGTCGCCCGACCATGGCGAGGATGATTTTGACCTGTGCAAGGCCAATGGCATCAATCCGGTGTTCGCTGTCGATGCCGACGGCGTCTATCGCGAGGACTGGGCCTGGCTGCCACGCGGCGACGAGCGCGCCGGCGGGGTGATCAACAAGAGGTTCAACAGCCCGGATGGCCCGATCTGTTCGGATTTGCGCGACGCGGGTGCCCTGCTCTCGGCCAGCGCTGATTTTACCCATAGCTATCCGCACAGCTGGCGCTCGAAAGCGAAGATCATCTATCGCTGCACGCCGCAATGGTTTGTGCCGATGGATGTGCCATTGACGGCACCTGCAGGTTTGGCCAATGCCGTTAGTGGTGAGCCTGTCGAACCACGCCTCTCGGACGAGAAGCGCCCTTCGACAAGCTCAGGGCTAACGGATGTGGAAGTCGGCCACGCCCAAGGCATTCCCGCCACCTTGCGCGAAATCGCGCTGGACGAAATCCGCAACAAGGTGCGCTTTATACCGGAACGCGGGCGGCGCCGTCTGGAATCGATGGTCGAGGGCCGCCCCGACTGGGTGCTCAGCCGCCAGCGCGCCTGGGGTGTGCCGATTGCGCTCTATGTCGATCGCAAGACCGGCGAATATCTCAACGATCCGGCGGTCAACGAGCGGATTATCGCCGCATTCAAGACCGGTGGCGCCGATGCCTGGTTCAACGCCGATCATCAGGATTTTCTCGGCAATGACCATCAGCTCGACGATTATGAAGTGATCACCGATATTCTCGACGTCTGGTTCGACAGCGGCTGCACCCATGCCTTTGTGCTGGAGAGCGGCAAATGGCCCGAGCAGCGCAGCCCGGCGGACCTCTATCTCGAAGGCAGCGACCAGCATCGCGGCTGGTTCCAGTCGAGTCTGCTGGAGTCATGTGGCACCAGAGGCCGCGCGCCTTACAAAGCCGTGCTGACCCACGGCATGACGCTCGACAAGACCGGCAAGAAAATGTCGAAGTCGCTTGGCAACACACTCGATCCGAAAAAGATCATCGACGTGCAGGGCGCGGACATCTTGCGGCTGTGGACGGCGAGCGTCGATTTCACCGAGGATCACCGGATCGGCGATGAAATCCTGAAAGGGGTTTCGGACAGCTACCGGAAGCTGCGCAATACATTCCGCTATATGCTCGGCGGGCTGGGTGGCTTTACCGATGCCGAGCGCGTTGCGGTGGCCGATATGCCGGAGCTGGAGCGCTATATCCTGCACCGGCTTGCCGAGGTCGACGCCGAGTTGAAGCAGCACGTCAATGACTTTGCTTTCGGTCCCTATATGCGGACATTGAACGCCTTTGCGCAGGAAGATCTGAGCGCCTTCTTCTTCGATATCCGCAAGGATTGCCTCTATTGCGATGCGCCGGATGATCCCAAGCGCATGGCCTACCGGACGGTAATGGACATATTGTTCCACGCCCTCACCCGCTATATCGCGCCGGTGCTGGTATTTACCGCCGAAGAAATCTGGCAGAGCCGGTTTCCGGATGAGGGGGATAGTATCCATCTCAAGGAATGGCCCAATTTTAAGGCGCTCACTACAGGTTGTCCCAGCGAAGGCTGGGATCCAGTCCAATCGACGAGCGGTTTGGACCCCAGCCTTCGCTGGGGCGACGGTGATGTTCAAAAGTGGATTTCCCTGAGGAAACTGAGGGAAGAAGTTACCGAAGCTATCGAGCCTTTTCGTCAAAACAAGGAAATTCGTTCTAGTCTAGAAGCAGAAGTCAGAATTTCAGATATTGGAGCAATTCTCAGCGACTATAATGATGTCGATGAGAAGCTTCTGTCTGAACTATTTATCACGGCAAAAGTTGAAATGGTGAAGGGTACAGAACCTGTACAAATCACCAAAACGAACAACCATAAATGCGGCCGCTGCTGGCGTTTGCTTCCTGAAGTGGAAGAAGACGGCGCGCTTTGCGGTCGTTGTGCGACGGTGCTGGCGTGAACTCCTCTCCGTTCGTCTCGAGCGAAGTCGAAAGACGCATTTCGCACCGCCAGTATGTCTCGACTACGCTCGACACGAACGGATATTGATATGACCGACCCAATCAAGAAATACCGCCGCATCGGCCTGATCATCGCCTTTCTGATCTTCCTCCTTGATCAGGCGAGCAAATTTGTCGTGATGGAACTGCTCCAGCTTCCGGCGAAGGAGGAGGTTAAGCTGATTCCATTTTTTCAACTCACCTGGGCAGAAAACTACGGGGTTTCGATGGGATTTCTCACCGCTTCCACCGATTTTCAGCGCTGGGCTCTAGTCACGCTGACCGGATTGATCGGGATTGCTGTTTTCATCTGGATGAACAAGGAAAAGGCGAAATGGGACATTATCGCGCTCGGCATGGTGCTGGGCGGAGCAATGGGCAATATTGTCGATCGCGCGCGGCTCGGCTATGTTGCCGACTTTGCCGATCTGCACATCGGCGAATTCCGGCCCTTCCTGATTTTCAACCTCGCCGATGCCTGTATCACCATCGGGGTCGTTATCCTGCTTGCGCGCGCGCTGCTTATCCGCGAAAAGAAGGACGAGACAAAAGACGATGTTCAGCTTGACGAAAGTTGACCTGTGACAGGAGCGCGCTATCAGGCTCCACAAGAGATTTTTGAGGGACAATAACATGCGTAAATCCACCGTCGCCATCAGCCTTGTTTCGCTGGCCAGCTTGACCGCCTGCGGCTCCAGTGGGCTGTTTGACCGCGACCGGCCCGATGAATTCGCGGTTTCGCGCCAGCCTCCGCTGGTGATCCCGCCCGATTTCACGCTGACCCCGCCGCAGCCCGGTCAGCCTCGTCCGCAAACCGGCGGTTTGCAGCAGCAGACTCTGGAAGCCTTGTTCGGCGGCCCGCAGGCGCGCAGCATCACCGAATCGGCGATCGTCGGCCAAGCCGGCAGCTCCGACGCAGGGATTCGTTCCTCGGTCGGTGATCCGGAAACCTTCACCGTCGACAAGGGCAGCGTAACCCGCGACATCATCGCCGCACCGGAAGGTGACGGACAGAACGCCCAGGCGGCGACGCCGGAGTGATGTTTGTGCTCCTGCGCAGGCAGGGGCCCATCTCGTAAAATCCAGGTACTAATTAGGGTTGAGGGGTTTAAGCGCTTGAGCCAGCAGTGTGCTGTTTAATAACCCCAATATTCAGATGATAGTTCACGAGATGGGCCCCTGCCTGCGCAGGGGCACTACCGCACGCCTATCCCTTCGCCCGTGAGGGAGAAGGATATGAAGGCTTATGCGCGAAGCGGATTAGCCGGAGTTGGATGAGGGCATTCTTCAATCTGAAGCTCAGTGCGCGCTCACCCAGCTCCGACTAGGCAGCAAGCTGCCAAGTCTGCACGTCCCTCTCCCGCACGGGAGAGGGAATATTCAATCGGGAATTCTGACCACCTTGGTTCTTGCATTGCCACCGCGAACAATTTCCAGCGATGTCTTGGGCAGCCCCAACGCTTTGGACAGTAGTTTCAAAACGGCCGCATTGGCTTTTCCATTCTCCGGTGTAGCGGTTACGCGGATCAACACTATACCGTCCGGACGGCTTTCGTCCGGCATGCTGATGCGATTTTCTCCCGCATTGGGTATGACTTTCACGGTCAGTTCACCGCCATTGACGAGCGACAGCATCTCTTCGCGAGGCGGGAATAGTGTCTTTTTTGCCATTATCATTCCGGAGTGATGCTGGGCTCCTGCGCAGGCAGGAGCCCATCTCTTGAAATCCCCTACATACGCTATAGTTGAACTGTTCAAGCGCTTGAGCCGGTAGCGCGTTATTCAATGGCCTCCCGTTAAAGACGCTCGTTCGTTCGATGGCCCCCTGCCTTCGCAGGGGCACGGGCAACTAATGCCGGAAATGGCGCATCCCTGTGAACAGCATTGCCAGCCCCGCTTTATCCGCCGCCGCGATGACTTCATCATCGCGGATCGAGCCACCGGGCTGGATCACCGCTGTCGCGCCCGCTTCAACCGCGGCCAACAGGCCATCTGCGAAGGGGAAAAAGGCGTCCGACGCAACTGCTGAACCTATCGTGCGGGCTTCGTCCCAACCGGCTTTTTCGGCTGCATCGCGGGCTTTCCACGCGGCGATCCGCGCGGATTCGAGGCGGTTCATCTGGCCGGCGCCGACACCCGCTGTCGCGCCGCCCCTGGCATAGACAATGGCATTGGATTTGACATGCTTGGCGACCGTCCAGGCGAACAGGCAATCGGCCATTTCCTGCTCGCTCGGCTGGCGTTTGGTGACGCATTTCAGGTCATCGCGGGCAACCTGACCATTGTCGCGAGATTGCAGCAGGAAGCCGCCGGCGATGGATTTGAAACCCATGCCGCCGCGCTTCGGATCGGGAAGCTCGCCGGTGAGCAGCAGACGCAGGTTTTTCTTCTTGGCAAAAATCGCCTTTGCCTCGTCATTCGCGCTCGGTGCGCAGACGACTTCGGTAAAAATACCGGTCATCGCTTCCGCCGCCGGGCCGTCGAGCGGGCGGTTGACTGCGATGATCCCGCCAAAGGCCGAGACGCTGTCGCAAGCCAGAGCCGCTTTATAGGCATCGAGGATATTGTCTTCGCTCGCCACACCGCAAGGATTGGCGTGCTTGACGATTACCACGGTCGGCGGGCCATCGCGGAATTCGCTGACCAGCTCGAGCGCGGCATCGGCATCGTTGTAATTATTATAGCTCAGCGCCTTGCCCTGCAATTGCTCCGCCTGCGCGATGCCGCTCGCCGACGGACCATCGGGCAGATAGAGCGCCGCCATCTGGTGCGGATTTTCGCCATAGCGCAGTTCGACCGGGCGGCTCATGGTCAGCGGCAGCGTGTCGGGGAACATCTTGCCCTGATCGGCAAAGCCGAACCATTGCGCGATCATGCTGTCATAGCTGGCGGTCGCGGCGAAGGCCTTGGCGGCCATATTCTTGCGGAAAGCGAGCGATGTCCCGCCATCATTCTGCTGCAACTCGGCCAGCAACGTGTCATAATCGGAAGGATCGGTGACGATCGTCACAAAATCGTGGTTTTTGGCGGCGCTGCGCACCATTGATGGTCCGCCGATATCGATATTCTCGATAATCTCGTCGCGTTCCGCACCCTTGGCAACGGTCTGGGCGAAGGGGTAGAGATTGACGATCACCAGATCGATTCCGGCAATATCATGCTCTTCCATCGAAGCGACATGGCCGGCATCATCGCGCCGCGCCAGCAGGCCGCCGTGGACTTTGGGATGAAGGGTTTTGACCCGGCCATCCATCATTTCGGGAAAACCCGTCACATCGGAAATGTCGGCAACTTCAAGCCCGGCTTCGCGCAACACCTTGGCGGTTCCGCCGGTCGAGATCAGCGCAACACCCATAGTCGCCAGTTGCTTGCCGAGATCGGCCAGTCCGCTCTTGTCGGATACCGACAGCAGCGCGCGTTTGATTTTGATATTTTCCGTCATTTCTACCCCATATGTTTGAGCAGCCAGCCGGTGGCTCCGCCGCCCCTGCCCACTGCTCCGCTGATCACCATCTGCCGGACTTCATGGCCAATGCCCATGCCGTCAACCCAGACACTTTCTTCCAGTTGAATTTCACCGCTCGTCGTGCGGAACTGCCACAAATTTCCATCTTTCAGGCGCAATACTACGCCCTTGCCCTCGGAGATAAGGTCGCTTTCGATATCCGGCCCGAGATGGAAGCGCAGCGCATATCCGATATCGTCCTTGCGGCGTCGGCGTTTCTTGCCATCGGGGATCAGCATATCCTCGCCGCGCAATTCCAGACCGTCAGACCGCAGCAGGAACAGCCGCTTGTGGACCAGACCGAAGCGCCGGGCATAGCCGTCGTGGCTGGCCTCGAGCCGGGTCGCATTTTCGACATCGCGGCGGAACAGTTCGACTTCGCTGACCCCGCGTCCGAGCTTGCCGTCGGCCAGGATCGAGGTGCTGTTGCTGTCGGCGATGCAGAGCGTGCTGTGCGCCGCAGTGGTCCGCAGGCCCCGCGCCAGAGCCGCCGGTATGGTCGCGCCGACCAGCCCTGCCCCGCCGCAATTGCTGATGATCCGGCAATCGCCGTTGGAAAATTCAAAGGCCAATGTCGAGGCACAGCCGGCCACCGCCATGCGCGCGATCGGCGGCGGGGCCGCGTCGAGAATGAGCACCGAGCGCCCGGAAGACACCCGTTGATAGCCCCATTCGCGTGCCTGCCGCAGCGGTCTTGCGCGGACTCCGCTGGCCTCGACGACCTGCGCTATCTGCTCAGCCGATGTCGCTCCGCTGCCCTGCCAGTTGCCCAGCGTCCCGTCAAAATGGGTGAGCGCGGTCAGCGGCGGGACAGCCTTGTTTAGCGCGTCTTCCAGAAATGTGGGGGCATCTTCCTTGCGTGCGATATAGACCTGTTTGAGCATCGACAGCAGGATCACCGCTTCCATCTGGTTGAGCGGCGAACGCGATACGGTGCCGCCATCGGCAAAGAAAAACTCGCCCATCGCCTTTTCCAGGCCGGCTTCGCCGACAATCTGGCGCACCCGGCCTTCGGGCAGCAGCAAGGAGGCCGCGACAACCCCGCTCCACGCAACCAGTCGGCCAAGGCTGGAGTGCGCCTTGTCCGCCGTCCGGTCTAGATGACGGGCGGTTCTCGCGATATTGTTGAGCAGCTTCGAGCGGTAGATCAGATCCTTGGAAGACAGGATCAGCGGCGCATGGCTGGCCCAGATCAACAGCCGCCAGGCGCAATTGTCCGGCCGCCATGCGGGCTGACGGATGACGCCGCCATTGGCATCGAGCCACTGACTGATCAGCTTTTCCGCAACCGGCACGGCCTGATCGCGCGACGCCGCCGTGTCGAGATCGCGCAGCCACTGGAAGCGGTGGACATAATCTTCAAATTGCGGCGGCAGTTTTAGTTCGGCAAAGTCGATATTCTCGTGCTTTTTCTTGAGCCCGCGAAACAGGAAATATCCGGCGCGGACCGCCATGCCCTGCACCCGGTCGCCTTCGACCGGATCGACCGGCACTGCGAGCAAGCGCAAGGGCAGTTTGCCCGACAGACGGAGCCGGTGCATCGGCATCCGCCAGGTCATCCGGTAGTAGAGCATGGTCGCCTGTTCGGCGAGCGACTGGCCGCGATCGCGGTCATGGCGCAGGGTCAGACTGCGGCCTTCGCCTGCGTCATCTTCATCATTGGTGGCCGGATCCTCCGGGTCGCTATCGCCCAGATCAAGCCGGTCAGATTTGGCGGTGGTCATTCACCCCTCAGGCCGCTGATATTGGCAGCATAGTGATCCGGGCCGCCGCGGAATGTTGCGGTTCCAGCGACCAATGTATCAGCACCGGCGGCAATCGCCTTCGGCGCGGTATTGAGATCGATACCGCCGTCGACTTCCAGCCTGATGTCCTTGCCGGTCGCGGTGATCCGCTTGCGGATCGCCTCGATCTTGCGCAATTGGCTGTCGATGAAACTCTGCCCGCCAAAGCCCGGGTTGACGCTCATCACGAGAATGAGGTCGAGATCGTCGATCAGATAATCGAGTATATCCAGCGGAGTTGCCGGATTGAGCACCAGTCCGGCCTGCTTGCCCAGTGCATGAATGGTCTGCACCGTGCGGTGCGGATGTGCGCCGGCTTCCGGATGGAACGAGATGATATCCGCGCCTGCTTCTGCAAAGGCTTCGAGATATTGGTCAACCGGCGAAATCATCAGATGGACATCGAACGGCTTGGCGCTGTGCGGGCGGAGCGCTTTTACCACCGCCGGCCCGATGGTGATATTGGGGACGAAATGGCCGTCCATCACATCGACATGAATCCAGTCGCAACCGGCCTTGTCGATGGCCTGCACCTCTTCACCCAATCGGGCAAAATCGGCGGAGAGGATGGATGGGGCGATACGGATGCTGTCGGACATGGCTCTTCCTTAAACTGCGCCCGCCTTTAGGATTTTTGACCGGCGCAAGCAAGCCGCGTTTCCGCCCATGCCACAGTCCCTTGTGGACAGATTGGGGACAGGTTCACAATATGTAGAAAATCACTCTTTCCGGCGCAATCGGGCGATGAAAAATCCGTCGACATGGCCCTGTTCGGCCAGCGTCGTTGGTAGCGTGCGGACGCAGCCGGAGTCGGTTGGCGATATGCCGGTCGGCAGCTCGTCTGCGGTGACCGGATCGATCGCAAACTGGTCGTGGCGCTCGAGAAACGCTTCGATCTGTTCTTCGCCTTCCTCGGGCTCGAGCGAGCAGACCGCATAGACCAAAGTCCCGCCGGGCTTCACCCAGGGCGCGGTGCGGTCGAGCAGGGCGCGCTGGACTTCGGCGCGGTCGGCGATCTGGTTGGAGCCGATACAATGGAGCACGTCAGGATGACGGCGGAAAATACCGGTGGCGCTGCACGGCGCGTCCAGCAGGACCGCATCGGCGGGTTCGGCGGGTTCCCATTGCATCAGGTCGGCGATCACTTCTTCGGCCTGCAATTTGGTGCGTTTTAGATTGTCCTGAAAGCGTTCCATTCTTTTGGCGTTGTTATCGACAGAGACCACTTTCCAGCCGGCGCTGGCCAGCTGCATGGTCTTGCCGCCGGGCGCGGCGCAGAGGTCGAATATCGTCCGTCCCTTGCCTTCGCCGAACAATCGCGCGGGGATCGAGGCGGCGAGATCCTGCACCCAGAAAGCGCCGTCGTCGAAGCCGTCGAGTTCGGTGATTGGAAGATTTGGAAGCATCCTGAGATGTTTCGGGGCCAGCTTTGCGCCTTCGAGCGTCCCAACATCATCGGACCGGAAGCTGAGATCGAGTGGCGCGGGCTTGGCCCATGCCTTGGACGCCGCATTGGCAACATCTTCGCCCCAATTGTTGGTCCAGCGGTCCAGCGTTTCGCCTGGAATTTCGGGGAATTCGGGGAGTTTCAGCTTGCCCGATTCGACGCCGCGCATGACGGTCGAGAATACGCCATGGACCAGCCGCCGCGGGCCGCCGTGGACCAGCGGCAAAGCGGTCGCGATTGCGGCATGTTGCGGGGTTTCCAGGATCAGCACCTGCGCCAAAGCAATGCGCAACGCCATCCGCGCCTTGGCATCATCGGCAAGCCGGTTGCGGGTCGCGCTGTCGATCATCGCATCGAGCGCGGTCATCCAGCGCAGGACATTGGCGGCGATATTATGGGCCAGCGACTTGTCGGACGGGTTGGACAATTTGCCGGTCGCGGCGGCCATCGCCTGATCCAGCGTCTCGCCGCGACGGCAGACGGCGTCGAGCAGACGAATGGCGGACTGGCGCGTGGCGAGGCCGGGGATTTTGTTGTTGGGCTGGTTCATTTTTCGATTCCGCACTGGCTTGCCCCGCGAAGCCGGGACTCGCGCAAACCGGATGGGTTGCACTGTTGGACCGCATAGACCCTCCGGCGTTTCGATCAAGCTTTAGGATGGACTCGGGTGGGGATGAAAGGCGGACGTCGGACAATGGCGAAGCATCAGATCGAATAAATAAGATTTGGTCAAGTTAGATCCGTGTTGCATTTGCTGCACACTTTCTCAGGCCATGGAGTACTAATCCAACCCCGCATGAACAAAGATTTGCTGCAATTTGGACATTGGATAATCAAGGAGCCCAGGCCGCCTAAGATCAACCATAGACCCATCAAGGGAAACATAAATACAAACGCGTTTAACCCAAAGTTGTTCGCTACGATTGGCACACCCCACATAATCAATGGCATACTCAGTATCACTAAAATGATATGGCGCTTAGCCTTTGCGTAAACAGACACAATAGTACCCCTAAAATCGGTTCAACTGGTTTGAATTAGGCTAAAAGACTTTTGGCAACAATCGCCTTCTTTCTCAGCGTCCGTTTTGGGATAAAGCGGGCATGAATTCCAGAAAGCAAATGCTGAGCGGAAGTCCGGCTTGGCGCAGCCCGACCATACATGTGGATTAACGCCTACCGCGTCGGATCCAGCGCGCTCGGCTTGCGCAAGCGGCCCATGTCGCCGAGTTCGTCGGGCCGGGTGGACCAGCCGCCGGAACCGCCGCCGTGCGCCATCGCCTGCAGGGCCGCTATCCGGTCTTCGGTCGCGGGGTGGGTGGAGAACATCTGCCGCACGCCCCCTGGCACGATATAGAGCTGGGATGCGGCCGGATTGCGCTCGGCAACCGGATTGGGGATGCGGGCCGCCTCACCGGATATCTTGCCCAGCGCAGAGGCCAGTGACAGGGGTTTGCCGCTGATCTGGGCCGCCGCGGCATCGGCGCCGAATTCACGGGTGCGGCTGATCGCCATTTGCACGATCATCGCCGCAAAGGGCGCGATCAGCACGGCCATGATCCCGGCTATGCCGCGATTGCTGCGGAAGAACATCCCGAAATTGGCGAGCATCGCCACCGCACCGGCGATCGTCGCGACCATCGTCATGATCAATGTATCGCGGTTTTTCACATGGCCGAGTTCGTGCGCCATCACGCCTTCGATCTCGTCATGGCTGAGCATATTGAGCAAGCCGGTGGTGGCCGCGACCGCCGAATGTTCGGGATCGCGCCCCGTGGCGAAGGCGTTGGGCTGCGCCTGGTCGACGATATAGACTTTCGGCATCGGCAGCTGGGCGCGCCGGGCGAGATTTCTGACCATGTTGTAAAATTCGGGATGGCTGGAGGCGTCGACCTCGACCGCCTTGTGCATTTTCAGCACAATCTTGTCGGCGTTCCAGTAGGTGAACAGGTTCATGCCCGCCGCGACGATCAGGGCAATGATCGCACCGCCGCTGCCGCCCAGCGAATAGCCCAATACCATGAACAGCGCGGTCAGCGCCGCCAGCAGCATGGTTGTTTTCAAAAAGTTCATCGTCTCTACTCGCTTGATTATGTCTGTCTTAGCTTCAATATAGGGGGTCAGGCGAAGTGAATCAATTTGGCGAACAGGCAAGATATGACCGAAAGCGATAGAAAAGCCGGTGAGCGGCCCGCCCATGTAAAGGCGCCCGCGCATCTTTCGCCGAACAAGCCGGTGCCGAAGCCTGATCCGCTGGAAAAGGCGGAGGAGATTGCCGAGAAGAACGGCCCGACCCGCTATGGCGATTGGGAGCATAAGGGCATCGCGGTCGACTTTTAGAGGCCCGCGACGTTCGGCATCCGGTTCGTTCTACTGCGGAAGATCCATGAATTCGGCTATCGCGGCGGCTGCGCGTTGCGCTGGCGATTGGCGATCATCGATATCGAAAGAATAAGCGAAAGCCCGAGCCTGGGTCTGTCTGTACGATTCCGATAACGGCAAGGCTGCGTCCAGCGCCGCCCCGAGACCGGCGAGATCATCGAGCACGGAACCGAATGTCCAATGTTCGTAATTGGGATTGCCCTGCCACCTAGCACCATGGGAATTGAGAAAAATCGCTGGCCGGGGCTTCTGGATATATTCGTAAATCTGGCTACTGACGTCGCCGAGATAGATATCGGCAGCACGGGTATAGGTCATGTCAACGCTGCGGGTGCTACCGGTGTCGATATGGATATGGTCGAGCGCCGTAAAACGCGAGTCGATGCGCTGGCGGAAGCGCAGCATGCGGTGTTCGACCGACGCCAGTAGCTTGCGCTTGAACAGCATGACATGGGGCGCGAAAATCAGATTATAGTCATTCTGGCTGGCGAAATAGTCGAGAATCTGCTCGCCGAAGCAGAACCAGGAAGAGAGCAGCGGATCCAGATGCGGGTTGTAGAGCACAACGGGCTTGTCATTGTCGAACAACTTGACCGGCGGCTGCGCGGCAAAGGCTTCGAATTTGGGATAGCCGACGATGCGGTGATTATCGGGGCGGATGACCCCGGCGTCCAGCATCCGGTCGCGGGTCTTCTCGCCGGGCAGCAGCACATAGTCAAACAGACGGATTTCCGGTGAGAAGCCGATCGAACGATCACCAGCGCCGTGGGGAAAGAAGATCAGCCTGGGCCGTTCCATCCGGCTGTTTTTCTTGAGAAAAGTCGTCGTGGTCTCCGGGACAACCAGCGCATCGAAATGGCGGAACAATTCGGTGCTCCGCTTGAGACTGCTCAGCCGGTTGAGCGGGATCATTTGGCCCAGCATATTCTCGGCCAGCCGGCTCAAGCGATTGGGCCGGATCGACCAGAAAGCCGGGGTCGGCAAAGCGGGATCGAGAAATTGCTGGACCGCTTCGGCCTGCCGGTCGCTGGATGTGATCACTTCGACACGGGCGTTCGGGGCCTGCCGCTGGAGCGCGGAGATTATCGGTGCGGTGTGGGCGACCTGATGCAATTCGTCATGATTGAACAGAAAGCCGATACGCTGCGGATCGATCGATGGACCGGATTTCATATAATTTCCATCGGATGTTCGACCTCATCAGCCCTCTAGGTGCAAGCGGAACCAAACCACCTCCGCCTGTCCTTGGACAGGTTTTTTGTGAAAGTCCACGGGGTCGCGGTCCGGGGCTCGCGCCCCGCGAAGCAGATAAGGCTGTTTTCAGGGCCTGCTTTGCAAAACCGTTCGCTACGGCTAACAGGCTGTCTGCGCACCCGGTTTTCGCAGCAAGCGGTGGAATATTATAAGGACGCCTGTGACCCCTGTTAGTGACCCCGATATATCGGCCGGTAATTTGCGGGCGGACAGGCAGCCGCTCTGGACGGCGATCATCCTGGCGGGCCAGCGGCCGGAGGGCGACCCGATGGCGGCTCATTGCAACGTCACCTATAAAGCGCTGATTCCGATTAATGGACAGACGATGCTGGAACGGGTGTCGCGCGCGTTGATCGCCTCTCCCGATGTCGGCAGGATCGTTATCATGGCCCAGTCGCCCGAAGGGCTAAAGGCGGGCCTTGGGCCTGATCTGGCAAAACATGACCGCATCGTCTTCGTCGAATCAAATGACGGCATCGCGAACAGCATCCACGGCGTTATCGGTACCGATATCGCGCCATGGCCGGTGTTGGTGACCACGGCGGACAATGCGCTGCTGACCAAAGAGATCCTCGATTGCTTCTTTCAAGGGCACAGCGGACAGGATGTCGCAGTCGGCGTGGTCGAGCGCCGGACGATGCTGTCCGCCTATCCCGATGCCCGCCGCACCTGGCTGAAATTCCGGGGCGGAGCCTATAGCGGAGCCAATCTCTTCGCCTTGCACAATGCGGCTGCGAAACCCGCAGTCGCCTTCTGGTCCGCGGTCGAGAAGGATCGCAAGAAGGGCTGGAAAATCTTCGCCCGTTTCGGCCCCTGGCTGCTGCTCCGGGCGATCAGCCGGACGATCAGCTTCAACGACGCGATGGCGAAAGCCGGCCAGCGGCTGTCTTTGCAGGCTGAGCCGATTATATTGCCGATAGCAGAAGCGGCGATCGATGTGGACAAGCCCAGCGATCTGGAACTGGTGACCGGTATATTGGAGCGGCGGGAGGGCTAGGCCTCAGGGCAGCAATTCAAACGGGAATTGTTGCACCTGTCACGGTGATCCCAGGCATGACCAGTTCAGCCCTTAGTTAGGCCAAACGACCTGACATTTCGCGCCTTTGGCGTTGCTTTTACAATAGTTCATCGCCGCGCGGTTTGCTTCTGCCTGGGAGCTGCTACTTTGAATTGTCCAGCCGCAATGTGCACCATCCGCTGTCATGGCAAATGCCTGATAGCCGTTTCGACTTTGCGTTTCCAAAAGGCCTGCCTGGCATTTCGGATTGCTAATGGATTGCGCTTCCGCCGAATTTGCGGTGAACGTCATTCCGACCGCAGACCCGAACACTACCGCCAGAGCCAAAAAATATTTCATGTTTGAGACCTTCCATTGGAGTTTGAATGCCGCCTGATAATTACCTATTCGGGCATGATATGATTTTCCCAGCCCACGACGAAATCAATCTACCGTCATCTATCCTCCGGTCAATCTCGAATATTTTTCCCAGATAGCCTGGATTAGGGTGGAGATTATGGCGATGTTATATTTCCAATAGTCTTTGGCACACTTCTTTGGCGTGACAATATCAACTCTTTTGAAAGCGCCTTGGCGCGCACCGGGAACTTGTCACTATCAAGCGGGCAACCGATGCTGACGAGCTGCGTGAGCTTGGACTCGTGACCGGTACAGCGCACCGGTGGGAACCTTTGGAGCGTTGTGTGCTTGTGGAGATTTGGGCAAGCCACCCTCGCTTGCGCTTGGGAGTTTTTCGGATGACAATCCGCCGGATTGAATCGTTCACGGGGAAGCGGGAAACTCTTTTGGTAATCGGGTCAGGGAATTTTGGGCAAGCCACCCTCGCTTGCGCTTGGGAGTTTTTCGGATGACAATCCGCCGGATTGTCATTTTATCCGAAAAACTGGAGCGGGCGAAGAGATTCGAACTCTCGACCCCAACCTTGGCAAGGTTGTGCTCTACCCCTGAGCTACGCCCGCTCGGCGGCTGTGACATGGGTATCGTCAACAGCAGATTGAGGCGCGCGGTTAGCATGGGTTTTTATACCCCGCAAGCCCCAATTCTCCTCCTCTTCGCAGCAAAAGCAAAAATATGCTTGGCATTGCCGCGCCGCTCCCCACATAAAGCCCACAAGTTGAACGATTTGGGCGCGGGCCAAGGTTTTGGCCACCGTACCGTAACAGGAGCATCACGTGGCAACAGCAGGATTGACAGTCGAAGAACAAAAAGCGGTCGAGACCTTTCAAAAGGAGGTCGTTGGGCCGAGCATGGACAAGCTCGTCATTCTCGATTTCTGGGCGGAATGGTGCGGACCGTGCAAGGCGCTGACTCCGCTGCTGGAAAAGGTCGCGGCGCAATATGCCGACAAGGGCGTGATATTGGCCAAGATCAATGTCGACGAGAATAAATTTATTGCCGCGCAGTTCCAGGTGCAGTCGATTCCGACCGTCTATGCGATTTTCCAGGGCAAGCCGGTGGCCGACCTGACCAGCGCGCGCTCCGAAAGCCAGTTGACCGGCGCGCTTGACCAGCTGCTCGAGAAGCTGCCGGTTGGCGGCGGAGCGGAACCCCAGCAGGATGTCGCGCCCTTGCTCGCCATGGGCGAGGAAGCTTTGGCTGGGGGCGATGCCGAGCGCGCCGCCGGAATTTTTGCGCAGATTGCCGAAATGGTCCCAGACAATACCGAGGCTGTAGGCGGACTGATCCGCGCGCTGGTTGCAGCAGATCATCTGGAGCAAGCGGAAGCAGCCCTGAACGGATTGCCGGAAGAGCTGCGCAGCGATCCCGCGATCGAACGCGCGCAAACCACGTTGCAGCTGGCCAAGGACAAGCCTGACGCCGGCGCGATGGAGGCTCTGGAAGCCGCTGTGGCGGCCGACGGCAAGGACCATCAGGCACGTTTCGACCTCGCCGGCGCTCTGATCGCCACGGGCAATCATGACGGTGCGGCGGAGCATCTGCTGACCATCATCGCCGCCGACAAGGAGTGGAATGACGGCGCGGCACGGCTAAAATTGCTCTCGCTGTTCGAAATGGTCGGTCTGGAAGACGAATGGGTCGCCGCCACCCGCCGCAAGCTCAGCGCCGTGCTGTTCGGATGAGCGAAACAAAACGGCTCTCTATATTCCCCCTGGCCGGAGCGCTGTTGTTTCCCGGCATGCATCTGCCACTGCATGTTTTCGAGGAGCGCTACCGTGCGTTGATCAATGATGCGATGGCGCGCGACCGGCAGATCGGGATGATCCAGCCGAAGGAAGCGGGCAATCACCCTGCGCTGTTCGACATCGGTTGCCTCGGCAAGATCATCGATATCGAGGCGCTTGATGACGGCCGCTTCAATGTCGTGCTGGAAGGCGTGGCACGATTCCGGATTATCGAGGAAATCGATGCGACTACCGCCTTTCGGCAAGTGCGGGCCGAGATCGAAGACGATCAGGAGATCGACGAAGTGCTGGCCAGCGCAGAGCGCGCCGCACTGGAGATTGAATCGCGAAAATTTGCCGATCTACAGGGCTATCAAGTCGACTGGGACAGCATCGGACGGCTGGACGACATGGCCTTTGTCAACGGCATCGCGCAGATCGCACCCTTTGATGCGGCGTCGAAACAGGCCTTGCTGGAAGTCGACGGCCTTGCCAATCGCGCCGAACTGATCATCCAACTGCTGCAATTTTTCGGCCGGCAGGATGGTGACGACGACCGGGTCACTTTACAGTGAGCGACGCAAAACGGAAAATTGATCCCGAATTGCTGGCCATTCTGGTCTGCCCGATAACCCGGACGCCGCTTGTCCATGATGCCGAAGCAGAAGAATTGATCAGCGAAACGGCCGGTCTGGCTTATCCGATACGCGATGGAATTCCGGTCATGCTGGTCGAAGAAGCACGCAAATTATAACATTGCATTCAAGTGTCAGAGGCCGCGGTGCGGGTGCCAGATTACAGCACGTCCGACGCTGATCCACCGGGTCGATCATCTTCGGCTGCATTGGCCGGAGCCAAGGAAATTACCAGGGTCAAGGCGGTGACGATGGTACCCCAGGTCACAAGATTTCCCAGTATCAATTCCTTGTCTCTGCGGTTCAGATTCTTTTTGCGACGTTTCATTTTTTTTGTTCAATCTCTATTTTTTCAGTCTCAATTGGGCCAAGAACACTCTTCCCGTCACCAATTCGCGATGTTTCGGCACCAATAAGAACCCCTGAGATGAAAGTCCGGATTTTGACGAATCTGCCTTGGGCGCTGACATCATTTCCGGGTCGATCCAAGTCTGGGAGAGGGGCGATCGACCCGGATTAGATTGTCTAAAGAAGCAATTCGCCATCGATCACTTCATTCAGGTCGGTTTGGAAACCCTTCGCAGCGAGAGAATATTGACCAGAATATTCCGTGCGCTGCACCAATGGTCTTCAATGACAGTTCGACAAGGCAGGCCTGAATCCAGGGGGACCGGAACCATCGTGCCGCCGTTCCGAACAAACCATTGCCAAGGATTTCTAACCGGACGATGTTGCTTATGAACCGACCGGAAGCTGTTCTCGAGTTACAACCCGTGACACCGAGCAAAAAGGGGGGTAACAAGTTAATATTGCCGGCGTGTGGCCGACAGATAGCCAATGTCATTTGGATAGTTTTGGCGAATTTTGTTAACCTAATGTAGCGGTAACAAAGGATACATCTCCATCAGATCAAGGTATCAAAAGTTTTTTGAGACAGAAGAAGAATCAGTTTGGAACTTTCTGGACGATCTTTTTTGCTAAATGAGCCTCGCTGATTTATGATCGTACGATGACCAGAGTATCCTGCGATGATCTGAATGAGAATGAAAAAGCGGCGCTTCGTCTGCTTTTGCTGGGCCATGATGCCAAAACCGCTGCGCAAGAAATCAGCGTGACGCCCAATATCATCAACGAACGATTGCGATCAGCGCGACAAAAATTGCAGGTCACCAGCAGCAAAGCGGCGGCACGTATGCTGGCTGATCATGAGGGAATTGCTCCCAAATTTTTCGTGCCCAAGAAATTTGGGATTGTCCCAAAGCCCAAATCCGACGCAGTTTATCCCTTGCCTGGACAACAGGCAGCGTCACCGGACCGGGACAGGGTCAGGGAAATGCAGTCGACTTATCAGTCCTATGCCACTTCCTCCAGCCCTCTCCTGTCGGTGCCGTTCCGCAGGCAGGGAGAACCGGGTAATGATCTAAGCAAAGGAGCTCGAATCTGGGCGGTCGCCGATCTTTCGGTCAAGCTCGCCTTTGCATTCGCCTTTGTCTGTCTGGCAGCTATGCTTGTCAGCAGATTGATCAACCCGAACTAATCTCTGTAAATTTTGGCCATAAGTCGACGTCGGTGTCATCCGGCGTCTGGAGAGTCACATGTTGAACCAACGTATTGAAGCCGCCCGCCCGATTGCCAAGAAGATCAATGAAGTCGAAAAGTCTCTGAATTTGACGATGATTCAAATGGGTGAACTGATGAGCAGCATTGCTGCTGCCCGCCTGGCACCGGGAACGCGCTTTTCCCTGACGGCAGGAATGGATGCGTCCGAAAAGCTGATTGCCGCAGCCGCCAAAACCGCGCGCTGTTATAGGGAAGTTGTCGAAGCGCATGGCCATCTGGCTGAAGATCGGGAAGATGCGGGATTGCGCGCCGTTAGTTGGGGTGATGGCCTGGAATGTCCTCCGGTACAAGCCGAGCTTTCGGATCAGGCAGGTGTCTATCCGCGAGCTGTCCCCACCGCGTAGACCAAGCGAAGCTTGACCATTTCAACATTCTTTGGTCGAATGCAGCATGGCAAGAATTCAATTATTTCAAGCACTGCTGATAATTTGCGCCAGCTATGGGTTAATAAAGGGCGGTTGGCCGGAGCGTTTTGCGGTCATTATTTTGCTGGCCGGGTTCTTTCTGACGCTCGCGGTCGCCGCCCCTGTCACCGAACGATTTTCTCATCTGGAAGTGAGAATCTTTCTTGTCGACACCGCGATGTTGGTTTGCTTTTTCTATCTTGCCTTAAATGCTGAGAGGTATTGGACCATATGGTTGTGCGCCATGCAATCGATACAAGTGCTCACCCACTTACCGATAATTATTATCCCGGAACTGCTGCCTCAAGCTTATGGGGTAGTGGCTGCGATTTGGGCCTATCCGATGTTGATAGTATTGACCGTCGGCACATACCGGCATCAGCAGCGCCTTCGGCAATTCGGGGTCGACAAATCCTGGAGCGACTTTTCAATCTCGCGAAAATAGACGACGCGACTGCAGTAGCGGCTGGATTGATCGCTGAATTTGGTTCTATTGGAGGTGTCCTGAACGCTAATGTCCGGGCAGCCGAAAGCGATCCCGCCCGGGCAATCCTGTCATTGGTGCGTGAAGCCATGATTGTATCGTCCAGGGAAAGGATGCTTGACCGCATTTGCCTGTCCAAGGCCGCTGACGTGATCGAATATCTTGTCATCGCCATGGCGCGCCTGCCGATTGAAGAAGTGCGCGTGTTGTTTCTGGACAGTAAAAACCGCCTGATCTGCGATGAAGTCGTCAGTAGAGGAACGATTTCCGAAGCGCCCATCTATCCTCGGGAAATTTTGAAACGGTCGCTCGTATTGGACGCAACAGCCTTGATCATCGCACATAACCATCCATCGGGTGATCCGAAACCGAGCGAGGTTGATGTCGAGGCCACTTGCAGACTGGTCAAAGCCGGAAAAGAGCTTGGCTTGACGGTTCACGATCATATCATTGTCGGCAGTGAAGGCTGGATCAGTCTTCGGGACTGGGTGGATTTCGAATGATGTTTACGATTGCCAGGAGCCTGATCTCCATCGGTGAAGCCATCGCACGCGGGCGGTTAGAATAATGTCGTCGCCGCTTCCAGATGAGAAGCGAGCCGCGATGCTCCGCGCAGAAACCAAGACACTCCTGCAATCGCGGGAGTTTTTGCGTTCTCCGGTGATGTCGCAACTTTTGAGCTATCTGGTCGAAGAGGCCATTGCCAACCCGGACAACCCGCCCAAAGCTTATCAGGTTGCCGTTGACGGGCTCGGTCGCACCGAAGATTTCGACGTCCAGGCCGATAGCTATCCCCGCGTACAAGTGGGAAGGCTGCGTAAAATTCTGGCCGCCCATTACGCTGCGCAGGGCGGTGAAGAACGGCTGCGCATCCCGATTGGTCACTATGCCGTCGAGATTCAGATGGATGATGGCGGGTCGAAAGAACAGCAGTCCGATACGGAATCAAATGATAGTGATCTCTCTGCCACCTCACCAGCCGAAATAGGCAGGGACCGATGGTTCAGCAACCGCCAGACAACCCTCGGACTGGCTGCGTTCCTCCTCATCCTCGCGATCAGTCTGGTTTGGTCGCTAAACGCCGCCAACGAGGATCAATCCGGCTCAGAGACTGCACCGCAATATTACACCCTGGTTCCAAAAATCTATTTTTCATCCTCACAACAAGAGCGCCCGGGAATTGACCCTGGCAAGGACACCGAAATCCGGCTGTTTTTGGAAAAAGCCTTTGCCAGTTCTTCACAAGTGCGGCTGGCGGCAGCGGAAATATCCAGCATGCCCCCTGAAACGGATCATAACGCCTATCGGTTTGAAAGCCAATTGGTAGCTGGCCCGACCGGTCCCGAAGTCATCTTTACCTTAACGTCGCTGACCCGGAACGAGACAATCTGGTCGGCAACAATTGCCGTGCCGGATTCGGCGGCAGACTATCCTGAAAAGCTTGGCCCCATAGTCAGCCGCGTCGCCAGCATTTACGGTGTGATCGCCACCGACCAGCGCAAGCACCTGCCCAATGATGCAATGAAAGGCTATGCCTGTCTCCTTCGGTTCGAGAGCTACCGCGCCAATCGTGATCCCGATTTATTGCCCGTTGTTGACTCCTGCATAGAAAAGTCGCTGGCGGCAGACCCATTGGATAGCCGGGTGCTCGCTGCGGCCTCGTTCATGTCCTTTTTGCGGGAGGAGGCAACCGGCAGAAAGCCGGATCCCGAAGCAGGGTTGCAATTCGCTCGCCGCGCGCTGGTTCGCGGCAGAGAGGATTCATCAGCGAATTTCGCGCTTGCCAGAGCCAGTTTCTTCAATGGCAGCTGTGCACGCGGAAAAGAGTTTGCCGAAAAAGCAGTTGAACTGGACCCGTATGAAGCAACACTTCACGCGCAGACAGGAGCGTTTCTGTTCGCCTGTGATGATCCGATCGCAATCACATATCTGAGACGTGCCATCGCTTTGGACCCCCGTGGCTCAATCGTCGCGGAAACAGCACTCGTGTTTACATTGCTGGCAGAAGGAAAGGATGAAGAGGCACTGGAATTTGCCGAAAAAATCGTTCCATCCAGCACCGGGGTTGGTCCATATTACGATATTGCCATGGCCATGGTCTATGCCAAAAATGGCCGGATTGCAGAATCCCGAGCATCATGGAACCGACTTGTTGCAGCCTATGGAAGCGAACAAGAGGAAAGCCCGGAAGCATTGCTCGAGCGCCTGATACTCAATCCGTCTCTGGCCAGTCGCGCGTTCCAGCTGCTTTCGCGCACGGGCGTGATCACCGAGTGAACAGGAACCAGCGACTCAGAAGCTCGCGTTCAACCCATCGACCACAAATTGCACGGCGAGCGCGCCCAATATCACACCGAGAACCCGGGTGATGACCGCTTCGACCTTGTGGCCCAAAAACCGCATAAGAGGGCCTGCGGCGAGTAGTCCGATCAGCGTGAGCAACAGCACCGCACCGAGGGCGCCAAGGATGACGAGAGCATTGTCGATGCCGTCATTCTGGGACGTCAGCAACATGACCGCGGCAATCGATCCCGGCCCGGCAATCATCGGCATGGCCATCGGAAAGATCGATACATCCTCGATCTCCGGCTGCTCGATAATCTCCTGCGCCCGGTCCTCACGCCGTTCGGTGCGTTTCTCGAACACCATTTCGAGCGCGATCAGGAAGAGCATGATGCCGCCGGCAATGCGGAAACTGTCGAGGCTGATGCCCAGTGCACCCAGCATCTGTTCCCCGAACAGGGCAAAGACCAGCAAAATGCCTGCGGAAACAATGATCGCACGGAATGCCATGATCCGGCGGTCGCGCTCCGGCACGCTGCTGGTCAGGCTGGCATAGATCGGTGCACAGCCAGGCGGGTCAATCACCACGAAAAAAGTGATGAACGCGGAGATAAAGAGTTCGATCATGATGTCGGTTCAGCAACCTGATATTCATGCACGCGGCGGAAGCTTCCATCCTCATTTGCCAGATCGACAAAGACGATGCGCGAGCCGTCTGCTGCGAACGCAGCGTTCCAGACGAGGCTGCGATCAGTGGAGGCGCCCGACTTGCCCTTTTCGGTCAGGCCCACCAGCGGAAATGCGACAGGAATCTTCGCCATGCACGAGGCCACTTCGGTCTCGATATAGTCGGGTTCCGCAAGCGGTGTCGTCAACGGCACGCCATCATCAAATATCCATTTCCACTTAACGTCCTTGTTCGGCTGCCGCTTGCCGAAATTTTCCTGATGCCAGATGGTAGTATAGTGACCGTTGGTCCCGTCAGCCCTTTGCCAGGCGCCGGTGGCTACACCGATACTGCCGTCGCAGGACATATAGATTTTGTGCGGCTGCCAATCAACGGCTTGCGGCGGGTCCGCCTTGCCTTTCAGCCATTGCTGCGCATTGACCAGACCGGGGGTGAACATGATCGCGTCATCCGCAGACGTTTCACGAAATGCCGTCCATTGTCCCTTTTCCTGCGCCAACCGGGCGAAGGACAATTCCGCTTTGACGATGGCGCTGGGATTGGCGACCGGTTTTCCGATCACCCGATTGTACCGTTCACGGTCGTTGAGACGGCCCCCGCCGCTGGCACAGCTCGCCAGCATCAGCGTGATTCCGATTGCGGCAAACAGGCGCATTACAGATTCTCCGGTTTCTCCAGTCCGGCGCGTGCAGATGCCGCGACCAGAGTATTGCGCAATAGCACTGCGATGGTCATCGGTCCAACCCCACCCGGGACCGGGGTAATCGCCCGGACGTGATCGAGCGCTTCGGCAGTAGCGACATCGCCGACCAGACGGCCCTTATTCTGGCCCGGTTCGGGATCCAGCCGGTTGATGCCGACATCGATCACCACGGCTCCGGGTTTCAGCCAGTCGCCCTTGACCATCTCGGCGCGACCGACGGCGGCGACGACGATATCGGCGCGCCGGACAACGTCGGGAAGGTTCCGTGTCCGGCTATGGGCCATGGTAACGGTGCAATTTTCAGCGAGCAGCAGCTGCGCCATCGGCTTGCCGACCAATATGGACCGGCCCACCACGACGGCGTCGAGTCCCGTCAGATCGCCCAATATATCTTTCAGCAGCATCAGGCTGCCGAGCGGGGTGCACGGAGTCAGCGCCTCTTCGCCATTGGCCAGCCGTCCGGCGTTGATCACGTGCAGGCCATCAACATCCTTGTCCGGGTCGATCGCCATCACGACCGCTTTTTCGTCCAGACCTTCAGGCAGTGGCAATTGTACCAATATGCCGTCCACGGTTTCGTCCGCATTGAGCTGCTCGACCAGCGCGATCACATCATCCTGCGCCACATCGGCGGGCAGCCGGTGTTCGAAACTTTCCATGCCCGCAGCAATCGTCGCCTTGTGCTTGGAAGCGACATAGACCTGACTGGCAGGATCTTCGCCGACCAGAACGACGGCGAGACCGGGTGCGCGGCCGGTTTGCTCCAGGAAGGTCGGAACGGCATCCTTGATGCGCTCGCGCAGTCCAGCGGCGAACGCCTTGCCGTCAATAATCCGTGCTGTTGTCAACTGAGAAGCGCCTGCGCGAGTGGTGGCAGGATTGCATCCTGCAGAATGATAATGCCGATGATGACGACCATCGGGGTCAAGTCAATCTGGCCGAAATCCGGCATGATCTTGCGGATTGGCCGGTAGATCGGCGCGGTCAGCCCGTCAAGCGCGGTCCAGATCGCGTTGACGATGTCATTTTGCAGGTTGATCACGTTGAAGGCGAGCAGCCAGCTCATGATTGCCTGCACAATGATGACGGTAATTGCCACGTTGAGCAGGATTGAGATAATCTGAAGTATTGCGAATGCCATGGACGGACCCTTTATCGATAATCTGACATAGCGGCTATAGATTTGTCGCCGGTAACGCCAGAATTTTGCTGTATCATCAATATAACACAGTTGAGCGTTTATTCAACCGGCTGAAAATCGTCCTTCACCAACGTGCCTGCGCCCTTGCTGGTGAAGATTTCAAGCAGCATCGCGTGCGGAATGCGGCCGTCGAGGACGACTGCGGCATCCACGCCTTCCTGTACCGCCTTCACACAGGTTTCGAGCTTTGGAATCATCCCGCCGGAGATTGTGCCTTCGTCGACCAGAGTCTGGATACTCGCCGGATCAAGATCGGTCAGCAACTCGCCGTGCCTGTCGAGCACGCCGGGGACATCGGTCAGCAGGAACAGACGCGCGGCACGCAGGGCCGAGGCAACCGCGCCGGCCATCGTATCGGCGTTTATATTATAGGTCGCACCATCCTCACCCACGCCTATCGGGGCGATGACCGGGATCATCCCGGCAGCGGAAATCATGTCGACCACGCTGCGGTCGACTTTTTTCGGCTCGCCAACATAACCAAGATCGATGATCCGTTCGATATTGCTGTCCGGATCGCGCTCGGTGCGGCGCAATTTGACCGCTTTGACAAAGCCGCCATCCTTGCCGGAAATACCAATCGCGCTGCCACCCGCCTGTCCGATCCAGCTGACCAGTTCCTTGTTGATCGCGCCGGACAGGACCATTTCGGCAATTTCCGCGGTTTCCTTGGTGGTCACCCGCAAGCCATCGACAAATTTGCTTTCCACGCCAACCCGTTCCAGCATTGCGCCGATTTGCGGCCCTCCGCCATGCACAACCACAGGGTTGATGCCGACCGCCTTGAGCAACACGATATCTTGGGCAAAATTCCTGGCCAGCGTTGCATCGCCCATGGCATGGCCGCCATATTTGACGACAAAGGTCGTTCCCGCATAGCGCTGCATATAGGGCAGCGCGTCGGTGAGTGTTTCCGCCTTGGCGAGCATGGCTGGATCGGGTGCGTGGTCGGTCATGAGCGTCTTTCTGTCTAGCCGTGCGGCAAAAGCAAGTATTTTATCAGCTTTTGGAGAGCGCTTTCACTTTTGCCAGCGTGCCGGTTACGTGACCTTGCGGTTTGGTCGCACTGTGGACGAAGACAATTTTGCCTTCCTGACTGATAACATAACTGGTCCGGTTGGTCATCGCGAGCCCCGGTGCCATGCGAACCTGATAATCCTCGATAATCTTTCCATCCGCACGGGCAACCGCAAATTTATCGCGGCATTCGGAGACGGAAAATTTCTTCAACCCTTCGATATCATCGCCCGACATGCCGATCACGGTAGCGCCTGCGGCGTTGAATTCGGCGGTGGCGTCGGCAAACATATTGGCCTCGATCGTACAGCCCTCGGTGAAGACCTTGGGAAAGAAATAGAGTACAACAGGACCGTCTTCGAGCTTGTCGGCCAGCGAGAATTCAAACTCTTGACCAGCCAACGCACCGGTGGTGGTAAAGGCTGGAGCGGTGGCGCCGACCGCAAGCGGTTCGCTGTTATTGCTGCGAGTGTAATAGACAAAGGCACCACCGCCGACGACGGCCACGGTCAGCAATATCAATATCCATTTTTTCATAAAATCATTCCTGTTCGAGCTGCGCTTTCAGCGCATAGAGCTGGTCCAGCGCCTCCCGCGGGGACAGCGCATCCACGTCAATCGCGCCCAGCGCCTGGCGCAGGCTATCCGATTTTTCTTCGACTTCCGCAAGGCTTGCCGCAAACAGCGGTAGATCGCCGAGACCGGCAGCTAAGCCCCCGGTCTCCGCCTTGCCAGCCTCCAGCTTGTCGAGCACCGCCTTGGCGCGGCCCAGCACCGGTTTGGGGATGCCGGCCAGCTTGGCCACCGCCAGACCATAGCTGCGATCTGCCGGGCCCTTGGCAAGTTCGTGGAGCAGGACCAGATCGCCCTTCCATTCGCGCGCGCGGACATGGTGGAGCGACAGCGCATCGAGCCGGTCGGCCAGCCGGGTCAGTTCGTGATAATGGGTCGCGAAAAGACAGCGGCAGCGGTTGGTCTCGTGCACCGCTTCGACCACTGCCCAGGCCAGCGCAAGGCCGTCATAGGTGGATGTGCCCCTGCCCACTTCGTCCAGAATAACGAAGCTTTTATCGGTCGCCTGCGACAGGATTGCGGCGGTTTCAACCATCTCGACCATGAAGGTCGATCGCCCCTGGGCAAGATTGTCGGACGCGCCGACGCGGCTGAACAGACGGTCGACGAGGCTGAGTTTCGCGGAAGAAGCGGGAACAAAACCGCCGGCTTGCGCCAATATGACAATCAGTGCGTTTTGCCGCAGGAAGGTTGATTTGCCGCCCATGTTGGGGCCGGATACCAACCACAGCCGCTCGTTCTGGGACAAGGAGCAATCATTGGCGACAAAGGGGTCCCCTTTGGCCGCCAGCGCCGATTCAACCACCGGATGACGACCGGCCTGGATATCCAGTATATTGCCATCGACAAATTCGGGACGGCACCACTGGCCTTCGGCGGCGCGTTCGGCAAGCGCCGCAGCAACATCAATCCGGGCCAGCGCATCGGCGCTCTCGCCAATCTCTTGCTTGCGCGCCAGCACCTTGTCGACCAGTTCCTCGAAATGTGCGGACTCGGCGGCCAGAGCGTGCGCTCCTGCCTGCGACACGCGTACCGCCTCTTCGTGCAGGTCGGTTGAATTGAACCGCACGACACCGGCAAGCGTCTGGCGATGGGTGAAACCGGAATCTTCAGCCATCAGGCCATCGCCGTGCCGGGCGGGGACTTCGATAAAATAGCCGAGCACGGCATTATGCTTGATCTTGAGCGTATTGATCCCGGTCGCTGCGCGATAGCGCGCTTCCAGCGTTGCGATTGCCTTGCGGCCATCCGAACCGGCGCTGCGCAACTCGTCGAGCGCCGGATCGAAACCTGCTGCGATATAGCCGCCATGAGCCATCTCGGTCGGCGGTGCTTCGACCAGCGCACGGTCCAGCAAGTCGACGAGCGCCGCGTGCCCGTCCAGCGCGGGCAGGATATTATCCAGCAGTTCCGGTAAACCCGCCACCAGAGTCAACCGCTCACGCAGGATTCGCGCACCGCTCAAGCCATCGCGAATCTGCCCGAGGTCCCGTGGGCTACCCCGCCCGACCGAAACCCGGCCGAGTGCCCGGCCGATATCGGGCAAGGCCTTTAACTCCGTCCGGACATCATCGCGCACCGCCGAACCTTCATGGAACCATTGCACCAGCCCCAGCCGCTGGTTGATCTGCTCTTCCGCGAACAGCGGCGCAGATAAATCGCGTGCCAGCAAACGTGCACCGGCGGGCGTAACGGTGCGGTCGATGGCGTGAAGCAGGCTGCCCTCGCGCGCGCCAGCCAATGTCCGGTCGATCTCCAGACTCGCGCGCGTCGGACCGTCAATCGAGAGAAACTCGCGTATTTCGCGTCTTCTGGGGGGATGCAAATAGGGCATATTCCCCTGGGAAACATGCTCGACATAGGCAACCAGACCGCCTGCGGTGGCCAGTTCGGCACGCGAGAATTCACCCATGCCGTCGAGCGTCGCAACCCCGAAATGATCCTGCAGGCGCTGTTCTGCACCAAGGCTGTCAAAATGATCCTTGTTCCAGGCGGTCGCTTTCGCCAGCCGTGGCAGCAGCGCGGGCGGACAGATGATTTCCGAGGGCGCCAGCCGGGCCAGTTCAGCATCCAGGGCATCGTCGGAAATCGTCGTCAGTTCAAAATTGCCGGTCGATATATCCGCCGCTGCCAGCCCGATCTCGCCCTGCACCTGCGCCAGTGCGACCAGCATATTGTCGCTTCGCGCATCGAGCAGCGTGTCTTCGGTCAGCGTCCCCGCGGTCACATAGCGGATGATATCCCGCGCAACCAAGGCCTTGTAGCCACCGCGCGCCTTTGCCTCTGCCGGTGTTTCGATCTGTTCGGCGATCGCTACCTTGAAGCCGGCCCGGATCAGTTTTGCCAGATAGCTCTCTGCGGCATGCACCGGCACGCCGCACATCGGGATCGACTCTCCGGCATTTTTCCCGCGCGATGTCAGCGCGATGTCGAGCGCCGCCGCCGCGCGCTTGGCATCCTCGTAGAACAGCTCGAAAAAATCCCCCATGCGATAGAAAAGCAGGCAATCGTCCGCCTTTGCCTTCAGCGCGAAATATTGTTCCATCATCGGAGTGACCTTGTCCGGTTTCGGCGCAGGGTCTTTCGCCGTGCTTTCTACTTTGCTCTGAGTCCGGATTGCCATGGTCTCGCGATAGCTGACTGCAGCGAGACATAAAAGAGTTGCGAGCACATCCTGTTGAAATTTACTTGATATTGCGGCTCCGCGACAAAACGAGTAGGTCTTGTGCCGGGACGTGAAAACCGATCGGCACAAGCAAGCCGACCACTGATATGCGGAGATATAATTTGGCCGACAAGAATGATAACGATCTAGAATTTTCCGAACGGGAAGCTCTGCTTTTTCACTCTCAAGGACGCCCCGGAAAAATCGAGATTATTGCGTCAAAGCCAATGGCCACCCAGCGCGATCTCAGCCTTGCCTATTCGCCGGGCGTCGCCGTCCCTGTCCGGGCAATCGCCGAAGACCCTTCGAAAGCCTATGACTATACCGCAAAGGGCAATCTGGTCGCCGTCATTTCAAACGGCACCGCGATTCTGGGACTCGGCAATCTCGGCGCGCTTGCTTCCAAGCCGGTGATGGAAGGCAAGGCCGTATTGTTCAAACGCTTTGCCGATGTCGATGCTATCGATCTGGAACTCGACACCGAGGATGCGGAAGCCATCATCAATGCCGTCCAGATCATGGAACCCAGCTTCGGAGGTATCAATCTGGAAGATATCGCCGCACCCGACTGCTTTATCATCGAACAGACCTTGCGCGACCGGATGAATATTCCGGTATTCCATGATGACCAGCACGGCACCGCGATTATCGCCGCTGCCGGGATCATCAATGCCTGCCTGCTGACCGACCGCAAGATCGAAGATATCAAGGTTGTCGTCAACGGCGCCGGCGCCGCAGCCATTGCCTGCGCCTCGCTCATCAAGAGCCTTGGCGTTCCGCATGACAATCTAACCATGTGCGATCGGACCGGCGTGATCTATCGTGGCCGTGACGACGTCGACCAGTGGAAATCCGCTCATGCGATCGACACCGAAGCGCGCACTTTGACAGACGCACTCACAGGCGCCGATGTTTTTCTCGGCCTGTCTGCCGCCGGCGTCCTGAAACCGGCAATGGTCAAGGACATGGCCGCCAAGCCGATAATTTTCGCGATGGCCAATCCCGATCCGGAAATCACTCCGCCCGACGCCAAGGCGGCACGACCCGATGCGATTATCGCCACCGGGCGTTCCGATTATCCCAACCAGGTCAATAACGTCCTCGGTTTTCCGTTCATCTTCCGCGGCGCACTGGATGTGCGGGCGACCCGGATCAACGAGGAAATGAAAGTGGCAGCCGCCCACGCCATTGCTGAACTGGCTCGTGAACAGGTTCCGGAAGAAGTCGCCGCCGCCTATGGCGGGCGCGCTCCAAGCTTTGGCGTCGACTATATCATTCCCGCCCCCTTTGATCCGCGTCTGATGGACGTGGTGTCGGCTGCCGTTGCCAAGGCCGCCATGGATAGCGGTGTTGCCCAGAAACCGATCGAGGATCTTGACGCTTACAGGCAGAGCTTGAAGGCGCGTCTCAATCCGACAACATCCGTACTCACACAGGCCTATGAAGCCAGCCGTCTGTCACCGAAACGGATCATTTTTGCCGAAGCCGAAGAGGATGTCGTGCTGCGCGCGGCGATTCAGTTCCGGGACGGAGGCTATGGCACCCCGGTTCTGGTCGGGCGCGATGATCGAGTTCGGGAAAAGCTCAAGGAATTGGGCGTGCGTGATCCCGAAAGCTTTGAAGTGCACAACAGTCGCAATAGCCCGCTGGTACCCGACATGGTGAGCATGCTGTACGAACGTCTCCACCGCCGCGGCTACCTGAAGCGAGATATCAAGCGCATGGTCAATCAAGACCGCAATATCTTCGGTTCTGCGCTGCTCGCCATGGATCAGGGCGAGGCGATGATTACCGGCGTAACCCGCCCCTATTCGCAAACTTTCCGCGATATCGCCAAGGTCATCGATGTCGAAAAAGGCCGCACCGCCGTTGGCATTCATGTCATGGTCGGCCAGCACCATACTGTTTTCATGGCCGACACTACGGTCCACGAACGGCCATCGTCCCACGAACTGGCAGATATTGCTGAACAAACCGCGGCGGTAGCCCGGCAGCTGGGGCACGAACCGCGCGTCGCCTTCCTCAGCTATTCGACTTTCGGCAATCCAGAAGGACGCTGGCTGGAAAATATCCGGGAAGCGGTGGCACTGCTTGATCAACGGCGCGTCAATTTCGAATATGAAGGTGAAATGGCACCGGACGTGGCGCTCAACCCCAAATTAATGGCGAACTATCCGTTCAGCCGCCTGTCACAGCCCGCCAATGTGCTGGTCATGCCCGGCCTGCAATCGGCCAATTTATCAGCAAAACTGCTGCGCGAACTGGGCGGTGATTCGGTCATCGGGCCGATGCTGGTCGGACTGGAGAAATCCGTACAGATTGCAACCATGGCATCCACCGCGTCGGAATTGGTGACACTGGCGGTACTTGCTGCCAGCGGCATCGCTAAATAAAGTAAAACGCTACGGCCGGGTCGGATCGTTGCTTGGGCCGCTTGCTCCCGGCGCGCCGACCGCGCCGATATTGCCGAATAATTCTTCGAAAAAGGAGCGGTCACGGCCGAGTGTCGGCGTTTTGTCGCCATCCGGGCTGATGCTTGCGACCAATTCCAGGCCAGTGCGGTCGACCGCTGTCACATTTCCTGCGGCATCAAATTGCACGCGCATCACCTGCTGGTCGCGGGGCCGCGGGTTGTTAAAGCCATATTGGCGGGTATCGCGGGACAGATAATACCAGGTATTATCATCAAACTGACCGGTGAAGGTCGGTCGACCGAGCGATGCCTCGACCGACTGGCGGTTGTCGACGCCTGCCTGAATGGCCGACATCAGTACTTCATCGGCAATATATCCCTGATGACCGCGTACCTGGGTACATCCTGCCATCGTCATCGCGCCAGCCATTAGCCCGAGCCACAAGCTGTGTTTTTTGAAATTGCCGACCATCGAACTCATTCTCCACTATACAGCCGACACCGTACCGGTGCCTGACTTGTCATCGCCCATTGCATCTCGCGCGATAAATATCAATATGCCCTGTATCCAGACTTAACAAACGACCCGATCGTCCATAAACTTGCGATCCAACCAGCGGAACCAGCAATGTCATTTTTCAGCAAGATATTTTCGAGGGACAAGTCCAATGCCGGGATGCGTCCATTGTACGAAGCAATTGTGCGCGAAGGGCGGCAGATCGCCTGGTACGAAGAGGGCCAGGTTCCGGACAGTATCGACGGCCGCTTTGACATGATTGCGGCGATATTCTCGCTGGTCATGATCCGACTTGAGAAAGAACCGGATCGGGGTCAGGACATTGCATGGCTGACAGAAATCTTTATCGCAGACATGGACGGGCAGTTGCGCCAGATCGGTATTGGCGAAATGGTGGTAGGCAAGCATGTTGGGCGCATGATGGGCGCTCTTGGCGGCCGTGTCGGTGCCTATCGCGAAGCGCTGGAGAATGGCGCGGACCTTAATGACGCCATATTACGCAATGTTTTTCGCGGCGAAAAGCCCGATCACACGGCACTATCCTTTCTTGTCGAGCGCCTGTCCGCCTATCATACCGCGCTGCAAGGCTGCGAATCCCATGGAATTATAGCGGGTCATATCCCGGACAGCGGATCGGCCGGATGATCGACGCACCTGAATTTTCCCATATTGTCAGACTGTCCGAAATTGGTTCGAAGCCGCGACCGGGCACGCTCGCTGCGAGCAAGGAAGAACGAGACGCCCTTGCACTGCGGTTCGATCTACCGAAAATCTCTTCGCTGACGGCTAGCTATAAACTGATGGCCGGCGAGCGCGGGATCGCGTTCACGGGGCAACTTGCATCCGATTTACACCAAAGCTGCGCGATAACCGGGGAAGCGATCCCGGTACAGATCCGCGAAAAATTTGACATCCTGTTCATCCCCAAGACGGATCCGAGCGAACTGGAGGAAGAGATCGAGCTGACCGAGGAAGAATGCGACCTTGTTGAATATGATCAGGCGCAGGTCGATCTGGGCGAAGCGATCGCGCAAACGCTGTATCTTTCGCTCGATCCTTATCCGCGCGGACCGGATGCCGATGCGGTTGCGCGGAAAAAAGGATTGAAAACCGAAGAGGAGGCCGGACCATTTGGCGCTCTGGCGGCGCTCAAGGACAAGCTTGGCTAAGCTGCAGCTTTGTCGGCCTTGCTCCCGGCGGCTTTGATCAGGCGCTTTTTGAGCCCGTTCAGTCTTTGCTTGCTGGTGATCTTGGCCCCCAACAGATCGGTGATGTAGAATGTATCCACCGCGCGCTCGCCATAAGTAGCGATATGGGCGCTGTGCACAGTCACTTTCGATTCAAACAGCGCATAAGCCAGTTCGTTGAGCAAGGCCGGCCGGTCCTGCGCGTTGACTTCCACAACGGTAAACCGGTTGGACGCTTCGTTATCGACCAGCGCAAAAGGCGTAATGACAAAGGCGCCTGCGCGCGAGTGCGCAAGCGGCCTGGCGTCCAGCTTGGTGGAGAGCTTGGACCGGTTGGCCAGAGCATCCTCAACCGATTGTTTGAGCCGTTCCAGTTGCCCCTGCTCGGAAAACGGCTTGCCGTGCGGATCCTGAACCAGGAAATTGTCCAGCGCCATGCCATCACGGGTGGTGTGGATGCGCGCGTCGATAATATTGCCACCAGATACATGGATTCCGCCCGCAATCCGGTAAAATAGGCCAGGGTGGTCAGCCGCATAGACGGTTATCAATGTCGCCCCGCGCTCGGCATAGACATCGGCAAAAATCGCAAGATCCGTGTCCCCGGCATCAAGAACAAGACGGGCATTTTGTTCAATGATATCATCAGGTTCAGCAATCCAGTAGGGATCGCTAAACTGCTTGGCCAGCTTCTTGAATTCGCCATCCGGTAGATTCAGTGCCCTTGCCAGAACGGCTTTTTTCTCGTCAATCCGTTCCTTGCGCCCACGCTGTTTGTGGCCGAGCAGCAGCATTTCCTGCGCCGCTTCAAACAGGTCGGTGAGTAACTGCCGTTTCCAGCTATTCCACACGCCCGGTCCTACCGCACGGATGTCCACCACGGTCAGCACCATGAGCTGGCGAAGACGCTCGACACTTTTTACCTGGTTGGCAAAATCCTGAATGGTCTTGAAATCGGAAAGGTCGCGTTTGAACGCGACGGCCGACATCAACAAATGATTGCGGACCAGCCACGCGACCAGTTCGGTTTCATGCGGTTTCAGGCCTAGCCGCGGGCAAAGCTCCATCGCCACTTCTGCACCCAATATGCTGTGGTCGCCGCCTCGCCCCTTGGCAATGTCATGTAACAGAGTGGCAACAAACAGCACCCGCCGGTTCTGCAATTTCTGCATCGTCACGGTGCTGTTCGGATGATCCTCGGCCAGATCGCCCCTGCCGATTCTGGCGAGCAGGCCAATCGCGCGGATGCTGTGCTCGTCGACGGTGTAATGATGATACATGTCGAATTGCATTTGCGCCACGATGCGACCGAAATCGGGGATGAAGCGGCCGAAAATCGAAGCCTCGTTCATCCAGCGCAGTACCAGTTCGGGATCGCGCGGCGAGCAGAGCACATCGAGAAACAGCTTGTTGGCCCGCGCATCCTTGCGAATCTTGTTGTCGATCAACTTGGCATCCCGCCGCGCCGCCCGCATCGCCAGTGGGTGGACTTCGAGCCCGTGCTTGTCAGCCAGCCAGAAAATTTCGACCAGTCTGACCGGGTCTTTTGCGAAGAATGTGTCGTCCGGCAAGGCCAGCCGACCGCGATCCAGTACGAAACCGTTGAGCTTCTTTGGCTTGCGGGTCAGGGAAGGCAGGAACCGTCGCACCCCGGCATTATGCATCTCGTCAAGATGCGCGAGAAACACGCCGGTCAGGTTGCCGACCACTTTTGCGTTCAGGAAATAATATTGCATGAACCGCTCGACCGAAGATTTCCCGGGCCGGTCTGCAAAGCGCATCCGCCGGGCGACTTCGGTTTGCAGATCGAAGGTAAGCCGGTCCTCCGCGCGGCCGGTCATGTCATGCATGTGACAGCGTACCGCCCAAAGAAAATTGGCCGCCTTGCGAAAGCGCTTAAATTCGTCGGCGGTCAAAAGACCGACATCGACAAGATCCTCGGCCGATGCCACTCGATGGATATATTTTCCGATCCAGTAAAGGGTCTGCAGGTCGCGCATCCCCCCTTTGCCTTCCTTGACATTGGGTTCGACGACATAGCGGCTGTCGCCCATTTTCTTATGCCGCGCATCGCGTTCGGCCAGTTTTTCCGCGACGAAAGTGCTGTCGGTTCCGGCAACCACCTCATCGAAAAAACGCTGTTTGGCGTCTTCGTAAACGCCGGTATCACCCCAAATATAGCGGCCTTCGAGCAGCGCAGTACGAATTGAAAGGTCGCCTTTGGCCATGCGCACCATTTCGTCGATCGAGCGACTGCTTTGTCCGACCTTCAATCCGAGATCCCAGAGCCAGTACAGCATCGCCTCGACGGCCTGCTCGGTCCAGCTGGTTGTCTTGTGCGGCGTCAGGAAAGCGATGTCGACATCGCTATGCGGCGCCATTTCACCCCGCCCATAACCGCCGACCGCCATCACCGCGATACGCTCGCCCGACGACGGGTTGCCGACCGGATATTGGTGATGCACAGCTATATCGTGGATCAAACGCACCAGCTGATCGACCAGAAACGATTGGGCCGCCGCCATTTCATGGCCGGCCGACGGTTTTTTCAACAAGCGTTTGCTGATCTCAGCACGCCCCTTCGTCAGGGCGTCCTGTAAAAGGGGAAGGATCTTTGCCCGGGCCTCCGGCATGCCATGTTCGGCGATGAGTTCTTCTATTTTTTCAGCCAGCGCCCGGCGATTTATAATATCCCGCTGACGGACGATCCGTTTCCCCGGATCAGCCGGCGCAGCCGGGATATCGGCGCGTACATTCATCCCGCCTCAGCCAGCTCGTCACGATGCTTTTTCGCAATCACGATTTTTGCAATTTTTGCGGTACCGAGCTTCGGCAAGGGCTCGTCATATTGCCAGATATGAACCGGCATTTTATAGGGCGCGAGTTGACTCTCGAGCGATGCCAGCAATTGCTCGTCGGTCAGGCTGTGACCGTCCTTGGTATTATAGACCAGTCCCGGCACCTCTCCGAACCGTTCGTCAGGAACACCAAAAATGCAGGCCTCTGCGACCGCCGGGTTCGCGTAGATGGCGGCTTCCACTTCCTGACAGCTGATATTCTCGCCGCCACGTATGATAATCTCCTTCTTGCGATCGACAATGTAGAGATAGTCTTCCGGGTCAAGATAACCGATGTCACCGGTGCGAAAATAGCCGTCGTCGGTGAAGGCATCCCTGGTCGCTTCTTCGTTATTCCAATAGCCGGTGAAATTGGCAGACGTGCGGATGCATACTTCGCCGCGCTCGCCCTGAGGCATCTTGTTGCCGTCATCGTCGAGGATCGCGACATCAACAATCGGAGGCGTTGCGCGACCGGTGCTGTCCGGCTTGGTGAGATAATTTTCATTCTGGTTGGAACAGCCAACGCCGTTGGTTTCAGTCAGGCCATAGCCAATCACCGGAAACCCATCACCCATTTTCTCCTTGATCCGCCGGACATGCTCGACCGGACGCGGCGCGCCCCCCGCCGCCATAGTGACGCAGCTGCTAAGATCATATTTATCAAGATTGGGGTGCGAATAGATTTCCATGCTCATCAGCGGTACGCCGACAAAATAGGTGACGCGTTCCTTTTCGATCAGGCGCATTGCCTCTTCGGCATCCCATTTGTTGAGAAACACCAGCTTGCGACCGATCGCATAGCTGACCAGTACAAGCGGCACCGATGCCGTGACATGGAATAGCGGAACGCAGACCATTGCGGTCGGCTGTCCTTCCGGCATTGTACCCGCTTTTGTCATGATAGTGACCAGCACCAGCACCGTGCCAACAAAGCTCATGGCGCCCTGGACGACAGAGCGATGCTCGGCATAGGCACCCTTCGACTTGCCGGTGGAGCCAGAGGTGAACAGGATGGTGGCATTGTCTTCCGGTGCCATTTGCGGCAGAGGTGTTTCGGCGCCGCCGCCTTTTTCCAGCATGACTTTCAGCCCTTCCAGAGGCGGCTTGTCATGTTCGAAGACCAACAGTTCGGCGCCGTGATCGCGTTTGGATTCGACAAGACGCCGGGCCCGCTGGTGATCGGCAAAAACGAATGAACAACCGACATCCTCGATACCGTCGGCCAGTTCATCGCCCTGCCACCAGCCGTTCAACTTGGTCGAAACACCGCCTGCCATGGTAATTGCCATGTCAAGAACGACCCAATTGGCCGAATTGCGCGCGGCGATTCCGATCCGGTCGCCTTTCTGAACACCATAGCCTTCGACCAGCCCTCCAGCCAAAGCGCGTGCGGCGGCATAAGTTTCACCGAAGGTCAGGCGGATGTCGCCATCGACCATAAATTCCTTGTCGGCATGCTGTTGGCAGAAATAGGCGAGATAATCTGATACATTCTGCGGTGCGTTCTTGAAGACCGGCATATCGACGCCAAATTTATTGATCGTGTCGAGTTCCAGCAACTGACCCGGCTGCGTCAGCACTTCCAGCGTTTTATCGATTACCGCATCCAGTTCAGAGGTCGCCATTCTTCAAGTCTCCTGTTGTTCCCTCTTGGTCTAAGGGAATTTCCCTTTATATGGACAGGAAACCACGTGGGGAAAAGAGTTGATTGATATTATATTGGCCAATGCGTCGCAGTTTACGCAATTTACGGAGCTTGGCCTCTCTCCGAATGCGCTCGACCTAGGTTTTTTTCAGCTCAAATGGTATTCGCTGGCCTATCTCGCAGGGATATTGATCGGCTATTGGTATTTGACCAAACTGGTGGCCCAGCCAGGTTCGCCGATGGCCCGTCGCCATGCTGATGACATGATTTTCTGGGCGACGCTCGGGATCATTGTCGGCGGCCGACTGGGCTATGTGTTTTTCTACAATCCCGAGATATTGCTGGAACCGGTCAAGATATTGCAGGTCTGGAACGGCGGCATGTCGCTGCACGGCGGCACGATCGGCGTTGTGCTCGCCTTGTGGTGGACCGCACGGCGAGAGAAGCTCGATTTTCTGCGGATGTGCGATTATATCGCCTGCGTTATCCCCTTTGGTCTGCTCTTCGGACGGTTGGCCAATTTCGTCAATGGCGAGCTGTGGGGGCGGCAAACCGACGTAGCATGGGCGATCGTCTTCCCGATGGGCGGCGACGTCGCACGCCATCCCAGCCAGCTCTACGAAGCGGGCCTCGAAGGCATTCTCTATTTCATCATTCTCTCGCTGATGTTCTGGAAGACCGATGCCCGCTATCAGCCCGGCAAGCTGCTTGGTGCCGGATTGCTGGTTTACGGATTCAGCCGGTTCACCGTCGAATTTTTCCGCCAGCCGGATGTTCAGCTCACATGGCTGGTCGAACAATCGGGATTCAGTATGGGCCAATGGCTGACGCTGCCAATGATATTGCTCGGCGCGTGGCTGGTCTTCACGGCGAAAGGCAGGCGCGCGCGCATCGAAGCAGTGGCCGGAGACAAGAGCGTTGCCTGACGGCATCAAGACAGACCCACCCAGCGCAGCGCATATAATCGCCGACAGGATCGACCGCGAAGGCCCGATCCCGCTCGGCGACTATATGGCCATCGCCAATGACTATTATTATGCCAGCAAAGATCCGCTCGGCGAAGCGGGAGATTTCATCACCGCCCCTGAAATCAGCCAGATGTTTGGCGAAATCATCGGCATCTGGCTGGCCGATCTTTGGCTTCGCAAGGGGTCGCCCGCTCAGTGCCACTATGTCGAACTCGGTCCGGGACGCGGTACATTGGCCAGTGACGCGCTGCGCTCCATGGCCAGATTCGGTTGCACGCCGAGCGTCCATTTCGTCGAGACCAGCCCGGTCCTGAAAGCAAGGCAGGCGCAGCTGCACCCGGATGCAAAATGGCATGAGGACATAGCAAGCCTCCCGAAGGACGGGCCGCTGTTTATCGTCGCCAACGAATTTTTCGACGCTCTTCCGATTGAGCAGTTTGTAGCAACGTCCGGCGGCTGGCGGCGGCAAGTGGTCGCGCGCGATCGCAGCAAATTTGTCGCGATTCCCAGTGTCGGGACGGCGGAGGATCAGATCGCTGGTACCGCAAGCGGATTTCCGGAAGGCACGATATTGGAGCGTTCGCCGATCAGCGTGGAAATGGCTGGCAGTCTTGCAAGTCGTCTGACAAAACAGGGCGGCACCCTGCTGATCATCGACTATGGCTATGCGAAGCCGGGAACCGGCAGCACCCTGCAGGCGGTGAAGGATCATCTGCCGATCAGCCCGTTCGACAGCCCTGGAACGTCCGACCTCACCGCACATGTCGACTTTCACACGCTGGCCAATATTGCGCGGACCCGCCTGTTGGCGGTGCACGGGCCAGCGGAACAGGGCCAGTGGCTGAAGTCGCTCGGGATCGATCAACGCGCCGAAACGCTGATTGCAAAAACTCCGGAAAAAGCCGGGAATATCCGGGCTGCGCATCAGCGGCTCACCCATCCAGACGAGATGGGGTGCCTGTTCCGGGTGATGGCGGCGACCCCGATCGATTGGCCGGAACCCGAAGGGTTCAGCTATGGTGAGGAATAACCACTTTTGCTGATCAGCTAGTGCGCAATAGCTATAAGTTTGTTGACCGACGTAACCCGCGGTTGCCCAACCTGACCTGTGATGATGCTAGTCTAGCCCACCCATTCGGCGACTTCGGCAGCCACTCTATTCGCGGCCCGGTTCAGACCTTCTCCTACCGGGATTGGTTCAGCAACAAAGACGGTTTCACTGGCTTCGAAGCGTTTTTTCTCGACTGGCTGACCTTTGGTCATTTTCACCGCATCATAGGTGACGGTGACCGTCAGGCTGGGGCCGTCGAGACCGAAATTGACTAATTCGCCGGTGATATAGGTTTGCGCATTACCGCCGGCTTGAGTTGCGGTGAGCACCAACCGGTCATTCCGAGCGGCGATGCTTTCGCTGAGCAGATCCTGAAACAGCCGGGCTGGCTTATCCACCCAAATAGCATCTTTCAAATAGGCAATGCCGGTGCCAGTGGTTTGCACTGGCACCCTAATCGTGTTGAGTTTCTGCGGAGCAGCGGGCAGTGCAACTACGACCGAGCCTGTCTGCGGTCCGCTCTGCATCGCTCCGGCCGCCAACTTCTGGTCGGGTGACAGCGATAGCAGGGACGGCGGCGGTTCAGCACCGCCGAAGCTGACGCAGGCGCTGAGCGCGGCAGTAGCGGCCAGCAGGCCAACAGACTTCAATGGTCGAAACTGGCTCATCATATCTGCTCTTTCATTGCCCTGGTTTATAGTCCGGCAGCGCTGGTGCCGATAACAAGGATCCAGCACCCCCCTGATCCAGCCGTTCGGTTACCGCCGTCATCGATTTAGTCAGCGCCTGCATGTCTTCCACCAACTGGTCCACTTCCGGCAGGGTCTTGCTCGAAAGCCGCTCGGCCGCAGGTTGCGTATTTTTCAGCACACCTTCAAGCGCGAGAAGGCTCTTGGATGCGGAGTCCAGCGTAGTGGCAAGATTTTTCGCCACTGGTTCTCCGTTGTTCGTGAGGAAATTATTGGTATTGTCCGCCACGAGGGAGAGCTTCGCAGCGGTCTCACCGGCATTGCGGATGGCAATTCGCGATTCCTCCATCAATGCTTCCAAGCCCGGTGCCTGATCCGCCAGACTGCCCGTCAAGCGATCGGCGTTGCTCAGGATGCCACTGATCGATTCCTGGTTCTTGTCAGACAGCAACGTGGTCAACCGGTCGGTCAGGGTTGCCAGCCGTTCGACCACCAATGGTGCGCTGTTGAGCAATTCCCCGAGTGCGCCCGGTTTGGTCGGAATCACCGGTACCCCTTCAGGCCCCAATTCGGTAATCGGCGGCGCTCCCTTTTTGGCTCCGTCGAGCTGAATATTGGGCGGCGCGGTGAAACTGACGCTCTGGATGGTTGCTGTGGTACCCTCCAGTATCGGTGTATCTTCACTCACTGCAATGCGAACACGAACAAAGTTCGGGTCTTTCTTCCATAGTGCCACCTCGATCACCTGCCCGGAGGGCACGCCGGCAAATGTCACGCCAGTTCCCGATGCCAGTCCACCGACAGACTGCGAAAAGAAAATGTCATATTGCTTGGTCGCACCGTCGCCAAAGCGGACGATCCAGACCAGAAAAGCGGCCACAAGGGCCAGCATCATCAAGGTGACAACACCGACAAGGATATGATTGGAGCGCGTTTCCATCTATTTCACCTCTATGACGAGCGGTATCGCCAGCTGCAAGAATTCTCTGAACGGGTTGATCATTCTCATCCTAACATCTTTTTCCCGGCAGATGCCAGCCTCCCGCGCGGGCCGTTGAAATATTCCTGTATCCAGGGATGGTCGAGCGCGAGCAGTTCATCGATCGTGCCAACGGCGATGACACGCTGGTCTGCGAGCACCGCCACCCGGTCACAAATAGCATGCAGCGTATCAAGATCATGGGTGATCAGGAACACCGTCAACCCAAGAGTCTGCTGCAATTCCTTGGTCAGATTGTCGAACGCGGCAGCGCTGATCGGATCCAGTCCTGCAGTCGGTTCATCGAGAAACAGCAATTCCGGATCGAGCGCGAGCGCCCGCGCAATGCCAGCCCGTTTGCGCATCCCTCCCGACAGCTGGGAAGGATATTTGGGAGCAGCATCGGGCGGCAGTCCGGCAAGGCAGACTTTATATTTGGCCACTTCACGCCGGAAATCGCGATCCATTTCCGGATAGAATTCGCGGATCGGCACCATCACATTTTCAGCCACCGTCAGCGTGGAAAACAGCGCGCCCCCCTGAAACAATACGCCCCAGCGCTTGCGAATTTCGATCGTCTCGGCATCCGATTTGCCCAATATCTGTTTGCCGAAGACCTTGATCTCGCCTTCATCAGGCATCTGCAAGCCGATGATCGAGCGCATCAATACAGATTTGCCGGTACCGGATCCGCCGACCACACCAATGATTTCGCCGCGATGCACATCAAGATCGAGATTTTCGTGAACCACCTGCTCACCAAAGCTGTTGCGCAGGCCATGGACGCTCACGATCGGGCCTTCGTAATCGGGGTCATAGGCGATGGTCTGTGATTCGCGCTTCATTCCCATCCAATCCAGGTAAAGAAGACCGCAAAAAAGGCATCGAGCACAATGACCAGAAAAATCGCCTGGACCACAGCTGCGGTCGTCCGCTTGCCGACATCCTCGGCATTACCCTTGACCTGCATGCCCTGATAACAGCCGGTAACCGCGATGATCGCACCGAACACCGGCGCTTTTACCAACCCGACATATACGTCAGTGAGCGGCACAACCTCCCGAATGCGGGAGAAAAATGTTGCCGGCGGAATGTCCAGTTCAACCCAGCTCAGCAGGCCTCCACCGATGATCGCAACCACCGAGGCGTAAAAGCCCAGCAACGGCAGCATGAAAACGGCAGCGATAAAGCGCGGCAGCACCAGCGCCTCGATCGGTGACACCCCGATCGTGCGCATCGCGTCAATTTCTTCGGTGAGCTTCATTGTGCCGATTTGCGCGGCAAAGGCCGAGCCGGACCGCCCAGCGACCATGATCGCGGTCATCAGCACGCCCAGTTCGCGCAGCGTCAAACGGCCGACGAGATTGACGGTGAACACTTCCGCTCCGAACTGCCGCAACTGTACCGCGCCTTGTTGCGCGATCACCAATCCGATCAGAAAACTCATCAGGCCGATAATGCCGAGGGCTCGGACACCGACGACATCAAAGCGCTGGATCACCGCGTTCCATCTTATCTGGCCGGGATGCCGCAGCAATCGAAAAAATCCCAGAATGATCGCACCGAAAAAACCAACCAGCCCGGTCATTGTGGAAAAGGCAAGACTTGTCGCCTCGCCGACTTCGCCCAGCACCCGGATAACCGGGTTAACCGGTTCCGGCCGGATGTCGGTCGCCTGATCCGCCCCGGTGACCGCAGCGATCAACCGCTGAGCATCGTCATCCGCACCGACAATCTCCGCTTCGCAATCGCGCGCAGTACGGTAGATCAACCAGGCTCCCACCGTATCGACATAGCCTGTACCCGAAATATCCAGCCGCGTCGCCTCGCCTGCATATTCTCTCAGGCGTTCCGGCAGGTCCCCCACGCTGGCAATCGAAAGATCGCCAGAAAAACGCAGCATAACCGCTCCGCCTTCGGCTGTCTCTTCGACAAAATCGCTGGGTATCGACATCGCGTCTATAGGTGACCGAAATTTCGGCAAAGCTCAAGAGATTAAACTGCTCAAATATTTGGTGCTTTTGCGAGCAGGCTGCTAAGGACCGCGCGAACGGGAACTTCGGGACGGCATGCAGAAAATTTCACTTTATGACATGGACCGCACAATTACCGTGCGCGGGACCTACACACCGTTCCTGTTTCATATGGTTTTTGCCAGAGCACCGTGGCGACTGATTTTTCTGCCGCTGTTGCCGTTTGCGTTCGTCGCATATGGACTCAAGCTGATCAGCCGCGGGCGATTGAAGACCTTCAACCAGCGGATGCTATTGGGCAGTGCGCCGAAGCTTTCGGCCTTACAGCCCCATATCGAGCGTTTTGCAGAAAAGGTGCTGCGCTCCAACTTTCATCAAAAGGCGATCGATCAGATTGAGGCAGACCGCACTGCCGGACGGACGCTGGTGCTGGTAACCGCATCCTATGAACTTTATGCCGAAGCTATCGCCCGGCGTCTGGGATTTGATCATCTGATCGGGACGCTGCTGGACGTCGACGGACAAGGGCGCGTGCGGCCGCGGATCATCGGCGAGAATTGCTATGATGATGCCAAGATCGGCCGGATCGAGGACCTGTTTGCGAAACAGGGATGGCAGCGCGGCGAAACCCATGTGCGCGCCTATTCCGATCATGTCAGCGATAAGGCGATGCTGGAATTTGCCGACGAGGCGATCGCCACGACACCAACGCCCAAATTGCGGCGTCTGGCGGAAGCGCGCGGCTGGGAAATTGTCGACTGGCGCTGACTGGCGCGGGTAATGAGCCCCATCCATCAAAGCCAAGCCAGAATTTCGCGGCAATGGATCATGTAACCTGACACCAAAGCCCGCTTTTAATTTCCGTGACCTTTGCCCCGAAGCCGCCAATTTCCGGCCTTTTCCGATCGCCAGCATAGCGCCGAGTGTGACCTTTCAGCCGGGCGCGAATTCCGGTCCGGTTGCTGTCGGTGGGCGAGTGCGATCGCGCTTATTCTATCCAGATTGTCAAAGAGCCTGTCCTGAGCGTGTCGAAGGACCGGTGGCGAGGATAAGCGATCGGGCCGGGTGTAGGAAAGTCCGAAAGCAATTTTATCGTAGACGCGGACTTCGGTGTTGGCGTTGTTGGATGGCAACAACTGGATAGTATGCAGGCATTTGCAAGATTAAAGCCAAAGGGCTGTTGTTGGGCCGATGGCGGAGTTTCCGGTTTGGGCTCACCAAACGAATTAGCTGCCGTTTAGTCTCGAATTCGGTGAATCATAACTTGCGGCCCAAAGTCTAGCATTTGGGTTACAGCGCGCTCATGCTCGCGTTGGGCGCCGAAGCAGACATTGGTCGCTCAATCGATACCGCCATTGTCAAATCGCCAAAAGCCTCTTCCCCTTTCAACTTTCATTCCATTTATTCGAATTTCGATCAGCCTTAAAATCTGAAGCCAACTTGTGCGTTGATTTTTGGTGAACGATCCGCGCTTTCGAAGCGGTCATCGGTTATCGGGGCAGCCGCCTCGATGCCAAAATCAAATTTGCCGACTTGCGCTCGAATGCCACCTCCAGCGGACGCTAAAGAGCCGTCTCCAAACCCGGCGCCGATATTGGAAACATATCCGCCATCGACAAAACCGTATAGCTGGAACCAATCTATCCAGCCATTGACGTCGTTAAATTCTTTTCGCAATTCGGCCAATCCCAACGCGCCTTCATCACCGAACCTTTCGCTGAAATCATAGCCTTTGCCAAAATAGGGGCCACCGATTGCTATTTCATTTGGCGAGAGGAGCGGCCGCGAAGCGATTTGTGCGCTGCCTGCAATTCGCATTCCAATACCCCCGCCGAAATTGAGGATCGAGTTGATCCAGAAGTTCGCTTTAGTTAATTCACCGCTACCATTGGCGCGAGAATTGAGAGGATCGCCACTCTCACTAGCTCCTAATATGCCGAGCCCCTGGCTTACGCCGACACCACCATAAACCCAGCCAATGCCGATGTTGTAATTCCCCGAAAAATTCAGGGAGGCCATGGCAATCTGGTCGTCCTGAAATAGCTGTCCATCTTGTGACTGTTCGACATCAAGATAAGAGAGTTCCGCGTTAAGCCACAAATTGAGATCATTACCGCGCATCAAGGCATGACTTGCAAAAACCGAAACATGGCGATTGCGACCGGTATAATTCAGATTGCTTAAATTGCCGCCCGAACTCGTGCGACCTGCAGCACCGGACAAGCCCACAACTGTTCCTCCATCGCCCAGCGTCATCGCATAGCGAGCATTTACATAGGTAAGCTCTTTGGGCTGAAGGACCGAACTTATTACATTGGTGGTCAGTACGTCGCTATCCATCAACAGACTGGCAATATCCAGATCAAGCCGCATTCTGACGGGACCGAGCGTTTCCGGACCGTAATTGTCGAAAGCGGCATAGCCCTTCGCCTTGTCCTCGCGCGCCGTTACAATCAGCACGCCTTTGCCGTTTTCGCGCTGATAGCTTGTATTCTCCAACGTAATGCCCGGTAGATCACCCGCGAGCAGCAGCTGTCGTTCAACGACATCCGAACGAGCGGCGGTACACTGTAGTTTGTTCAATATCTTCCACAGCCGGCGATTGTCAGAACCAATTATCCGCACTTCATCAATAGCGCCGGGATCGAGCTGGACCATTACCACACCGATTTTGACCGCCTGGGATGGTATCTGTGCACTCGCAAAAATATATCCACGCTCGCGAGCCGCACCGGAAACCGCGCTTGCCAAGGCGCTCAGATTCTCCTGGCTGGCGACTTGCCCAAGAAATTTTTCGTAGCTGCTGGCTAAGCTCTGGGACGGGATTTCAGGTCCGGTTTGAACGCTGATCGCTCCTATGGTGATGGAACCGCTGTCAGGCGTCACGGGAGCCTGGTGATTTTGTCTCACGACAGGAGCAGCCTGCTGATTCTGTTGGTTGCTCGCACCGGGATTGCCAACAACCCTTTCACCTTGGGCGCCGACACTCTCAAACGGATTGCCGTTTTGTTGCGCTAGCGCGTGAGGAGCATAGCAGCAGAAACCACTCAAAATTGATAGATGAACCAACGAACGCACGGACTACCCCTAAACATTAACGAACTTTCGTTTAGCGTTCAAACCTTAGGAAATGCTTAGCGCCGGACCAGATTAACCGAATATTCAGCGTCATTTTAAACCGTATCGCCACGTTGATCGGCTAATAATGCAGTTATCCAATTGGCGTTTTGCCAACAGGCCGGAAGGTAGAACGATGCAAAAATTGACAAAAATTCTCGCAATTGCGGCATTTATGGCGACTGGCACCGCTCATGCCGGTACTCCGCAATGGAAGGTGTCCGAGAGCAGCGGGACTGTTAATATATTGCGCTCGGGCGTCTCAAAAATCGCCATTAGCGGTGGACCGCTAGACGCCGGTGATGTGATTGTGACTGGGAAGAAGAGCCGCGCTGTCCTAGTGCGAGGACAGGAATATGTCGTTATTTCCCCCAGTAGCCGCCTCAGGATAAGCCGGCCAAGCGAAAGCGGCGGCGTCGTTCAATTTTTTGAAGAGCTAGGCAATGTTCTGTTCCGCATCGACAAGAAAGCAACTCCGCATTTCGGCGTCAAAACCCCGTATCTGGCTGCTGTTGTCAAAGGCACTACATTTAGCGTTACCGTGACGGAGACGGGAACGGCGGTGCAAGTGACCGAAGGTGCGGTTCAAGTGGCGACGCTGGATGGCGGGGCGACGCAATTATTGTCCCCCGGCATGATTGGTGTGGTGAATCGTGATCAGCAATTCAGATTGTCAATTACCGGTGCGGAATCGCGAATAATTGACTCTCCCAATGCGCCTGATGGAAGCGATGAAACGCCAGAGCCTATAGATGAAGACTCGCTGGTAGAAATTGCCAGCAACAGCTTTGAAGGCACGATCAGCGCGCCGGTTTTCGAAACACCTGTGTTGTTAAGAACAATCACGGCTGGTTTAGTCAGCAACGGGTCAACGCCTTCTCCCATGGCATCGCCGACTTTGAACGAGGCCGTGATATCTAATATTGGGGGTGGCTTGGGTAATTTGATCAACAGCAATCCTGGTGCAGTCGGCAATGGCAGCGGCAACCCGTTCAACGGCGGCAACGATAATGGCGGCGGCAACGGAAACGGGAACAACGGAAACGGTAACGGCAATGGCGGGTCCA